>NZ_FOHZ01000008.1:0-125544 GCF_900111555.1 Marinobacter segnicrescens
AGCTTTCTGGGTTGCCCGGGTCTTGGTGCATCCTGAAGACCGCTCAGGCCCTGTTCGGTGTAACGATTACGCCACTTGAATACCGTGGCCGTCGTGGTTCCCAGTCGCTCAGCAACGACTTTGGGTGATTCACCGGCATTCAGGGCCAAAACGATTCGCGCTCGCAGAACGAGATTCTGACTCAGCGTGCTTGTTCGCAACCAGCTTTCCAACTCCAGTTGATCGTTTACCGTAAGATTAAAGGGAGCTGGTTTCCGGGCCAAAACAGAGTCTCCAAACTCGTGAATAATAGCTCGAATTATAGCATATATGCGCTTAGGAAATACCCGGACGGAACACTAGCGATACCGCCGGAACATCCACCGGCACTACCTCGCTTTTTAATAGCTTCAAGTACCCAGAGTACTTCTTGGGCCTCTTCTTGGGTAAGCTGCTTTATTCGCTTTTCACCCGCCATGATCGCTTGGTAATTCTCAATGCCGCGCCGCATGTCCGCATGGGTACCGATTGGAAACGATAACACCGTGCAAACTAACAACAACTGGGTAATCCTACGCATCCTTGCTCCTAAAACACTGTAACAATATGGTTCAGGCCTTATAGCGCTTTCCACTAACGCCTTGGGTTCTTGAAAAAATTAGACTAACCAAATAGCCCTTAGCAAATTATCTGACCGGATTGGAAGAACCCCATTATTAACGCCTTGTACTAGTTAAAAAATCCATAACACTATTGGTCCGAGAAACGGCGATGTCGGGGTTCAACGACGCCGGTCGCCACAGGAGGCGGAAGGAGCGACACCATAACCGAGTTGTCGGATGATCACTACGATCCCTTATCCCGAATATGGATAAGTGTAGCGTAAGAATACGTAGCCCGCACTAGCGGGGGCGTCACCGGCTGAATGGCAAAAGGAAGACTGCTGAGTAGGGTAAACAACTGCGCGGCTATGTAATGGAAAAGGAAGAATCAAAGTGCCAGGGATTTAAAGTACCTCGCGCTCCCACCAGTTCTATCGTCCAGCAGCGCCATCAGGCCCTGAGCTGCATGCGCTGCCACCAAAAAAGTCAGGATAGCCGGAGCTGCCAGCAGGCAGCTCCGGTCCATTTCACGACCCGGGACCCGGTCAACGCCGTTCCGGGTGGATCTCAACTTCAAAGACGCCCATCCGATGGTAGCTGAGGAAGTTGACCTCAAACATCTCATACACCGGCACGGCGTCGGCAATCGGGATGGGGACCCTGTCGGAGCCCTCGAAGACGCCCTGCTGGATATCGAAGTCCAGCTCCTTCGCCAGTTCCGACATCCAACCCACGCCCACATAGGCGAAGTCAGTGAGGTAGTCGATGGTGAACCCGGCTGTTACTCGGGAGAGTCGGATTTCCACCGGGTGATACCCGCCGTGTTCGGGTGAGTAGCCAGGATCCCGGAAGTTGAACGTCAAGGCTTCGATGTTCACCAGATCCCTGTCGGTTAGATGGTGCTTCTCAGCCTCCTGGTACAAGACGTTGATCAGTTCCTGGGAGACGGGCACAGGTAACCCGTCCGTACAAATCGGCAGTTTCATAATGTGTACCTTTAGTAAAAAGAGGGGAGGAGGGAGTTCAGGCTTTTCGGGTATGCATGCCTGGGGCTGGCAGGGCTCAGCCCCACGTTCTGTTGAGCACCTTCTCGGCTTTGTCGTCGAAGTCCGCCGTCAGGGCATGGAGGAAAGCCTTATCACCTTCCGGCTGGATCAAGGCGAGTTCAGGTGACCGAAGAATCGCCGCCAAAAAGCTGGCGTTATTTGACGACTTGCCCAGGATGCAGGGCTTCAAGGCCTTCGAGCCAAACGGCCCGTCCGGCAATGCCCGCAAGGTTTCGATAACCGATTCGAGGTTAATCCATTCCTTGGTATGCAGGCCACCGCCGTCGTTCCCGGTGATCCGCAGGTAGAGGGCGCCGTCCTCTTTCTGGCGAGCCAGCTGGAAGTAGATATTGCCTTCGGCTTTCGGGTTGAGCTTGGCGGCCACACCCCGCCCCAGGACCATAGAAAACCCGTCGTCTTGGGGGTTTTCCGGCGATGAAGACTTCTGTGCGGATAACTCGGGTGTTGGCTTGGAGGCGGAGGACTCAGGGGGAGCATCAGAGCCTTTCTTCAACGACTTGGTCGGTTTCGGGGACATGGTTTTCTCCTAGAGGTTATCCAGCATCTGCTGGGCGTGACTGCGATGATGTGGTTTCAGGGACGAGCCCAACTTGGTGATGGCCGCAATAACCACCACCAGGTCATCGGCATATCCCGCCAAGGGCGTGAGGTCGGGAATGGCGTCGAACGGATTGACCAGGTAAGCGAGGGCGGCTACCGCGAGCGCTTTGGCCGCCACTGGCACATCTCCGTCGATGATGAGCGCATAGAGCAGAAGGCCCCTTCTAAGCAGGCCTTCGATACAGCGGACCTGCTTCAGCTTGCGCCAGAGTTCGGCGTGGTTGAGTTCAGGCATCGGATATCTCTTCAGGTAGTAATGGGTGATTTACCGGGCAGAGCACATAGAGGCCGGCCCCAGCGTCATTGACGATCGCGACGGTGATGATGTGGGTGGTGCCCAGGGACTCTGTGAAATCCGGGTATAGCAAGGCCATCTCGACAGATTGGCTGAGAGGGCCAAGCGCGCCTGCCTCGCTGGTCGGATCGTCGGTGGGATCGAGAATGATCAGGCTGCCGCCGTAGTCATCCCAGAACCGCCTGGCTTCATCCTCGGTCGGAAAAGGCGATATTAGCGCCTTCAATAACTGGATGCGCAGGGCGTCGGGCAGGCCCAGGTCGACAGATCCGGGCCATGCTTGAATCATTCGCATGGGTTCACTCCTTAATAGAGAGGGGGGTAAAGGTTCGAGGGGTTATTGGACGAGTTGGGCCATTCTCTCGCTGGTGTCTCGCTGACGATCAACGGTGAGCTTGGCGTAACGCTGGGTGGATTGAAGAGACGAGTGAGCCAGTTGGGCCTTCACGTCATAGATTGAGCAGCCAGCCGACACCAGGTTGCTGGCGACTGAGTGGCGGAGCGTGTGCAGGACGATGTCGTCTACGTCCTCGATGCCGGCACGCAGCAACATCTGCCTGAAGGACTTTCGGCAATTCGTTAGCGGCTTTCCGGGTTTGCGACCGGGGAAGATGTGAGGATTCCCAGGTACTCTTGGCAACCCTTTAAGGATCTCCAGTGCCATATCGGACAGATAGACCACTCGGCTTTTGCCGCTCTTGGTCATGGGGATGAACAGCGAGCGGTCAGCCAGATTAAGATTGCTCCAAAGAGCCGTTCGAATCTCGCTGTTACGACAACCGGTGATCGCCAGCATGGCGACGAAGCCACCAATGAAGCGGTCCTCAAAAGCCAGGGCAACCTGAATCAACCGTTTCAGCTCCTGGGCGTCCAGGAACCGAGTTCGGGCGTTGTCCTCTCGAAGGAGCCGAATCTTCATGGCCTCGTTTGCAGACACGACATCGAGACGCACTGCGGACTGCCCCATCGTTTTCAGGATGGCGAGGACCCGGTTGCAGGTGGCTTCTGATAACGCTTCCCGGTCCTTCGTCGGGGCATTAAGGAAGAGCTGGAGCTGCTGGACGTGGCTGGCCCGCAGCTCGTCATAGACGATGTCTCCAAGAGCTGGTTCGATATGGTCCCGGAATCGCTGTGCGTCGCGATTCCAGGTTCGTTTGTGCTTCTTCTGCATGGGAAGGAAGGTGTGCCAGAAGAATTCGGACACCGTCGGCCTCAGCCGAAGCGCATCGTGCTCCTCTTTCGGGTCCCGGCCTTCCGCCAGCAGGGCCCTGTATTGTTGGGCAGCCTTCCGGGCAGCAGCCACATCAATATCCGGAAACTTGCCCAGGGCGATACTCCGCTTCCGACCCCGGTAGACATACCGCAGCAGGAACCGCTTTCGTCCGGACTTGCCAGAGAGACACTTGAGGCCCGTGATTTCCGAATCGGAAACTTCCAGGTCGGTTGACGAGGCTGATGCCGGGTTAGCAGGTAGTGCCCGAATCCGGGCGTCGGTGAACTTGAAATGCTTGTCCATTTTATTCTCCAGATCGTGCATCCGGAGAGATGATATGTGCTTGATTGTGGGGTTAGATTCGGCGCGGCGCGGGGCAGGGAGGTGTATAGCGCCTGGGAGGGACCAGAAAGGGGCCGGGACGGAACCCGGAGCAAGGGAAAAGCGCTGCCGGTTACCATTTTTCAAAGAAGTCTGTACCGTTTACATTAGGCTGTGAATCTATTGCTCCAGTTTTTGCAGAAGATCGCATTTCTTACTACATTAATGGATATTCACCCGTGCATAATTACTTTCCATTTTGGATTTCACTCCCCCGAACGGGTGTTAGGGTATTCATTGTGTTCAGTTCTCTGATCTGATTTAAATTAAAACCAAATTAGTGGAGATATAGATTGTGGTAACCCGAGTAGTGCTTATCTTATTGGCAGTTTTTATACTCCCCTTGATTGCCCTCCCGTTAAGGGCAGAGCCCTCTTCAGATGCTGAAGTTCAGGGCCAGGAATCGCTATACAGAAAAGTCGATGATTTCCCATATTTGTCTGAATTCGAAAGCGTAAGATCATTCGATAAATACATAGATGACTACGAAAAAGAGTGCATAGATAAAACATATGGCAATACTAAAGCTATTCCATGCTTTGTAGGTTACGAGCTTTGGGATCGAGAGCTTAATAAGTACTATAAGATTTTAATGAGTCAGCTTTCAGAAAACCAACAGGAGATCCTAAGGGAGTCCCAGCGAGTGTGGCTTAAAAATAGGGACAGGTCTATTGAGTTTAACAGTGCCCTGCTAGACATGAAATACGACAAAGCTGAAGGTACCATCTATAGCGCAATGAGAGCCAGCGACAGCGCAAGTGTTATTCCTGCAATAATAAAACAGCGTGCACTTTTGCTCAAGCAGTGGGCTCAGATGGTTGGGGCAGAGAACTGATATGAGAAGCCTACACGAATTGCTCTGGAAATCTAACGGAATCATTGAGATGTAAAGAGAAATAAATGGTTTACTTGGAGGAGGGGGTCAAACCCACTCTAGGATAGTATGATCAGGCTTGGGTCGGGACGCTATAGAGCGTCGCCAATTCACGGAGAAGGTCCTTGTGCGAAAAAGTCCGGTTACTCACTGAGAGGGTGTTATATAGGTTTTTGGTTATCCATCCCTCCAGATCTTCAGCCAGACGACTCGACACCCCATACCTTTACTACTCTATAACTGAAATCATTGTTTTCGATATCGTTTGTATCGAAAAGATTGGTTTTTACCTCAACTTTGTTGTCTGTAGTTTTTGGTTGAATTCGGATATACCCGGTTTCTGCAGAGACTTTGCCCTGATAAGAGGCGTCGGTAAATTTCATTTCAATTTCAAGGTTGGTTATTATGAAATTTGTTGTGTTGTTGTCAATGATGAGTTGGTGAACCCCGTTCTCGCCGAATCGGAGAGATGTAGATACCCGCATCGCTGTTCGTAAATCAGACTCATCGCCAAAATCAAGTGCTTTCTCGTGACGCTTGTCACAGGCTTTTTGGGCCTTGGTAGATGCTACAAACGAATTCCAGTCTGCCAGATCTTTTAAAGCAATTTGAGATTCTACCTCGTCAATACATTCTGAATGCGATTGCAGATTAACTAAATCTTGGCCAAAAAAGCCTATAGCGATGCCAAGTAAGCCCGCAGTAACGGCTACTCCGATAATTATTATTTTATGCGGCAAGAAAAGCTCCTTTTTTATCATGAATGGCTGATAATAGTGACGATTATTTTATGAGAAAATGTGTCGCCGCTAGCTTGAAATGGTTCGGGTCAGTAAGGGTTTTAATATGAAGGCCTGTTCGCCCCCCTCAGTGCTCCGTATAGTTTCTCAGAATAAGCGAGTTATCGCCATCAGCGTCCAGTACGATCCCAGTTGCCTGAATATTATACAACCGCACCAACTAATAGTCGCGTGAACGGGTTCGTGCTCGATCAAGAGGCTTGGGTGCCGGTCGGGGCCGGGACCAGAAGGGGACCGGGACGGACCGGAACCGGGAGGTGTTGGGGCTCAGGAGTGATGGAGAGTTTTGGTGTTCATTGGAGGGCTGTGCGCACCAAACGCGCAACTCGGCCGGACCGGGGATGGACCGGGGCGACCAATTGCTGGCGGATGGAGGAAGGTGCGGATGCGTCGTTCGGGAGGAGGGGCGGCCATCGCTGCAGCCCAGGTAAACCGGGCGCTAAGCGAGCATTACCAACGCAGGAGCCAGAAACAACAAAGCCCGCACAAGGCGGGCTTCGTCTGAATTCTAATGGTGCCCGGAGGCGGAATCGAACCACCGACACGGGGATTTTCAATCCCCTGCTCTACCAACTGAGCTATCCGGGCAAGTTGCAGTACTGCTGTGCAACGGGGCGCTATTAAACCGGTTTAGAATCACTGAGTCAAGGCTGCCTGAGAAAAATTTCCCGGTGTTCGGCGGGGCTGGGCAAACCTTGATCAGTCAGGGTTATTGCTCCGGCGGAACATAGCCTTCGGCCTTGTCGAAAGGCTCGTTGTTGAAGAAGCGCTCCATCTGCGCCTGGAGGTATTTGCGGGTGTTCGGGTCCATCAGGCTCAGGTGCTTTTCGTTGATCAGCATGGTTTGCTGGGCCTGCCATTCTTCCCAGGCCTGTTTGGAGACGTTCTCGTAGATTTCCTGTCCCCTGGCGCCGGGCATGGGGGGAAAGTTCAGGCCTTCCATCTCTTTCTGGTATTTGCGGCAGAATACGGTGCGGCTCATGGGCGCTCCTCTTTACCTTGAATGTTTCGGTTTTGCGGGATGATAACAGATCAGAGCAGGGTGGCCTGTTCCGGGTTGGTCAGCAGGGATCTCACCGGGGCGGGCAGGCCAAGTGCAAGGGCTTCGTCGCGGTGCAGCCAGCGGTGGGTGCCGGGCTCCCTGATGACCTGGCTGTGTGCAACCTGGAGCCTCGCGGGCTGGATATGCAGGTGGTAGTGACTGAAGGTATGGCGGAACCCGGTGATCAGGTCCGGCTGGCTGCAGGTGAGGCCGAATCGCTGCTCGCAGGCTTCTTCCAGTTCTTCGGCGCCGTAGGCCGGGTCAAGTTCTGGCAGGCTCCAGAGGCCGCCCCAGATACCGCTGGGCGGGCGCTGCTCTAACAGGATCCGGCCCTCGACGTCTTCCAGGATCAGCATCCAGGTGGCCTTCTCGGGCTTTGCCTTTTTGGGCTTACTTCCTGGGTAGAGGGTAACCTCGTTGCGGGCCCTTGCCTCGCAGCCGCCTTGCAGCGGGCACTCACCACAGGCCGGGCGGCTGCGGGTGCAGACCATGGCACCCAGGTCCATGATGGCCTGGGTGTAGTCCCGTGCCCGGGTGTGTGGCGTGTGCCGCTCGGCATGGGCCCACAGGGCATTGAGCGTTGTGGTCTGCCCTGGCCATCCGGGCACGGCGTGGTAGCGGGCCAGTACCCGTTTTACGTTGCCATCGAGGATGGCGGCCCGGCGATCCCATGCCTGGGCGATGATTGCAGCCGCGGTTGACCGGCCAATTCCGGGAAGTGCTTCCAGCTTGTCCTGGTTGTCAGGAAACTCCCCGCCATGATCTTCCATGACCTGGACAGCGGCCTTTTGCAGGTTCCTGGCGCGGGCGTAGTAGCCCAGTCCTGACCAATGGCTGAGAACGTCATCTGCTGGCGCCTCCGCCAGGTTCTGAACAGTGGGGAAACGCTCCATGAAGGCCTGGAAGTAGGGTATTACCGTGGTCACCTGGGTTTGCTGGAGCATGATCTCCGACACCCAGACCCGGTAGGGTGACCGGTCCTGGTGCCACGGCAGGTCGTGCCTGCCGTGTTTGTCATACCACTCGAGAAGGCGTTCGGCGAACCGGTCGGTCATCGGTTAAACAGGCCCCGGATAGCATCCTTCACTTTTTCGCCGTCTTCTCCCTGCAGGCGTTCGTCGATCTTTTCGCGTACCTTTTCCTCTGCCTTCTCGCGGGCGCGCTCGGTTTCTTCCTGGACCTTTGCCCGGGCAGCATTGGCGGCAATGTCCTTGAGGGTATCGCGGAAGCGGGAGCCGTCGAAGGAGCACATGCCCGCCGGGTCTTCGGTGAAGTTGCCTCGGCACTCCACAGGGATAACAACGTTTTCGACGTACTCGGTGACCCGGCAGGCTTCGTCACGGTGGATCTCGCCGACGATGCGAAGGCCCGCCTCGTAGTCGATTTCGGAGGCGGCCATGTCCACGGTGCCATTACCTTCCAGGCGCATGCCGGCGAGGGCGGCGACGAGGTCGGTGTTGTCCAGTGTGTTGCCGTTGATCTGCAGGGTGCCCTTCATGTCATTGAAGGGCGTTGTCTGCCCCCAGTCGGTGGTGGTCAGTTGTTCCTGGTTCACCAGCGCGATGCCCTGGCAGGCCATGCGGGTCAGGTTCATCCGGGTGAACTGGCCTTCAGCCAGGTTGAAGTTGACGGTACCGTCGGCGTTCTGGCGTAGCACTGAGATCCGGTTGCCCTGGGTGCTGGCGTCAATGTTGATATTGGCAGCCCCTGCCAGCATGTCCATTTCGGCCAGGTCCTGCAGCAGTGGCTGGGTTTCCACACCGGATACCTGGGCCCTGAGTCGCCACGACGGGTCGTCACTGCGGGCATCGATATTGACGTTGGACTGGAAACCGCCATCGTACAGCTTGCCGCTGAAGTCACTCAGGCTTACCTGCCCGTTGGAGGCGTCGATCGACGTATTGATATCGGTGATGGTCAGGTTGCTGATGATCAGCTCACCCAGGCCCAGGTCGATGTCCAGGTCAAGCCCGCGGAGTGTTTCCAGGGGGAGCAGATCGCTTTCAGCCCCTGCACTTGCCGGTGCTCCGCTGGTAGATGGTTGGGTTGCGCCGGTTTCCTCTGCCGGCGGAGGCAGGTAACGGTCTGCGTTCAGGGCATCGCCTTTCAGTTGGAAGGCAACGGCGCCGGACTCGATGTTGTAGCGGGCACCGCCATTAAAGGTGGTGTCGTCCAGTAACATGGTCAGGTCGGACAATTCTGCCACACCCGCCGGGCCAGTGAGCTTGGTGCTCAGGGAGAGGCGGTTGAGTACCTCCGGATCCGTGGTTTCGACCTCATCCATGCCGAGGGTCTGCATCAGTTCCCGCAGGGAGAACTCAGCCACGGCCAGGTCACCGGTCACCTTGGGCTGGGCGCTAAAGCCCTCCACGTCCAGGTTGGTAGTCAGCTCCAGGTTGGCAAGGGTGGCGCGGAAATCGTCGAGACTGGCAGTTTCGTTTTCCAGGTTGGCGGCCGCGCCGCCGGTAATCCGGGCCTGCAACGTGCGGTCGCCAAAGGCCTCACCGGACAATCCGAACTTGGCATCCAGACCGTTTACCGCAAACTCTGTCAGCGCTTCATTTGCGGTCAGGCGGGCGGAGATGTCGCCATTGACGCTCATTTCCGGCTGGCCGGTATTGACCAGAAAGCCTACTTCCAGCGGAAACTCGGAGCCCAGGGCGATCTGGCTGGCCAGCAGGCTGAAATCCTGCAGTACCACGGACTGCCCGGTGGCCATGTCTTCATACTGAACGCTGGCATCGGTGACGCGGATTTCCTCCACTGCGAAAGCCAGGACATCACCGGAATCGCCGCCGTTTGCTGCAGCCTCCTCCTGAGCGGCTTCCGCCGCGGCCTCGTCGGCGCTGGGCGTTTCGCCTTCCGGCAGTATGCGAGTCCAGTTCCCGGTACCATCTTCCGCTACGGTCAGGCGGGCGTCGAGGCCGTCCAGTACGAAGGTGTGAACCTGCGGCGACATGGCAATCAGCGACCAGAAATCCACCTGTGCGACCAGTTGGCGCAGTGCCACGAAACGCTCACCATCCAGCGTGGCTTCAACGTCATTCAGCTCAAGGCCCAGGGGGAACAGTGACCAGCCAATATCGCCGGAAAGATCCAGGTCCAGGTTCGTCTTCTGCTCCACCACTCGCTCAATCTGGGGCTTGTAGGCGTTCGGGTCGATGACAAACACCGCGACGGCAACCGCCGCAATCGCCAACAGAATCAGGCCAACAATGGCAAAGATGATGTAGCGGACAGCTTTCATGGCAAGGGGTCCTTTCTGGTCTTATCCGGTAAGCGCACTGGAATCTGTAAGTGGGCTACTGTTTCAAGCCTAACGCACAGATTACAAATTAAAAGTGCTCCAAGTATGACAAAATGGCAGGGTTTCGCCACAATAGGAAGCCTACCGGCACCTGATAAAAACCGGCCGAACAATACTGGAGGACACAGGCGTGGCTTTTACCGTTTCCATTGAACTGAACCGCGAGATCGAGCTGGCCGCTTCTTTTGACGACGCGTTTGCGCTGCTGTCAGACGTGCCCCGGTCGGTCAGTCACTTTCCCAAGGTGGACCGCCTGGTGGATCTGGGCGACAACACCTATCGCTGGGAAATGGAAAAGATCGGTGTCGACAAGTACTCCATCCAGACGGCCTACGCCTGCCAGTACCATGCGGACAGGGGTGCCGGGAAAGTCAGTTGGGTGCCGGTAAAAGGCGAGGGCAACGGCATCGTCGCTGGCAGCTGGACCCTGAGTGCCGTTGATGCCCAGACCACCCGTGCCCGCTTCCAGACCTCTGCCAAGCTGACCCTGCCACTGCCAGGCCTGCTCAAGATGGCCATCAGCCCCGTGGTGAAACACGAATTCAACGGTCTGGTGGATACCTACATGAACAATCTGAAGAAGGCATTCTGAAGCGCCTTTGGCTATCGTCGCCATAGTCCTTTAAACGGGACTCTGTCCGGGCGAACGGGTATAATTACGCCCTTGATTCAACGCTTGCTTGTCAATTTCCGGAGTTTTCATGGCCGCTCGCAAGGCTCGGGTAGAACGAAATACCCTTGAAACCCAGATCACCGTCGAGATCGACCTGGACGGTACTGGCAAATCCAGTTTCGATACTGGCGTGCCCTTCCTCGAACACATGATGGACCAGATCGCCCGCCACGGCCTGGTGGACCTGACCATCAAGTCTACTGGTGACCTGCATATCGACGACCACCACACCGTCGAAGACATTGGTATCACCCTTGGGCAGGCCTTCAAACAGGCCGTGGGGGACAAGAAAGGCATTCGCCGTTACGGTCACGCCTACGTACCCCTGGACGAAGCCCTGTCACGGGTCGTCATCGATCTGTCTGGCCGCCCTGGCCTGGCGATGGATGTGCCTTATACCCGTGCGTCAGTGGGCGGGTTTGACGTGGACCTGTTCGAGGAATTCTTCCACGGCTTCGTCAACCACTCCATGGTGACCCTGCACATCGACAACCTGAAGGGCAAGAACACCCACCACCAGATCGAAACCGTGTTCAAGGCCTTCGGACGCGCCCTGCGTATGGCCATTGAAATGGACGAGCGCATGGCAGGCATCACACCGTCTACCAAGGGGTCGCTCTGAGCGGTCCCTGCTGATTGCAGGATTGTTCCACCGATGAATACCGTCGCCATCATCGACTACGGCATGGGAAACCTCCATTCCGCCCGCAAGGCCGTGGAGCACGTCGCCCCCGACGCCCGCGTGTTAGTCACCGACAACGCTGACCAGATTCGCGAAGCCGACCGGGTCATCCTCCCGGGCGTCGGCGCCATCCGCGACTGCATGGCCGAAATGCAACGCCTGGGCGTGGACGAGCTGGTTCGCGAAGTCTCCGTCGATCGCCCGTTCCTGGGCATCTGCGTGGGCATGCAGGCCCTGATGTCCCGCAGCGAAGAAAACGGCGGCGTGGACTGCATCAACCTGTTCGACTCCCAGGTACGCTTCTTCGGCGAAAACCTGGTCGAAAACGGTGAACGACTGAAAGTCCCCCACATGGGCTGGAACCAGGTCTGGCAGACCGTCGACCACCCCCTGTGGCACGACATCGAGGACGGTGACCGTTTTTACTTTGTGCACAGCTACTACGTGGAGTCCGCCGGCAACGACGCCATTGCCGGCCGCACCCACTACGGTGTCGACCTTGCTGCGGCGGTCGCCAGAGATAATATCTTTGCTGTCCAGTTCCACCCGGAAAAAAGCGCCCGGGCGGGTCTGCAGCTTCTTAAAAACTTTACTGGCTGGTCAGGAAAAAACTGAACGCTGCTGGGAGGCCCGCACCCAAGCGGCGATCCGGTGGGTGGTAGCCCTTTCCGGGACCTTCAAAAACAGGGATGTTTTTGAAGAGCCTACACGGACGTATTCACGGCGTGTCCCGGAAAGGGCTACCACCTGCCGGAGCGCGGACGGCGAACTCCCTAGCCCCAGAGTCAGAGTTAAAGGAACAAAAAGCGATGCTCATCATCCCCGCTATCGACCTCAAAGACGGCAAATGCGTACGCCTGCGCCAGGGCAAAATGGACGACTCCACCGAATACGGTGACGACCCCGTCGCCATGGCCGACCGCTGGGTCGACTCCGGTGCCCGTCGCCTCCACCTTGTGGATCTCAATGGCGCCTTCGCCGGCGAACCCGTCAACGGCGAAATCGTTCGCGCCATCGCCACCAAATATCCCAATTTGCCCATCCAGATCGGCGGCGGCATTCGATCCGCGGAAACCATCGAAGCCTACCTCAAGGCCGGCGTGCAGTGGGTCATTATCGGCACCAAGGCCGTCAAAGAGCCGGAGTTCGTCACAGAAATGTGCAAACAATTTCCCGGCCACATCATCGTCGGCCTTGACGCCAAGGACGGCCGGGTTGCTACCGACGGCTGGGCAGAAGTCTCCGAAGTCATGGCCACCGACCTGGCCAAACGATTCGCCAACGATGGCGTCGAAGCCATCGTCTACACCGATATCAGCCGCGACGGAATGATGCAGGGCGTTAATGTTGAAGCAACAGCTGCGCTCGCGGAAGAAGGCGGCATACCGGTCATTGCCTCCGGCGGTGTGACCAACATGGACGACCTCAAGCGACTGGCAACCGTGGCGGACAAGGGTATCCTCGGCGCCATTACCGGCCGGGCCATATATGAGGGTACCCTGGACGTATCCGAAGCCCAGGCTTATTGCGACAGCCTGAACAAAGCCTGAGGAGGGCAATATGGGACTGGCAAAGCGCATCATTCCCTGCCTGGACGTGGACAAGGGTCGCGTGGTCAAGGGCGTCAACTTCGTGGACATCCGCGATGCCGGCGATCCGGTGGAAGTGGCCCGCAAGTACAACGAGCAGGGCGCCGACGAAATTACCTTCCTGGATATCACGGCCAGCCACGAAAGCCGCGACACCACCTATGAAACAGTGGAACGCATGGCCGCAGAGGTCTTTATCCCGCTGACGGTCGGTGGCGGCGTGCGTACCGTGGACGATATTCGCAAGCTGCTCAATGCCGGTGCGGACAAGGTTTCTATCAATACCGCTGCGGTTTTCAACCCGGAGTTTGTCCGCGAAGCCGCCGAGCGGTTCGGCAGTCAATGTATTGTGGTGGCCATTGATGCCAAGCAGGTGAGTGGCGAAGGTGAGGAGCCTCGTTGGGAAATCTTTACCCATGGCGGGCGCAAGCCTACAGGGCTTGATGCCGTCGAGTGGGCTCGCAAGATGGTGGCCATGGGTGCGGGTGAACTTCTGCTGACCAGTATGGACAGGGATGGCACGAAGATCGGTTTTGATCTGGGACTGACCCGGGCGGTGAGTGATGCAGTGGTGGTGCCGGTGATTGCCTCAGGGGGTGTAGGAGAGCTTCAGCACCTGGCGGATGGGGTCACCAAGGGTGGTGCCGATGCAGTGCTGGCAGCTTCGATTTTCCACTTCGGGCAGCATACGATTCCCGAGGCCAAGGCGTTTATGAAGGCGCAGGGGATCGAAGTTCGAGAGTGATTTTTTTTGGCCACGGCCCTTCGACAGGCTCAGGGCGGACGGGAACAAGGAAAAGAACCTTTGGCCACGAAACCCGCGAAATCCTCTAAAACGTTTATTGCCACGGACACTCGCTGACTCTCACGGACAAAGACCTTTTTCCTTGTTCATGGCCCCGCCAAGGGGCGTCCGTGTCAGTCCGTGAGTGTCCGTGGCACAAGAATTTTAAGCTTTTCTTTTCGTGGTTTTGGTGGATTTCGTGGCAGAAATTTTTTATCCGTCCGCCCTGAGCCTGTCGAAGGGCCGTGTTTCCCGTGGCCAATACCCCTTGAGCTATTAGCCGATCAGTCTCTGTGGCTCCGGGCCACCGTCGTCACGATTTCCCGCTTCTCTCCTTCCGCAAACATCCTCCGGTTACCGTTCCGAATAGCCCAGATGCCGCTGACGGTGGCGACCGAGATACCCTGTTCGTCCAGTTCCGGCAGGGCTTTTTCAAGGTAGTCCACGGTAACCGTGTGGGGATGGCCGATGGCTATGGCGGTGCCGTTTTGGCGGGCCTTGCGGATCAGTTGCTGGAACTGCTGGTGGACGAATTCCTCGGTCTGTTCGTGGTCGAGGAAGACATCGCGGGTGAGGCTGGGGATGTTGCGGTCGGCCGCGACCTGGCCCGCTACGGTGGTGGCGATTGTGCGGCTGTCGACGAAGTAGAGCGGGTAGTGGTCCAGCTCCTCCATCACCCAAGCCATGGGTTGGGGCAACTGCGTCAGCAGGCTGCCCATGTGGTTGTTGACGCCCTGCACATGGGGAATGGCGTGGAGTGCCCGGCGCAGGGTATTTGTCAGTGTGGGCTTGTCCATGTCCGCGGTCAGTCCGCCGGCCCCGAGGCCGATACTGCGGGTGTTGTCCATGGGGGCGTGGAGCATGACTTCCTTGTGGTTGCGGTGCGCCAGCGTGGCCAGTTCGGTGGTGTGGCGCCGGTAGGGGAGGAAGGCCAGGGTCAGGGGCTGCTCCATGTTGATCAACCGGCGGCCTTCAAAGGCATTGGCGCCCATGTCATCAATGATGATGGCAATGGTGGGCTGTAAGCCCTCCACCGCTGGCGCTTCTTCGGTTGGTTCAGCAGCCCCCGGTGTTGCAACCAGCAGTAACGCCAGGGCCTTGACGGTAGTGCGTAGCCTCACTCTGCCCGGTCTCCCCGCCTGGTTAGAATGCCCAGTCCCTTGAGCAGGTTCAGGGCTGAGCGCAGCTGGTAGTCCCGGTCGATTTCGGGGTTACCGTCGCTTTCCCGGTCTTCCGGGCGAATGTCGCCTTCGCCGTTTTCCAGGTGGCCGCTCAGGCTGGCTTCGCTGAAGAAGGGTCCGCCTTCAATCTCGGTCAGGGTCGCCGGGCGTACCTCTATGTCCGGCGCGATACCCCTGGCCTGGATGGAGCGGCCGTCCGGGGTGAAATACCGGGCGGTGGTCATTTTGATGGCATGGGTTTCATCCAGGGGGATAACCGTCTGTACAGAGCCCTTGCCAAAGGACCGGGTGCCCATGACAACGGCTCGCTCGTGATCCTGCAGTGCGCCGGCCAGGATTTCAGAGGCGGATGCGGAACCGCCGTTGATCAGTACAACGATGGGTGCACCATTGGCCACATCGCCGGCCTTGGCGTTGAAACGCAGGCGGGAGCTCTGGATGCGGCCCTCGGTATAGACAATCAGACCTTCATCCAGCAGTGCGTCGGAGGTTTCCACGGCCGCCTGGAGGATGCCTCCGGGATTGTTGCGCACGTCGATGATCAGGCCGTCCAGGTCGCCTCCATGGTCTGCGATCAGTTCCTCGATGGCGTCCACGAACTGGCCGCCGGTTTCATCCTGGAACTGGGTAATGCGTACGTAGCCGTAACCCGGCTCCAGCATGCGGGACTTGATACTGGTGACCTTGATGATCGCGCGTTCAACATCGATTTCGATGGGGGCACTCTTACCGTCACGCATGATGGTCAGGGTCAGGATGGTACCTGGCTTGCCGCGCATGCGGGTGACCGCGTCCTGCAGGGTCATGCCCTTTACGGGCTCGTCGCCCAGCTTGATGATCAGGTCGCCGGCCTGCACCCCAGCCCTTTGCGCGGGGGTGTCATCGATGGGGGCGATGACTTTCACAAAGCCGTCTTCCATACCCACTTCAATGCCAAGGCCGCCGAACTCGCCGGTAGTGCTTTCTTCCAGGGCTTCGTATTCGGTGGGTTCCAGGTAGGCGGAATGGGGGTCAAGCCCGGAGAGCATGCCCTTGATGGCACTCTCCAGCAGCTTCTTGTCGGAAACCTCTTCCACGTAGGCTTCCTTGATGCGGCTGAAGACCTCGGTAAATTTACGGAGGTCATCCAGGGGCAGGGTAGCCTCTTCTTCGAACTGGCCGGAATGGGGAGACGATGCCTCTGTCGGCCGGGATTCCTGGGCAGTGGCAAAGGCGCCGTACAGGCAGGAAAGTACCAGCAAGCCGCCGAGAAGAGTGGTTTTACGACCTTGGATAACCCGTTTCATTCAGCATTCCTGTAGTAGAGGCTGGGTACTGCGACAGTACTCAGGATTCAGTATCTCGCCGGTCAGTATGGCGCCCCGGGAGACGTTTGTCAGCCCGGTTGGTCGCACACTAGTCATTGTTTTAACGGCGTTTGAGCCAGCCTGTGGGGTTCTGGGGTTTGCCGTTGTGACGCAGTTCAAAATACACGGCGGGATCAGTGGTGCCGCCAGTACGACCAGCCAGGGCGATGGTTTCGCCAGCCCGGACCCAATCGCCGGGGCTGGTCAGCAGGCTGGAGCTGTGGCCGTACAGGGTCATGTACCCTTCACCATGATCGATGATGGTCATCATACCGAAGCCCCGTAACCAGTTGGAGAAGACCACACGACCATAGTGTACGGCCTTGATTTCCGCCTCTTCTTCCGTGTTCACAAGGATACCGTTACGGCGCAGATGGCCCTGGGCCATGGAGCCACCGAATGCCGCCACCAGCCGGCCTTCTGCGGGCCAGGCCAGGCCGCCCCGGCGTTTACTGAATGGTTCCGTCTCAGTGGGAGAGGGGATGTTGGCGATGGCTTCTTCCACTTCTTTCAGCAGTTTCTCCAGCCGCTCCCTGTCGGCCTCCAGACTGCTGCGTTGATTCTGTCGGGCTGCAATATCCTGTTCCAGGCTGGCCAGGGTTTTCTCCCGTGTGGCCTTGCGGGCCTGAAGGGCCTGGTGGCGCTGCCCAGCTTCTTTCTCCAGGCGAACGACTTCTGCCTGGGCCTCCAGCTTGCGCTGACGGGTGGTCTCAAGCTCGGCAAGGGTGTTGTTGAAGGTTTCCAGGCGTTGCAGGTTATCGCCGCTGAGGTATTCGTAGTAGGTCATGGTGCGGGCGATTTCCTGGGGGTTTGCCTCGTTCAGCAGAACCTTGATGGCCGGGGCCTGGCCTTCCATCCAGGCGCCCCTGAGTTGCTGTTTCAGGGCGGAGCGCTGTTCCTGCAGGTTCTGGTCAAGGTCTTTTTCCTGCTGTTCCAGTGCTTCCAGCTCCCGGGCCTGCCGGCGGCGTCTGTCCTGAAGCTCACGGCGTTCCCGGGTAAGGCGGCTGATTTCCTTTTCGGTGCGCGCCAGGGTTTGCTCAAGCTCCGAGCGGTCCTCCTCAGCTTCCGAGAGCCATTCATTGATCTCCTCGATCTCTTCCTTGAGCGCTTTCACCTGGGCAGGGGTTACCTGCTCCTGGGCCTGTGCAGTGCCAGTGAGCAAAAACGCAAAAAGCGCCAGCCGGACTATTCCGGTGGCGCCTCTCACAGGTCTTGCGGTGGCATTAGCTGCCATCAGTAGCCGCCTCAATGGGCAATCAGTCCTGGCCGAGTTCGACCAGGCTGTGGCCGGTCATCTCTTCGGGCTGTTCCAGGCCCATCAATGTCAGCAGTGAAGGAGCGACATCGCTCAGGGCGCCGTCATCCTTCAGGGACACCCGGCGGTGCCCGATGTACACCAGTGGCACCGGGCCGACCGTATGGGCAGTGTGCACCTGGCCGGAGGATGGGTCGGTCATCTGCTCACAGTTGCCGTGGTCGGCGGTCACCAGGGCTTCGCCGCCTGCTTCGCCGAGGGCCTCGGCGACACGCGCAACGCACTGGTCGACGCATTCAGCGGCCTTGATGGCAGCATCCAGCTTGCCGGTGTGGCCAACCATGTCACCGTTGGCATAGTTGCAGATCACCAGGTCGTACTTGCCGCTTTTAATGGCTTCAACCAGCCTGTCGGTGACTTCCGGTGCGCTCATTTCCGGCTGCAGGTCATAGGTGGCCACCTTGGGGGAAGGCACCAGGATCCGGTCTTCTCCCTCGAACGGCGTTTCCAGGCCACCATTGAAGAAAAAGGTCACATGGGCGTACTTCTCGGTTTCGGCGATGCGCAACTGGGTCTTGCCCAGGGAGGAGGCATATTCACCCAGTCCGTTTTTCAGTTGCTCCGGCGGGTAGGCGCAGGAGGTTTTGATATCCGCCGCGTACTCGGTGAGCATCACGAAGTCCGCGAGGGCAGGGTGTTTGCGGCGTTCGAAGCCATCAAAATCCTGGTCGACGAAGGCGCGGGTCATTTCCCGGGCCCGGTCGGCGCGGAAGTTCATGAACAGCACCGCGTCACCATCATTGATGGTGGCGTCCGGTTCATTGTCGCCCTGAATGCGGGTGGCCTTGACGAATTCATCGTTTTCGCCCCGCTCATAGGCTTCATCAATAGCAGTCAGCGGGTCGGGGGCGATAAATTCAGCCTCACCGAGAGTCATCAGATTGTAGGCTTCCTCTACCCGGTCCCAGCGATTGTCCCGGTCCATGGCGAAATAGCGTCCGACGATGGAGGCAACCCGGCCAACACCCAGGGATTTCATCTTCGTCGCGGCTTTCTCCAGGGACGGGCGGGCGCTGCGGGGCGGCATATCGCGACCGTCGAGGAAGGCATGGATATACACCCGCTTTGCACCCTTGCTGGCGGCGAGCTCGGCAGCGGCAAGGATGTGGTCCTCATGGGCATGAACACCACCCGGAGACAGCAGGCCCATCAGATGGACGGCTCCATCGTTGGTAACGGCCCTGTCGATGGCAGCACACAGGGCCGGGTTTTCGTTGAAGGTACCGTCTTCCAGATCCTTGTCGATGCGTGTGAGGCTCTGGTAAACCACCCGGCCGGCACCCAGGTTCATATGGCCGACTTCCGAATTGCCCATCTGGCCCTGTGGCAGGCCCACGAACATACCTGAGGTGTTGATCAGGGTTTTGGGCTGTTCTGCCCAGACCTTGTCCCAGAACGGGGTGTTGGCCAGGCTGATGGCGTTGTCCTCGGCGGGGTCACGGTGGCCCCAGCCGTCCAGTATGATCAGTGCCGTCGTCTTGCGAGTGCTGGTCATTACTCAATCCGGTGTGGTTGTGGAGGGCCGGCCGCGGGCTCCGAGCACGCTCGGGAACCGGCTCCGGGGCCTCCGGGGAATTTGAGGGTGAATTCTAACCCGAATCCGGTGTTCCGGGCTATGGAAGCCGCCTTCTGTCCCCGGCAGAGGGTGTGTATAATCCGGCCAAATTATTCTTTCGGGACAGGTTCATGGAACGGTTGTTTGAGTTCGTCGTAAATCATTACATTCTGGTATCCATCTTTGTGGCCCTGCTGCTGGCACTCTTCTTTGTAGAAAGCCGTCGTGGTGGCAAGAAGGTATCAGCGCAGCAAGCTGTGAACCTGATCAATCGCGATGAAGCCGTGGTGGTGGACATTCGCGACCGCAAGGAATTCAATGAGGGGCGCATTACCGGCTCCATCCATATCCCCCTGAACGCCATCAAGGACCGTGCCGGGGAATTGAAGAAGCACCAGGCCAAGACCGTGATCGTGGTGGACAAGATGGGCCAGCACGCCGCCATGGCAGTAAAGCAGCTTAACGCCGAAGGCTACGACAATGTGGTACGGCTCAGTGGCGGCATCGGCGACTGGAAGGCGTCCAACCTTCCCCTGGTAAAGAAATAATAACCGAACGCACAAGCAAATAAGGAAAGATCATGGCTGAGAACGATCAGCAGGCTGCCGGCGGCAGCAACGAAAACGCCAACCAGAACCAGCCCCAGTTCGCATTGCAGCGCATTTACGTGAAGGACCTGTCCTTCGAGTCTCCCAATGCGCCGGACGTTTTCCAGCAGCAGTGGAAGCCGTCCGTGAACATGGACCTGAACACCTCCCATAAAAAGGTGAGCGACACCCAGTACGAAGTGGTGTTGTCTATTACCATCACCGCCAAGGTGGAAGACAAGGTGGCCTACCTGGTGGAAATCCAGCAAGCAGGTGTGTTCCTGCTCAACGGTTTCCCCGAGCAGCAGGTACCGCCCATGCTGGGCGCCTATTGCCCGAACCTGCTGTTCCCCTATGCCCGTGAGACCATCGACAACGTGGTCAACAAGGGCAGCTTCCCGGCCTTGATGCTGGCGCCGGTGAACTTCGACGCTATCTTCGCCCAGGCGGTGAAGCGCAAGCAGGAAGAGCAGAAGCAGCAGGGTGAGGCCTCGGCCGAGGGTCAGCAGACCCACTGAGACACCTGCCTTCAGGCCACAAAAAAACCGGCTCATTGCGGCCGGTTTTTTTGTGGGTGCCTGGTTTACTGTTAGCTTGCGCCTTCAAAACCCAATTGGCGCCAGGCTTCGTAGAGCACCACGGCGGCTGCGTTGGAGAGGTTCAGGCTGCGGCTGTGAGGCAACATTGGAATGCGTAGCCTACGCTCGGCTGGCAGGCCATCGCGCACATCCTCCGGCAAGCCCCGGGTCTCCGGGCCGAACATCAGGTAATCCCCTGCCTCGAAGCGGACCTGGTGATAGGGCTGGCTGCCCTTGGTGGTCAGCCCGAATAGCCGCCCAGGACGCTCGCTCTCCAGAAACGCCTGGTAGCCGGGGTGCACTTCAACGCTGGCGTATTCACTGTAATCCAGTCCGGCCCGGCGCATCTGCTTGTCTTCCAGGGTAAACCCCAGGGGTTCAATCAGGTGCAGCCGGCAGCCAGTATTGGCGCAGAGCCGGATGATATTGCCCGTGTTGGGTGGTATCTCCGGCTCGTAGAGCACGATGTTGAGCACTGCGGTGATCAGCGCTCGACGGCCAGGGCCACGCCCATACCACCACCAATGCAGAGGGTGGCCAGGCCTTTCTTCACATCACGACGCTGCATTTCGTGCAGCAGGGTAACCAGGATACGACAGCCAGACGCACCGATGGGGTGGCCCAGGGCAATGGCTCCCCCGTTGACGTTTACTTTGCCGGTGTCCCAGCCCAGGTCACGGTTCACGGAAATGGCCTGGGCGGCAAAGGCCTCGTTGGCCTCGATGAGGTCCAGGTCATCCACGGTCCAGCCCGCACGCTGGAGACAACGCTGGCTGGCGGGAATCGGACCGGTGCCCATGATCGTGGGGTCGACACCGGCATTGGCGTAGCCCTTGATGGTCGCCAGCGGAGTCAAACCCAGTTCTTTCGCCTTGGCAGCACTGCAAACCAGCACGGCTGCAGCGCCATCGTTCAGGGATGAGGCGTTACCTGCAGTTACGGTGCCGTCCTTCTTGAACGCGGGTTTGAGCTTGCCCAGTCCTTCAGCGGTGGTGCCGTCCCGGGGGCCTTCATCCTGGTCGACGACGACCGGGTCACCCTTACGCTGGGGGATGGAGACCGGGACAATCTGGCTATCAAACAGCCCCTCGGCCCGCGCGGCAGCGGCTTTCTGCTGGGAAGCGGCGGCGAATTCGTCCTGCTCTTCCCGGCTGATGCCGTATTTCTCGACAATGTTCTCGGCCGTAACCCCCATGTGGTAATCGTTAAAGGCATCCCACAGGCCATCGTTGATCATGGTGTCGATCATGGTCCAGTTACCCATGCGCTGGCCGTTACGGCTGTTGGGCACCACGTGGGGCGACTGGCTCATGCTTTCCTGCCCGCCAGCGAGGATCATGTCCGCATCACCGCACTGGATGGCCTGAACGGCCATGTGAACGGCCTTGAGGCCGGACCCGCAGACTTTGTTGATGGTCATGGCCGGAACGGAGGCGGGAATGCCGGCATTGATGGCGGCCTGGCGAGCCGGGTTCTGGCCACAGCCAGCGGTCAGTACCTGGCCAAGAATAACTTCATTGATCTGGTCGCCGGCTACGCCGGTCTCTTCCAGCAGGGCCTTGATAACGGCGGTACCCAGCAGGTCCGCTTTCAGGCTGGAAAGTGAGCCACCGAAGGTGCCGATGGCGGTGCGTTTTGCGGCTGCTATGACTACGTCTTGCATTTTGGGGGTATCTCCGTTTTTGGGTTCTTTCCCCCCAAGACTGCTGGGGCCTGGGGGCGCGGCACCCGGCAGGGGGCCTTTCTCCGCTGCAATTCACGGTACGTCCTGTACCGACCTTGCACCGGGCCATCCATGGCCCTGCTCCGAAAGGCCCCCTGCCGGATACCGTCAGAAGTTGGCTGCTATTCGCAAACAAGAAGGGTGATTCTATCCGAATTGACCCACTGGTCCCAATGGGAAGCTGATTCTGAAAAAGGGGAAGCTCGACATTTATCCAGCGGCGTTTGGAGGAACTCCTTGAATTGCGGCATGAGAGTGACCGGAGAATAGAGTGGCGGATACCCGAAGGTCAGTAAGAGGGATTGGGTGGTTGGCTTTTCGTAACAGCGCCAGGGATGGCGCGGAGCAAGGCCGGCCCAGGGATGGGCCGTGAATTGCGGTGGAGAAAAGCCAACCACCCAAGCCCTCCTGCCCCCAAACTCACAGGCTTGGAAGTAACCAGCAACCCATGCCCCACCAACACCCAGCAGGCTGGAAAAGCATTACTCAAGACTTTGGCCAATCACCCGAAGCCGCTCCCGCCCAATAGCCTCACCAAGCTCCTTACCCTTGAACCCCTTCGCCATCAAAGACCGGGCATCCACTGCACGGGCATCGTCCAAAGCTCGTTCCAGTGTCTGGCTAACCTCGGTTCCCGGCCCATCTGGCAGACAGGTCAGGGTTTGCAGCAGCAGGCCAAACCTTTCAGGCCGTCGCCACGCATCCGCATGGTTAAACAGCTCCAGTACCCGTTCAGCTGACAACGAGTGCTCACTGAAAAAAGGCGCTAACTCAACCACCAGCCGCGCCAGGTCCCGGCAATCATTGGGCGCCTTCAGCGCTGCGGCCCGTTTCGATGCCTCAGCCGGTGAGAGGGGGTGGAGCAGGGCGGCAAAACGGCACTCTGTGGCCAGCTCCTTTTCAGCAGTAGCGGCCAGGGCCGCCATGGCCTTGCCGAAGGCCTCCTCGTCTCCCGCCAGTTCCGGCATGAGGATGCTGAGGGCCCCGGTTTCCCTGAGTACCTCGAAGAACGTCACAGGGGTGACCTCATGCAGCGCCCGCTGGACCTCCTGCCACACCCGCTCCGGAACCAGGTGCCCTACCTCCCCGTCGGTAACCATCTGCTGCATCAGGGTCATGGTTTCATCGGCCACCCGGAAACCCAGGTGATGAAATCTGGCCGCGAAACGGGCGGTTCTTAGTATGCGTAAAGGGTCTTCGGAGAAGGCGTCGGAAACATGCCTAAGTTTACGGCTTTCCAGATCGTTCCGGCCGCCAAAAGGATCCACCAGGGAGCCATCTTCCGCCTGCGCCATGGCATTGATGGTCAGGTCCCGGCGCTTGAGGTCCTGCTCCAGGGTAACGTCCGGTGCGCTGTACACCGTAAAACCGTGGTAGCCATGGCCCTGTTTGCGCTCGGTGCGGGCCAGGGCATACTCCTCCCGGGTTTCCGGGTGCAGGAAAACCGGAAAGTCAGCGCCCACCTGCTTGTAGCCCTTCGCAAGCATCTCGTCGGGCGTGGCACCAACCACCACCCAGTCCCGGTCCTTGACCGGTATGCCGAGCAATTCGTCCCGGACCGCACCGCCAACCAGATAGATTCTCATGGGACCAGGTCCTCGCTGTCTTGGGTCATCAGTGCGGGGATTATGAAGCCGTGTCGGGTAACAGGCAAAACTGCGGGGCAAGCGTGTAGTCCAGGGGGGCGGCCAGTCTTTGCCGCTGTCGTCGCTGAATGCCTGCAGCCTTCTGGAAAGTATAATCAAATCAATATTCTGAAAAAGTTGGAACAGATCTTTCATAACCCCCTGAAAGCATCTGGCAGTTTAACCGGAGTCTTGTTCATGAAATCAGTGTTAATGGCCGTCGTCGGCTTGATCGTGCTGAGCGGCTGCATGCATGGCGGCTATTATCATTCAGGAAGCGAGGATGATAGCCGCTTTGACCCAATTGTGGTCCGGGTCAGCGGGTTCGGCACCTATGAAGACGCAACCAGTGACCGGCTAAATACCCGCAAGCGCCTGATGGCTCGACGGGCCTCTCAGCTCGATGCCTATCGCAACCTGGCGGAGCGGGTATACGGCACGGTGGTGTACGGTAACTCCACGGTCAGCGATTTTGTGGCTCGCAACGACATGTTCCGTACCTATGTGGACACCTACCTCCGTGGGGCCAAGCTGGTTTCGGTCAACGAGCACAGCGACGGTGTTGTGGAAACCGTTATGGAGCTCAAACTGGAGCGCCGTTTCCGCGAATGCGTTGCCAGGGTGAGTGACCGTAACGTGGCACGGGTGTGCCCGGTGCCCATGCCGCGGGGCAATGATGCCCTCGGTGACGTGGTCAGCCAGGAAGGCACGGACTCTCTCTACTACCTGGATTGACCGCCATGACCTTAACCGCATCCCTGCGCAGCTTGCTGGCAACCCTGCTACTTCTCACTCCCGTGGTGCCGGCCAGCGCGGTTGTCCTTGAGGGAACCGGTATCGCCACCATTCGTGGCGGCGACATGGACACCGCCAGGGAAGAGGCCCACAAGGCTGCCCTGCGAGATGTTGCGCTGCAGTATGACGCCCGCATTCGCAGCGAGGACACCGTAGAAGAGGGAAGGATCACCAATTCACGGCTTACCGTGGCGTCCAGCGCCCGGGCCCGTAATGTGCGTGTCATTGACGAACGCCAGGTTGGCAACGCCCTGCGTATAACCCTGAAAGCGGAAGTGTCCGAAGACGCCGGTAACTGCCACGTAGGCGAAGCCGCCAGCCTGAAGAAAAGGGTGGCAGTCACCGGCTTTACCGTCCAGCACCCGGACCAGACCCGCCACGGTCGCCTCGACGATGCCGGCGAAGTCTTGCCGCAAATGATACAGGCCCGCCTGCAGGCGCAGGGCAACCTCCAGGTGCTCAAGGCCGCCACTACCCAGCTATACCCGGACGTCACCAACGCCCCGACAGCCCGTCAGTTCGACAACCGACTCACCAACGTCACCCAGGTGGCCCGGGAGCTGGGTGCACAGTTTGTGGTGGCAGGGGTGATTCGTGATATCGGCGTGGAAGCCCCGGAGGCCTGGGGCAGCTCCGTGTTGCACAAAATTGGCAGAAGCCTCAGCCCAAGCAGCCGCGACCGGAGATTCATAGCAGACCTGATGATCTTCGACGGGTTCAGCGGCTCACCGGTCTACCAGAAGCGCTATGACACAAGTGGCCAGTGGAATGCCGGGGTCGGGGAGTCCGTCGGCTTCGGTTCCATCGGTTTCCTGAATACCGGCTATGGAGAGGCCGTTGGTGGCCTGGTGGATCAGATGCGGGACGACATACAGAACGCCCTGTCCTGCCAGCCCTTCATGACCCGCATTACCCGCGTTGATGGCACCAGGGTCACCATGGAATCCGGTGCCACCTCAGGCCTGCGCCCGGGAGACACCCTGGCGCTCTACCGCAGCTCCACACATTTCGACAGCCTGGGCGCCACCCCCGAACTCAAGGATGCTGACATCGAAGTCACCCTCGACAGCGTCTTCCCCGAATACGCCAATGGTCTCATTCCCCAATACGGCGCCCTGGAAAACATCCAGCGGGGCGATATCGCGATTATCTGGTAGAGCAACCAAAGGGGGCAGCTCAACGGAGCCCAACACACCCAGGGGTCCTGGAAAAGGTGTGACCACACATCTGCTGTTCCGGACCTGACCAAAGTCTGGGGCGTCACGGGGGTGGGGAGGTCTTTCAGAGCAGGGCCAGGGATGGCCCGGTAGCAAGGCCGGTCCACGGACGGGCCGTGAATTGCGGCGGCGAAAGACCTCCCCACCCCCGGGACGTCTTGCCGCTCAGTCTCAGGCCAACTTACTCCACCCACAGCGCAACCCAACGACACGCCTCAGTGAACACTGGCCCCTTTTTTAGGCTTATTCCCGAATACAACCTGGAAAACATCGCTGTACTGCTTCGCGAAGTGCACCGTAAGCCCGTTCTTCAGGTATTCCGGTAACTCATCGTAATCACCACGGTTAGCATCCGGCAGGATCAACGTCGTGATCTTCTGCCTGCGTGCCGCAATCACCTTCTCCCGGATACCACCCACCGGCAACACCTGCCCGGTCAGGGTCAATTCCCCGGTCATGGCAATATTCTGGGCCGGTGCCTCCTTCCGGGCGATGGAAAGCAGTGCCGTGGCCATGGTGACACCGGCACTGGGCCCGTCTTTCGGCGTCGCCCCTTCCGGCACGTGCAGGTGCACAAACGACTTGTCGAAAAATGCCGGGTCGCCCTTCAGTCGCTTCAGGTTTGACGACACATAGCTGTAGGCAATGTCGGCAGACTCCTTCATCACATCACCGAGTTGGCCGGTAAGCTTGAAGCCACGCTGATTACTGTGAATGCGCGAAGCCTCGATGCTCAGGGTGGCGCCACCCATGGCCGTCCACGCCAGCCCGGTTACCACGCCAACACCCTTCAACGCCTTCTCCTTGCGGAAAGCTGGTTGACCCAGGTACCCCTCAAGGTCCGAAACGCCCACTCGTACTGGCTGGTCCGGGTTCTCGAGCAGCTTCACGATCCCCTTGCGGATAATCTTGTGTAACTGCTTCTCCAGGTTCCGCACCCCGGATTCACGGGCATAGCCCTCGATTACCTGGCGCAGGGCCGCATCAGTAATATTGAGTTGCTTCTTCAGCAGCCCGGCCCGCCTTAGCAAGCGGGGCAGCAGGTGATGCTTGGCAATGGCCAGCTTCTCCTCGGTGATGTAGCCGGAAAGGCGAATCGTATCCATCCGGTCCAGCAGTGGCCGGGGAATGGTATCCAGCTGGTTGGCCGTGCAGATAAACAGCACCTTGGACAGGTCCAGCCGCACATCCAGGTAGTGGTCCAGGAACTCCCGGTTCTGCTCCGGGTCCAGGGTCTCCAGCAGGGCAGAGGCCGGGTCGCCCTGGAACGAGGAACCGATTTTGTCGATCTCATCGAGCATGATGACCGGGTTGGACACCTTGGCATCCTTCAGGGCCTGCACGAACTTGCCGGGCATGGCGCCAATATAGGTGCGGCGGTGGCCCTTGATCTCTGCCTCGTCCCGCATGCCGCCGAGACTGAACCGGTAGAATTCCCGGCCGAGGGCATCAGCGATGGACCGGCCAATAGAGGTCTTGCCCACTCCGGGCGGGCCTACCAGCAACAGGATGGAGCCGGAGATCTCGCCCTTGAAGGTGCCCTCCGCCAGGAACTCCACAATGCGATCCTTCACATCGTTGAGGCCGTCGTGCTCCTTGTCCAGCACTTCCCGGGCGTGGCCCAGGTCGAAGTGGTCCTCCGAGGTGATGCCCCAGGGGACCTGGGTAATCCAGTCCAGGTAGTTGCGGGTGACGCCGTATTCCGGTGATCCCTGTTCCAGAACCTGCAGCTTTTGCAGCTCTTCCTCGAACTTCGCCTGCACGTCCTCGTTGGGCTTCAGCTTGTCCATACGGGCCTGGAAGCGCTCGATATCGGCGGTCTTGTCGTCCTTGGCCATGCCCAGCTCCCGCTGGATGACCTTGAGCTGCTCCCGCAGGAAGAACTCCCGCTGGTGCTTCTGCACCTTGTCGTTCACCTCCTCATTGATCTCTGCCTGCAGGCGGGCTACCTCCTGCTCCTTGCGCATCAGTACCAGCACTTTTTCCATACGACGGAGCAGGGGAACGGTATCCAGCACGTCCTGCAGATCGCGGCCAGGCGCGCTGGTCATGGAGGCACCGAAGTCGGCCAGGGGCGAGCTGTCGTCCGGCCCGAAGCGGGACAGGTACTGTTTTACATCCTCGCCATACAACGGGTTGGAGCGCAGCAGTTCCTTGATGGCGCTGATAATGGCCAGGGTATAGGCCTTTAACTCGTCCGCGGGTTCCTCCGGTTCTTCCGGGTACTCCACCTCCACCAGGTAGGGGGGCTTGCGGCGTAGCCACTGGGTAATGCGGAAGCGGGCCAGGCCCTGGGCGATGAACTGGACCTTGCCGCTGTCTTCCTGGGCGTGGTGAACCCGCACCGCGCAGCCCATGGTCTCCAGTTCGTCGCTGCCGGGGATATTGCGCTCCGGGTCCGGATCTTCCACGTAACAGATGCCCAGCATGTGGTGGTCAGTGTCGCCCACCCGCTTGAGGGTCTCCTGCCAGGGGTCCTGGTTCACCATGACCGGCTGCACCTGGGCCGGGAAGAACGGCCGGTTGGACACCGGAATGACATACATGCGCCGTGGCCGGGCCTCCCCGGGCAGGATCAGGCCCTTGCCTCTGTTCTCTTCAGTGCCGATGTATTCGGCGATGTCTTCCTGTTCCGGTGCATCGTTACGAGTTTCGTCGGCCATGGTGTCCTCATAGTCTCGATGGCAGAGGGCCGGTGGACCTATACCAACCGGCATCCGGGTACGCTTATCCGTCCTATGTAGCGGCGACGATCTGGAATTCAAGGCTTTAGCGCATTGTCTTGAATTTGCCGGCTCAGGCACCATGTAGGTCTTAGATTTTCGAACCTTCTAACCGGATCAGGACAGGTACCCGACCCATGAGCAATTCGCCGTTCATCTTTGAAGCCACCATCGACAACTTTCAGGAAAAGGTCATGGATGTGTCCGCCACCACCCCGATCCTGGTGGACGTATGGGCGGACTGGTGCGCCCCCTGCAAACAGTTGATGCCGATCCTGGAAAAACTGGTGGAGGAATATAACGGTGGCTTCCTGTTGGCGAAGGTCAATGCGGACGAGCAACAACAGCTCACCGCCAGCCTTGGCGTGCGCAGCCTGCCCACCGTGATCCTGGTAAAGAACGGCCAGGCAGTTGATGGCTTCAACAGCGCCCTGCCGGAAGGGGAAGTGCGCAAATTACTCGAGCCCCACGTGGAAAAGGCAGAAGACCAGGAGGCCCCTTATGATCAGGCCCATCGCCTGTGGGAAGAAGGGGACCTCGAAGGTGCACTGGCAATCTTCAGTCAGCTTAACCAGCAAAACCCCGACGACCTGAAAGTGCTGATTGACCTGGCCCAGATCAAGGCGGAACAGGGCGACCTGGACACGGCCGAACAGGTGCTGGAAAGCCTGCCCCCGGAAGAGAAACTGCAACCCAAGGCGAAGCAGCTGGCGGCGCGCCTGAAAATTCTCCGTCAGGCCGGCGAACTGCCCCCCATCAAGGACCTGGAAATGGCACTGGAGCAGGACCCGAACGACCCGGATGCCCTGCACCAGCTATCAATGCAATACGCACTGAATGACCGTAATGCCGAGGCCATGGATCTGCTGATTCGCCTGATGCAGACCAACCCTGCTTACAAGGACGGCATTGCCAAGACCTCCCTGGTGGAACTGTTTGAAAAGCTGGGGAACAACAATCCGGATGTGCGCACCTATCGGCGGAAGCTTTATGCGCTGATGCACTAACGGGTCTGCTCCGACCAGTTCATGGCTTGCCTTTAACCTGCCCCCTCCCGTCAGTGCTGATGGAAGGGGCAGGTGTTTTTCCGAAAATGTAAATTCCTGCAAAACTTCGCTCCCAGACACAAAAAACAGCATCAAAATGACATCAATTTGTCATGTTGTTGTGGCAGCCATCATTTCCCCGCGATAAAATAGTCGTTTCCTATAGATTGGTTCAGGCGTGCGTGTTTATCATGCCAGCCGTCGCGGTGTTCGACGTCCGTTACCATGCGGAAGTCTCCGGTCGAGCCAGTTTTGATTTCCTGACCCTCAGTACGTGTTGCCATTTCCCCAGATGAAATATCAATCCCGCTTTCGTCAGCTGTCATTGCTTTTATTCAAGTGCTTTCTGTTTTCCTTCAGCATACTGCTGGTTTCACGCTACCTGTTTTTTATGCATATACAGTCCGTATTGCCAGAAACGGGGGTTGATGATGACATCTGGAGGGCTTTCTTTGTTGGCGGGCGTTTTGATGCCAAGGTCACTGCGATAGTTTACTCACCCCTTTTGTTGAGCGGTCTTGTCGCCGCCGCGTTTCATGGTGCTTACCAGCGCTGGTTAAAATTTGTGGTCGGCTACCATACGGTTGTGGCAGCACTCTATGTGGTCGGGTGTATATGCAATTTTTATTACTACACGACCTATGGCACCTATATCGACCTGTTTGTTTTCGGGCTATGGGAAGACGACTCTGCCGCCGTGCTTGTCAATATCTGGGAAGACTACCCGGTGGTACGTGGTTTTCTCGTAGCCTTCCTGGTTGGTGCGCTGGCGTACATGGCCTCCCGATGGTTCCTCCACAGTCCGTTGGGCCGAATAAACCCTCAAGCCTATTGGCACTGGAGCGTTACGTCACTGGCGGTAGTCGCTATTTTCCTGTCCACCTTTGTGACGGCGCGTGGAACCCTTGATAACCACCCCCTCAAGCGCTATCACGCCAGCGTTTCCCAGTACAAACCGCTGAATATGATCACCCCGAATGTATTCATGGCACTGGACTGGGCAACCTCTGACTACCAGAAGCAGCGGCGCTTTGAGCCGGTTGCCGAAGCCGCACTGAATGCCCAGATGGAAAAAGTGCTCGGCCAGCAGACCCCGGTTTACCACACGCCGGAAAATAAGTACCTCCAACAGAACCCGCCCCATGTGGTTGTGGCCATGATGGAGGGTATGGGTATGAATATTATGGTGGAAGACAATCCGCCGGTTAACGACCTGCTGGGGGGCCTTCGCCCCCATTTCGAAGATGGGTTTCTTTTCCAGCGCTTTTTGGCAGGCACTTCCGGGACCATCGACAGCATTGTAATGACACTGTTTCATAGTCCCGTGGCGACCATCAGCCATTCCTCGGTCCAGAATACCCCGTTGCCAGGTTCCGCTGTTCTGCCCTACAAGCAGGCAGGGTATGAAGTGGCGTTCCTGTATGGTGGAAATGGCATGTGGCGCAACCTGGCCAACTACCTGCCTGTCCAGGGATTTGACCGTGTCTATGATGAAAATGACATTATCGAGGCGATTCCGGAGGCGGCTGACTATTCAGGTACCTGGGGCGTGCCTGACGGCTTTCTGTTCCAGTTTGCCAACAAGGTAATGGAAGAGGCGGATAAACCGACCCTGCTCTTTATCATGACCATCACCAATCATTCGCCGTACAAGGTGCCGGAAAACTACGAACCCGGGCCGACGAAGATCAGCGACCGGTTTGCCGCCAGGGCCGAGTATGAAGGCGAGCAGGCGAGGGTGCTCCTTGAGACGTTTCAGTACGCTTCTGATGCGTTGGGCCAGTTCATGGAGCGTATCAAACAGTCAGCGACCCTGGGTGACAAGACGATTATTGCGGTAACCGGCGATCACCGTGTGCGGAATCTGAGTACAGATGAACCCACGGAATATGGTCTTACCTACGCGGTGCCATTCTTCCTGCACGTGCCGGACCCGGTCCTTGAAAATACGTCACACAGGTATGACCCGATGCGCATCGGGTCGCACCGGGATATTTTCCCTACGCTGTATCATTTCAGCCTGTCAGACCGTGACTATATTACCCTTGGCGGCGAAAACCTGCTGGACCCGGACGGCGTCAGTAACGTGGGGTTCAACCTGAAGCGCAGTATCAATGAGCATGGAGCGTTCAGCAACGACCGCTCCGGGCTCTATTATCCCTGGCATGGAGATAATCCCCTGTTCAACCAGCCGCAGCCGGAAGAGAACCGGCCATTCGATGCTGGATGGGCGGAGGAATATCATCGACTGATGGATTATTACCTTCGTTCCCAGGTACTGGCCACAACGAGCGTGGCAGAAGGGTAGGCCCAGGTCTTTCCAGTAGCGTCTGCGGGGCGGCGACTGGCCGATCCCCGGCCCCGCCAGGGCTGAGCCAAAACCTGGCAGGGCAGTGGTTTATCGGAGTAACGGTTCAAGGTACCGGCCGGTATGGGATCGTTTGTTCCTCGCGACTTCTTCCGGTGTTCCCTCCGCAATAATCTCGCCCCCGCCGGAGCCGCCTTCCGGCCCCAGGTCGATGATCCAGTCGGCGGTTTTGATCACATCCAGGTTGTGCTCGATGACCACAATGGTATTGCCGTGGTCCCGCAAGCGTTGCAGCACCGTCAACAACTGCTGGATATCGTAGAAGTGCAGGCCTGTGGTGGGCTCATCCAGGATGTACAGGGTCTTGCCGGTATCCCGCTTTGACAGTTCCCGGGCCAGCTTGACGCGCTGGGCCTCACCGCCAGACAGGGTGATAGCACTCTGGCCCAGGCGGATGTAGGACAGGCCCACGTCCATCAGGGTTTGCAGCTTACGGGCGAGGAAGGGCACCGGGTCGAAGAACTCCCGGGCTTCTTCCACCGTCATCTGCAAGACCTCGTTGATATTCTTGCCCTTGTAGCGCACTTCCAGGGTTTCCCGGTTATAGCGCTTGCCCTTGCACACATCACAGGGCACGTAGATATCCGGCAGGAAGTGCATCTCGACCTTGATCATGCCGTCGCCCTGGCAGGCCTCGCAGCGGCCTCCCTTGACGTTGAAGCTGAAGCGCCCGGGTTTGTAACCCCGGCTGCGGGCTTCCTGGGTGCCGGCGAACAGCTCCCGGATCGGGGTAAAGATGCCGGTGTAGGTGGCCGGGTTGGACCTTGGAGTCCGGCCGATGGGGCTCTGGTCTATGTCGATCACCTTGTCCAGGTGCTCCAGTCCGTTCATGGACTTGTACGGGCCATGGGTCAGGCTGGTGGCCTTGTTCAGTTTTGTGGCCGCTACCGGGTACAGGGTACCGTTGATCAGCGTTGATTTGCCGGAGCCGGACACCCCGGTGATGCAGGTCATCACCCCAAGGGGCAGTTCCAGGTCCACGGATTTGAGGTTATTACCGGTGGCGCCCGTCAGGGTCAGGGTCTTGCCGCTGCCCTCGTTGCGGACGGCAGGCACGGCAATTTCCTTCGCTCCGCTCAGATATTGCCCGGTGAGGGAGTTTTCGTTGCCGATGATATCCGCCGGGGTACCCTGGGCGACCACATGGCCGCCATGTACGCCGGCCCCGGGGCCGATATCCAGCACATGGTCTGCAGCCCGGATGGCGTCCTCGTCGTGCTCCACCACGATGACGGTATTGCCCAGATCCCTCAGGTGGGTGAGGGTGGCCAGCAGCCGGTCGTTGTCACGCTGATGCAGGCCGATGGAGGGCTCGTCCAGGATGTACATCACGCCCACCAGACCGGCGCCGATCTGGCTGGCCAGGCGGATACGCTGGGCTTCGCCACCCGACAGGGTATCGGCGCTGCGCTCCAGGGTCAGGTACTCCAGCCCCACATTCACCAGGAACTGCAGGCGCTGGCGGACCTCCTTGAGGATTTTCTCGGCAATCTCGCCCTTGCGGCCCGGCAGTTCCAGCCCGTGGAAATAGTCGAAGGCCTCCCCAACCGGCATGTAGGTGATGTCCGGCAGGTTGTGCTCGTCGATGAAAACATGGCGGGCACTGCGGCGCAGACGTGAGCCTCCACAGTCCTTGCAGGGCTGGGTGCTCAGGTGCCGGGCCAGCTCTTCCCGCATGCTCTGGGACTCGGTTTCCCGGTAACGGCGTTCCAGGTTCGGCAGCACGCCCTCAAAGGGGTGCTCCTTCTGCATGATGTGGCCCCGGGAGTTCACATAGCGGAACGGAATATCCTCCGTGCCGGAGCCATGGAGGACGACGTTCTGGAAATCTTCCGGCAAATTCTCGAACGGCGTATCCAGGTCAAAGCCAAAGTGCTCGGCCACGCTGGTGAGCATCTGGAAGTAGTACACAGCACGCCGGTCCCAGCCCCGGATCGCACCTTCGGCCAGGGTCGCGGCGGGGTTATGGACCACCTTCTCCGGGTCAAAGAACTGGCGCACGCCGAGACCGTCACAGGTCGGGCAGGCACCGGCCGGGTTGTTGAAGGAGAAAATGCGCGGTTCCAGCTCGCTCAGGGAATATCCGCACTGGGTACAGGCATAGCGGGCGGAGAAGGTGATGTCCTCGGCCTTGCCGTCCATGTCCGCGACCAGGGCAATACCGTCAGCCAGCTCAAGGGCGGTCTCGAAGCTCTCGGCCAGTCGCTGCTCCAGTCCTTCCTTCACCTTGAAGCGATCCACCACCACGTCAATGGCGTGCTTCTTTTTCTTGTCCAGGGGCGGCACGTCATCGATATCGTAGACGTAGCCGTCTACTCGCAGGCGGATAAAACCCTGGCTGCGCATGGTGTCGATCACCTGCAGGTGCTCACCCTTGCGGTCACGGATCACCGGCGCCACGATCATCAGCTTGCTGCCTTCGGGCATGGCCAGCACCTGGTCCACCATCTGGCTGACGGTCTGGGCTTCCAGCGGCTGGCCGTGGTCCGGGCAGCGGGGCTCGCCGGCACGGGCGAACAGCAGGCGCAGGTAATCGTAGATCTCGGTGATGGTGCCCACGGTGGAACGCGGATTGTGGGAGGTGGACTTCTGCTCGATGGAAATGGCCGGTGACAGACCCTCGATGTGGTCCACGTCGGGCTTCTCCATCATAGAAAGGAACTGGCGGGCATAGGTGGAGAGCGACTCCACATAGCGCCGCTGGCCTTCCGCGTAGAGGGTGTCGAACGCCAGGGAGGACTTGCCGGACCCGGACAGCCCGGTAATGACAATCAGCTTGTCCCGGGGCAGCTCCACATCGATATTCTTCAGGTTGTGCGTACGCGCGCCTTTGACCTGGATGGTCTCCATAGTGCTCCTCTGGCGATTTCGGTTTTGACCGGCGAGTCGGGGCGGGCCGGCAGCCCGGATTTGTCCCGGAAAATACGCCAGTATAACGGCTTCGGGTCTGTGGCCAACCTCACTGGACCTTATCTGGGGCCAGGGCCGGGGATTACCATGTCAGGGTTTCCCGAGGTGCGTCCCCCGCGTCCAGCAGTATGTCCGGGGGTAATTCCTCCAGGGTGGTGGGGGTTTCAGACGGGTCGTCCGACAGGTCCACGATGATTTCCACGCGTCGGTTCAGTGCCCGGTTTTCCGGCGTCGAGTTGGGCTGGCGGGGGCGGGTTGAGGCCAGACCCATTACGCGAAAGCGGTCCTCATCCAGGGGCCCGGCCTCGATCAGCGCGTTGGCGACCGCTGCGGCCCGGTCTGCAGAGAGGTTCCAGTTAGACTGGTAGCGGCCACTGCTGATCGGAATGTTATCGGTGTGGCCTTCCACGGTCAGGTCGCCGGGTATCTCAGTGAGAACCTTGCCCATGCGGTAAAGCAGGTCCACCAGGGCGAAGGTCAGCTCGGCGGACCCGGACGGGAACGAGCCTCGCTCCTCGATTCTCATAACGATCTGCCGTTTGCCCGGTTCGGCTCGGACTTCCAGTTGGCCCGATGCGATTTCCTCACGCAGCGCGCTTTTCAGCCGCTCTGCGTAGTCATTGACCTTGCTGTTATCAGCTTGGTCGCCAGGCTGTGTGGCGGGCTCCCGTTCGAGGAAGGGTTCCTTCTGGGTCGTGGACTGGCGGATTTCATCGAGATCCGTTGGCTCGGGCTTGCCGGGGGTGAAGTGCTGGAATACCGGGCTGGTCCCCTGGGGGATTTCCACGGCCGGAACCTCCCGCTGTACACCGAAGGCCTTGGCCATTTCCTGCGCGATCTGCTTGAACTTCATGGCGTCAATCTCTGAAAACGAGAGCAACAGCACGAAGAAGCACATCAGCAACGACATCAGGTCGGCAAACGTGACCACCCAGGCGGGCGTGCCCGTGGATTCCTCTTCCGGCAACTGATCCATGAACTCAGGCTCCGCTCTCTGCCACCATCTCGCGCTTGGCCGGTGGCAGGTAGCTGGACAGCAACTGTTCGATAACCCGCGGGTTCTGGCCCTGCTGGATCGCCACCAGTGCATCCGAGATCAGTGACTGCATGCGGGCCTCTTCAGTGAGCCTGAGTTCCAGTTTGTCGGCAATCGGGTTGGCCACCATGGTGGCGATCATGGCCCCATAGAGGGTGGTCAGCAGGGCGACAGCCATCGCTGGCCCGATGGTCTTGGGGTCTTCCATGTTGGAGAGCATCTGCACCAGGCCGACAATGGTGCCAATCATGCCCATGGCGGGGGCAACGTCGGCAAACGCCCTGAATACCTTGGTGCCCCAGCGATTGCGGTCGATGGTCAGCAGGCGTTCCTTGGTCAGGAGTTCGTTGATGACGTCTGCCTGCTGCCCATCCACGAGGTGCTGGATGCCCTGGGCCAGGTAGTCGGAACTGGCTTCACGTCCCTCCAGGTTCAGCACGCCCTGTTTGCGGGCGATGTTGGCGATGTCCACCAGCTCTTCGATCAGCTCTTGGGTGTCCGGCAGTTTAAAGGAAAATGCCCGACCGGCCGCCTTAAGGGCCCCGAAATACTGACTGAAGCTGAACTTGGCCAGCACTACCGTGAGACTGCCCAACACGACGATTAGCACCGACGGGACATTGAAAAAAACCTCTGACGAGGCCCCGAGAACAATTGCGGCACCGATGATGACCGCACCGCCGACCAGGCCGATCAGAGTCGCCAGATCCATAAACGAACTTCCTGTAGTGAAAAGGTGGACGAATTGTAAGCAAACTGTACGGCAAGATACAGTGAACCGATGTCAATTACGGCAGGCTCGTAGCAACCGATTAACACAGGTTCCTGTGAGTCATGTTCTTTCCAGCGATAATTTCACGTCCCTAATCTGTTAGACTTGGCGGCTTTGAACCAGACCGTGACCTGAAGATGAACTATTCGGAACGCCGCGCCGTTGCCGCACTTGCCTCCGTCTACGCCATGCGCATGCTGGGCCTGTTCATGGTGCTGCCGGTTTTTGCCCTGCTGGGGCCGGAACTGACTGGCGCAACGCCCGCCCTGATCGGCCTGGCCATCGGTGTCTACGGGCTGACACAGGCCTGTTTACAGGTACCGTTTGGCGCCCTGTCAGACCGTCTCGGGCGCAAGCGGCTTATCTATATCGGATTGGTGATATTTGCAGCGGGCAGTTTGCTGGCAGCAGCTTCGGATCATATTCACGGCGTTATCGCCGGGCGGGCGCTGCAAGGGGCTGGCGCTATCGCCAGCGTATTGATGGCCCTGGTAAGCGATCTTACCCGGGCGGAGCAGCGCACCAAGGCCATGGCCAGCATCGGGGTCACCATTGGCCTGTCATTTTCCCTGTCACTGATCATCGGGCCGCTGCTGGGGCAATGGGCTGGCTTGTCTGGTATTTTCGGGCTCACGGCAGTGCTTGCGCTTGTCGCCATGGTCATTGTCTGGAAACTGGTGCCCAATCCACCGGCCATGGTTACGGAAGGCGAGCACCTGCCCGCCCGGGCCATGCTAGGCCAGGTGCTGGCGGACCAGCGCCTGTTGCGCCTTGATTTCGGCATCTTTGCCCTGCACCTGGCACTGACTGCGCTGTTTATCCAGGTTCCGCTTTTGTTGTCTGATCGGCTGGGACTCCCCCAGGGTGATATGTGGTGGTTCTACCTGACGGTGATGGTGACCTCCTTCTTTGCCATGGTGCCCTTCATCATCATCGGTGAGAAAAAACAGCAGATGAAAGTGATTCTCTGTGGAGCGGTTGCCTTGCTTGCACTGGCTACGGTAGCGCTCTGGCAGTGGTCAGCTTCCCTGACGACGGCCTGGTTCGGGCTGTTCTTCTTTTTTATGGCATTCAACCTCCTTGAGGCAAGTCTGCCGTCGCTGATCAGCAAGGAGTCACCCGCAGGGGCCAGGGGTACGGCTATGGGGGTGTATTCCACCTCACAGTTCTTCGGGGCCTTTCTCGGTGGTGCCGCGGGCGGAGTGTTGGCCGGCTGGGGTGGTGCCGATGGGGTTTTCGGGCTAATGGTGCTGGTGCTGCTGGCCTGGCTTGTGGTGGCCGTCACCATGCCGGCGCCCCGCTATCGTGACCGGGGTGGACACGTGGTAGAGTTAGACCCAACAGACGCTGACGAAGGAGCGTCAGACATGAACAGAGACAGAGCAGGGGTGAAACATGGCACGAGGTGTTAACAAGGTCATTCTGATCGGCAACCTGGGGCAGGACCCGGAGACCCGCTATACGCCGAACGGCAATGCGGTCGTAAACCTGAACCTGGCTACCGATGAAAGCTACAAGGACCGCCAGACCGGTCAGATGGTGCCCAAGACTGAATGGCACCGCATCGTCATGTTCGGCAAGATCGCCGAAGTGGCTGGTCAGTACCTGCGCAAGGGTTCCAAGGTTTACATCGAAGGCAAACTGCAGACCCGCAAATGGCAGGGTCAGGACGGCCAGGACCGCTACACCACCGAAGTGGTAGTGGACATTAATGGCCAGATGCAGATGCTGGACAGCCGCGGTGCCGGTGGTGGCATGGACCAGGGCGCCCCCCAGGGCCGTCCCCAGCCGCAACCACAGCAAAACCAGCAACCGCCGCAGGGCAATTACGGTCAGCAGAGTGGCCAGCAAGGCGGTGGCTATAACCAGCCAGCCGGAGGCCAGGGTAATATGCCCGAGCCGGTGGACGATTTTGACGACGATATTCCGTTCTAATCCGCCCAGGCAGGGAATTTAAGCTGGTACCGGTAAAGCCTCCACAGTTGGAGGCTTTTTCGTAACTGATTGGTCAGGACTCTTGGTTTTAAACTTGCTGGAGACTTCCTGCTGGACAGGCTTCGGCGTTTACGTCAGTGCTCCTCCACCTCCGGATGGTCCATTCCCAGTTCATTAATCTTCCGGGTCAGCGTATTACGTCCCCAGCCCAGCAGGATCGACGCGTCCCGCCGGCGGCCGCCGGTGTGCTTGAGGGCGGTTTCGATCATGATCTTTTCGAACTCGGGCACCGCCGTGTCCAGGATGCCCTTCTTGCCCCGGCGCAGTTCGTTCTCGGCCCAGTTGCGCAGGCCTTCCTGCCAGGTCTGGCCGGTAGCCGGGGTTTCCGCCTGCTGCATCAGCTCCGGGGGCAGGTCATCGATGTGAACCTCGCGGCCACTGGCCATCACCGTCAGCCAGCGGCAGGTGTTCTCCAACTGGCGGACGTTGCCGGGCCAGGGCAGGGTGGTGAGGTATTCCTCGGCTTCCGGGCGTAACAGCTTGGGCTCCACAGACAGCTCCTTCGCTGCCCGCTTGAGGAAGTGCTGCATCAGCCGTGGGATATCTTCCCGGCGCTCGGCCAGCTTGGGCAGGTGTACGCGGATCACGTTCAGGCGGTGGAAAAGGTCTTCCCGGAAGCTGCCTGCCTCGACCAGTTTTTCCAGGTCCTGGTGGGTGGCCGCGATGATACGCACATCCACCTTGATAGGGGTTGTGCCGCCAACCCGGTAGAACTCCCCGTCAGCGAGAACCCGTAACAGCCGGGTCTGGGTGTCAGCGGGCATGTCGCCGATCTCGTCCAGGAACAGGGTGCCACCGTTGGCCTGTTCGAAGCGGCCCTGGCGGGCAGCACCGGCTCCGGTGAACGCACCTTTCTCGTGGCCAAACAGTTCTGACTCGATCAGGTCCTTGGGAATGGCGGCCATGTTCAGGGCAATGAACGGATGGGTGGCCCTGGGGCTGTGGTTGTGCAGGGCCTGGGCCACCAGCTCCTTGCCGGTGCCGCTCTCACCGTTGATCAGAACGGTGATGTTGGAGTGGGAGAGTCGACCAATGGCCCGGAAAACTTCCTGCATGGCCGGAGCTTCGCCGATGATCTCCGCGTTACGGTGAGGTGACTCGGTGCTGGGCTCGGAAGTGGCGCGGCGTTCGTGGCTGTGGGCGACCGCGCGCTTGACCAGTGCCACGGCGTCATCCACATCGAAGGGCTTGGGCAGGTACTCGAAGGCACCACTCTGGTAACTGGTGACCGCACTCTCCAGGTCCGAGTGTGCGGTCATGATGATCACGGGTACGTCCGGGTGCTGCTCGACGATCTTGGTGAGCAGTGCGATGCCGTCAATGCCGGGCATGCGGATATCGCTGATAATGGCGTCCGGTTCCTCATGTTCCAGGCGCATCATGACACTATCGCCGTTTTCGAATACCCGGGGCGCCATCCCGGCCTGGGTCAGGGCGCGTTCCAGCACCCATCGGATGCTGCGATCATCATCGATGATCCAGACGTTTGCCGGTTGACTCATCACGAGGTCTCCTCCAGCGGCAGAAAGATAATAAAGTCGGTCTTGCCGGGCTCGCTCTCACACTCAACCAGCCCACGGTGCTGTCCGATAATGCTCTGGGTAATGGACAGTCCGAGGCCGGTGCCGCTCGCCCGGCCACTGATCATGGGGTAGAAGATGTTCTGGAGCAGGTCCGGGGGAATCCCCGGCCCGTTATCAATAATGTCGACGCGGCACACCAGTCGGTGGCGCTTCTGGCCGATGGTGAACTGGCGCAGTACCCGGGTTCGGAAGGTAATCGTGGGCGGCTCATCACTGCAGGGGCCACCATGGTACTCGAAGGCAGCTTCCATGGCATTGCGGGCAATGTTGAGGAATGCCTGTATCAGCTGTTCCTTGTCGCCGGGAAACTCGGGCAGGCTCACATCGTAATCGCGGCGGAAGGTCAGGCGACCGCGGCTCTCGGCCTCCAGCAGGGTGCGTACCCGCTCCAGTACTTCATGGATATTGGTGGGCGCCAGTCGCAGTGCCCGGTTCGGGCCCAGCATCCGGTCCACCAGGCTGCGCAGGCGGTCCGCCTCGTCGATGATCACCTGGGTGTATTCTTTCTGGCCGGCGTCAGAGAGCTCCCGGTCCAGTAACTGGGCAGCGCCGCGGATGCCCCCCAGCGGATTCTTGATTTCGTGGGCCATGCCCCGTACCAGTATGCGAGTGGCCTCTTGCTGGGTCAGCAGGTCTTCCTCCCGGCTTATGCGTATCAGGCGGTCACGGGGCTGGATTTCAAGGAGCAGCCGGTCCGGGCCTGCACCAAAAGGGGTCACGGAATAATCCACGGTCAGCCGGTTCCCGGTGGCCAGCAGGAACTCGGCCTCCCGACGGGTATAGGTCTGCCCGGTTTCGACGGCCGTCTGCAGGGTGTCAAGGGACTGGTCTGTTTCCAGTAGCAGCCCGGCCAATCGAAGTCCCCGCACTCGCGACAGGCTGGTTTCCAGCATGCTCTCGGCAGCCGGGTTCAGGTAATCGATCCGCAGACTGCTGTCCACCACGATCACCGCCGTGGTGAGGTTATCGAGAATGCTTTTGTAGTCCGTAACCGCTGCCATGTAGCTCCCTCAGTCGCTGAACCCTGCGCCATTTTTCGCTCGGCTGTCAGCCCTGTCTGTCGGCCATACTTTGTCTCTGCCTGGTTCTGCGAAACCTTTCGCCTGCATTCCCCCGGCTGTCACCCAGTTAAATTGCAAAAACCGATCCAGAATTGAGCCAGAACTGAGATAGCATCGCAGTTTATTGCCGAACAGGCGCCCAGAATGCGCTATTTGCGGGCAAGGGCGCTCAGGGCGGAAGAAAGAACCGGTGCGTTCAGGGCCCTGCTGACAAGGTCCGTTGCACGGAACGCCCTGTCCCTGACCAGAGTATGGTCTCTAAATGGTGCAGGCGCACTAAAATGGTGCAAAAGATGGGTTTTAAGGGGTGTGCCTGGAGGAGGGCAGAGGAGGTCTGGCGGAGGTTTCGCGCGGCTGTCCGGCTGGACGGAAAACCGCGCAAGCCGATGTGTCAGTTCAGAACGGAGGGACGATGGATGGTAAAGGTGATGGAGTCGCCGGTGAACACCCGCTCGCCCTCGGCGTTAATCACGTTTACACCGGCCTTGTGAGTGCCACGGAAAACGTTGCTGACCGAGACAGTTCCGGAGCTGGTCTGCCCCACAGGCTGGCCATCGAGGGTGATCTCGAAGCGGTGCCCCCTGCGAAGGGCCGGGTCACTGGCAACCTGGAATTGCACATTACCGCTGCCGCTGTGGAAAGCCTCGTCGTCATTAGGAGCCAGGAAGGTTACGGAGTCATAGGCATCCTGGTCGCCGATTTCACCGTCGTCTTCCTTCATTTGCTTCCTGACGGTTTCCGGCTTGGGCATTGTGATGGTGGTCACCGGCTTGACGTCCAATCGCTCGGCCTTGCCCTGGGGGTCATCGGTGAAGGTAACGTTGCCATCCTTGTCTACCTGACGATAGACCTCGGCCTGGGCCGGCAGGGAAAGAAATGCCGTTGCGACGGCAGCAATCAGGAACTGAGCTTTCATATCCGGGACCTTTCTGTGGACCATGGCCGGATTATCGGCAGACGCGGGATGCAATGCAATGGAGCATCCGTCGCCTTAGGTTACGGTGAGGTAAAAGTCACAAAAAAAGCCCCGCGCATGGCGGGGCTTTGAGTCGTCACTACTGCGCGAAGCAGCGCTCAGACCTCACCGGTCTTAGCAGGAGTAGTACAGCTCGAACTCAACCGGGTGGGTGGTCATGTTCAGGCGCTCTACTTCGCCGCGCTTCAGGTCAATGTAGCCGTTGATCATGTCTTCGGTGAACACGCCGCCACGGGTCAGGAACTCGTGGTCTTCCGCCAGGCAGTCCAGGGCTTCCTGGAAGGTTTCGGCCACGGTGGGAATTTCCAGCGCCTCTTCCTTCGGCAGGTCGTACAGGTCCTTGTCCATGGCATCGCCCGGGTGGATCTTGTTCTGGATGCCGTCCAGGCCGGCCATCATCAGGGCCGCGAAAGCCAGGTACGGGTTGGCGGACGGATCCGGGAAACGCACCTCGATACGACGGGCTTTCGGGCTGCTCACGTAGGGGATCCGGATGGAAGCGGAACGGTTACGGGCCGAGTAGGCCAGCATGACCGGTGCTTCAAAGCCCGGCACCAGGCGCTTGTAGCTGTTGGTGGAGCTGTTGGTGAAAGCGTTGATGGCCTTGGCGTGCTTGATGATACCGCCAATGTAGTAGATGGCCATTTCGCTCAGACCGGCATAGCCGTCACCAGCGAACAGGTTCTTGCCATCCTTGTTCAGGGACATGTGTACGTGCATGCCGGAACCGTTATCGCCAACCACCGGCTTGGGCATGAAGGTGGCGGTCTTGCCGTAGGCATGGGCCACGTTATGCACGCAGTACTTCAGGATCTGCACTTCGTCAGCCTTGCGGGTCAGGGTGTTGGCGCCAACACCGATCTCACACTGGCCAGCGGTACCCACTTCGTGGTGATGCACTTCGATTTCCAGGCCCATGGATTCCATGGCGGCACACATGGCGCCACGCAGGTCGTGCAGGCTGTCAACCGGTGGAACGGGGAAGTAACCACCTTTCACGCCCGGGCGGTGGCCGATGTTGTTGCGCTCGAAGTCTTCGCCGGATACCCAGGCGGCTTCTTCAGAGTAGAGTTCGTACATGGCGCCTTTCATGTCGACAGCCCACTTGGCAGAGTCGAACACAAAGAACTCGGGCTCAGGGCCGAACAGGGCGCCTTCGGCGATTCCGGTGGACTTCAGGTATTCTTCGGCACGCTTGGCCACCGAGCGGGGGTCGCGCTCGTAACCCTGCATGGTGGAGGGCTCCACGATGTCACAGGTGATGTTGACCGTGGTTTCTTCGGTGAACGGGTCCAGCACGGAGGTTTCGTCGTCCGGCATCAGGATCATGTCGGATTCATTGATCCCCTTCCAGCCGGCGATTGAGGAGCCATCGAACATCTTGCCTTCTGTAAAGAAGTCCTCGTCCACTTCGGTGGCTGGCAGGGTCACGTGCTGCTCCTTGCCGCGGCTGTCAGTGAATCGCAGGTCGATCCATTTGACTTCGTGTTCCTTGATCAGATCAATTGTCTTGGACATTGTGCTTACTCCGTAAGTTAACCCGTGCTGCGGGTGTTTTTCGGTGTTCGTTATGCCGGATCGTTCAGCGATGCTGAGGTCCGATCTGTTGCTGCAGCAACCCGGGGATATCAAAAGTGCCAGGGTCGCTCTGACATTCGGCTGTCCTGAGTGAATGCAATGTGCTTGCCAGTTTTTCGTCGGCGCGCCACAACGGCGCAACTACGGCCTTTCCGGGGACGGCTCCCGCTCCGCGGTGGGGCAGTGCATGCCAGTTATACAGGTTTTGTGCACCAAAGAGGTGCAATATTGCCTGCGAATGATCCTTTGTAGTGCAGCTTGCCGTGTCTTGCACCGAAACAGGATAGGCGTTTTTCTTCATATAAACGACATCGACTTTGCTATATACTGCGCGCGCAATTTCTCCTCACTGCCTATCTTCCACGGTGGGGCACCGGCTGCAATGCCGGTCATGCCGGGAGAGTATTCATTTTCAGATTTGAGATGGCATGTCGGCGACCGCATCTGCGGCCCGTACGCGCGACCCTCTCAGGTCACCAGACATGCCACAGGAATTTTTTTGTGATTGATAAGTTAAGAAACGTTGCCATTATCGCCCACGTTGACCACGGTAAAACCACCCTGGTAGACCAGTTGCTGCGCCAGTCCGGCACCCTTGACCGTAAAGAGCTCGAGAGCGAGCGGGTTATGGACTCCAACGACCAGGAAAAGGAACGTGGTATCACCATCCTGGCCAAGAACACGGCCCTGAAATGGCACGACTACGACATCAACATCGTTGACACCCCTGGCCACGCCGACTTTGGCGGTGAGGTTGAGCGGGTCATGAGCATGGTGGACAGTGTGCTGCTGGTGGTGGATTCCATCGACGGTCCCATGCCCCAGACCCGCTTTGTCACCCAGAAGGCGTTCGCCGCTGGCCTGCGCCCCATCGTTGTGGTCAACAAGATTGACCGCCCGGGCGCCCGTCCTGACTGGGTTGTGGACCAGGTGTTTGACCTGTTCGACAACCTCGGCGCCACCGACGAGCAGCTGGACTTCCCCATTGTGTTTGCCAGTGCGCTCAACGGTATTGCCGGTATGGAGCACGAAGCGCTGGACGACAACATGGACGCGGTGTTCCAGGCCATTGTTGACCATGTTCCCGCCCCGGACGTCGACCCGGAAGGCACCTTTCAGATGCAGATCTCCCAGCTGGACTACAACAGCTTCCTGGGGGTAATCGGCATCGGCCGCATCATGCGTGGGCAGGTAAAAACCAACACCCCGGTTGTGGCTGTTGGCGCCGATGGCAAGAAGCGTAACGGCCGTATCCTGAAGATCATGGGCCACTCCGGCCTTCAGCGTGTGGAAGTGGAAGAGGCCCAGGCTGGCGATATCGTTTGTGTCAGCGGCCTGGATCCGCTGTACATCTCGGACACCCTGTGTGACCCCAATGCCGTTGAGGCCCTGCCGCCGCTGACTGTGGACGAGCCTACCGTATCCATGACCTTCCAGGTTAACGACTCGCCGTTCGCCGGCAAGGAAGGCAAGTACGTCACCAGTCGCAACATCAAGGAGCGCCTGGAAAAAGAACTGCTGCACAATGTCGCGCTGCGAGTTGAGGAAGGCGAGTCCGCCGACAAGTTCAAGGTTTCCGGCCGGGGCGAACTGCACCTGTCCGTGTTGATCGAGAACATGCGCCGGGAGAATTTCGAGCTAGCCGTGGGTCGCCCGGAAGTGGTGATCCGCGAGATTGACGGCAAGAAGCAGGAGCCCTACGAGAACGTCATCGTCGACATCGAGGAACAGCACCAGGGCCCGGTGATGGAGCAGCTGGGCCTGCGCAAGGGCGACATGACCAACATGATCCCGGACGGTAAGGGCCGCATCCGCCTGGAATACACCATTCCGGCCCGCGGCCTGATCGGGTTCCGTAACACCTTCCTGACCATGACCTCCGGTACCGGTATCCTGACCTCTACCTTCAGTCATTATGGTCCGCTGAAAGAGGGTGCCATGGGCAGCCGCCAGAACGGCGTACTCATCTCCATGGCCAAGGGCACGGCGATGACCTACTCCCTGGAAACCCTTCAGAGCCGAGGCAAACTGTTCCTGGAGCCGGGTCAGGAAATCTACGAAGGCCAGCTTTGTGGCATCCACAGTCGCGATAACGACATCGTGGTCAACCCCACAAAGGCCAAGAAGCTGGACAATATGCGTGCTTCCGGCAAGGACGAGGTCATCGGCCTGGTACCGCCTATCAAGTACACCCTTGAGCAGGCGCTGGAGTTCATCGACGACGATGAGCTGGTGGAAGTGACACCCAAGTCCATTCGCCTGCGCAAGAAGCTGCTGACCGAGAACGACCGCAAGCGGGCCGGCAAGAAGAGCTGAGCCCCGGGTTATTCCCAGCTAGTGACGTAGACACCCTCGCCCTTGACGGGACCAGCGAAGCGCAGAACAGCCGCAGGCTAGCCCCCTCAAGGGCGAGGGGCTTTTAAACATGAACTCCCCCGCCAATCTCGTCTAGACTCCTTGTAGTGCCAAAAGGAGCCCCCATGCTGACCCTCTACCCGGACATCGAACCCTATGCCCGCCATCGGCTGGCGGTGGAGCCTCCCCACGAGCTGTACCTGGAAGAATCCGGTAATCCCGACGGCATACCTGTCATCGTTATCCACGGCGGTCCCGGTGGCGGCTGCGAGGACTGGTACCGGCGCTTTTTCGATGCCGAGCGTTTCCGCATTATCCTGCTTGACCAGCGCGGGGCGGGCCGGTCGACGCCCCTGGCGGAACTGGAGGGCAATACCACCCAGGCACTGGTGCAGGATCTGGAGCGGGTGCGGGAATTCCTGGGCATCGATCGCTGGATGCTGTTCGGGGGAAGCTGGGGTTCAACCCTCAGTCTGGCCTATGCCCAGGCCCACCCTGAGCAGGTGCTGGGACTGGTGCTGAGGGGGATCTTCCTGTGTCGCCCTGACGATATCCAGTGGTTCTATCAGCACGGTGCCGGTCGCGTTTTTCCGGATTACTGGCGGGACTACGTGGCCCCGATTCCGGAAGACGAGCGGGCCGACATGGTGTCTGCCTATTACCGCCGGCTGACCAGTGACAACGAGCTGGAGCAGATCCAGGCCGCCAAGGCCTGGTCCGTATGGGAAGGGCGGTGTGCCACCCTGCACCCCAACCCGAGGGTGGTGGAGCATTTTGCCCATCCCCACACGGCCATTGCGCTGGCCCGCATCGAGTGCCACTACTTCATGAACAACGCCTTCCTGGCGCCCGGCGAGTTACTGGCGAATGCGCATCGGCTGGCGGATATACCCGGGGTGATTGTTCATGGGCGCTACGACATGGTCTGCCCACTGGATAATGCCTTTGCCCTTAGCGAAGCGTGGCCGCAGGCCGAGCTGCGTGTCATTCGTGACGCGGGGCATTCGGCTTCGGAGCCACCGATTGTCGACGCGCTGATAAGAGCGGTGGAAACCGTCTCCCGTCAGGCGGAGCCGCGGCTGGCCTGAGGCTCTTTGTTGTGATCTGGGTCACGCGAGTTTCAAAATCAGAGCACCGACCGTGACGCCACTTGCGCCCGGATAACTCCGTCTATAGAATCCGGTCCGTCTTCAAACCAACCCCGTTTCAAGGACGTCATGAAGGGACTGATCCAGAGGGTAACCCAGGCCAGTGTGTCGGTGGACGGCGAGGCGATCGCCAGCATCGACAAAGGACTGTTGCTGTTACTCGGGGTTGAGCGCAAGGATACAACCGGCGAGGTCGAAACCCTGCTCCGCAAGATCCTTCGCTATCGGGTGTTTCCCGACGGACAGGGCCGTATGAACCGCAGCCTGGTGGATTGTGGCGGCGCTCTCCTGATTGTTCCCCAGTTCACGCTAGCGGCGGATACCGGGTCGGGAACAAGACCGGGGTTTTCCGACGCGGCTGCGCCCGAGGTGGCGAGCCGCCTGGTGGACGAGTTCGTGCGCCAGTCCGTTGCCGAGCTGGGCGAGCCCCGGGTAGGAAAGGGCCGGTTCGGGGCGGATATGAAAGTGGCCCTGGTGAATGACGGGCCGGTGACTTTTTTGTTGAGTGTGACTCGTCCTGAATAAGGTTTACACCTTTCCACTGAAGATTATGGAGGGTGTTGTGAATACGACGAGGCGGAGGAGTCAGCGAGATTATTCCCTGGCCTTTAAATTGGCGGTGGTAGACCAGGTTGAAAAGGGCGAGATGACTTACAAGCAAGCTCAGGAACGATACGGTATCCAGGGTCGCTCGACGGTGCTAACGTGGTTACGTAAGCATGGCCAGCAGGACTGGAGCCCGGCGGCCTTGCTCTTCGTTCGTAAGGGGGCTGCGATGGCCAAACCGGATCTTCCACTCACACCCGAGCAGCGCATCAAAGAGTTGGAGCAGCAGCTCGATGAAGCCAACCAGAAAGCCCAGTTCTTTGAATCTGTTGTGGATGTTCTGCAAAAAGACTATGGCTGTCGCGTCGTAAAAAAGCGGTCCGGCAAGTCCTCGCGCAAAAGCAGATCCAGGGCCTGAGCGTCACTCGGGCTTGCCGATATCTAGGTTTCTCCCGTCAGGCGTATTACCAGCACTTCAAAGCTGATGCGGTTCGTAAGGCCCATGAGCGGCTGGTGTTGGACTTTGTGCGGGGAGAGCGCCTGCTCCAGCCTCGCCTGGGCACCCGTAAGCTGCATTCACTACTGAAACCGAATGCCGATTTATGCATGGGCCGGGATCGACTATTTGATCTCCTGAGGGCACATCGACAACTGGTTCCCCGCAAACGTGCTTATCATAGGACCACCCACAGCCATCACTACCTTCGCTGCCACCCCAACCTGCTGAAAGCAGGCCCGGGACAGGTCGTACCAAATGCCCCTGAGCAGCTCTGGGTGGCAGATATTACCTATTTGCCGACCCATCAGGGCTCGGCCTATCTGAGCCTGATTACGGATGCCTTCTCCCGGAAAATCGTGGGCCACCATGTCCATGAAACCCTCCATACGGAGGGAGTGATACAAGCCATGCATAAGGCGTTGAAGGGAAGGCAATTCTCTGGAGAGCTGGTTCATCACTCGGATCGGGGAAGCCAGTATTGCTCCGCACCATACCAACAGCTTCATGCCAAACACGGTATTCGTTGTTCAATGACAGATGGCTACGACTGTTATCAAAATGCGTTGGCTGAGCGGGTGAATGGGATACTGAAAACGGAGTTCTTGCTAGCGCGCCCCAAGGACTTGGCTGAGGCTCAAAAGATGGTTGAGCAGTCCGTGCAAATCTATAACACAAGGCGGCCACACCTGGCTCTGAAATACAAAACGCCCGATGCAGTGCACCGGGCGTTCCGATAGAAACAGGTGTAAACCTATTTCAGGACTAGACAGTGTCTGAGCCAACTTGTGATTGCGAAGTGTTAACGTTACAGTCTCGTCACTTCTGGATTCGCTCACTTAATGTGCGGGAACAAGGCGGAACGGCAAAAGGTGCTCTAAACTGGTGCGGTTAGGGTGGAGGCAGAAGGGCTCCCACAATTCTTTAGTCCCTAATTCTCTGAATTGTAGACCCTTTCCAGGTAGTGGCCTTGATCTTGTTTAAGGACGTAAAGCCGAAACTTACATGCCTTACCTGAAATTACCATCATTTGCCAATAAATGTTGGTTAAGAATTTGCAAAATTCTGGAAAGTGTATTACAACAATCTTTAACCAGATAATCCTTTAAGAAGGATTTGTAAGTGATTGACTGTGAAGGGCTCCGCGAGAAGAAGCCTGACGTCATCACAGCGTGAGCTGGCGATGGCGGGTGTACTGAGACTGACAGGCGGGTCAGGCCCGTCGCTAAAAACCTGAGTTAACTCAAAAGGAAGCTATAAGATGAAAAAGACAGCTATTGCATCAGCCATCGCCTTTGCCATGGTCGCTGCTCCGACAGTCGTGTCGGCCGCGACCAGCAAAGAGTTCTCCGAGCTGAACGCTCGCCTGGACGCCATGCCGGAGATTTACGGTAACGTCCAGATGATCTACACCAACTCGGATCATGAGGATTTCGAGGGTTCAGGAAGTCAACTGACAGACTACACTTATTCTACTCTGGGGATTCGTGGCAGCCACGAAATCATGCCGGGAGTCGAAGCTTTCGGAAAGCTTGAGCTGGAAGGTTTCTTTCCAACTGAAGGCGAGACCAATGAAACTATCGAAACCGACGAAGCCTATCTTGGTGTTCGCGGGAATTTCGGTGAAGTGTGGGTTGGTTCCGACGATTCCCAGTATGAAACCCTGATTGGTGGTTATGGCAACTGGTACTATGAAGTTGGTAACGGGAATTTTTATGCCAACTGGACTACCGGCGAAGACGACCTGATTCAGTACGTGTCACCGAGCTTCGGCGGGCTGACCCTGCATGGTGTTATGCAGGTTGACGGCAAAAGCGAGCGGGACGAAAACGGCCAGAGCCGTGACAACAAGTATCCGTACCAGTTGGGCATGAAATATCAGCATGACCGGTTTGCCGTGGCGCTGGCTATGGACTCAAATGATGGCGCCGCAAACAACGAAAACACCTATGGTGTCCGAGTTGACTTTTTTGTAACGGATGCACTGTCGCTGAATGCGTTCTATTCCACCCAGGAAGGGGATGAGGCTGTGGCCGCCGCTGGTGAATCATTCGGCGCTGACCCGGTTGAGTCTGCGGAGTCGTTTGGTAACGTGGCCGAAAACACCGGGCTTGGTGAAGATCTGATCGGTATCCAGGGCATTTACACAATGGGCGCCTCGCGCTTCACGCTGTCTTACGAAATGGAAGAAGACGATGTGGACGGTGCTGGTGACGGTAAAAGGGAATCGACTAACATCACCGCCCAGGCGCTGCATAACGTTTCCGACAAACTCTATGTGTATGTTGAAGGTCTTCATCGTAACGACGAAGAAGGAGACGTTTACGATTCCGCTTACAATGAGCTGAATATCGGTGGCGCCTACCTCTTTTAATGTTTAGGGGTGGCGAGAGCCACCCTCGTAATCTAAGTAATCCGGAACCTGACGCGCGTTGCGCTGAGGGTTCCAGTTGCTAAACTGCTGCATGGACGGCAGATTTTCCGCCGTATCGTCCGGGTAAACCCTTCGCTCGCCCGGTAACCAGATGGCTCCCACCGACTCCCACTACTCCCACCGATTCCATCGAAACCCCCATAAGTCTGATCCCGGGTCATCGTCAACGGGCTGTGCCGGAAGCAAAACATTCCGGGCGAAACCTTCTACACTTGACGTAACAAGTATGGTGGCCTGAAGATCACGGGCGCAATCCCTTGAAGGTTATGAAACAGTCTGGAACGAGCGGCGCCCGCATTCCAGCCCTGTACTTTGGCTTCGTCCTGGCATCTGAACCTTACTGAATCAAATGTAACGGGTGGTATCAGGGAGCGGTTGATTCAGTCCGGGTGGTCGGAAACACCGGACAAAAGTCTTGCAACACCGAAGGCGTTTAGAGGGGGGAACCGATGAGCATATGGCTGGTTTTGGGGTTGGCGGTGTTACCCGCGCTGGGCAATTTCGCCGGAGGATTAATGGCGGAATTTCTCAACACACCAAAGCGGCGCCTGAACCGCGCGCTGCATGCTGCAGCCGGTATTGTGATCGCGGTGGTGAGCGTTGAAATCCTTCCTGAAGCCCTGGCCCGAATTTCACCGGGGATTATCGCGCTCGCTTTTGCGCTTGGCGGACTCGCCTATATCGCCATCGGATCGGTGGTTGAAAAATTGCAGACGGGGAGTCAAAGCGGGAGCGGGATGGGCATGTGGATGATTTACATTGCCGAGTCCGTGGATCTTCTCAGTGATGGTGTCCTCATCGGTACCGGTTCCGTGGTATCGGTCAGCATGGCCCTCGTGCTGGCAGTGGGACAGGTGCTGGCGGATGTGCCAGAAGGTTACTCGACGGTCGCTAACATGAAGGACAAGGGGGTACCGCGATCCCGCCGGTTACTGCTGTCGGTTTCTTTAGTAATACCTGTACTGGGCGCTGCCTTGATTGCCTACTTTCTCCTGCGTAACCAGAGTGAGGCATGGCAATTTGGTGTGCTTACCTTCGCTGCAGGTTTGCTTATGGTAGCGGCTGTCGAGGACATGCTTGCGGAGGCTCATGATGCCGACGAGGATACCCGCTGGTCCCTCGCCGCGTTCATCGGCGGATTCGTGTTGTTTGTTTTGGTTTCTGCCGGTCTGGGCAGTCAAAGCCAATCTCCATCCGAAGAGACCGGTCACTCAGGGAAAAGTGCTGGTGACGATGTAAGCCTGCAGATGCCGGCGGCCCCGTACTGGCCTCGTAGACTATGTGTGGCCACCGCGCGCGTGGCCACTGTAGTAACAAAGTCTCTTGCTTCTGGTCATCCGGTAAGCAGGTCGGCTGGCTTCAGTGCGAACACGAAAAAGCCGGGAACAGAAGGTCCCGGCAACACCTGTGTTAACTCAATTCAGGCTTCGTTCTAACGCCTGTGGTTGTACGTGTGACCCACATGCTGGCAGTTACATGGAGAATTTGTGCTCGAAACCGACACCGAAGTAGGTGTCTTCCAGGGAAGACGTATTCTCATCCGCTTCCGCATTGGCGTAGTAGCCAAAGATCTTGCTCTTGTCACCCACCTTGTAGTCGGCCCCCAGAGCCATCAGCGTGAGGTCGTCGTCAGTCTGGTCCATGCTGGTCAGACCATACTGCGCCTTCAGCTTCAAACGGTTCAGGCTGAATGCGCCACTGAGAATGTAGGAGCTGTCCTCGTAGCTCATGCCCGCCACGTCATCAGAGGTTTCGGATTTCTGGTAGATCGCCCCTAACTCGAAGTTCTGAATGCGGGCACCGCCGGAGACGCGCACCGCGTCTACCAGGTAGAGATCTTCGCCGATACCGGCAAAGTCAGCATCATAGATGTTGGTGGTGACTTCCGAATCGTATGCCACAGCACCGAAGATAGTTCCGTTATCGAATACCACGGAAGAGGAGAACGCGTCGGCGGCGTTGTCCCTGGTTTCACCGGCCTTATCGTCGCCTTCTCCTGGGATCATGGCCAGGTTCAGGGTGATGACGTCAGCGAGTTTCGGTGTGCTGTACTGGATAATGTTGCTGACCCGCTCTTCGCCACCAAGGATCGAACTGATATCGCCACCAAGATTGTCGAACTGGTCCACGTCCAACTGTGCTTTCTTGAACGGCGTATCGAACTTGCCAGCAATCAGCGTACCCAGGCTGGCGTGCGTGAAACCGCCGTAAATGTTCCGCTGGTCGAAGGTCTCGCCATCACCGGAGTCGCCGTTATCGACATCAATTTCGAACTCGGCCTGATATATGGCCTGAACATTCGGAATGTCGAGGTCCAGCGCACCCTTGACACCGATACGGGAAGCGTTGCTATTCAGTTCCCATTGGTCGTCAGTGCCGTTATCGTAGTTCTCGTAAGAGACATTGACCTTGCCGTATACCGTCGGGCCCTTATCCGCCAGTGCGATGGACGGTGCGGCAACCAGTGTGCCGATAGCTGCTGCAAGCAATTGTTTTTTCATTCGCTTTCTCTCCAGATTCGATCGTTACCGATCAGTATTGAGTTCGTGGTGCCTACTATGCGGAGGGAATATGAATAAATGATTAACATAATATTTCATTTGTGTGAAAAGGCTCCCTGTCGGAGCAGATCTCTGGAGGGGGTATTCTACAGGGCGTGCGTGATAAGACGGGAATGCTTGGCCTTTACGTCTTTCGGATACCAGGTAGGTAATGTTGCTTCGGGAGGTTGCCGGACCCTGGGGTCCGGCTAGAAAAGCAGAGTGTGTCCGTGAGGCTCCGCAACCATGGGCTGGAAAACTGTCGGGCACTCACGGACTGTATCAGGCCTGTCAGACCTCGTGTGTGTGGTCCCTGATCCATCCCCGTGAGAAGGTCTGGTACAGTGTTGGCAGGACCACAAGGGTCAGCAGTGTCGCCGAAACCAATCCCCCCACCACGACGGATGCCAGCGGGCGCTGGACATCAGAGCCAATCCCTGACGCCATCAGCATCGGTATCAGGCCCAGTGCAGAGGTGAAGGCTGTCATCATCACCGGCCGTAACCTTGTAAGGGCTCCCTCGAAGGCCGCTTCCGCTGGAGGTAACCCTCCCTCGACCCGCTGGTTGATCGCGCTGATCATGACCACTCCATTGAGCACAGCCAGGCCGAAAAGCGTGATAAAGCCGATTGAGCTTGGTACAGACAGGTACTGGCCCGTTATCCAAAGGCTGACCACGCCGCCGATCAGGGCAAGGGGAACGTTGAGCATGATCAGTAGCGCCTGCCCCACTGAGCCGAAGGCAAAGTAGAGGAACAGAAAAATCAGCGCCAGTGAGATGGGCACAACAATCATCAACGTCTGCTGAGCCCGGCGCTGGTTCTCGAACTGGCCTCCGAAAACCACCGAGTAGCCCGCCGGCAGGTCGATCTCTTCGGCTATCCGACGGTCAAGTTCGGCCACAACGCCGCCCATGTCACGACCCTCGATATTTGCCTGAACAACCACCCGGCGCTGAACATCGTCCCTGCGGATCTGGGGAGGGCCTTCTTCAATGGCCACTTCAGCGACGTCTTCCAGCCTGACCCAGGCGCCGTTGGGGGCCTGAAGGATCAGTGAGCGAATGCTTTCCGCGCTGTTTCGGTACTGCTCAGCCAGGCGCACATAGATGTCGTACCGTTCGTTGCCCTTGATAACCTGGCCGGCACTCTGGCCACCAATCGCGTCAGACACCAGTTCCATGACCTGCGCGACTGAAATGCCATAGCGGGCAAGGCGATCCCGGTCCGGGCGGACAATAAGCTGAGCCTCACCGGCGATCTGTTCCATCTGAACATCTCGGGTGCCTTCAACGGACTTGGCAAGGGTTTCGATGGCCTGGCCCTTCTCCGCGAGAATGTCCAGGTCGGGACCGAACAGCTTGATGGCCAGCTGCGCCTTTACGCCAGAGAGCAGTTCGTCCACGCGGTTGGCAATGGGCTGGGAAAAATTAAGGATGAGACCCGGATGAACCGAGAGCTCCTCCTGTATCAGTGCCTGGAGTCCCTCCCGGTCCTCGGCCGATTCCCACTGTTCTGCGGGCTTTAATCCGATATACATTGCAATGTTGGACACGGGTTCGGGGTCGCCGCCCAGCTCGGCACGACCAATGCGGCTCGTCACATAGGTCACCTCGGGGAATTTCATGATTCGCTTTTCCAGCTTGGGCGCAATTTCCACCGCGGCATCGACGTTGACAGAGGGAGCAAGCGTCACCCGGACCATCATGGTGCCTTCTTCCATTTCCGGCATGAATTCAGTACCGAGCCGGGGAATCAGGAAGATGGCAAACGCCAGCATGACGATTGCTGTACCTGCGACGATGCTCCGAAACCGTATGGCACGGTCCAGCAACCAGCGATAGCCGGCCTCCAGCGGTTTCAATATCGGACTCGGACGATAATGGATGCCCCGCCGGAAGAAGTAGCTGGCCAGTGCCGGCACGACCACCAGCGCTGTACCCAGTGCGGCGAGCTCCGCGAGTACAATGCTGATTGCCATTGGGGTGAACATTTTCCCTTCCACACCCTGAAGGGTAAACAGTGGCAGGAACACCACGACGATAATCATAACGGCGAAAAACACGGATCTCGCGACCTCCTTGGTGGCTTCCGCGATACGCAGCGACACGCCTTGCGGGTCGTCCTTCTCCGCCTGGTCGTGGTCAATTTCCGTCTCGGTGTCGTCGGGAGTGAGCTCTCGTCTGCGTTCGGAGTCGTGGAACCGATCCGGGCGGGATATGTGGCTGAAGATGTTTTCCATGACCACGATGGAACCATCCACCATCATACCGATGGCAATGGCCAGCCCCCCCAAGGACATGAGGTTCGCAGACATGCCGAAATAGCTCATGACCATCAGTGCCAGACCCACCGAAATGGGAATCGACAGCAGCACCAGCAGAGAGGCCCGGAGGTTCAGCAGAAACAGGGCCAGGATGATGACGATAAAAACGAATGCCTGCAACAGCGCATCCACCACGGTGTCAACGGCACTGAACACCAGGTCGGACTGGTTGTAGTAGGGCTCGATCCTGACACCTTCGGGCAGTGCCTTCTGAATGGTCGGAAGCAGTTCTTCAATATCGGTGATCGTTTCTGCGGTATTGGCCCCGAAACGTTTGAGCACAATGCCGGCGACCACTTCGCCCATGGCCTGAACCTCGCCATCGGCAGTCCTCTTGGTCATGGTGACAGCACCCTGACGAATCTCCCCGCCGTAGGCCACCTCGGCAACATCCCCGACGGTGATGGCCGTGCCATCGGCTTCCTTGACCGGCACGTTCGAAATATCACGCAGGCCGTCCTCACCGCTTCTGACCCAGCCAACGCCGCGAATGACCAGCTGCTCGCTGCCCCGGTTGACGTACCAGCCGCCGGCATTACGGTTACCCGCATTAATGGCTTCGGAGACGTCATCAGCCGTCAGGTTGTAGGAAAGCAGTTTGGCTGGATTCAGCTTGACCTGGTACTGGCGGACTTCTCCACCGTATGAAAGCAGCCCCGTGACACCTTCGACCGGCATCATCAGCAGTTTCACCACCCAGTCATTGAGGCTCCTCAGTTCCATGGGGCCGTACTTTTCCGGATTCTCGCTGGTCAGCACATACTCATAGACCTGGCTGAGGCCACTGGTATTCGGGCCCATCTCGGGCTGTCCCACGCCTTCGGGAATCTGCTCCCGGGCAGCCTGAAGCTGTTCAAAGACAAGCTGTCGGGCGAAGTAGATGTCGGTGCCTTCCTCGAAGACAACGGTGATCACTGACAGCCCCGTACGTGAGATCGACCGGACCTCCTCGACGCTTGGCAGCGAGTAGATGGTCGCTTCGATGGGGAAGCTGATAAGCTGCTCCACCTCCTCGGCGGCCAGCCCCGGCGCCTCCGTGTTTATGACGACCTGGACATTGGATACGTCCGGGAATGCATCCAGGTTAAGTCGGGGGATGGTGAAAACAGCTACTATGACGGCCGCGAACAGGCCGATCACAACCAACAGGCGGCTTCTCACCGCCCAGTCGACAATGGCGTTAAGCATGAGGTCCCCTTTAGTGGTTGTGTACGGAGAAACCGCCCTTGGCAATTTCGGAATTAAGGTAGAACGAACCGTCAGTCACGACGGTGGTGCCAGGTTCAACGCCAGCGATCTGTACTTTTCCGGAGAGCTCTTTCAATCTCCGGATATCGACCTGCCGATACTTGCCCGGAGCTTCCTGTATGAATACCACCCATTCACCGGCGCTGTTACGATTCAGTGCCCGTTCAGGAACCAGCAGGCCGGGTTCACCCTGATCCGCTTCTATGGCCACTTCAACAAATTCACCAGGGTGCGGTGAGTGCTCCTCGTCAAGCTCAAGCTCAATGCGCACGCCCATTGTGCGAGTACTTTCGTCCAGTCGATGATGTTTCTGAACGACCGTGCCCTGGTGCCACTCGTCCCCTATGCGGACCCTCGCCGGTTCGCCGGGTTCGATGGCGCGCGCGGCCGAGGCCTGAACCGTCGCTTCTACCCAGACGCTGGATTCATCAGTGATCATGAAGAGCGGTGTTCCGGTCTCCACATACTGACCCACCACGAAATCATCCTCGATAATGGTGCCCGCCACTGACGCAAGCAGCCTGAACTGACCAAGTTGAAGCTCGTCTTCGCCGCGCAAAAACTGAGTAACCTGGGTTTCGGTCATGCCGTAGGCCTGGAGTCTGGACTGTGCCTGCTGGAACGCGACACGGGCCTCTATATAGCGCGCCTCTCCGACCACGGACTTGCCTAATTCGCGAACGCGGTACCATTCACGGGCAGCGATCTGGAGCGCGCCCTGGGCTTCGGCCATTTCAACACTGGTCAACAGTACAAGGGGAGCGCCTTTTTCGACCACGTCGCCCAGTTCCGCCATCCGTGAAACGACTTGCGCCGGAATCCTTGTACTCACGCGAGCGGACCGGTAGTCGTTCAGCTGGACTTCACCGGGGGCCGTGACGATTTCCGGCACTGGCTGAAGTTCAAGCTTTCTGGCCTCGATATTGGCCATGCGCTGCGATTCGCTGCTCAGCTCCACCACGCCCGGGGGGGCCTCATTGTGGCCTTCTTCGGCATGTCCTTCCTCTTTATGTTCTTCTTCATGTCCATCGGCGTCATGCCCTTCTTCTGAGGCCCTTTGCTCGTGCCCCTCACCTTCGTGTTCGCCCTCCTCTTCGTGGCCTGACCCCTCATGGCCGGGCTCCTCATGGGTTTCTTCGGACATTTGGGCGCTAGCCTGGCGCTGGCCCTCCTCGGCGGCATGATCGTGCTCGCCGTTTTCTTCGTGATTGGTTTGAGCCCCGACCGGAGCGCCTGCAAGCATTGCTACGAGTGTCAATGTAAAAAACTGAAACGGCATGTTCATGCAAATCTCCGTTAAACGTTAAAGCCCAAGTTCGCTCAATCCGGCCTGCCAGTCGCCACTGACAACAAGCCAGTTGGTCCAGCTGCTCCAGGTCTGTGCCTGCAGGCGTAAACCGGAGGCGCGGGTATCCAGGCGTTGTTGAATCTGCAACAGGTACTCGGTGGCATTGAGCTCACCCACCTGCCAGAGCCGCTCCAGAAGATCCAGACCTTCGTCCAGGCGTCCACTAACGGCCTGGTTCCAGTCTTGCAGGGCATTTCGGCTGCTCTGGTAGTTTTCCAGCGCTGTTTTCAGTTGGGCCTGCAGACGTTCGTATTCGGCGTGCATGCGAGCTTCCACCGCGAGGGCGTTACTGGCGGCGCTGTCCACTTCGTCGCTATAGTCATTGCGAACGTACAGGGGAATGCTGAAACTGAGGCCCACGATGTCGTTCTCGCCGTCTCTCGAGACGCTGGCGCCAATAACCGGGTCAGCGTTACGGTTGCTTTTGGCAACATCGATTTCGGCCTGAGCAGCGGCTAGCTTGCTGCGCAGGGCAGCAATGCGGGGGTGGCGCTTAGCGAGCTCGTCCAGCCGGGTGCTTTCTATCGGTGGTGGCAGATCTTCCGGTAATCCGGGCCAGCCCCGCGGCGTACCGCTCGAAAGTTCTCGAACGGACTGCAATGCCTCGTTGGCCTGAACTCTCTGCTCGGCCAGGGTGCTTTGGCCTTCCGCCAGTGCAAGGCGTGCCAGGTCGAGATCTGTCTGGCCAATATCGCCCGCCCGCTTGCGGTCCTCAGACAGATCGACAAAGCGTTGCAGTACATCGACCCGGCTCTGGGCAAGGTCGACAAGGTGCTGGGATGTGCGGTAGCTAATCAGCGCCTTCAGTGCCTTAGCCGCAATCTGCTGTTCTACCAGAGAAAGCTCCGCCTTCGCGCTCAGAACATCGCCTTGAGCGGCCAGAGCACGAACCTCGCGTTTGTCGCTCCAGTCAATGGTTTGGCTGATACCGACGCCCAGTTTGCTGACTTCGTTACCGAAAGCCGCCTGTTCGCCTCCGCTTTCGGCCTCGAAGTTTAGCTCGGGGTTGTAGAGAGGCTGGGAAGCCGCGTTTTGTCGGCTGATGGCGGCATCTACCTCTTCGCGCGCGGCACGGACATCGAAGTGCTCTGCCGTCACCGATTCGGCAAATTCGAGCAGGGTTGTTTCCGGGCTTGTAGTCTGGGAAGCGACCGCAGACCATGGGCTCGCCAATCCGCAGGCGAGGCCTATGGTTGCGAGCCATGTTCGATATGACATGGATGACTCCTGGGTATATTACCTGAGACGTGGTTTTGGAATTCTGTGCAGAGAGACCGCGTCAGGCTCTGGGAGGCCGTTCGGGGGGCGCGATGAAGCGTGAGAAAAGGTAACTGGTGTAAATCACGGGGGATGGATTCGCACCGCGACACGTTGTCGTCAGCCTGGACGAGGGGAGTGCAAGACCATGAATCACTGAATGGCAGTTCTGGTCGTGTCCGGTTTTGGCTTTCGAGTAATCTGTATTGTCGGCGTTTTCGCTCAACTCAATACTTGAGTGCTCAACAGGAGACACATGTCCTGACGCCAGGTCAGTTGCCCAGCCCATGGCTGACACCAGCAAGAAGAAACATAAGAGAATTACTGGGAGTCTGTGTCGCACGGTCAAACGTATCCTGTTTGCGTTTCGGCGCTATGAGCGAAAAGCATGGTATTGCAACCTTTCGGCCTATGCAACCTCGACCCTGATTTTACGGTTTCCGGACAGCGGGGTTGAAAGTTGTCCCGGACCGCTGGTGTCCACTGCGGGTGGTGTTGGGACGGTCAGTCGTGGCCATAGATTCTCGCGTCCTTGTGGATATGGTCGGAATGTTCAAACTCCAGTGTTGAATGGTTTATGTCGAACTCCTGCTCAAGTACCCGCTTTATCCGGTATTTGGTGTTCTCGAGCTGGTCCCACAGGCTGTCTTCCACGACCACATGGGCCTCCAGCGAGGAATCATGTTCTCCCATCTGCCAGAAGTGTACATGGTGGAGGTCGATGACACCCTCAATGTCCAAGAGCGTCTGGATCACCGCATCGGTATCAATGTTCGTGGGACTGGCCAGCATAAGCGTTCTGATCGTGCCTCCGATTTCCGTCAGACCGAGATAGAGAATATAGCCGGCGATTCCTATGGTGATGGCAGGATCAACCCATCTCATGTCATAGAGCAGGATAAGGACCCCGGCAATAACCACGGCAACCGAGGCGAGAGCATCCGAGAGGTTGTGGAGGAACAGCGCCCGGATATTGATGCTGTCCTTCTGCATGGAATAAGTCAGCAAGGCGGTCAGTGTGTCCACCACCAGAGCGACACAGCCGAGCCAGACGACCCACCAGCCCTTGATATCCGGTGGGTCGATGATGCGCATGCCGCCTTCGTAGACCAGGTAGAGTCCGATAATGATCAATGACGTGTAGTTGATGAGGGCCGCGACGATCTCGATCCGACCGTATCCGAAGGTCATGCGTGCGTCAGCCGGACGGCGTGCGATTTTCCGGGCGGCATAGGCGATCACGAGCGATGCCATGTCGGAAAAATTATGCAGGGCGTCGGCAATCAAAGCCAGGCTGCCGGCAAAGATACCGCCAGCGATCTGTGCCAGAGTCAGGGTGGCGTTCGCCCAGATGGCCAGCGCAACCCGTTTGTCTCGGGAAGACGGATCAATGTGGGTGTGATCATGACTCATTACGTCAGGCTCCGAAAAAAATATCGTTAGACTATAGATGTTTGTTGGTCGATCTGCCAATGCATGGTTGGTAGGTCCGGCATGCCTTTAATGTTTGATTGACACCTCTCCTCCAAATTCAGGTCGTGGCTTGCCTTCTCTGGTAGTCTGGCGATCGGCGATAGACTTCGGTTTTCTCTTGAGTGGTGGAAAAGATGGCAGAAGAACTGGAAATCAAGCTGAGTCTTACCCCGGTTGCCCTGAACCAGGCCGCAGAGTGGCTGTCGGCCCAGACCGGTGTCAGTATAGGCGCTGAGAAGACGCTGATTAACCGTTACTACGATACCCCGGCCGGAGACCTCAACCACCAGAAAGTGGCCCTGCGCGTTCGTCAGGCAGGTGACAAGTATATCCAGACCCTGAAAACCAAGGGTGAGTTCGTGGATGGTGCTCATCGGCGTCAGGAGTGGGAATGGCCCCTGATGGGCAGGGAGCTCAACATCGGCCTGATTGCCGACACCCCGGTGGGCCAGGATGTGAACCTGGCGGCACTGCAGCCGGTGTTCGAGACCAATTTTGTGCGGCGCATACGGATGCTGGAGGGGAGCGGTACCACCATCGAATGCGCCCTCGATCAGGGCAGCATCCTGGCCGGCGGGCAGCGTCGGGATCTGTGCGAGCTGGAACTTGAGCTGAAACAGGGCGACCCGGGGCCGTTGCTGGACTGGGCGCGGGCACTGGCGGGCAGGGTGCCTGTGTTCCTGAACCTGATCAGCAAGGCGGAGCAGGGTTATGCGCTCGCGGGGCTGCATCAGCCGGTCCCGCTGGCGGAGCAGGATCCGTTGGTGAACCGCGTGTTGCACGGTCTGTCACGGGCGTGGTTGTCGGGGGCCGTGGATGAGGCGTTGACGGCGGACCTGCGGGGGCTTTCGGATCGGGACGCGCTGCCAGACACGCTCGCCGGTGAACTGGCCTGGTTGAAGGGCGCGCTGGACTCGGGCGAGAATGTGGCTGATCTGGCCGCCGGCACCACCAGGCTCGGGCAACTACAGCTCGCTCTGCTGGAGCTGCCCGAAGAGTAACAGGATGACGGGGCGGGCCGTCACAGACCCAGCACCACCGAGGCAACGGTGAAATAGATCAGCACCCCGCTGACGTCCGCAATGGTGGTGATCAGCGGCATGCTGGCCGTCGCCGGGTCGAACTGCAGTTTATCCAGCAGGAAGGGCAGCAGCATGCCGATGATGCTGCCCATCAGCACAACAATCAGCATCGAAATCGCCACCACGGTCGCGATATCCGGGCCCGCCTTGACCACGCCCACCACGGTGACCGCCGCCGCCATGGTCAGGCCCAGACCTGTGGCCACCAGGATATCCTTGCCCAGCAGCATGCCCCAGTCCTTTGCGGTGACGTCACCGGTGGCCAGGCCCCGCACCATCAGGGTGGCGGACTGGGCGCCGGCGTTACCGCCACTGGCGATCAGCAGCGGCATGAAGAACAGCAGGGCGATGTGGCTGGAGATGGTCTGCTGGAAATGATCGATGCTGGCGCCGGTGAAGATGTTGGCGAACACCAGGATCACCAGCCACTGCACCCGTGAACGGTACAGCGAAAAGGGTGATGCCGTCTTCAGGCCCGTTTCCAGCCGGCCGACCGTGGCACCCTTGTGCATGTCCTCGGTGGCTTCGGCTTCGGCCACGTCCATGGCGTCATCGTAGGTCACGATGCCCACCAGGCGCTCGTCATCGTCGACAATCGGCAATGCCAGCAGGTCGTAGCGGGAGATCAGCCGGGCGACCTCCTCCTGCTCGGTGTGGGTATGGGCGGACACCAGGCCGGTGGCCATCAGGCCGTCCACCATGGCACCGGGGGCGCTGGTGATCAGGTTGCGCAGGGAGATAACGCCGATCAGCCGGTGGTCCTGGTCCACCACATAGGCCTGGTAGATGGTTTCCTTGTCCGGGGCGGTGTTCCTCAGCAGCGCCAGGGCGGACGCCACGGTCATGCCGGAGCTGACCACCGCGTAGTCGGACGTCATCAGGGCCCCGGCGGTGCCTTCCTCGAAACTGGCCAGCCGGCGCAGGTCTTCCCGCTCCCGGCTGGCCAGGGACTGGAACAGGGCATGCTGCTGGTTCTCGTCCAGCAAGTTGAAGAAGTCGGCCCGTTCGTCCGCCGACATGTCCGTGACGATGCCGGCCAGCTCCCGGTTGGGAATCAGGCGAGCAAAGACCCGTTGCATGTCCGGCCCAATGTAGCCGAATACCTTGGCCTGCAATTCCATGGGCAGGCTTTGCAAAAGTTTCAGGCCGTGGCGGCCGTCCTCATCATGGGTATGCTCGATGAACTCGGCCAGGTCCGCCGCATTGAAAGCTGCCGCTGCAGCGCGAATGGCCTCCGGGTCGCCGGAAACCAGGGCGGAATCGAGTGGTTGGAAAAAGTCCGAGTCCAGGAATGCCACGCTGCACTGCCTCTAAGGGAGCCCGTAGGCGTTATCGGGGAGCTGCCGGATTCGCGGGTGGCTCGTGCATCGCGTGCCATTTCTCCAGGAACTGCCGGTACCGCTCAAGGGCTTCTTCCACCACCGAGACGTCCGGGGTTTCGCTGGATTTGACCAGCACGATCAGGCCCTTGCCTTCCACCTCCTCGTTGGGTTCGGGGTGGCAGACGACGTTGTCGTTGTCGTCGATATAGGCCAGGGCCGTGCCGATACCGTGGCGAATCAGGGCGCTGACTATATCAGACCAGATCAGGTCGTCCAGTGTCAGGTTGTACCGGTGTGGATGATCCTGCTCATAATTGAACATATCCTCCAGTACCTTCTCGGTACCCGGTGACACTACCGCGCGAACCATGATTTCCGGGTAGGTGCGTACCGGCCGGATGGTTGACCGTATACCGATGGAGCGGAAGCGTTGCCGGTTGTCATCCCGTACACATTCTACGGTGGTTTTACCCGCCAGGTTGAGTTCGCTCAGGCGGTGGGCGATGTCGAAGGTGTAGCTGTCAGATCCGGGGTCGGTCTCATCAAGGGCCAGTACCAGGATGTGGCGGGCCAGGCCGGCGTGGACAGCCTTGAGGTCGCTTTCGCTGGCGCCGGTGCCGTGGTAGTGAACGAGGCCTATATCCCGAAGTTCCGGCGGCAGCCCGGAGGGGTATTCCTGGGTTAGCAGCATGATGGGAATGCTCTCGTAACCGGGTACGGAGCGCAGTTGGGTGGCGATGCGCATGAAATACTGCTCGCCGCCGCGTCTGGGGGTGTTGATAATCAGCACGTGGTTTTTCATGTCGTATCTCCAGCGGCCGGTCAGGATTCGTTCCCGGCGGTAGAAGCGGTATTCGATATAGTCACTGATGATCAGTGTCAGCAGGGTGATGGCGGTAAGGTACATCAGCAGTATGGTGCTGACCCGTCCGATGAACGTTTGCGGTGCCAGGTCACCGAAGCCGACCGTGGTCAGCGTTGTCATTGCCAGCCAGAAGGATTCGGGCAGACTGAATGGCTCGGCAGCCCAGAGGATGAGCGTGTGCACCAGGATCAGGGCAAGCAGCAACATGAACAGCCGCTTCAGCCGGTTCCGGATGATGCCCGACATCGGAAGGTGGGTCAGCTCGTGTTCCGGGTTCAGGGGACGGCGGTTGGGCAGCATCTGGGCGGATTCCCGGCGGTTCCAGTCAGGTGGTTGTTGGAGTGCTCTACCCGTACGGTCAGCCACAGGGGTTGTGCACAGGCTCCTTACGTATAGAGTAGACGGAATATAACAGAGATACAGAGGGTTGCGTTATGTCTGAGCCGTGGAGCAGTCTGCCGGAGCCGTTAGCGGCGGAAGTGGCCGAGGTCTGGAGGCATGTATTTCCGGAAGGTTTCCCGGCCTGGCTCGGTAACGCTGGCCTGGACGAGGCGGATGTTGCCGGGGCGCTGGCCCGCAGTCCGTTTCTTCATGAGACCCTTGAGCGCCATGGTGACCTGGTTGAACAGGCGCTGACAGCCCGGCCATTAACGCAACCCACAACCGGTGACAGCCTGCGTGACCGCTGGCAAGAGTACCTGGCCGAAGTCACCGATGAAGCCAGCCTGCATCGGGCCCTGCGCCGCTTTCGTCGGGAAAGCCAGTTCCGCATGATCTGGCGTGATGTCATGGGGCTGGCGGACTATCACGAGACCGTCGCCGCTGCCAGTGACTTCGCTGACACCTGTATCCAGGCTGCACTGGACTGGTTGTATCCGCAGGCTTGCGAGCAATATGGCACACCCTACGGGGCCGACCCTGTCACTGGTGAGGAGGTGCCCCAGCAAATGGTCGTGCTGGGCATGGGCAAACTGGGCGGTCATGAGCTCAATATTTCTTCGGACATCGATCTGATCTTTGCGTTCCCCGGCAAGGGGGAGACCCGGGGCGGTCGCCGCTCCCTGGATAACCAGCAGTTCTTTATCCGCCTGGGGCAGAAGCTGATCCAGGCGCTGGACCAGATCACGGCAGACGGGTTTGTATTCCGGGTGGACATGCGTCTGCGACCCTATGGCCAGAGCGGGGCTCTCGCCCTGAGCTTTGCGGCCCTGGAAACCTACTACCAGGACCAGGGGCGGGAGTGGGAGCGCTACGCAATGGTCAAGGCGCGGGTGGTTGCCGGTGACCAGCAGGCGGGCAAGGTGCTGATGGAGAGCCTGCGCCCCTTCGTCTATCGCAAATACATTGACTTCAGTGCCTTCGAATCCCTCCGCTCCATGAAAGCCATGATCAACAGGGAAGTCAGGCGCAAGGGGCTGGAAAACAACATCAAGCTGGGCAGCGGTGGCATCCGGGAAATCGAGTTTGTGGTCCAGGCCTTTCAGCTGATTCGTGGTGGCCGGGACCGGGAGTTGCAGCAACGTGAATTGCTGGCCATTCTCGGGGAACTTGAGGCACTGGAGTTGTTGCCTTCAACGGTGGTCAGGGAACTGCGGGATGCCTATATTTTCCTGCGCAACCTGGAGCATGCCCTGCAGGGTATGGAAGACAAGCAGACCCAGCTGTTGCCGGAAGGCGAGCTGAGCCAGGCCCGGGTAGCGCTGATCCTGGGCTTCGAAAGCTGGCAGGCCTGCCTGGATACCCTGAATGCACACCGGGACAGGGTGGCCCGGCATTTTGCCGATATTATTGCCCTGGAGGATGAAGGCGACAGCGCCACGGACCTGGATGAAGGCTGGCAGGAGTTGTGGCTGTCAGAGATGGAGGAGGAAGATGCCCTTAGCTGGCTTGGCGAGCAGGGTTTCGAGGATCCACCGGCCAGCCTCGAATCAGTCAAAGAGCTGCGGGAGAGCCGCACGGTCCAGGTCATGCAGAGCCAGGGCCGGCAGCGGCTTAACCAGTTCATGCCGGTATTGCTCGAGGCACTGAGCCACGTCGAGCAGCCTTCAGTGACCCTTGAGCGGGTTCTGCAACTGGTCGAAGCCATCCTGCGTCGGACCGCCTACATGGTGTTGTTACTGGAGAACCCCGGTGCCCGCAAGCAGCTGGTGTGGCTGTGCAGTGAGAGCCCGTGGATCGCCCGTCAACTGGCGGAGACACCGTTACTGCTGGACGAGCTGCTGAACGCAGAAAGCCTCTACCATCCCCCGGCCAAGGCGGAGCTGGAAGACGACCTGCGCCAGCAGATGCTGCGGATTCCCTTTGAGGACCTGGAAGAGCAGATGGAGTCCCTGCGGCACTTCAAGAAGGCGCATATCCTTCGGGTAGCGGCGTCCGAGCTGCACGGAACCCTGCCGTTGATGAAAGTGAGCGATTACCTGACCTGGATTGCCGAGGTGGTGCTGGACCATGTGGTCGATGTAGCCTTCGCCAACCTGGTCAGCCGTCATGGTTATCCTCGACGTGCGGATGGTTCGGCCTGTGACACGGATTTCGCTATCATCGGTTATGGCAAGCTGGGCGGACTGGAGCTGGGCTATACCTCGGACCTGGACCTGGTGTTCATTCACGATGCAGACCCCGAGGAATCCACCGATGGTGATAAATCCATCGACAATGCGGTTTTCTATACGCGTCTCGGCCAGCGCATTGTCCACATTCTCAGTACCCAGACCCCGTCCGGCCAGCTCTATGAGGTGGACATGCGCCTGCGGCCTTCCGGTAATTCCGGGCTGCTGGTCAGCACCGTAACGGCATTCGACAAATACCAGCGCAACGACGCCTGGACCTGGGAGCACCAGGCCCTGGCCCGGGCCCGGGGAGTTGCCGGTTGTGAGCAGACCCTTGAGAAATTCGAGACCTTGCGCCACGAGATTCTCTGCCAGCAGCGTGACCCGTCAAAACTGCGCCAGGAAGTCGTGGACATGCGGGAGAAGATGCGTGCCAGTCTGGGCACCCCGGAATCCCGGCAGGCGGAGGTTTTCCACATCAAACATGACACCGGGGGGCTGATTGATATCGAATTCATGGTGCAGTACCTGATGCTGAGCCAGTCCCATGACCACCCGGAGCTGACTCAGTGGTCTGACAATATCCGGCAGATGGAAGAGCTGGGCCGGGTAGGCGTATTGCCAGTGGAGGACACCGAGAAGCTGCGGGAAACCTTTATTACCCTGCGCTCCACCATCCATCGCCGGGCCTTGCAGAACCTGAATAGCCAGGTGTCCGGGGACGCCTTTCCAGGGGAGCGGGAATATGTCCGGGCGATGTGGCAAAAAGTAATGAGTAGTTAGCTTGCTATACTTCTTTTCGGCGATTTTTCCTGATAGACTGCCGTTTTTCCGAAGAACGTTTTCCAGGAGTAAGAACAATGTCAATGGCTGATCGCGATGGCCTGATCTGGCTGGACGGTGAGATGGTTCCCTGGCGGGAAGCCAAGACCCACGTCCTGACCCATACGCTGCATTATGGCCTGGGCTGTTTCGAGGGCGTGCGGGCCTACAATACGGACCAGGGCCCGGCCATCTTCCGGCTGAAAGAGCACACCGATCGGCTGTTTCGCTCGGCTCATATCCTGAACATGAAGATGCCGTTTACCAAGGATGAGCTGAATGAAGCCCAGCGTGCGGCTGTTCGTGAGAACAACCTGGACGAAGCCTACCTGCGCCCCATGGTCTTCCTGGGCTCCGAGGGTATGGGCCTGCGCGCCGACAACCTGCAGGTGCACGTGATGGTCGCTGCCTGGAGCTGGCCGTCCTACATGTCGCCGGAGGCCAAGGAGCTGGGTATCAAGGTGCGGACGTCCTCCTATACTCGCCACCATGTGAACATCACCATGTGCAAGGCGAAGGCCAACGGCAACTACATTAACTCCATGCTGGCCCTTAACGAAGCTATCTCGGGTGGAGCGGAAGAAGCCCTGCTGCTCGACAACGAAGGCTACGTGGCCGAAGGCTCTGGCGAGAATATCTTTATCTATCGCGACGGTGTGTTGCACACCCCGGAACTGACGTCCTGCCTGGAAGGCATTACCCGACAGACCATCCTGGACTTCTGCAAGGAAGAGGGAATCCCGGTGAAAGAGCGCCGCATCACCCGTGACGAAGTCTACATCGCTGATGAAGCCTTCTTCACCGGCACCGCAGCCGAAGTGCTGCCGATTCGCGAGCTGGACGGCCGCATCATTGGCGAAGGCAAGCGCGGCCCGCTGACCGAGAAGCTGCAGGGCCTGTATTTCGATGCGGTGAAGGGCAAGCTGCCCCAGCATCAGGAGTGGCTGACGCTGGTTAAAGGCTGATTCACAGGCATTACCCCTGACCGCCGTTGGCTGTTTCAGCCCGGCGGTTTTGTTATTTTTGAACTTCTTTTTTCAAAGGACCAAGACCATGGCAGACGTTATCAAGGTTCCCGTTTCCTTTGGCGAGGTGCTGGACAAGATCACCATCCTTGAGATCAAGTCCGAGCGCATCAAGGACGAAACCAAGGTGAAAAACGTGCGGCTTGAGCTGGATGAGCTCAGCAAGACCTGGGATGAGGCTATTGGTGAGAAAGCGGCTGACATTGCTGAACTGCGTAAGCAACTCAAGGCCGTTAACGAAGAGCTGTGGGTGATCGAGGACGATATCCGTGACCAGGAAGCGGCCCAGGATTTCGGTCCTAAATTTATTGAGCTGGCTCGGGCGGTCTATGTGACCAATGACAAGCGGGCGGCGATCAAGAAAGACGTGAACCTGGCACTGGGCTCGCGGTTTGTGGAGGAGAAGTCTTACCAGGACTATACCGCCCGGAAGTGATTCTTTTGGCCACGAAATCCACTAAAACCACGAAATAAAAGCTTTTCAGCCACGGACACTCACGAACGCTCACGGACAAGAACATTGTTCCCTTTGTAATTTTATGGCCCCGCCAGGGGCCGTCCGTGAGTGTCCGTGGCAAATTTAATATTTTCTTTTCGTGGTTTTAGTGGATTTCGTGGCCAAAAATATCAACGCTGTTCAGCCACCCAGCGGTCCAGCATCGCCGTCGCATCCTCTACCGTCACCAACTCCATCGCGCCCTCGTACTCTGCCTTGGCTCCCCAGCGGGCCTCCTCCACGGTTTTGCCTGTGAACTTCTTCAGGGCTTCCGGATACCGGTTTACGCACCATTTCAGGGAATTGTAGGGTCCGGACCGGTTCGGGTTGCTGGCGGCGAACAGGCCCAGTACGTCGGTGCCCATGGCGCTGGCGATGTGGGCCGGGCCGGTATCCGGGGCGACCACCAGGTCGGCCTGCTGAAGCAGGGCGGTTAGCTGCTTGAGCGTATCCTGGCCGCAGATGTTGTGGGCAGCTTCTTCCATGCTGGCTTCTATCGCCTGGCAGTATTCGGCCTCGAACGGTGCAGGGCTGCCCACCAGTATGACCTTCATCCCATGCTGTCGGATGGCGTGGTCTGCAAGGCGGGCGTATCGTTCGGCGGGCCAGTTGCGAAGGGTGTGGCTGGCGCAGGGGCTGATCACGAGGTTGCGGCGGTCGCTCGCAAGGTGGGCGCGGGCGAACTCGTAGTCCGATTCACTGAGTGGGATTTGCCAGCGGGGAGGTGCGGCCTCAAGGCCCAGGGGTTCCAGGAAACTGGCCAGGCAGTCCCGGACATGCTGGTGGCGTGCCGGCGCAATCCGGCGGTTCACGAACACACCGTGCAGGTCTTTGCTCCGATCCCGGTCGTAGCCGATCTTGACCCTTGCCGGAATCAGGGCAGCGGCCAGGTTGGCCCGGAACGCCACCTGCATGTGCAGCAGCGCGTCGAACTTCCGATCCTTGAGTTTCCTGCGCAGGTCCAGGTACCCCTTGCGTCCCGCCTTCTTGTCGAAAACGATAAACTCCACGCCGGGCAGGTCACCGATCAGCCTTGCCTCGAGCTTGCCGATGATCCAGGTGATTTTTACCCCGGGCAGCTGTTCCTGGAGACTGAGCACGACAGGAATCACATGGGTAACATCGCCAATGGCAGAAAGACGGAGGATGCAGATGGAGTTGATCAAGGGCCCACTCGTGACTGTTCGGTTTTTAACAGGTGGAGCCGTTGGCATGGCTCCTGCTAAACTGCGCCCCATTCTAGCCTACTGCCGCTGGTGTCGTCTGTGCCGAATCGGCAGGGCCTGTCTTGAAGGTTGTCTGATGCTGATTACAAATCCTGCCTGTCCAGGGGTTTCCGGGAACTGGCTTGATCCCGACTGGTGGGGAAGCCAGGCCAGGCCGGTATCCGCGGGCGGCCGCGGCAGCGCCTGGTTCGTGGATACCGATCAGGGCGAAATGGTATTGCGCCAGTATCGCCGGGGAGGTCTGATAGCGCGGTTGTCGGAGCGTCGGTATGTGTTTACCGGCTGGCAGCGGACCCGTTCGTATCGGGAATACCAACTGCTCAGGCGACTGTATGACCAGGGCCTGCCCGTTCCCGACCCCATAGCCGCCAGAGCTAAACGGTATGGCCTCTTTTACGAGGCGGCCATCCTGATCCGCCGCATTCCTGGCGCGGTCCCCCTCCCGGAGGTGGATAACCTGCAGGATGAAGGGCTTTGGCGTGAGGTGGGGCGGACGATTCGCCGTTTTCACGACGCAGGGCTGGACCATGTGGACCTGAACTGTGACAACGTTCTGGTGGCTGGTGGTGAGGTTTATCTTATTGATTTTGATCGGTGCCGGTTGCGGCTCGCGGATTCTGGAGGAAGTTGGCGCAATCGGAATCTCGATCGTTTACATAGATCTGTTGCCAAACGTATCACCCAGGTAACATCGCCGCGACGCACCGCGCTGTGGCAATCCCTCGCTAACGAGTACCATGGGTAAGGTGAGTCAGGCCGTGATCGCCGTAGCTAATTCCATTCCTGGTGTCTGTCTCGGTGGTCGTTGGTGGTCTCGAAGGTGATTTTGTTGTTTATCAGGAACAATCTGTGCGCAGATGTACCCGGAATTAGAGGTGTGGCCGGTGTTTGAAAGTAGACTACGGGTATTCGTGTCCTGGGTGACGATTGCAGCGATGGGATCGTACCTTGTTTTCTATGTGTTAACGGCGTGGGCGTACGATATGGGGCCTGCCATTCTCTTACTGATGGCGTTGGTTGCCCTGATATTTGGCTGGTCGAGCCTCCGCACTAGGGTAGATAGGGAAAGCTGGCTGCTGATCGCTACGCTCTTTGGCTATTTCCTTCTTCAGGCCTTGTTACTAATGATGCATGGAGAAGGGCTTTCTGAGTTCGATCTGTCCACCCGCTATCTGGGCGCGTCGCTTGTACTGATGTTCCTTCTCATGGTGCCGGTTCGGGCAAACACCTTTTTTTTCGCGGTGGGCCTGGGTGGCGCCCTGACGGGTGGCTTCGCCTTGTACCGGTGGGGGCTCGGAGGTGCTGCGCGCCTGCAGAGCTTTGATAACCCCATTCATTATGGAAACGGAGCGCTAGCTCTAAGCTGTCTCTCCCTGGCCGGCCTGGCCTGGGCATCTCGTCAAAGATACAGATTCCTCTGGAATGTCCTGTTCCTTTGCGGTCTGGCTGGAGGTTTGGTTGCCTCTTTTCTATCAGGGACCCGTAGTGGTTGGGTTGCGATTCCCCTGATTGTTCCGGTCATTTTGTTTGCTTATCGCGATCGGATTCTGGACAAGAAGTGGTTGATTCCAATAATTCTTGCAGCCTTGGGGCTGCTGGTCGCCGTAATGGTGTCAGTTGACGTGGTACGGGAGCGTACAATCATTGCCGGTCAGCAAGTCGAAGGCTATTTCGAGGAAGGCGTAAATCATACCTCGGTAGGCTTACGGCTGGATATGTACAAGGCTGGACTCGCGGCATTCAGCGAGAACCCGCTCATCGGCATCGGGCCCAGTGGCATCGAGACTAAGGTGGACGCGATGGCCGGGTCAGGCGAGGTCCACCAAAATGTTGCCCGTTATCGCCACCTTCATAATCAGTATATCGACAATATGGCCCGTTACGGCTTGGTTGGGCTGGTATCATACCTGGCATTGTTGCTGGTCCCGTTTTTCCTCTTTCTGAAGAAAGCCCGGCACGGATCACCCGCAGTTCGGGCAGTGGGACTTGCTGGTGCGCTGTTCCTGATGCTGCATGGGGCTGTCAACCTGACACAAAGCATGCTGGAACGAAACATCGGGGTAATGATGTTTCTCTTCGTGGTGGTATTTGTCTGGGGTACGCTCAAGGCTGAGGAGCGTGCAGATGAGGGGGCTCCTGATGCACATTCTGTTTAAACATCGTGTGCACGGTGGTTTTATAACTCTGGCGCCCAGGAATGGGAGAAGCGAGCTTTGACGATAACCTGTTTTTTGCCCTGCCGGAAAGGTAGCGAGCGGGTACCCAGGAAAAATATCCGGCCTATCGCAGGCCGGCAATTCGGGCTGCTCGAGATCAAGCTTCGTCAACTGCTGGCCTGTCGTCAGATAGACCAGGTCCTCCTGTCAACCAATGATCCGGATATCATCCGCTACGCAAAAACGGTGAATGATGAAAGGCTTGTGATCCGGGAACGGGATGATGCACTAGCCGCGAGCAGCACGAGTACGGACCAGTTGATTGAATACGCAGGTGGGCAGATTCCTGACGGCGATATTCTATGGACTCATGTGACTTCTCCGTTCCTTAATGCAGAAGCTTACGATCAAATGATTGAAGAGTACCTGCGGCGACGGGAAGAAGGTTATGACTCGCTGATGTCGGTTACGGAGATTCGGGGGTTTCTGTGGGATAAGAACGGACCTGTCAACTATGACAGGGGTATCGAAAAGTGGCCTCGCACCCAGACACTGGAGCCGCTTTACGAGGTGAACAGTGCAGTTTTTCTCGCCCCTTCAGAGGTGTATCGGTCGTCCGGAGACAGGATCGGCGAACGCCCCTTCAAGTACGTGCTGGATAAAATCCAGGGTTTTGACATCGACTGGGAAGATGACTTCCTGATCGCCGAGGCGATGCTTGCTGCCGGTGTCGGACAGACCTAGGAGAAGCGCATGAGTTCTGCGAAGTATACCCTGCTGGACTGTACACTGAGGGATGGTGGCTATTACAACGACTGGGATTTCGACCCCGCACTGATCGAGCGCTATCTCGCGGCGATGTCTGCCGTTGGTGTCGATGTCGTTGAAATGGGGCTTCGGTCTCTGCGCAGAGACGGCTTCAGAGGCGCCTGTGCTTACACCACCGATGAGTTCCTGGCCAGCTTACCGTTGCCCGCTACCCTGAGTATTGGGGTAATGGTAAATGCCTCCGAGCTGATTGGCGCTGGTCCGGTATCAGGCCCTCTGGCTTCACTGTTTCCGGCCAGATCGGATGATTCCCCGGTTGACCTGGTTCGTATTGCCTGCCATGTCCACGAATTTGAAGAAGCCCTTGCAGCAAGTCTCTGGCTCCGGGATCGGGGTTATCGGGTCGGGTTCAACCTGATGCAGGTGGCCGACCGTGAGCAATCTGAGGTCGAGGCCCTGGCCCGGGCTTGTGCAGGGTATCCGGTTGATGTTCTCTACTTTGCTGACAGTCTGGGCAGTATGGGGCCGCAGCAAACCTGCGAAATTGTGTCCTGGCTCAGACGTCACTGGAAGGGCGAGATCGGAATTCACACCCACGATAACCTGCGTATGGCGTTGCAGAACACGCTGTCGGCGATGGATGCCGGGGTCACCTGGGTCGACTCCACCGTGACCGGTATGGGCCGCGGCCCCGGAAACGCCCGCACCGAGGAGTTGGCAATTGAAGTCGCTAGCGCCAGGGGGACGACGATATCAATCGTCCCCCTCATGCAGGTAATAAAGACAGACTTTCGTCCAATGCAGGAGCGTTACGGTTGGGGAACCAATCCTTACTATTATCTGGCGGGCCGTTACGGCATTCACCCGACCTATATCCAGGAAATGCTGAGTGACTCCCGATATAGTGAGGAGGATGTGCTGGCTGTTATCGAGCACCTCAGGATTAATGGCGGCAAGAAGTTCAGTTTTGATGCCCTGGATACGGCAAGGCACTTCTACAGGGAATCAGAGGGCGGCAGTTGGTACCCGAGTGAGGTTTTGCGAGGCCGGGAAATTTTGCTGCTTGGCACGGGACCTGGAGTGCGTCGCCACCGTGGAGCCATTGAACGCTTTATTCGCAGAACTAACCCCGTCGTTATTGCGCTAAACACTCAGGCAGAAGTGGATTCCGCCCTGATCGATTATCGCGTGGCGTGTCACCCGGTCAGGTTGCTCGCCGATCATCAGGCGCACACTCGTTTGCCACAGCCCCTTATCACCCCCTGGTCAGCTCTGAGCGATGATCTCAGGACATCACTTGCCAACAAGAAGGTCCTGGATTTTGGTTTGCAGGTAGAGGCGGGAACCTTTGTTTTCGGTGAACGATCTTGCACCTTGCCGACCTCACTGGTAGTTGCCTATGCCTTGGCTATTGCTGCCAGTGGAGAGTCCGCCAGAGTGCTTCTTGCCGGTTTTGACGGGTACAGTGCTGATGACCCGCGCACCCGTGAAATGAAAGACTTGCTGACGCAATATCAGTCAACAACCGGTGCACGGGAGTTGCTGGCGGTGACACCAACCCGACATGAGCTGCCTACGCAGTCCATATACGCAATGTGACTCAGCATGCTTGGTTATCTGACTGATCGTCGAAAACGTAGCGACCGTTGGTGGCGTTACCATGTTTTGAAGGATGGCTATGTTCAGGACAGCGCAGTGTGCCGGCCAGAACACGCCGCGTTGGCGCGCCTGAACAAAGCTTTTCGTCGACTTGGATACCCCATGTCTGAATCGCTGCAGGCCTTCTGGCGGGAACTACTGGAAGTCAGCGCTGCACGTCGCCCAGAACTTGCTGCGGGTGATATTGAAAGCGTCGAGGCCCGTGCCGCCTCGTTGGACACATCCCTGCTGCCAGCTTCTGGCTGGCTTGATTTGTTCAGACTCTGCATAGGACTGGGCTTTTTTCAGCCGGCAGCCACTCTCCGCGACAAGGCGGTGCTACGGATGATACAGGATGCCTCGGCTCCTGAGGCAAGGCTGTCTGAACTGACAATGGCCTGTTACGCCAGTCTCGAGCAGGGAAAGTACGACAGGGCAGCTGAGTGGTTAGAGAGGATGGAATCGTCAGGCTGCGCGCCCCAGCGCTGTTCGCAGGTGCGCTGGTTTTCAGGATTGATGTCGGGCGGCCATGAAGGTGACGCCGACGGTCTTCTCTGGGGGGATTCTCCTGCTGACCCTGAGTTCGGTCACCTCATCCAGGGCAGCAGTATTGCGGTGGTGGGCCCCGTGGCTTCGGAGGTAGAGTCCGGCCCTGACATTGACGGTTACGATGTGGTGGTCAAGTTCGGTTACCGGGGCGGTAACCGGGGACGTGATCCGCGCTTTCAGGGCAAGCGGGTTGACGTCAGTTATTACAATAACGCTCAGTCGAAGACACTTGCTGAGTCTGACTTTGCGCCGGTGTTTTCGGAGCTGCGCTGGGGCGTTTGCCATAACGGGAAAGGTTGCTCCCGTTTCCGCCCCGCCCCGGCCAACCTGAGACAACTGACATCCCTGCAATGGTTTTTGCCTGATACCCACCTGAACGCAGGGCCAAATGCCCTGCTGGACTTATTGCGATTCAGGCCTTCAACGATCTGTGTGTTCAATACAGACCTTATGTTGTCCTCGGGAAGGTTTGCCGGATACCGGGAAGCGGGTAATGAGGAAACCGACTATACCCGCTCTTTCATCAAGACCCACGACCCGGTTCTGCAGTACAGGATTATGCATCGGCTATGGTCGAACGGCTTTATACAGGGCGACGCGCGCTTTGAATATGTTATGAAGCTTGACCTGGCAGGCTACCTGAAGGAGCTGCAAAAGGCGTACGGCGCAGTAAACCGGGCCCTTTTCTGATGACTTCCCGGCTTTATTATCTCGGCCCCTGGCGGCTGCTCTCGACAGAGGGTGAGGATACGGCTTTGGCTTTGGGTGAGGCTATCCGTGATGGAGCTGTTGAGCGGGAACAGGTCTTCCGGGATAACTGGCGAACCCTGAGTGCCCGGGTTCGGGTCGGCGGACATACACTTTTGCTCAAAGTCCCAAGAGCTCGAAACCGGCGCCGGTGGGAGCGCCTTCTCAGCTTGTTTCGCGGTAGCGATGCCCTGAGGACTTTCCGGCACCTGGAGCGCATGGCAGGGCTGGGTCTTCAAGCTCCTGAGCCGCTGATTGCCGGTGAGTTGCGCCATTATGGCATGGTGACAGATTCGTTTGTCTGTTACCGATTTATTGAGGGGCGCCGACCAAACGGTGAGGATGCCCCCGCGGTTCTCAGGGCTCTGAGAGTTTTACACAGTCAGGGGTATCTGCGTTCGGATGCCCAGTTGGCTAACTTCCTGATCAGTGATGATGGTGAGGTAGTGTTTATCGATTTCCGCCTGAAGCGGCCCAGGGTTTTTCCTCGGCTTCAGAAAGCTCGGGAACTGGACCGTTTTTTGCGAAGCTGCCCTGAAGCCCGGCATCACCTGACGCCAGAGGAGAGCGGGTCCCTGTGGCTGCAGATCGCCCACAGGCTTGAGAACCTGAGTTTTGCGCGTCGAAATCTGAAACGTCAGCTACGTGGCCGAAAAAGGGATAGGCATTGATGAAAACAGCCGTACTTTTCTGTCCCTCCACGGTTTGGGGAGGCATCGAGAAAAACGTCCTGCTGCGTGCCCGCTTTCTTGGGGAAAGTGGGGTGAAGGTCTATGTGGTTTTGCTCAAGGGCTACTTCGCAGACCGGTTTGATGGCCTTGAGAATGTCTCGGTGATTGAGGTGAAGTCCCGTGGGGGCGACTTCAACGTTTTCGTTGTTGCCAGTTACGTGAGGATCCTGCGCCGGTTGCGGCCGGACGTGGTCTTTGCGGCCCTGAAGAAGGACTGGTGGCTGGTATCGCTATCGGCAAGGCTTGCAGGGGTTGATCGCATTGTCCTTTACCTCGGGATTGCCCGTCGGGTGAAAAGTCCGGTGAAGTTCTTCCTCATTTTCCGGGTATTCAGGGCGATCCTGATGGTCAACAGTGACTCGCTCCGGGAGGATATGCTGAAGTACCCGAGGTTCTTTGACCAAGGTAACGTGGTACGGGTCTACAACGGTTTTGCCAGACCATCCGTAGAAGCAGATTCCCTGGACTTCCGCAGCATGTTCGATCTTCCACAGGAGTCGGTCATCGTGGGTTGTGCCGGGCGGTTCAGCCCCATGAAAGGCTTCGACCAGTTGCCGGACATACTGGCGAGGTTGCCGGAACATGTTCACGTAGTCCATGCCGGTGAAGGCGAGTTCGAGCAGGAGATCCGCTCGGCTATCGAGCAACGCCCGGAATCCCGTCGCATCCACTTTCTTGGTTACCGAAAGGACATGCACCGTTTCTTCAAGGGGCTCGACCTGTTCCTGTTGTGCTCCCGCAATGAGGGCATGGCGAATGTGCTGAATGAAGCCCTGAGTCATGGGGTGCCTGTGGTTTCCACGCGGGTGCCCGGTAGCGAGGAATTGCTGGGGCATGGCCGTTATGGCGTGCTGGTCGATATCGATGATATCGAAGCCATGGCCGCTGCGATTGATTCACTGATCCGGGGCGAACAGCGGTTTGATGAAAGCGAGCTTCGGTCCTGGATCGAATCAGAATTCGGGATGGATCGGATGATCCGGGAAACCAACCGACTGTTTTTTGGGCGTGAGTAAACCACGCGTGATATAAGGGCGTAACTTGTCTCTGAAATACCAGCTTCGGGCTGTCTGGATTGATGCCTTAAACCGGCTCCGCTATGGTGCACGGGCTCCGCGCTATGCCGAGCGGGTATGGATCCAGCCGTCCGCATGTCATCGTTATATCGAGGCCGCAGACCTGGCGAAGCACCTGGGCTCGCGGGTCCGGCAGATGTCGGGCAAGGTTATTCGGCAATGGCCCTCTGAGCTGGAGCAGCCTTTTGAGAACCACCCAAAGCTGACCTATTGCTGGAATCACTGGCGCGACGGCCAGGACTGGCAAGAGGCTGGTGCCATCGAGTTCATGCTCAGCCGTATTGCCGTTTCACCCACGGGCGTTACCGACCATTGCCGGACGCCGGCGGATGTCCAGGCCCGTTTTGATAACCTGGACGGTATCCGGGAGGATGTGCTGCAACGTGGGCGCTTTCCTTCACGGCAGGAGCTGGATCCGGACAACTATCGTGAGGTGGGCGGCATACTCATGCATCTGGGTCCGGAAGGCGAGCCGATATTTTCCGGAGCGGGCTGTCACCGCTTTGCGATCGCCATGTTGATGGATCAGCCTTTCCCGGCCCAGTTGGGCTGTGTCCATACCTCTGCCCTGAAATACCTGCCACAATTGCGGCAGGTGCCCTGACGTGGCCGGGCCGAGGTCCTTGCCGTCACCACTGACCGGAGAAACTATGTCGTCACTGCAAGCGTATTCCACCTGGGTATTTGATTGTGACGGTGTGTTGCTGCATTCGAACCGGGTCAAAACCGATGCGTTCTATCGCGCCGCGGAGCCCTACGGCACGGACAAGGCCAGGGCATTGGTCGACTACCATATCAGCAATGGCGGAATCTCCCGCTACATCAAGTTCAGGACCTTCCTTTCCGATATTGTCGGCCGTGAACAGGTGGATGAGGAAGAACTCGACACCTTGCTTCAGTGTTACGCGGGCTATGTCTGGGAAGGGTTGTTGTCCTGCGAGGTGGCACAAGGGCTGGAGCGGTTACGGGCGTTGACGCCGCGATCCTCCTGGCTGGTGGTTTCCGGTGGTGACCAGGCTGAGCTGCGGGCGGTGTTCTCAGAGCGTGGTCTGGCGGAATACTTTGACGGGGGCATCTATGGTAGCCCGGATACCAAGGACGAAATCCTGTTACGAGCAATCCAGTCTGGTGTTCTACGCAAGCCTGCGCTGTTTTTGGGTGACAGCCGCTATGACATCGAAGCGGCGACCCGGGCCGGGCTGGACTTCGTGTTCCTGAGACGCTGGAGTGAGTCCGACCATGACTTTGCTGGCGCATTGTTAAAACTTGAGGGAATTGACTCTGTCGTATCCCTCATTGAGCAGAAAGGTGGGTGAGTTTGTGGTGAATACCTCCGGGAAGGCGATAAATAACCGCCTGATCATCCTCGGTGCCGGCAAGCCGTTTCGTGGCGAGCAGCACAGCGTTCTGAGGGGCACGACTGGCCACCGGCGGGTTCTGGACTGGTTGCTGCATGCCATGGCCAGTGCGCAACCGGAGGTTCACTTTGTCGGTGGCTACCAGCTGGATGAGGTGGCCCAGTGCTACCCTGACCTCCACTATGTGGTTAACCCCAACTGGGCAACTACCGGCGCTGCGGCATCACTGCTGGAAGCGCCACTGAATGACCGTTTCACCCACTATGTTTCCTTTGCCGACATTCTGTTTCGTCAGTCGTCTGTGGGCGCGCTGGCTGACAATACCGCCGATATCGCTATGCTGGTGGACACCCACTGGCGGTCGCGGGTGGACCGCACAGGCGACGACCTTGTCCGGTGTGAAAAGGTCAATCTTCACGGTTCCCAGGTGACCCGGCTGGGGCGTGATATTTTACCGGAGTTGGCGGATGCGGAATTTGTGGGGTTGGTGAAGCTGTCGCCCCGGGTTGTGGCATACCTTGACCAGCACCGGGACCAGCTCCCCGGGGCCTTCCGCAGCGGCAGCCTTTCGCAGCTGGTGGAATACTTGCGGGTCAGGGGCTTTTCCACGGAAGCCGTGGACGTGGCTGGCGACTGGGCGGAACTCAATGACCCCAGTGATCTCAGCCGTTTCATCCTGGGAACCAAGGCCCAGACCCTGCATCGGCTACAGGGGATGGTGAGTTGCAGTCGTATTGAGGACCAGGTCAGCTTCACGGTGTCAGCCTGGCAGGAAAATCCATCTGATATTCTCTCAGACATTTCCCGCCGCCTTGCTGATTCCGACCGGTTGGTTGTGCGCAGCAGCGCACTGTCGGAGGATGGGTTTGGTGTGTCCAACGCCGGCGCCTATACCAGCCTGCTGAACATTGAGCGGGCGTCGGCGCAGGCGTTGAGTGCTGCGATTGATAAGGTGATTGCGTCCTACCCGGATGGACACCCGGAAAACCAGGTGCTGGTGCAGCCGATGCTGGAGAGTGTGGTCGCCAGCGGTGTGGCGTTCACACGTGTACTCGCCACCGGCGCGCCTTACTATGTGGTTAACTACGACGATATCACTCGCAGTACCGAATCCATCACCAGCGGCTCAAGCCGGGAGCACAAGACACTTTTTCTCCACCGCAGCGCCCCGGACGAACACCGCAATATCCCCGATAACCTGGCAGGCCTGATACCCGCGTTGCGGGAGGTAGAGTCGCTGTTGGATTTCGATTCGCTGGATATCGAATTTGCCATTTCCGAAGGCGGTTTGATCCATATCCTCCAGGTGCGTCCCATTGCGGTGCAGCATGAACTGGACAGCGCCGATGCGGCCGAAGAGGCCATGATGCGGGCACAGGCACGCTTTGCGGAGCTGCAGGCGCCCGGTCCTTTCCTGGTCGGTCGCAGGACGATGTTTGGCGTGATGCCGGACTGGAATCCAGCCGAGATTATTGGCACCCGGCCAGGTCGCCTGGCCGCAAGCCTGTACCGTTACCTGATCCTTGACGATGTCTGGGCCCGGCAAAGGGCTGAATACGGTTACCGGGATGTGCGCCCGCAACCGTTACTGGTCCAGTTTGCAGGCCACCCCTATATTGATATTCGCGCCAGCTTTAACTCCTTTGTTCCGGCCACCCTGAGCGATGACCTGGCGGGGCGGCTGGTGGAGTTCTACCTGGACTGGCTGCAGGCCCATCCCCACTTGCATGACAAGGTTGAGTTCGAGGTCGTGCCTACCTGTTACTCGCTTGACTTCCAGCACTGGCGCGAGCGCCTGCAAACCCATGGGGCCTTCAGTGTCGGAGAGCTTGACGAGTTGTCTGAGGGCCTAAGAGCCATAACCACCGCCGCATTTCACAGAACGGAGGCTGACCTGGCCGCTGTGGATGGGTTCCGGCAGCGCTTCGAGCGGTTGCGTGGGACTTCCTTGCCGCCCCTGGACAAGGCGTTGGCATTGCTGGAGGAGTGTCGGCGGTATGGCACCTGTACGTTCTCACACCTGGCCCGCAGTGCCTTTGTGGCGGTGACGTTATTGCGCTCAGCGGTGTCCGAGGGTGCACTGTCGGGGGCGGCGAAGGAAGCTTTCATGCAGTCGATCCGCACTGTGTCTCACCGGTTTACCGAGGATGCGGAGCTGGTTCGGCAAGGCAAGCGATCCTTTGCGGAGCTGGTGGAAACCTGGGGGCACCTGCGCCCGGGCACCTACGATATTACCTCGGCCAGCTACGGAGAGTTGCCGGATACCTACTTGCGTCCGGTGGTGGAGCGTGGCGGTCATGGTGCATCGGGCCGGGCCAGCCAGGCGACCCCGGATCTATGGCAGGCTGAGCGCAATACGTTTCTGGACGCCCTGGCACAGTCAGGCTTGCCCTCCGAACCCGGGCTGGTGGAGGGGTTTCTGCGCGGCGCGATTGAAGGTCGTGAGCTGGCAAAGTTCGAGTTTACCCGCCATCTTTCACTGGCGCTGGACTGCCTGGCGGAGTTTGGCGCTGGCCATGGTATTGACCGCGAGCAGATGGCCCGTATTCCTGTCGAAGCCCTTTCAGCGCTGAGGGCGGGCACCGCGGAAGTGAACGATGTCGGGCGCTGGCTTGCACAGCAGGCGGAAGAGGGACATGAGGCGGCAAGGGGGGCGGCCCTGGTGGAGCTGCCGCCATTGCTGACCTGCCAGGAGGACTTTCAGGGCTTTTTGTTTGCGGATAGCCATGCCAATTATATTGGCGCCAGCCGGGTTCAGGCGGAATGCGTGGACCTGTCATCGGACGGACTGGCGGCCGAAGCAGAACGCCCGTCGCTGGCCGGTCGCATTGTCCTGATTCCCCAGGCTGACCCGGGATACGACTGGCTCTTCGGCCATGGCATTGCGGGCCTGGTAACCCTGTATGGTGGCGCCAATTCCCATATGGCGATCCGCGCTGCAGAGTTTGGATTGCCCGCGGCCATTGGTATTGGTGAGGCGCGGTATGCCCGCCTGGCGGGTGCTGCGGTAGTGGAGCTCGATCCGGCCAACAAGCGGCTGGAGGTGGTTCACTGATGCGGATTGCCATTACCCAGCGGGTGGAGGTCGTTGCCTCCCACGGCGAACGCCGTGACTGCCTGGATCAGCAGTGGGCCCCCTTCCTGGAGGAGCTGGGGCTGGTGGCCTTGCCGGTTCCCAACAACCTGCGGTCGCCGGAGCAGTGGCTGGATGGCCAGGGCGTGGACGGCGTGGTACTGACCGGTGGCAATGATCTTTCGGTCCTGGTCGACGGCCGGAACCAGGCCCGGGAACGGGATCTGACGGAAGCGGCATGTCTGTCCCTGGCCCGCTCCCGACGGATTCCGGTGCTCGGGGTCTGCCGGGGCATGCAGATGCTCAACCACTGGATCGGTGGTCGCCTCGAGCCCGTCACGGGGCACACCGCTGTTCGTCATCGGCTCCAGGGTACGCCATCGGAAACCGCTTTCGACGCCTTCACGGAGGTCAACAGTTTCCACGACTGGGGTGTGCCGGCTGGCGGCCTTGCCCCTGAACTGATCCCCCAGCTCTTCAGTGAAGATGGCTATATCGAGGCCTTTACCCACAACTCCCTCCCCTGGGCAGGCATTATGTGGCACCCGGAGCGGGAGACCCCTTTCCGGGAGGCAGACAAGGCACTTTTTAACCGAATTTTCAGAGAAGGTTTATGCAGACACTGATTCTGGCGGCGGGGCAGGGTACCCGGCTTCGTCCCTACACCAATGACCGTCCCAAGTGCATGGTAGAGCTTGCAGGCAAACCCTTGCTCCACCGACAGTTGGCCGCCATGGCCCGTTGCGGCGTTGAGTCCGACATCACCGTTATTGGTGGCTACCGGGCGAGTGACCTGGACGCTCCTGGTAGTGACATAGTGATTAACCCGCGCTTTGACCAGACCAACATGGTGCTGACATTGTTTGCGGCCCGTGACCGGATGCTGGATGGCGAAGACCTGCTGATCAGTTACGGGGATATTGTCTATGAGCCCCGTGTCCTGCAGGCGGTGCTCGACTGCGATGCTCCGGTCTGCCTGGCCGCGGACCGGGCGTGGAGACGACTCTGGAAACTGCGCATGGATGAGCCGCTGGATGACGCCGAAACCTTCCGGATGGACGACATGGGACAGGTTACGGAGCTGGGCAAGAAACCTGAAAGCTATGACCAGGTCCAGGCTCAATACATGGGCCTGGTAAAGATCCGTGGTGACCAGGTGGCGGCGTTCAAGGCATTCTTCGACGGGCTCGACCGAGAGGCCCGCTATGATGGCAAGGATTTCGACAACATGTACATGACCAGCCTGGTGCAGGGACTGATCGATGCCGGGTGGCCGGTACAGGCCTGCCTGGTGGATAACGGGTGGCTGGAAGTGGACACAGCCGAAGAGCTGGAAGCCTATGAGGCCATGGCGGCCTCCGGCAAACTGGACACCTATTGCCTGCTTGACTGAACCTGCGGCCGGGCGATCATTCCCTGAGTTGTTCCCGAAGCTCGTATAGCCGGTCCACCAGTGGCCGGTAGGGCTTAAGCATGGACTGGATCTTTTCTTCCTGGCCAATGCCGATGTTTTTGATGGACTGGCTGGGGTCGAAGGGGGCGTCATTGCCCTGACGATTTTCCAGGCCCAGGTACCGGGTGATGCGCTCCGCCTCACGGGAGTGGTCTTTTACGAAGGTTTCAAAGTTGACGGTCAACAGGTGGCCCATAGGCAAGGTCTGTTCCAGTGCCTTCAGGTGCTCCAGTTTTGCGGCAATCCCCTTGAGAACATAGGCAATATCGTCCTGCTCGGAGTCGTCGAAAGCGGGGTCGGATTTACGTTTGCCGATCTTGCCCTGGCGTACCACCTCCGCAAACTGGTCCTGCGGGTCCCGGTGAACGACCACCAGCCGGTAGGGGCTGAACACTCCAGGCCAGCATGCCTCGTGCTTGCCTACCCAGATGGGCTGGTTCCAGACCACAGCCTTGTGGTTACCTGCCAGCCTTGCGCCCAGCGCCTGGAGCCACTGGTTCCACACGCTATCGTCGGACGGTGCACCGCCCGCAGCAAGGTGGGCGCGATACTGCTTCAGGTACTCGAGCTTCAGGCGGTTATGAAACACCTGCTCCTTTAGCGGCAGTTCTGAGGGCGCACTCACCTTGCGCTGCTTCCACGCAGCGGCAGGTAGCTTGCCAAGGGCGGTTTCAAGCCACATCCGGCGGGCCAGTTGTCGGGCCTCTTTGCCCGACGCTGCCTCGAGCATGCTGCCAATCCGGCCCTGGCGCTTGAAGTCGGTAAACTCGCCCCGGGGCACAACACAGTCCGGGTGGCCTTTCAGGTAGTCCACGACCGCCCCGGAGCCGGACCAGTAGATACCTGCGACAAGGATGTTGAGGGGCAGGGGGGGCGATGTTGTCATGGCGTTGGCTCCTCTGGTGCTGTGAGGAATGCACTGACCACCACGTCACTGCGAAAAGGCGCCAGCCACTCCGGCCGGATTGTGATGGGGAGTTCCCGGATGGTACGTTCCAGGCCCGCCGCCAGGCCTTCCGGGTTCGGTGGTGTCAGGTACCGTTCAAGTGCACCCTGGAAAACGAACCGGACTCCACCACGGCTATCTGTGGACAGAATGGGCGTTCCACACGCCAGGGCCTCTGTCAGCACAATGCCCAGCCCCTCGTATTCAGAGGCGAGCACAAACAGGTCAGCCTTTCGCATCCAGGGGTAGGGATTACGGCGTTTACCGGCAAACAGGACCCTTTCGGTAATGCCGAGATCCCTGGCTTTCTGCTCAAGTTCTTCCCGCAGGGGGCCTTCGCCGACAATCACCAACTGATGTGGAATATCGGCCCGGGCGAAGGCTTCCATCAGCAGGGCGTGGCCTTTCTGAGGTACCAGGCGGGCGACGTTGACGATGTAGCGTTTGTCAGGGATATCCGGGTCGTTTTCCTGCGCCAGCGACTGGATCGATTCCACCGGGCAAGGGTTGGTGATCACCCTCAGGCTTTTCGGATGGATCCTGCCGAGGGCAAAGGCCTCTTTCGCGGATTCCATCACACCCGATGAGACGCAAACCAGGTGGCGGTCATCGAAAACCAGTTTCCACTCCCACCGTTTTTGCCACAACGGCCGGTCATGGTGGATGACGTTTTCCAGCACGTAGACGCAGCGATCATCCCGGAAAGACCAAAAGTACTTGAACGTACCCAGGCCCCGGAAAATGATGCGATCGAAGCGACCGTGCCGTCTCTCCAGCTTCCGGATATGACGTTTCAGTAGCCAGCCATGCAGCCAGCCCACCCACATGAAGTGGGAGCGGGGCAATATCACACCCAGCAACAGGCGGGAAAGCAGGAACACGGGGATACCGATGACCGAAGCCATCAGGTGCTTTAGCTGGTCCCAATGGTGCAGGGTAACCCGGTTGTCGGCTGGCTTCAGGTCGTTGGGGCGGTTACGGCAGGACAGCAGATGGCTGTCATGGCCCTGTTCGGCAAAGGCGTCGGCAAGGTTCACGGCAACCCGCTCCATGCCGCCCATTTTGAGGCTGTGGATAACGACCAGGGTTCTCATGGGTCAGGCGCCGGCAGAATCGGGACGGGATTTCTCGATACCGTTCTCGGCCCACCAGGTTTTCTGTTCCTTGACGGCCTTTCGAATGGCGCGATTCTTCTCCCATATCTCGGGTTTCGAATAACCCCGGGCGTGGTCCAGGTGCAGACATACTGTGCTGTAGCGGATCTGCTTTGACTTGTGGCCGTAGTTCCACAGGCGTTCGCCCAGCTCCCGGTCAAGGCCGCCGTATTGCATATCTTCGTTGAAGCCGTTGACGGCGATCAGGTCACGGGTCCAGGTAGAGCTGTTCATGCCGTTCCAGCTGGCCGCAGCCGGGGTGACGGCGTTAAGCAGTTTCCGGAACCCCTTTGAGGGGGACAGTTTCCAGAGTTTGTGACTCTTCGGTTGGCCATTGGCAACCAGCCAATCCGGCTCGAAAATCACGCCGCTGCGGATGTCGTCGTCGGTGATTTTCTCGGATACCGGCATGGTGAGCTTGATGTAACCGCCGGAAAGGAAATGTCCCGGCTCGGCCAGCCGCCGGTGGGTGGCAATAAAGCCCGGTTCGGGAATGCAGTCGCCATCAGTGAAGATCAGGTAGTCGCAGCTGGTTTCCCGGATCGCCTTGTTCAGGATCTGGCATTTACGGAAGCCGTCATCCTCATGCCACACATGGTCGATCGTGAGGATGCCCCGGTCACGGAAGCGCTCGATCAGCTGACGCGTCTCGTCGGTTGAGCCATCATCCGCGATGATCACCCGGAAGTCCTTGTTCGACTGATTCTCATAGCCAGTCAGCACCTTTGCCAGCCAGGCAGGGGAGTTATAGGTGGTGATCACCACGCCTATGGATTGCGGTGTTGCTTGGTGCTGGGACATAGGTACCGACAGGTTCAGGCTGAAAACAAGCGGCAATTATACACAGTCAGCCCCGGGCTTGCCCGTCAGGGATATCGCGGAGTCAGTTGGCGATTGAATAGAGCCGGGCTCGGATTACTTGCAGCGCTTTTTGGGGTTGTAGGGATTGATCTCTCCGGGCGTCAGGTGACGGAAGCGTTTGTACTCCCACTGATACTGTTCCGGGATTTCCCGCACGCACTTTTCCACCGACAGGTTCAGGGCGGTTACTGCTTCGACCGGATCTGCACTGTCAATGCCGGGTTCGGTGGGGCGGATCACCATACGGAAGCCCCGCCCGTCCTTGAGTCGCTCTGCGAAGGTGGTAAACGATGCAGCGCCTGACCGGGCGATCAGCTTGGACGCCAGGGTCATGGTGCGTACATTATGTCCGAAGAACGGGCCATAGGCGTACCCACTGTTCTTGTCCGGGCTTTGGTCCGGCAGTATTCCGGCAATCCCCCCGCCCTTGAGTATGCTCACCATCCGCACAAGGCCGCGGCGGTCGCCCCTTACCAGCGTGGAGCCTGCCCGTTCCCGAACGCGGATCATGTAGTCTTCGAATTCTGCCATGTGGGGTGGGCTATAGAGTGCTGCCATCTGGTAGCGGGAGGAGAAATAAATACCCGCCAGCTCCCAGTTACCAAGGTGAGGGGCCAGAAGGACCACACCCCTGCCTTCCGCCAGTGCCCTGTCCACCATTTCGAGGCCTTCAACCTCCCGGATCAGGCCCAGGCATTTCTCCACCGGCCACTCCCACATCAGGGGGATTTCCATAAAGGTTTGTCCGGTATGGCGCAGGCTGGAGCGAACCAGGCGGCGACGCTGGTCTTCTGGCATCTCAGGAAAGCACAGCCTGATGTTTGCCGTGGTGACCTTTTTGGAGCGGGTTGGCAGCCAGCCTCCCACAGTGCCCAGCACCCGGCCGATGCGTTGCGCCATATCAAAGGAGAGTTTGCCGGCCAGTCGCAGCGCAAGGATGGCAAGGGAGGCCTTGTTAAGTGCCATAGGTGGAATTGTCCTTCAGCGTTTGCGTTTCTTGCCGTAAAAGGCAGGGTCATCCCGGTTGGGCTGGGTCTTGAACCGCCGATGCATCCACAGGTACTGGTCAGGCTGGCGGCGGATTTCCCGCTCGATGGCCTGGTTGACGAGGGTGGCGTCGGCCAGGTCGTCGCCAGACGGGAAGTTCTCCAGTGCCGGGTGGAAGTAAATGTCATAGCCAGGTTTGTCGTCCCGGCGGAAGTGACTGAAAGGTACCACGGCACAGCCGCTGCGCTCGGCAATGCGGGAGGTGGCGGTAATACTGCCGGCAGGAATGCCGAAGAAGGGCGCGAATACGATGCCCTTGCGGCCATAGTCCTGGTCCGTGGCGTACCAGACCGTGCGATTGGCCTTCAGACGCTTGAGCAGGCCTCGTAAATCCTTGGAGTCGAGTACGGCGCCATATCGTCTCTGTCGGGCCCGGGTCATTACGGCGTTCATCAGCGGGTTGTTGTGATCCCTCTGCATGACGTCCGCTTCGATGACCTCGGTGGAGAGGCAGCCACCCAGGTCCAGGGTGCTGAAATGCCCGCCAAGAAGCATCACACCTTTTCCTCCGGCACGGGCCTTATCCAGATTTTCAAGCCCATGAACCCGGGTAATGTTCATGAAATCGGACGCATTGCGGAACCAGGCCACCCCGATTTCCATCAAACCAATGCCGTTAGAGTGGAAAGCCTTGCGGACCAGTGCTCGTTGTTCATTGTCAGAGAGCTCGGGAAAACAGGCGCGGATGTTTGTCTCGGCGATGTGTCTCCGCTGCGGAATGAAGCGCCAGGCCAGCTCGCCGATCAGCTTACCGATTTTCCACTGCATACCCAAGGGCAGGCGAGCCATCAGCCACATTGCGCCCACACCCAGCCAGGTCGGCCACCAGCGCGGATGAAGGTAATGGCTGTAATCCAGATCACGTTCTTTCTTGCGATGTTTGCGCTTCACGTTTTACCGAGGATTCCAAAGGGCCAATGAGGAGGCTCAAAGGGAGAGAGTTTATCAGGGCCGGTTCGCCGGTGTCACCGGCAGGTCAATTGGTTAGAATGGCCTCACGTTCGAGTCAGGAGCCTCCATGCTGCATACCGTTTATTCCCTCTGTTATCGGCTGCTGTTGCCCTTTGCCCTGGCTTATCTCTGGTGGTCCACCCGTCGCAACGGGGCGAGTTCCGAAGGCTGGCAGCAGCGCCTCGGGTGGGTTCCGGCATTGTCCGAACCGGTGATCTGGGTGCATGCGGTTTCTGTGGGTGAAACCATTGCCGCCGCTCCGCTGGTGAAGGCGCTGCTGGCCCGCCGGCCCGACGTGCCCATCCTGGTCACTGCCATGACAGCGACCGGGGCAGCGCAGGCCAGAACCCTGTTTGGCGACCAGGTTCACTATGCCTATGCGCCCTTCGATACCCCGGGTTCGGTCAGACGCTTTCTGAGGCGTGTCCGGCCCCGGGCACTGGTCATCATGGAGACCGAGATCTGGCCCAACATGATTACCGGGGTGAGCGGGAGGCAGTGCCCGATCTTTCTCATTAACGGCCGTTTGTCGGCGAAGTCTGCCCGGGGTTATCAGCGTTTCGGTGAATGGACGCGTGGTTTGGTGCGGCGAATCGACTGGATTGCTGCTCAGGCCGATGAAGATGCGGGCCGGTTCCGTGAAATTGGTGCACGGGGAGAAGTGATCTCGGTGACCGGTAGCGTCAAGTTTGATGTAAACATCACTGACGCCGTGCGAGAGCAGTCCCAGGAGCTCCGCAAGGAATTCCAGGATCGTCCGGTATGGATCGCTGCAAGTACCCATGAGGGGGAAGACGAGCAGCTGCTGGAGGCCCACGCCAGGGTACGGGAGGCCTTTGCTGATGCCGTACTGATTATCGTCCCCCGGCACCCGCAGCGATTCGATTCGGTGGCCAACATGATCAGCCAACGGGGGTTCTCGCTGGCGCGGCGCTCGGCCGGGGAGCCGCCGGCCGCCGGGGCGCAGGTCTATCTTGGCGACACCATGGGGGAGCTCATGGTGATGTTCGGCGCGGCAGATGTTGCCTTCGTGGGCGGCTCACTGATCGAGCGAGGCGGCCACAACCCGCTGGAGCCGGCGGCCTGGGGGATGCCGGTGATCACCGGGCCCCACGTGTTCAACTTCGAGACCGTGTACCGGCAGCTGGAGGAGCACCATGGCCTGGTTCGGGTGTCAGATAGCGCAGGCCTGGGAGAGGCGGTAGCGAGGTTGTTTTCGGATCCAGATGAGGCCTCCCGGCTTGGCACGGCTGCGCTAGAGACTGTCGAAGCCAACCGGGGCGCCCTCAACCAGGTGGTTGAAGGCGTGCTGGCGCGGCTTGCTCCGGAGGGCGGAAACACAGCCGCTGGCGGGCAGGCCTGATCCGGCTTACTTCATTGGGGAGTCCAGGGTTTCTTCCTCATTGGCCAGCGCCTCAATGCCCGGCGCCGTTTCGCTGAGCCACTTGTTCAGCTCGATCAGGTCCTGGGGACTGAGAGTGCCGGCAGCCTGCTTCAGGCTCAGGCTGTTAACCACATAGTCGTAGCGGGCGTTGGCATAGTCCCGCAGGGCGATGTAGTAGGCCTGCTCGGCATCCAGGACTTCCACGATGTTCCGGGTGCCCACATCGTATCCGGCCCGGGTCGCATCCAGGGCACTGCGCCGGGAGACGATGGTCTGCTCCAGGGCCGACGCGGTCTCAATATTGGTGTTGACGGTTCGGAACAGGCTACGGGTATTCACCTGCACGTCCCGGCGGGTGGTTTTCAGGTTCTCGTCCTGCAGGTTTACCGTGGCTCTCTGCTGTCGTACCCCGGCCTGGATACCGCCACCGGCGTAAAGCGGTACATTCAGGCTTAGTCCGATGATACCCTCTGTTGTGGTGCCGTCCCGCTGTCCGATGATACCCTCTGTTGTGGTGCCGTCCCGCTGTCCGCCGAGGCTGGCGGTGACAGGGTCCTCAATGTTGTCCAGTTTCTGCTGACCCCATGAGGCGTTCAGGTCTACCGTCGGATAGTGGCCGGCCTTGGCCTCATCCAGGTTGGCCTTGCTTGCCTGGAGCTCCTTGATGGCCCGCTGGATCTGCCAGTTCTGTTCAAGGGCCGTGGACTCCCACTCATTGGGATTCAGGGGCATGGGGCGCATCAGCGGGAAATCCCGCTCCAGGTTTTCCAGGTCTTCCGCGTATTCACCAGTAAGGCGGGCCAGACGCTCCCGGGCGATATCCAGTTCGCTCTCGGCGGCGATGCGGCGACTGGTGCTGTCATCAAAACTGGCGCGGGCCTCATAGACCTCGGTGATGGCAATCAGGCCTACGTCAAAGCGCTCCTGGGCCTGCTGGTATTGGCGCTCGATGGCATTCTCGGTGGCTCGGGCGGTCGTCAGGTTGTCCGCAGCCCGCAAGACATCGAAGTAAGCGGCCGCCACATCAAGAATCAGCTGTTGCTGGGCCAGGTTGTACTCGGCCCGGGCTGCCTCGGTGCGGAACTGGGCCGCATCGTAGGCAAACCAGGCATCTGCCTGGAAAAGCGGCTGGGTCAGTTGCACCCCGTAACCGTAGGACTTGTAGGAGTTGTCCTGGTTGGGGCCGTCCACATCAATGTGGTTGGCGTCGCCATAGGCGCCAATCTGGGGCAACAATGCGCTGCGGGTGACGTCCGCGCCGGCTTCCTGGGCTTCCAGTGACGCCCGGGCAGCAGCAATCCCTGAATCGTAGGACAGCGCTTTTTCATAGGTCTCAATCAGGTCCATGCCCAGCGCAGCCTGCGTTGACAACAGACCAATCAGGCCGCATAACAGTTGCTTTTTCATTGCTTCTCCCAGTGTGGCAACCCACCAGCCGGGGTGGCGGCTGTGGTTTCTTCTTTTGGCGAATCCGTCCAGCCTAGCTTGCTAATCAGGCAGGAAAGCCATTATGGACAATAAATCGCCGGATCTCTAGACTTGAACACTGCTCCACTTCTGTGGACAAACCAATGGTCACTGCTGCTCCCCATGAGCTTGCTACAGTGACCTGAATCGCGTCTTGACGGGGTGCTGGCCAGTTGGTCGGCTGAGATTGCAGTGCAAAACCCGCGAACCTGATCCGGTTAGTACCGGCGTAGGGATCCAGGACAGATCTGGTGGCAGTAGCTTGAACGGTGGCAGCACCGTTTCGGTCTCCTGCCTGCAGCACCAGCGTCATACGCGGCCCGAATCCGTTTCAAACAAGAAGGGTCCGCTCTATGTCTGATATTCCAGCCTATCTCAGTGAATCTGCCCGCGTCGACGGCGCCGCAATCAAGCCCTTGCCAGCATCGCGTAAAATTTACGTAAAGGGCTCCCGCCCGGACCTGAAGGTTCCCATGCGGGAGATTTCCCTTACCGATACCCCCACCGATATGGGCGGTGAAAAGAACCCGCCGGTGGTCGTTTACGACACTTCCGGGCCGTACACAGATCCGGATGCCACCATCGACCTGCGCAAGGGGCTGCCCGCTTTGCGCGCCAACTGGATCGCAGAGCGGGGCGATACCGATCAACTGGCGGGTTATTCCTCGGAGTACACGCGCCGTCGAATGAAGGATCCGCAGCTCGACCCGCTGCGCTTTATGGACGAGCGAAAGCCGCTGCGGGCCAAGGCCGGGCGTAACGTCTCCCAGATGCACTACGCCCGCCAGGGCATCGTTACACCGGAGATGGAGTTCATCGCGATCCGCGAGAATATGAAGTTGCAGGAAGCCAGGGAACAGGGGCTGGCTGACCAGCAGCATCCCGGTCAGTCTTTCGGAGCTAACCTGCCGCCGGAAATCACACCGGAATTCGTGCGAGAGGAAGTGGCCCGTGGCCGGGCCATCATTCCCGCCAACATCAATCACCCCGAAACCGAGCCCATGATCATTGGCCGTAACTTCCTGGTGAAGATCAACGGCAATATCGGCAATTCAGCGGTCAGTTCCTCTATAGAGGAAGAGGTGGAAAAGCTCACCTGGGGCATCCGCTGGGGTTCGGACACGGTGATGGACCTGTCCACCGGCAAGAATATCCATGAAACACGTGAGTGGATCATCCGCAACTCTCCGGTGCCCATTGGCACAGTGCCCATTTACCAGGCCCTGGAAAAAGTCGGCGGCGTGGCCGAGGACCTGACCTGGGAGATCTTTCGCGACACCCTAATCGAGCAGGCGGAGCAGGGGGTGGATTATTTCACCATCCACGCCGGCGTTCGGCTGCACCATGTACCGCTGACGGCTAACCGGACCACGGGGATCGTTTCCCGGGGCGGCTCCATCATGGCCAAGTGGTGCCTGGCCCACCACAGGGAGAGCTTCCTGTACGAGCACTTCGAGGACATCTGCGAGATCATGAAGGCCTACGACGTGTCCTTCAGCCTGGGCGACGGCCTGCGGCCTGGTTCTATCGCAGACGCCAACGACGCGGCCCAGTTCGGTGAGCTGGAAACCCTGGGTGAACTGACGAAAATAGCCTGGAAGCATGACGTGCAGTGCATGATCGAAGGCCCTGGCCATGTGCCGATGCACCTGATCAAGGAGAACATGGACAAGCAGCTGGAATGTTGTGACGAGGCGCCGTTCTATACCCTCGGGCCGCTGACCACGGATATTGCGCCAGGATACGATCACATCACCTCCGGTATTGGCGCCGCAATGATTGGCTGGTTTGGTTGCGCCATGCTCTGCTATGTGACGCCCAAGGAACACCTGGGGCTGCCCAACAAGGATGATGTAAAAACCGGCATCATTACCTACAAGATCGCGGCCCACGCGGCGGACCTGGCGAAGGGTCACCCTGGTGCCCAGATCCGGGACAACGCTCTGTCCAAGGCCCGTTTCGAGTTCCGTTGGGAGGATCAGTTCAACCTTGCCCTGGATCCGGATACGGCTCGCTCGTTCCATGATGAGACGCTGCCCAAGGAGTCCGCGAAAGTGGCGCACTTCTGTTCCATGTGCGGTCCGAAGTTCTGTTCCATGCAGATCTCCCAGGAGGTGCGGGACTATGCCCGGGAGCACGGCCTGGATGAGGTATCTGCCGTGGATGCTGGGATGCAGGAGAAGGCCGAGGAGTTTGTGGCCGCTGGTGGGAAGATCTACGACCGGGTTTGATGATTTACTACCGGATGTGATCGTCTTGCAAGACTGATAGGTTTGGTGCCAGCGGTGGCGGGGCGAGCACGTTTTTCGGGACACGCCGTGGATCCATCCATGGAGGCTCTTCAAAAACGTCCCTGTTTTTGAAGGTCCCGAAAAACGTGCTCGCCCCGCCCCCGTTTATCCTGGCGATATCGCGGCGTTTGCAGTTACGCCGTCATGAAATGATTTTAGCTGATTTGTGCTTCGGCTCTCGGTTAACCGCACTGGCGGCTACGGTTAAAGGTGTGTGCCTGTAGCGTTATCTCGGAATTTAGGGGGTATCCGGGGGTGAGGGGATTTTCCCGGACCTTCGAAAACAGGGACGTTTTCGAAGAGCCTACAGGGATGTATTCACGGCGTGTCCGGGAAAATCCCCTCGCCTTCGGGTGCCCTTCTGCGCAACTTTCAGGCTACAAAACTGACTTGCAATAACGAAGCTCGAACGGCTATCGTTCACCATCACGCCATACCACCGGAAACCCTAGAACCACCATGACCGAAAAGAAGCCCGAACCCTTCCAGTTCAAGGCCAGCGACGTGCAGGTCCACAAGCGGGAGACCGTCTTTAAAGGCTTCTTCCGCATGGACAAGCTGTGGCTTACCCACCCGCGGTTTGATGGCACCACCATGCCCGAATTTACCCGCGAACTGTTCGTTCGTGGCGACGCCACCTGCGTGCTGCCCTATGACCCTGAGCGGGATGAAGTGGTCCTGCTCGAACAGTTCCGCCTCGGAGCCATCGGTCGGGATCAGAGCCCATGGTTGCTGGAACTGGTAGCCGGAATGAACGAAAAAGGCGAGGACCCGGAGGACGTTGCCCATCGTGAGGCCGAAGAGGAAGCCGGGCTGAGCTTTACCCGCCTTGAAAAAATCTGCGAATACCTGGTGTCACCCGGTGGCACCACCGAACTGGTCTACCTCTACGCTGGACAGGTCAGTACCGAAAACGCCGGTGGGCTCTACGGACTGGACCATGAGCATGAAGATATCCGCGCCCATGTTTTCAGTGCCGAAGAAACCTTTGCCATGATCCACGATGGGCGGATCAACAACGCGGCGGCCATCATGGCGATCCAGTGGCTTCAGCTTAACCGTGACCGCCTGCGGCGGGGGTGGGGGCAGTCGTGAGCGCCGTGACCCTGCGCAGGCAGCGCTACGTACCCGACCTGCAACGACTCGGTGCGCTGTGCGAAGGCAACTACCAGCGCCTGCGTCGACTTCGCCGGGTCCAGGGTGGGGACACGGATGTGCTGCAGTTCGACCTGCACCGTGAGGCCCATTACCTTGGGCGCGTCAGTATTTCGGTGTTGCAGCAGACCCGGTATACGGAAACGCTCTTGCTGGAACAGGTCCATAACAGCGGACGCTGGCTGAATAACCCGGAGCTCACCGTGCGGGTATACCACGACGCCAGCATGGCTGAAGTGATCAGCTTTTATGGCAATCGCCAGGTAGCCGCCGTCAACGATTACCCCAACCGCTTCATGCACCACCCGGATGAAAAGGTCCAGCTCAACGGTTTTGTGGCAGACTGGCTCGACTACTGCCTCAGGTTCGGTCACGTTACACCGGATTCCAGCCCGTGGCGCTCTGCCGATGGCGTTGAAGACCAGGCGCCTGCCCGCTGAGGTCCTGATCAGTCCTCCTTGTGTCAACTTTTGTAAAAATTGCCCTGCTTCCACTGCCGACTTGTGACTAAAGTGGAAGTTGTATACGTAGAATCCGGCTAGTATCCAAGACATCAGCCGCTGGACGAAAAACACGTAATGTCGTCACCTGAAAACGAGACACCCATTTCCATTGCCGCCGGCGACAGCGCCGTAGCAAGCGTTCTCCAGATTACCGATCCCCACCTGATGGGGCATGGCGGCGGGGCCCTTTTGGGTGTTCGTACCCGTGACAGCCTGGCTGCGGTCATTCAGTTGGCAAGGGCGCGACAGCCACAACCAGACCTTCTGCTTGCGACCGGTGATATCGCCCAGGACGCCTCTGAGGCTGCGTACCACGAATTTGCCCGCCAGGCCGCTGCCTTCGACTGCCCCCAAAGCTGGATTGCCGGCAACCATGACGACAGCCAGGTGCTCAACCGGATTGCTGCTCAATACCAGGCCGGTGGGCGCCAGTTCCTGGTGGGAAGTTGGCAGGTCATCATGCTGGACTCCTCTGTAAGAGGGCAGGTGTACGGCCAGCTTGGAGAGGCAGAACTGAGGTTCCTGGCGGAGGCTCTGACCGCCTTCCCGGATCGTCCTGCGCTGGTGAGTTTACATCACCACCCCGTTCGCATCGATACCGAGTGGATGAACGCCATCGGCTTGCATAACCGTGACCAGTTCTGGGAGGTTATCGACCGCTTTCCACAGGTCAAGGCCGTACTCTGGGGCCATATCCACCAGGACCTTGACTTGTACCGGGGCGACGTCCGGCTGCTTGCGACACCATCCACCTGCATCCAGTTCGAGGCGGGGTCCGAGGACTTTGCCGTTGAGCGGCTGGCTCCGGGGTTCCGGTGGCTTGACCTTCACAGCAATGGCACCCTGGATACAGGGGTAGTTCGGGCGACAGACTTTCAATATGAGCTGGATATGAACAGCAACGGCTATTGAGTCGCTGTTCGGACGGCTATACTGACAGGCCCATTCCTTCTATCCGGTACATTCATGGCCTCCAGTGATAGAGACCCGGTTCTGGTCTACCTTCATGGCTTCAACAGTTCGCCCCGCTCGCAGAAAGTGTCTGAGCTCCGGACGTTGCTGCCTGCTGTCGCGCCTGACATAGAGCTTGTTGTGCCGGAGCTGGGGTTCGACCCTGAATTGGCATTGATCAGAGCAAGTGCGGCGGTAGAGTCTGCCGGGGACCGACCGGTGGGGCTGGTTGGCAGCTCCATGGGCGGGTTCTATGCCTCGGTCCTGTCGGCGAAGTATGGGGTGAAGGCCGCGCTGATTAACCCGGCTGCCTGGCCATACCGATTATTGCAGTCCCACCTGGGGCCACAGCATAACCCCTATACCGGTGAGGACTACGACCTGACCCCCGCCCACATGGACACCCTGGAAGCCATGGAGCCCGGGGACACGGTTCGGGCAGACAACCTGTTTATCCTGTTGCAGACCGAAGACGAAACCCTGGACTACCGGGAAATCCTGGCCAAGCACCCGGGAGCCCGAACCTGGATCCAGCCAGGGGGAGATCACCGGTTCCAGCGGTTCGAGCGGGTTGTGCCCGCCATTCTGGCGTTCCTGTTTCCGGGTGATTTCCGGTAAACTGCGGCAAATTTTCCAGCCAATGGATAAGTGACATGAGTGAGATACCTGCGGATCTGAAATACATCGAGACTCACCAGTGGGTGCGGGTGTCGGATGACGGCACCGCCACAGTAGGCATCACCGATTACGCCCAGGGGCAACTCGGTGACGTGGTCTATATCGGTCTTCCTGAGGTCGGCGACACGGTTACCGGCGGTGAGGAAGCCGGCGTGGCTGAGTCGGTGAAGTCCGCCTCCGATGTGTTCAGCCCGGTGACCGGCGAGGTGATTGAAATCAACGGTGCCCTGGAAGACGAGCCGGAGATGGTTAACGAAGACCCCTATGGTGAAGGCTGGCTATACCGGGTGAAGTTGGCGGACAAGGGCGAGCTGGACGGGCTGATGGACGCCGCTGCCTATGGCGAGTCACTGGCCGATGCATAGGGGCCGGCTTTGATGGACTTTCCTGTTCTTTACCTTCGCAAGGGCGCCGAACGCCGTCTGAAAGCCGGACACCTTTGGGTCTACAGCAATGAAGTGGATACCCGCCGCTCGCCGCTGACGGATTTCGAGGCCGGCAGCCAGGCCCAGTTGCGTGCATCCAATGACAAGCCCCTGGGGACAGTGTTTGTTAATCCCCATGCCCTGATCTGCGGTCGGCTGATCAGCCGCAATGCCACCACCGGGATGACCCCGAAGCGGCTGACTGACAGGCTGGAAACTGCCTTGAAGTTGCGCGACCGGGTTTTTCCCGAGCCTTGGTACCGCTGGGTCTACGGGGATAGTGACGGCCTGTCAGGGCTGGTCATCGACCGTTTTGGTGATGTGGTTGTGGTACAGATTTCCACCGCCGGCATGGAGGCCATGAAAGAGGCCATCGTCCGGGGTGTGCAGCGCCTGGTGCATCCGGAAGCCATCATCCTCAAGAATGATGGCAAGATGCGTTCGGTGGAAGGGCTGCCCTCCTACGTGGAGCAGGTGGAGGGAGAGCCAGTTGACGTTCTCCAGGTTCGCGAAAACGGAGTGCTTTTCGAGGTGCCCCTGAGTGGTGGCCAGAAGACCGGCTGGTTCTATGACCACCGTATGAACCGCGCCCGCCTGCAGCAGTATAGTCCGGGGTGCCGGGTGCTGGATGTGTTCAGCTATGCTGGTGGCTGGGGCCTGCAGGCCGCGGCTGGTGGTGCCAGCTCCGTTACCTGTGTGGACAGCTCACGGCAGGCTCTGGCCTCGGTGCACCATAACGCTGCGCTCAACGGGTTCAATAATGTGGACACCCTGGAGGGCGATGCCTTCGAGGTGCTCAAGGGCCTGGCAGATGATAAACAGAAGTTCGATATCGTCGTCCTGGACCCGCCGGCACTGATCCCCCGCCGTCGTGACCAGAAAGCCGGCGAGCAGGCCTATGCCCGCCTGAACCAGCTGGGTCTGCGCCTGCTGGAGCGAGACGGGTTGCTGGTCTCGGCGTCCTGCTCCATGCATCTGTCCCGGGACAAGCTGGTGGACATCATCCGCGGTAGTGCCCGCAAGGTAGACCGCTTCGTACAGCTCCTGGAGCAGGGCTATCAGGGCCCGGACCACCCCATGGTGCCGGGTATTCCTGAAACGGATTACCTGAAAGCCTGCTTTGTCCGTTCCCTGACCGAGTTTCTTTAATCCCGTAACGACATAACGGGCCACCCCTGGTCCCTGGCGTACTGTTCCAGGGTCGGGTCCGGGTCCACCGCCACGGGGTTGTCTACCAGCTTCAGTAGCGGCAGGTCATTGTGACTGTCGCTATAGAACCAGGCGCCCTCCAGGCTTTCTCCGTGCTCCTCCAGCCATTCCCTGAGCCTGACGACCTTGCCGTCCTGGTAGGTAGGCACCCCGACAATATCACCGGTATAGCGACTGTCGACCACTTCTGGCTCCGTTGCCAGCAGGTGCTCGATGCCCATGGCCTCGGCGATGGGGCCGGTTACGAAGCGGTTGGTTGCAGTAATGATCATCAGCGTATGTCCCCGGTCCCGGTGGCTGGCGAGCAAGGTGTCGGCCTTGCGTTGATACAGGGGTTTGATCCGGCTGTTCATGAACGCCTTGCGCCAGGCAGCCACTTCTTCCGGGTCGCGTCCGGCAATGGGGGAAAGGGCAAAGCGCTGGTACCGGTATACGTCCAGCTCACCGTTAAGGTAGTCCTGGTAGAACTGGTCGTTCTGCTGTCGGTGGCTTTCGGGGTCCACCAGTTCTGCGTCTACGAGGAACTCTCCCCACGCATGGTCGCTGTCTCCTGCCAGCAGGGTGTTGTCCAGGTCGAAAATGGCCAGGGTCAAGGGGATTCTCCTTCAGAGGTGCTTTTACAGGGTATTCTAACATGCTGAAAAAGAATGCCTGCTTCGTTTGCCGACCGGTAGGCTTTCTGTAAGAATGGAGTCAATCTGGAATAAAAGTCCCTTCAGAAAGGGGCTTCTTCCGTAACACTTTGAGACAGGACTGTGCCGTGATTGATTCAGACGGTTTCAGACCCAACGTCGGAATCATTCTGGCCAACCACAAGGGCGAGGTCTTGTGGGCGAGGCGGATCGGGCAGGACTCCTGGCAGTTTCCACAGGGTGGCATCAAGCACAACGAGTCACCGGAACAGGCTCTCTACCGGGAGCTGGCCGAGGAAGTCGGCCTGGGGGCAGGGGATGTGGAAATCATCAGTTGTACCCGGGGCTGGCTGCGCTACCGCCTGCCGAGACGCATGGTGCGCCATAATTCGCGCCCCGTTTGTGTTGGCCAGAAACAGAAATGGTTCCTTCTGAGGATGCTTTCCCCGGATGCGTCTGTGCGGGTTGACCACACAGATTCGCCGGAATTCGATGGCTGGCAGTGGGTAAGCTACTGGTATCCGCTGGGGCAGGTGGTGTCTTTCAAGCGGGAGGTCTATCGCCGTGCCCTTCGAGAGCTGGCCCCCCGATTGTTCAGTACGGTAGATCAGTGGCAGCGTGCCGAAGAAGCACAGCGCCGACAGGACCAACAACAATGACGGATTGACACCCGATATGCTCGGTATCTTGCGAAGTATTGTTCAGGAAGTAAACGGTGCCAGGGACCTTCAGGAGGCGCTGGACATTATCGTTTCGCGGGTACAGGCAGCCATGAACACCGAGGTGTGTTCCGTCTACTTGCTGGATCCAGTGTCCAATCGCTACATCCTGATGGCGACCGAGGGTCTCCACAAAAAGGCCGTCGGCAAGGTCAGCCTGGCCCACTCCGAGGGCCTGGTGGGCCTGGTAGGCTCCCGGGAGGAGCCCATCAACCTTGAGGATGCGCCGTCCCACCCGCGCTACCGCTATTTCCCCGAGACCGGTGAGGAGCGTTTTCGATCGTTTCTCGGTGTACCCATCATTCACCATCGTCGGGTGCTGGGTGTGCTGGTCGTACAACAGCGTGAAGCGTCCCGTAACTTTGACGAGGGTGAGGAAGCCTTCCTGGTCACCGTCTCTGCGCAGCTCGCGGGCGTTATTGCCCACAGCGAAGCCACCGGCGCCATCAGTGGTATGTCCCTCACCGGTGAAGAGGCCCGGGATGTGTCCTTCAACGGTGTGCCAGGTGCGCCGGGTGTCGCGATCGGCAAGGGCGTGGTGGTCTATCCCCCGGCAGACCTGGATGCTGTGCCCGAGAAGATTGCGGACGACCCCGAGGCTGAGCTGGCCTCGTTCCGGGAGGCCGTCAGCGCCGTGCAGGAAGATATCCAGAGGGTGTCGCAGCGACTCTCTGACCAGCTCAGGCCGGAAGAACAGGCGTTGTTTGATGTGTACCTGCGCATGCTGGGTGACAATGCCCTGCCGGGGGAGGTCGCCAATCGTATCCAGGGCGAAGGCCTCTGGGCCCAGGGGGCGCTCAAGCAGGTGGTGAACCAGTATGTGCGCCATTTCGAGATGATGGATGATCACTACCTGCGGGAGCGGGCAGTGGATATCCGTGACCTGGGTCGTCGTATCCTGTCCCACTTGCAGGAAGGGGACACCCGCGAGCTGGATTATCCGGAAAATACGGTGCTGGTCAGCGAGGAGCTGACCCCCGCGATGCTGGGCGAGGTGCCCCGTGGGAGGCTGGTGGGGCTGGTTTCCGTGCGCGGCTCCAGTAACTCCCATGTGGCGATCCTGGCCCGTGCCATGGGTGTGCCCACCGTAATGGGGCTGGTTGATATCCCGGTGAACCAGCTTGATGGCAAGGAGCTGGTGGTCGATGGTTTCGAGGGGCAGATCTTTGCCTCGCCCTCCGCCGAGTTGCGAAGTTTCTATAAGGAAATCTGCGACGAGGAAGACGAACTTTTCCGGGGTCTGGAGGCATTGCGGGACAAGCCCTGTGTCACCACCGACGGCCACCGGGTATCGTTGCTGGTCAACACCGGCCTGATGACCGATGTGGTCCGCTCCCTGAGCCACGGTGCTGAGGGCATCGGGCTCTACCGTACGGAAGTGCCCTTCATGATCAAGGAACGGTTTCCGTCAGAGCAAGAGCAGCGAGAATACTACCGGGAGCAGCTCGAAGCCTTTGCCCCCAACCCGGTTACCATGCGTACCCTGGACATTGGCGGTGACAAGGCCCTGAGCTATTTCCCGATCAGCGAGGAGAACCCCTTCCTGGGCTGGCGGGGTATCCGTATCAGCCTCGATCACCCGGAGATATTCCTGGTGCAGGTGCGAGCCATGCTGAAAGCCAGTGAGGGCTTTAACAACCTGCAAATCATGCTGCCAATGATCAGCAATATTTCCGAGGTGGAGGAGTCCCTGCACCTGATCTACCGGGTTTACCATGAGGTCCGGGAGGAAGGCTATCAGATCCACATGCCCCGGGTAGGGGTGATGATTGAAGTCCCGGCCGCGGTCTACCAGGTGAGGGAACTGGCCGAGCGGGTTGACTTCCTGTCTGTTGGCTCCAATGACTTGACCCAGTACCTGCTGGCGGTGGACCGGAATAATCCCCGGGTAGCCCAGCTCTACCATTCCTACCACCCTGCTGTACTGCAGGCACTGGTCCGCATTGCCCAGGATGCCCATGCCGTGGGCAAGCCGGTAACCATCTGCGGCGAACTTGCCGGAGACCCCGGGGGCGCCCTTTTGCTCATGGCGATGGGCTACGACGCCCTGTCCATGAACGCGGCCAGCCTGCCCAAGGTCAAGTCTGTGATTCGAAGCATCAGCCGGGAATGGGCGGCGCAGCTGTTGGAGGATGTCCTGTTGCTGGATTCGCCCCACGTCATCAAGAGCTGTGTCGACCTGGCCCTTCGCAGTGCCGGCTTTGCCCGCTACCTGCGTCCGGGGCGCGGTGCGGTGCCGGTGACCAGTTTCGAGAGTTCCCAGTAACGCGGTGTCTGCCCCAAGGCCATTTCTGGGGTGAGTACTCTAATTCAGGCTGGTAGCCTGATGTCTGATGACGGTGGAAAGCGACGCCGGCGCACCGGCCTTGGGAGGGCATCATGACGACAGAACCGACCCAGCTCAGACCTGCACCCCGTATCGGCCTTGCCCTTGGTGGTGGCGGACCGCTCGGTGGCATCTACGAGATTGGCGCCTTGCGGGCGCTTGACGAGGCACTCGACGGCCTGGACTTCAACAACCTGGAAGTCTACGTGGGTGTTAATGCCGGCGCTTTTGTCGCGGCCAACCTGGCCAACCAGCTCACTACGGCCCAGCTGTGCCGGATTTTTGTCCGCCATGAGGCCGAAGTGCATCCATTTCACCCGGAGGTTTTCTATCGTCCGGCACTGCGGGAAATGGGGCGGCGCCTGCGGGCGGTTCCCGGCCTGCTCGGCAGCGCGGTCTCCCGTTTTGTGCGCAACCCCCACGATCAGAGTTTCCTGGAAGCCATGACCATCCTGGCCCAGGCGGCGCCGGCTGGCCTGTTTGATAATACAGCGCTCGAGGCATACCTGGAGCGGGCGTTCACCATATCCGGGCGCACTAATGACTTCCGGGAACTGCGCCGGCAGCTCTATGTGATTGCGGTGGATGTGGAAACAACAGACGCGGTCTGTTTTGGCGAAGAGGGGCTGGACCATATCCCGGTTTCCCGGGCGATCCAGGCCAGCATGGCCTCACCGGGGCTGTACGTCCCGGTGCAGGTGGAAGGCCGGTATTGCGTGGACGGCACGCTCCGCAAGGGGCTGCATGCCTCGGTTGCCCTGGACAAGGGTGCCGACCTTGTCCTGGCCATCAATCCCCAGGTACCCATCGATGCCCGTGCGGCCGAAGCGGCCGGCACCATGCATGCGGACGAACTCACCGGTTCCGGCATGCCCAACCTGCTGTCCCAGATGTACCGCACGATGGTCTATTCCCGGATCCAGAAGGGCATCGCCCAATACGCGCGGGATTATCCGGACCAGGATGTGGTGCTGTTCGAGCCTACCCGCGAGGACGCCGTACTCTTCAACTCCAGCGTGTTCAGCTTCCGTTCCCGCCGCCAGGTGTGTGAACACGCCTATCAGATGACCCGCCGTGACCTGTTGCGACGGGCAGACGAGCTGGAGCCGCTACTGGCCAGGCAGGGTATTCGCCTGAACCGAGATGTGCTCGAGGACAGCGAACGTACCATCAGTACGGCGCTATACGGAGAGACACTGCCTTTGTATGTGGCGAAGAAGCGCAAGCTGAAGGAAGGCAGAAGCGTATTTGGAAGCGTGATCCGGATTCTGAACCGGGCATGAGTTCATCCTGGCTGGCTCAGTGCTGACCTGTTCCGCCAAATGACTGCGGCCCGGATTCACGGCTGCCCCCCTCAGCAGCCAGGCGCTCCAGGTAGTCGTCCCAGTACGCCTGCTGGTTGTGGCCAAGATCCCAGAGGTAGTCCCAGGTAAACAGTCCTGAGTCATGGCCGTCGCTGAAGCTGAGCTTCAGGGCGTAGTTGCCGACCATTTCCGCACCCGTCACCACCACGTCCTTTTTCCCGGTCTGCAGGGTGCCGGGACCGGCGCCATGACCGCGCACCTCCGCGGATGGTGACCAGACCCGCAGGAATTCAAAGGGGAGCTCGAAGCGCGTGCCGTCGTTGTAATCCAGCTGCAACAGCCGGCTCTGCTTGCGAATGCGAATGTCGTAAGGACGTTGGGTCATGGTGATTCCGCAAGCCCCGGATGCCCTGAGAGGACCCCCGGGGCGGTCGTGGCCAGTTTAAAGAATGTAGCGACTGAGATCCTCGTCTTCCGACAGGTCGCCCAGCTTCTCGTCCACGTATTCCGCGGTTACTTCAAAGCCGTCAGTAACCTTGTCACCGGCATCGTAGGACAGACTTTCCAGCAGCCGTTCCATCACGGTATGGAGGCGGCGGGCGCCGATATTCTCGGTGGTTTCGTTCACCTTCCAGGCGACTTCGGCGAGGCGACGGATGGCGTCGTCACTGAAGGTCAGTTTCACGCCCTCGGTTCCCATCAATGCTTCGTACTGTTGTACCAGCGACGCATCCGGCTCTGTCAGGATGCGGCGGAAGTCCTCCGGTGACAGGGCCTGTAGCTCCACCCGGATGGGCAGGCGCCCTTGCAGTTCCGGAATCAGGTCCGACGGTTTGGACAGGTGGAAGGCGCCAGAGGCAATGAACAGGATGTGGTCGGTACGCACGGTGCCATACTTGGTGCTCACGGTGCTGCCTTCAATCAGCGGCAGCAGGTCGCGCTGGACACCCTCGCGGGATACGTCGGCGGAGGCATTCTCGGAACGCTTGGCCACCTTGTCGATTTCGTCGAGAAACACGATGCCGTTCTGCTCGACGGATTCGATAGCCTTTTGCTTGATCTCCTCCTCGTTCACCAGCTTGGCGGCTTCCTCGTCCTTTACCTGGCGCATGGCGTCCGCCACTTTCATCTTGCGGGTCTTGCGACGGTCCTGGGACAGGTTGGAGAACATGTTCTGCAGCTGGCTGGTCATTTCCTCCATGCCGGGAGGCGCCATGATTTCCACGCCGGCGGCGGAGTTGCGCAGGTCGATCTCGATTTCCTTGTCGTCCAGCTCGCCTTCCCGCAGCTTCTTGCGGAACAGCTGGCGGGTAGAGGAATCCTCCCGGGGGTGGCTGTCCTCCTGGAAATTCCGGGGCGGTGGCAGCAGGGCGTCGAGAATGCGTTCCTCGGCGGCGTCCAGGGCCCGGTTTTCGTGACGCTTCATTTCCTTTTCGCGGAGCATCTTGATGGCCATGTCCGCCAGGTCGCGGATGATGGATTCCACATCACGGCCCACGTAGCCCACCTCAGTGAACTTGGTCGCTTCCACCTTGAGGAAGGGCGCATCGGCGAGCTTGGCCAGGCGACGGGCGATCTCGGTCTTGCCCACGCCGGTGGGGCCGATCATCAGGATGTTCTTGGGGGTAATTTCATCCCGCAGGGTGCTGTCGAGCTGCATCCGGCGCCAGCGGTTGCGCAGGGCGATGGCGACGGCACGCTTGGCTTCTTCCTGGCCAACGATGTGTTTGTTCAGCTCGTGGACAATTTCGCGGGGAGTCATTGCAGACATGGTAGCTCCGGGTTCAGTCGTTGGCTGAGAGCACTTCAAGGGTGCGGTTGTGATTGGTGTAGATGCAGATGTCGGCGGCGATATCCAGGCCTTTCTCGACGATTTCGTGGGCACTTAACTCAGTGTTTTCCAGCAGTGCGCGCGCCGATGCCTGGGCGAACGGGCCGCCGGAGCCAATGGCGATCAGGCCCTGTTCCGGCTCGATAACGTCACCATTGCCGGTAATGATCAGGGAGGCAGTCTTGTCCGCCACTGCCAGCAGGGCTTCCAGCCTGCGCAGGGCGCGGTCGGTGCGCCAGTCCTTTGCCAATTCCACGGCCGCCCGGGTCAGGTTGCCCTGGTGTTTTTCCAGCTGGGCCTCGAATCGCTCGAAAAGGGTGAATGCATCGGCGGTACCGCCGGCGAAGCCAGCCAGCACCTGGCCATTGTATAGACGGCGCACCTTGCGGGCATTGCCCTTCATGACGGTATTGCCAAGGGACACCTGGCCATCGCCGCCCATGGCGACTTCGTCATCACGGCGAACGGATAGTATCGTGGTCATCGGGGCTCCATTTGCTGAAATCGAAGTGATTTCCGAGATATGGAGCCGGCTCCCGGGATTTCAAGGTGCATGGCCAGCCCCTTGGTCACTCCTTGGGAATCTTCCGCACCAGAGGCTGGATATTGATGGCCACCAGTTTGTCTACCGCCGAATTCATCTGGCTGCGGCTGTCGAACGGGCCGACATTAACCCGGTACCAGGTCTTGCCTTCATCGGTTGTGATCTGCGACACCTTCGTTTGCAGTCCCTGGAAGGCAATCTGCGCGCGCTGGCGTTCGGCGTCCCCGGCGGTTCGGAAGGAGCCAGCCTGGACCAGGTAGCGGAAGTCCTGGGTGGCAGGGCTGGGGGTATATTCCTCCACAGTGGGCGGCACCACTTCGGACTCCGGCAGCATGTCGTAGAACTTGAACTTGGGCCCCTGCTCCGTGTTCTGCTCCGGTTTGCTGGTGGCAGGTTTTGAGGGCTGGCTGACTGCAGGTTGCCGCTGCTCGGGTGCCGCGCCATCCACCGGCTCAAGGGTATTGAGGTAGACAATAAAACCGATAAAGGCACCGACGGCTGCCAGTGACAGGATCCAGCGCACAGATAATCCTCCGCTCTGTTTGCGGGCCGCCGCGGGGCGGGGAGAGGGTTTGCGGGATTTTTCCGCGCGCACACGGGTCTTCCGGGGAGGCGGTGAACTGTTCACCGCGCCCTTACCGGAGGACTGTTTGCGGGCGTAATCCCTGGCCAATTCGTGGTCTCCAGCCGGCTACATTTCTTCCGGTGAGCTGATGCCCAGAAGGTCCAGGCCGTTAGCAATCACCTGCCGTACCGCCAGGTAAAGGGTCAGGCGGGCATCCCGGAGTTCGACATCGTCGACCAGGGCCTTGTGTGCGTTGTAGTAGGTGTGGAACTGGCCGGCCAGTTCCCGGAGATAATGGGTCAGGTGATGGGGCTCGCGGGTGGCGGCCGCATTGCGGATCAGCTCCGGGTACTTCGCCAGCTGGTTGGCCAGCTCCTTTTCCTCGTCCAGTACAAGCAGCGACAGGTTGCCAGCAACTTCGTTGCGACCACGCTGGACTCCGTGCTCTTCGGCCAGCTTGCGAAGAACACTGCAGATGCGGGCGTGGGCGTACTGGATGTAGTAGACCGGGTTTTCATTAGTCTGGGAGCGAGCCAGGTCGATGTCGAAAGTCAGCTGCGAGTCCACCCGACGGGCGGCCAGGAAGAAACGGGTGGCATCACGGCCTACTTCGTCAATAAGGTCCCGCACAGTAACGTAGCTGCCGGCGCGCTTGGAGATCTTCACCTCCTGGCCGGACCGGGTCACCATCACCATCTGGTGCAATACATAATCCGGCCAGCCCTGGGGGATGCCGGCTTTAAGGGCCTGCAGGCCCGCACGCACCCGGGTCACGGTGGAATGGTGGTCGGCACCCTGTTCGTTAATGACGGTGGTAAAGCCGCGCTGCCATTTGTCGAGGTGGTAGGCGACATCCGGCAGAAAGTAGGTGTAGCCCCCGTCTTTCTTGCGCATGACCCGGTCCTTGTCATCGCCGAACTCGGTGGTGCGTAGCCACATGGCGCCGTCCTGCTCATAGGTGTAGCCGTTTTCCTTCAGGCGCTCGACGGTGGCTTCCACCTTGCCATCCCGATACAGGGAGGACTCGAGGAAGTAGACATCGAATTCCACACCGAAGGCTTTCAGGTCGAGGTCCTGCTCCCGGCGCAGGTAGGCCACGGCAAACTCCCGAATGGCGGCCATATCGTCCGGGTCCGCTTTGCCGGTGACACCCCTGTCGTCGGCGGTCACGGTTTCGCCTTTCAGGTAGGCCTCAGCCACGTCCGTGATGTAGTCACCCCGGTAGCCATCCTCTGGCCAGGACTCGTCATCCGGCCCCAGCCCCTTGGCCCGGGCCTGGACAGACCTGGCCAGGTTGTCGATCTGGGCCCCCGCGTCGTTGTAGTAGAACTCACGGGTCACATCGTAACCGTTGGCCTCCAGCAGGCGGCACAGGCTGTCGCCGATTGCTGCCCCGCGGCCATGGCCTACGTGCAGGGGGCCAGTGGGGTTGGCCGATACGAATTCCACCTGCACCTTCTCGCCCTGACCATCGTTATTGCGCCCGAACCCCGCGCCTTTTTGCAGGATGTCACCGGCAATGCTGACGGCGCTCTCCGCGGTCATGAAAAAGTTGATGAACCCGGGGCCGGCAATTTCCACCTTCGCAACAGCCGGGCTTTCCGGCAATCGCTCTACCAGTGCCTCTGCCAGCTTTCGTGGAGGACAGCCTGCCGCCTTGGCAGCCACCAGGGCGATATTGCAGGCGTAGTCGCCGTGGGTCTTGTCCTTGGTGTTACCAACTTGCGGCGTAAAGGACTGGTCGGCGGGCAGGGTGCCCTCTGACTGGAGGGCGGCCAGTGCTGCGCCGAGGAGTTCGGTTACGGTGTTTTTCATGCTATCCGGTGACCCTTGGTTCGGGATGTGGTGTTGCTCTGATCAGATGCCCTGATCAAAAGACGCACAGAGTTTGAGGGCGGGTATTATCCCGGAAAGGGCAGGGCTTAGCAAAATCACACGGTTTCTTTTACCCGGTTTCCAGCGGGTCCACATCCACCACCCAGCGCAGGTTGCCCGGCTGCCGATGTTGTTCCAGGTGCTGGCACAGTTGGGTGAGGACCCGGTTGAGGTGGCCACGACTTTCTGATTGCAGTACCAGTTGTGCCCGGTGGCGGCCTGCCTTGCGGGCGAGTGCGGCGGGTAATGGGCCCCAGATATCGAGGGGACGTTCCGGAAGGGCTGTGCGAACCTGCTCGAGAAACGCCAGCGCCGCCTCCATGGTGGGCGCTTCTGCCCTGACGATGGCCATGGCGCGGTAAGGTGGCAGGGCGCCTTGTTCACGCTCGGCGAGCAGTTGTCTCGCAAGTGCCAGGTAATCTCCCTGGGCCAGTCTGGCCAGCAGCGGGTGGTCGCTGTGGCAGGTCTGGATCAGCACCCGCCCCGGTTTTTCACCCCGGCCAGCCCGGCCGCTCACCTGTAGCAGGGTCTGCACCATCTGTTCCGGCGCGCGAAAGTCAACGCTGAACAGGCCTCCGTCGGCATTGATCACGACCACCAGGGTGACATTGGGAAAGTCATGGCCCTTGGCTACCATCTGGGTGCCTACGAGAACGCAGGGTTCGCCGCTGTTTACCCTGTCCAGGATATTCTGGATGCTGCCCTTGCGTTGGGTGCTGTCCCGGTCAATGCGGATGACCGGTACTTCCGGAAAGCTTTCGGCAAGTATCGCTTCGGTCTGTTCAGTGCCCTGGCCGACGGGCTCGCAGGCCTCGCCCCCGCATTTGGGGCAGCGGTGAAACGCAGGCTGTTGGTAATCGCAGTGGTGGCAGCGAAGCGCCCGGTCGCGGCGGTGATAGGTCAGGCGGGTGTCGCAGTTGGGGCACTCGGCGATATGGCCGCAATCAAAGCACATCAGTACCGGCGCAAAGCCGCGACGGTTAATGTAGACCAGCACCTGTTCACCTGCCGCCAGTGTGTCCCGGATGGCCTCTGTGGCGGGCCGGGACAGCCCGCCAGTCAGCGGGCGACTGCGGATATCGAGTAGCTGGATGGCTGGCGGCCGGGCGGAGCCAGCCCGTTCCGTCAGGTTGATTTGCCGGTATTTGCCTCGGGCGGCGTTATGCAGGGATTCGAGTGAAGGCGTTGCTGAGCCAAGAATAACCGGACACCGGTTCCTTTGTGCCCTGAATACTGCCAGGTCCCGGGCTGAGTAACGGAATCCCTCGCCTTGTTTGTAGGAACTGTCGTGTTCCTCATCCACCACAATGGCCTGCAGATTGGTAAACGGTAGCAGCACAGCAGACCGGGTACCGATCAGGATGACCGGCTCCCCATTACGCACTCGTCGCCAGGTATCCAGCCGCTGACGATCGTTCAGGGCTGAGTGCCAGACCACAACGCGATCGCCGAGGTAGGAGCGGAAGCGGGCGACCGTCTGGGGCGTCAGATTGATTTCAGGTACCAGCACCAGTGCCTGGCCACTGTCATCGAGTTCGCGATGAAGGTAATGCAGATAGAGCTCGGTCTTGCCGCTGCCGGTGATGCCATAGAGCAGGCTCGCCGAAAAACCGTGACGAGCGGGGAGGGCCCGGGCTGCTTCCATCTGGGCGGTTGTCAAAGCCGGTGTGGCGAGAGGCTGTTGGTCGCTGGTTGCCGTTGACTCGGGGGGCTCGGTGGCACTGACCAGGGCGCGTTGTGCCAGGGCATTGAGCTGGCTACGGGTGAATCCCTTTTCCTTGATCTGGCCCCAGGACAGCCCATGGCCGCTCTCCTGGAGCAGTGCAAGCAATTGTTGCTGACGGTGGGCATTTGCAGGGACCTGGTTGCAGTCAGCATCCGGCTTTGGCGCCCACCACTGTTCCGCAGCTGGCGCGTCGGTGGTCCGGCCCTTGCGCAGGGCCGGGGGCAAAGCCATGAACAGGCATTCCCCCAGGGGGTGCTGGTAGTAGCTTGAAGCCCAGCCCAGTATCTCAAGTGTTTCTTCTGGCAGCGCAGGCCAGTCTTCCAGGGCCGAGGTGACCGGTTTCAGGTCAATACCTTCCGGAGGGACGACGTTGGTTTCAACCACCAGGCCTGTGGCCCGGTAGCGTCCGAACGGAACCTGCACACGTTGGCCGGCCTGCAGCGGCACCTCGTCGGTGGCGATGTAGTCGAACAGGCGCCGGATGGGGCGATTCAGGGCAACGCGGACGATCTGGCTCACTGGTGTCCCGTTTGGTTAATTCACTGACCTACTGCGCGACACTGGGGCTCCAGGGCCGTGCTGGGCAAGTGTTTCGGGGGTTGCGTATCTTGCGTCGGGAAGCGATTGCACGTAAGATGCGCGGTCTGATTCAGGCGGGGTTGATTGTGCCCTGTCTTTCCAATGGATTCAAACATGCGGTGCCCGGCGCCAAGGTATTGAAAATCGTTGCGAAACGGTCTTTTTACCCGTGACCAGGTGGCGGCATGACCGTAAGAGGTTCGCCATGAAAGAAGGTATTCATCCCAAGTATCACGAGATTACCGCAACCTGCAGCTGTGGTAACTCATTCAAGACCCGGTCCACCTATGGCCAGGATCTTCAGCTGGACGTATGCTCACAGTGCCACCCGTTCTATACCGGCAAGCAGAAGGTGATGGATACCGCTGGCCGCATCGACCGCTTCCAGAAGCGTTTCGGTGGTCGTATCGGTGGCAAGAAGGACTGATTTCGCGCCGCCCTCCGGGCAGCACCGAAGTCTGGAAAGCACCCCTCGGGGTGCTTTTTTTGTGGTGCGCCAGGCATGGCGCGTAGCGCCTTGACGGCGCTGTTCCGGTCCAGGTGGTGCTGGGCCGGATGACTTGGGGGTGCAAGTCCCCTGTGGGCCCGGCAAGGGGAACCACTAGCCGGACGGCAAGGGTGTCCACCGCGAGGTGGAATCTGAAGGAAGCCGCAGGCAAAGCACTGGCCTGACGAACAGGAATCGCATGAGGCGGTCACACCGGGTAAGGCGGCCATTATCGTCAAAGCCCAGTACTTGCACGGAAGGTGTGGACGTAGATGCGGCAGGTATAAGTGTGAAGGTCACGCGTCTTACCCTGGGAAGTCTGGTTTTCTGCCTCTGTGCTACTCACCTCGCGAGGGGTGGGGATGGGGAGCCAGAACTCAGCCGAGGTCATAGTAGGTGCGTTACCGCGTACTGAAGGGCCGAACATGGTTAGCCGCCAGTAGGCGGTGGGTTCTCGTGATGTGCTGATGAAGACAGAAGCGACCCAGATGGGTCAGGGCATTCAGGAAGGGGCCGGGCGGAACCCGGCAGGTACTGAAGTCCGTGTCGAGGCCGGCGCGGGGGTTCACTCGTGGACGAACGCGGAGCCGAACACGCAGATGGAGCGGGTGCTTGATCGCTCGAACCTGATGCGTGCGTATCAACGGGTGGTATCGAACAAGGGCGCTGCCGGTGTCGACCAGATGCCGGTGACCGCCTTGAAGAGCCACCTGCAACAGCACTGGCCAACATTGCGTGAGCGATTGTTGTCCGGAGACTACCATCCTCAACCAGTACGCCGGGTCAGTATCCCTAAGCCGCAAGGTGGCGAACGGATACTGGGTATCCCGACGGTGCAGGATCGCCTGATCCAACAGGCGCTTCACCAAACGCTAAGCCCAATGCTGGAGCCGACCTTCTCGGGTCACAGCTATGGGTTCCGCCCTGGTCGGAGTGCCCATCAGGCGGTCAAGGCGATGCAACGGCACATCAACGACGGCCACCGCTGGGTGGTCGATCTGGACCTGGCCCAGTTCTTTGATCGGGTCAACCACGATGTGCTGATGAGCCTGCTGGCTCGTCGCATCACCGACCAACGTATACTCACTCTGATCCGGCGCTACCTGCAAGCCGGCATGCTCGAAGGTGGGCTGGTCAGCCCGAGACGCGAAGGCGCGCCGCAAGGCGGGCCTCTGTCGCCTCTACTTTCCAACGTTCTGTTGACCGAACTGGATCGGGAACTGGAGCGCCGTGGTCACCGGTTCTGTCGCTACGCGGACGACTGCAACATTTACGTTCGCAGTCGGCGATCCGGTGAACGGGTTATGGTCAGCGTCACTCGCTTTCTGGAACGGTCTCTGCGCCTGAAAGTGAACACAGACAAGAGTGCTGTGGATCGCCCATGGCGCCGGAGCTTTCTGGGTTACAGCGTAAGCTGGCATGAAAGACAGGTAAGGTTGAGGGTTGCACCGAAGAGCCTGAAGGCTTTTATGGCCAAGCTGCGACCACTGCTCAAGCGATCAAGGGGGCAGTCACTGAATACGACCATCCGATCCCTGAATCCGGTGCTACGGGGGTGGGCGAATTACTATCGTCTGACGACCTCGAAACGCTCGGTGGAGGCGCTGGATGGCTGGATACGGCGGCGACTTCGCCTGATCCTGTGGCGGCAGTGGAAGCGCGCCCGCACCCGGGCGCGCAACCTAATGCGGCGCGGTCTGACGGAGCAAAGGGCTTGGATGAGTGCAACGAATGGCCGCGGTCCTTGGTGGAACAGCGGTGCATCTCACATGAACGCGGCGCTGCCCAAGCGAGTGTTCAATGGTCTGTCTCTGGTAAGCTTGCTGGATACGATGGTTCGGCTTCAGCGCCAACCATGAACCGCCGTATACGGAACCGTATGTACGGTGGTGTGAGAGGACGGGGGAGGTAACTCCCCCTCCTACTCAATCCTGCAACTGTGTGCCGATAGGGGGTATTACGTATGGAGGGCCTTGTTTGGGGTCAGGGTTCGGTCCATAATGGCGCGCTAACATTTGCGGTGGCCCCCTCTTGGTGTCAATTCGCGAATGGTCGAAAGTCCTCTTTTAAACGTGACAAACGGAACAGTGGCAATGTCTCAAGATCTGAAAGAAGCAGCCCTTGAATATCACGCCCAGCCGCGGCCGGGTAAGCTGAGTGTCGAAATCACCAAGCCGACCCAGACCTCCCGCGATCTTTCGCTGGCGTACAGCCCCGGGGTTGCGGAACCGGTCCGCGAGATCGCAAAGGACCCCGAGAATGCATACAAGTACACTGCCAAGGGTAACCTGGTAGCCGTTATTTCTGACGGTACCGCCATCCTCGGCCTCGGCAATCTCGGCCCCCTGGCCAGCAAGCCGGTGATGGAAGGCAAGGGTGTCCTGTTCAAGCGCTTCGCCGGTATCGATGTGTTTGATATCGAAGTCAATTCCGAGAGCCCCCAGGCGTTCATTGAAACGGTTGAGCGCATTGCCGATACCTTCGGTGGTATCAACCTCGAAGATATCAAGGCGCCGGAATGCTTTGAGATCGAGCGTGCACTGATCGAGAAGTGCGATGTGCCGATCTTCCACGACGATCAGCACGGTACGGCCATCGTAACTGCAGCCGGCATGATCAATGCCCTCGAGCTTCAGGGTAAGAAGATTGAAGAGGCCAAGGTGGTTTGTCTGGGCGCTGGCGCTGCCGCTATCGCCTGTATGAAGCTGTTGGTCAGCTGCGGTGTTCGCTCCGAGAACATCTACATGCTGGATCGCAAGGGTGTGATCCACTCCGGGCGTGACGACCTGAACCAGTACAAGGCCATGTTCGCCAACGATACCGACAAGCGTACCCTGGATGACGCAATTGACGGTGCGGATGTGTTCCTGGGGCTGTCTGGCCCTGACCTGTTCACTGTTGAGCAGTTGAACAAGATGGCTCCGAACCCGATCGTATTTGCGTGCTCCAACCCGGATCCGGAAATCAAGCCGGAACTGGCCATGGCAGCCCGGAATGACCTGATCATGGCGACAGGCCGTTCTGATTATCCAAACCAGGTTAACAACGTGCTTGGCTTCCCGTTCATTTTCCGTGGTGCGCTGGACGTTCGTGCGACTGCCATCAATGAAGAGATGAAAGTTGCTGCGGTTCACGCTATCCGGGAGCTGGCCAAGGAGCCGGTCCCCAAGGAGATTTGCGAAGCCTATGACGTAGACAGCCTGGAGTTCGGCAAGGACTACATCATTCCCAAGCCGATGGATGTTCGTCTGCTGGAAGTGGTGCCTGCTGCCGTCGCCCGTGCTGCGGTTGATTCCGGTGTGGCTCGCAAGGGTTATCCGGAGCACTATCCGCTCAAGTCCATGGACGATATTCGCTGAGTTTCAGCGAACTGAGCCCACAAAAAAACCGACGGTGAGAGCCGTCGGTTTTTTTGTGGGTGATCGCTTCAGAACAGGTTGCGGGGCAGGTTGGCGTCGTCTTTGCCGCCGCTGAGGCCGTTTCCGGCCTGCTCTTCGGGGACGTTGTCAGAGCGGAACACTTCCTGGATAGCGTTGTCCTGCTCCGGTGCTGCCCGTTCGCCTGTTCTGGGATCAATCCTGACCTGCACGATACCGCCCGGGCGTGCCATTTCCGATTCTGGTGTGCCTGCGAGGGCCTCACTCATATAGTCCATCCAGATCGGAAGGGCCGCCGTGCCGCCGAATTCCCTGAAGCCCAGGGTCGCTGGCTGGTCAAACCCTACCCAGGTGGTGGTGGCGATCTCATGGTTGAATCCTGAGAACCAGGCATCTTTCTGGTCATTGGTCGTGCCGGTCTTGCCGGCCAGGTCATTCCGTTCCAGTCCTCGGGCCTTGGTGGCTGTGCCCCGCGTGATCACATCCTTCAGCATGGAATGCAACAGGTATACCGACTGCTCATCCGCCAGGCGCTCTGCCACACGGATAGCCGGGAAGCCGACAATGGGGTCAGGCCGGTTTTCCCTCAGGCGGTCGCAATTGGTGTCGCACAGGATGGCCGGTGATGCTTCGTAGAGTACCTCGCCCTGACTGTTCTCAATGGTCTGAATCAGGTAGGGCTGAACGTCGTAGCCGCCATTGGCGATGACTGCAAAGCCGCGAGCCATGTCCATCGGCGTCAGGGAGCCGCTGCCCAGTGCCAGGGAAAGTTCCCGTGGCAGGTCATCCGTAGGTAGCTTCAGCTTGTCCAGGAAGGCAATGGTTTCATCCACGCCCAGGTCCTGGAGCAGGCGAATAGAGACCATGTTCCTGGAGCGATAAAGGGCCTCCCGCAATCGGGTGGGGCCGAGAAATTCACCGCCAGAGTTTTTGGGACGCCATCCCGGTTCTGTTTCACTGCCTTCCTGCACGATGGGCGAATCGTTATAAATGGTGGCGGGCGTCATGCCCTGGTCCAGTGCTTTCAGGTAAATGAAGGGCTTGAAAGTGGAGCCGGGCTGGCGGCGGGCCTGGATAGCGCGGTTGTACTTGGTCTGGCTGAAGCTGTATCCCCCCGAAAGGGCGCGGATGGCGCCGGTTTTCGCCTGCAGGGATATCAGGGCGCCTTCCACGTCGGGTATCTGGGCCAGGGTCATGGGAACCGGGGCGATTACAGGCGCTTCGTTCTCCCCCGAGTTTGTTTCTTCGGCGAGGTTATCACCGCTTTCGGTCGGTTCCGACGATTCACTGGGGGGCTGGCGGCGCACGTAGACAATATCGCCTTCTTCAAGCACATCCGAGACCCTGCCGGGTTCCGGGCCCATGGCGTTTGCCGTACGGTAGGCCCGCGCCCAGGTCATGGTTTCGAAGGGAATAAACCCTTTGCCAAGGTGACGGGACCAGGCCTCTGCCCGCTGTTCTTCGTCGCTGACCCGGGTAATGATCACCGGATAGAGTTCTTCAACCCTTGGGTAGGCTTCGAGTACCTCCTGGTAGGTTGCCTCGTCTCCCGGTAGCTGGTTCGTGGTGCCGGCGGGTCCGCGGTAACCGTGGCGACGATCGTAGGCTTCCAGTCCCTGCTGCAGCGCGCGGGTTGCTGCTTGCTGGTCCTCGCTGTTCACCGTCAGGGTGACCCGGAAGCCGTCGTTATAGGCCGAATCCCCATACCTGGCCACCATTTCTGCCCGCGCCATCTCGGCGACATAGTCAGCGTCCACTTCGGTGGGTGTGGTGTTGTAGCGGGCCGTGAGCGGCTGGGAGCGTGCCTCGTCACGCTGCTCTTCGGTGATATAGCCAAGCTCTGCCATTCGGCCGAGGATCCAGTCCCGGCGAATCCTGGCCCTTTCCGGGTTGGCCAGGGGATTATACGCGGAGGGGGCCTTGGGCAGGCCCGCCAGCATGGCCATTTGTGCCAGATTGAGTTGGTCCACGGGCTTGCCATAGTAGACCTGGGAGGCGGCAGCCAGGCCGTAGGCCCGATTGCCGAGATAGATCTTGTTCAGGTACAGCTCGAGTATGGTCTGCTTGTCGAGCTCCTTCTCGATCTGGAAGGACAGCAGGATTTCATTGAATTTCCGTGCGAAGGTGCGGTCCCGGGTGAGGAAATAGTTTCGCGCCACCTGCATGGTGATGGTGCTGCCGCCTGACTGGATCTCCCCGGTTGAAGCCAGTTCGACGGCCGCCCGACCAAGGCCGATGAAGTCTACGCCAAAGTGTTCATAGAAGCGGGAATCCTCCGCGGCGAGGAAGGCCTGGAGCTGTTGTTCGGGGATTTGGTCGATTGTGACAGGCGTCCTTCTCTTTTCACCGAATTCTGCTATTAATTTGTCGTCCGATGAGTAGATCCTGAGAGGCGTCTGCAGCCGGGTATCGAGTAACTGGTGCACTGCCGGGAGCTCTGGGCGCAGGTGCAGGTAGAAGCCGGCGGCAACCAGCATGGCGGAGCTGGCCCCGAAAATGGTCAGCCAGATAAAGAAGCGTGATGCTGTAATCAGTCGGGACATTTTTTTCTGACAACTGTTGGCTATAAGTCTATCATTTGAGAAATTGCTTTAGGTGTTAAAGGGAGTCAATGCTCCCGCAACCTCTCAAAACAACGAGGGGGCATTGTAGACCTAATAGCCCGGAAATTCTCTTACATAAAAAACATATAAATGGAACTGCTGCGCAGTATTAGAAGAACCATAGCGTAAAAGGCAGTCAGGCCAGGGTTTTACGGCCGGAGCCCGGCGATACGCCAGGTGCAAGGTTGTCCAGGTATAAGGTGAGCGCGTGTTCGGATTATCAGGAAAAAAGTCCAGTACCGTGCTGGGAGTGGATATCAGTTCCAGTTCGGTAAAGCTGCTGGAGCTCTCGAGGCAGGGCAGTCGCTACAAAGTGGAAAGCCATGCTGTCGAGCCGCTACCGGCAAATGCGGTTGTAGAGAAGAACATTACCGATGTGGAGGCAGTTGGTGACGCCATCAAGCGCGTCGTCAGCAAGGCCCGTACCGGTGTAAAGCAGGCTGCCGTGGCGGTTTCCGGGTCAGCGGTGATCACCAAGGTGATCCAGATGAATGCCGGACTCAACGAGTTCGAGCTGGAAGACCAGATCGCACTTGAAGCGGACCAGTATATTCCCTATCCCCTGGACGAAGTCGCCATCGACTTCGAAGTGCAGGGGCCCTCCGAAACCAATCCCGACCAGGTCGACGTCCTGCTGGCGGCATGCCGGAAGGAGAACGTCGATATCCGCGAGGATGCCCTGGACATAGCCGGGCTCACTGCGAAGATTGTCGACGTCGAGGCCTATGCGCTCGAGCGGGCTTACAGTCTCATCGAGCCCCAGCTGGAGTCCCACGGTGAAGAGCTGGTGGTCGCCATTGTCGACGTGGGCGCTACCATGACCACCCTAAGTGTCCTGGCGGGTGGCCAGACAGTTTACACCCGTGAGCAGATTTTCGGCGGCAAGCAGCTTACCGAGGAAATCCAGCGTCGTTACGGATTGTCTGTTGAAGAGGCCGGCCTTGCCAAGAAACAGGGAGGCCTCCCGGATGACTACGAGAGTGAAGTGCTCGAGCCATTCCGGGAAGCGGTAGTGCAGCAGGTGGCTCGGGCCTTGCAGTTCTTCTTCGGCGCCAGCCAGTACAATGCGGTGGACTATGTATTGCTGGCCGGCGGAACCGCCTCGATTACGGGTCTCGCCAGCATGGTAGAGGAAAAGACGGCCACCACCACGATCGTCGCTAATCCGTTCTCGGATATGGCCGTTGGCTCCCGGGTGAATGCGTCCGCACTCACCAACGACGCCCCCTCGCTGATGATTGCCTGTGGACTGGCGATGAGGAGCTTTGACTAATGGCCAAGATTAACCTGCGTCCCTGGCGCGAGGAGCTCAGGGCAGAGAAGCAGAAGCGGTTCGTGGCCACCTTGCTGGGGGCCGCCATTGTCGCTGCCGGTCTGGTGTTTCTCTGGAAAACCGATATGGATAACCGCATCGCCTACCAGGAGTCTCGCAACGACTACATCGAAGCGGCATCCCGCCAACTGGACAGCCAGATCAGGGAGATCGAAGAACTTCGCAAGAAACGGGAAGAACTGCTCGCACGGATGGAAGTTATCCAGGATCTCCAGGGCAAGCGCCCGGTAATCGTGCGTGTATTCGATGAGCTGGTTCGTACCTTGCCGGAAGGCCTGTTCTACACCGAACTGAGCAAGACCAACGAGCAACTGGCTATCAACGGGATGGCTGAGTCCAATAGTCGGATTTCCAGCCTGATGCGCAATTTTGAGCGGTCCGAGTGGTTTACCAACCCCAACCTGACCAATGTGGCTGCAGCGGATGACCGCCGTGCCGGCTACAGCGCCTTTGACCTGTCGGTCAGCCAGACCACTCCTGAGCCGGAAGAGGAGAGCAACCAGTGAGCCTGTCGGACTCTCTCAAAAGCCTGAACGAATTTGACATCAATGACCTGGATATCAATAACGCCGGTATCTGGCCGGCGCCGGTCAAGTTCATCGTTATTCTCATCCTTGTCGGCCTGATCGTCGGTGGCGGTTACTGGTTCTTCATCAAGGATCAGTATGCCCAGCTGGAGCGGGTGGAGCGCCAGGAGGCAGAGCTTCGCCAGGAGTATGAGCGCAAGGCATACCAGGTGGCCAACCTGGAAGTGTTCAAGCAGCAGATGGTAGAGATGGAAGAAACCTTCGGCGCCCTGGTCCGACAGCTGCCCAGTGATACCGAGGTACCTGGCCTGCTGGAGGATATCACCAACACGGCGCTGGGTAGTGGCCTGTCCCTGCGGGAAATACAGTTGCAGGCGGAACAGAAGCGTGACTTCTACATCGAGCTGCCGATCAATATCCAGGTCAGCGGCTCCTACCATGAGCTGGCCTCCTTCGTCAGCAGCGTTGCGGGCCTGCCCCGTATCGTCACGCTACATGATTTCACCATCACACCAAGAAGCGGTAACGCGGATCAGCTTGATATGCAGGTTGTCGCCAGAACCTACCGCTACCGGGCTGGAGAATGAGCATGGCAAGACAGCATGCAATTAAAGCCTGGCTGGGTATCTGTCTGACGGCTGCGCTCGCCGGCTGTACCCAGGGAGGCGACTTTTCGGATCTTGATCGTTTCATGGAAGAGACCCGGGCCAAGCCGCGGGGTCATGTGGAACCGCTGCCGGAGTTTCAGGCCTACGAGGCCTTTACCTATTCCGCGGCTGATCGCCGGGCGCCCTTTGAGCCGCCTATCGATGTCCAGCTGACCATGCTCGATGAGCAGCCCGAAAGTACGGTTGAACCGGATCTCGATCGTCCGAAGGAAGTGCTCGAGAACTACGGTCTTACCGAGCTGGAAATGGTGGGTACCCTCACCAGCGCAAATGGCAACCTGTTTGCGTTGATTGAAGACGCTGATGGTGGGATTCACAGGGTGCGTAACGGCAACTATATGGGTACCAACTACGGCCGCATCATCGGAATCAGCGAAACCCGGGTTGAGCTGCTGGAAATAGTGCCCAACGGTTCGGGGGGATGGGTTGAAAGGCCCCGATCCCTGTCCCTGGAAGAAGAAGGCTAAGGAGCGGCGCGCATGAATACACGTAGAAACTGGCAAGAAACACAAGTTTTGGGGTCGAGGCTAGCGATGTTCAGAAAATTCACGGTATGGATGAGCGCGGCGGGACTGGCAATGGCTGCCGGTATCGCTAACGCGGCAACGCTTCAGGACGTGGAGTTTTCCTCGCTCTCTGGCGACCGCACCGAGGTGGTGTTGAGTTTTGACGAGACACCACCGGAACCTTCCGGTTACACCATCGAGCGGCCGGCGCGGATTGCCATTGACCTGAAAGGTACGGTGAGCGGTCTCGACAGCCGCAACATGTCCCTGGGTGATGGCAATACCCAGAGCATGACAGTGGTGGAAACACAGGATCGGACCCGCCTGATCTTCAATCTCGTGGAGCTTGCGCCCTACGACACTGAAGTGAGCGGGAACCAGTTGGTCATCACCATCGGCGATGCTGATTCCGGGGCAGCTGTCGTCGGTTCCGGTGGCTCGGAGTCCGTGGAAACAGCGTCGAGTGGTACCCGTACTTCCACCTCGGCTCGGGTATCCGGTGACGCTATCACGGGGGTTGATTTCCGCCGCGGAGCTGACGGCGAGGGGCGGGTAATCATCGACCTGTCCAACAGCCGCGTTCCGGTAGCGCTCAATGAGCAGGGTGGTCGCATCCGGCTGGTTATGGATGCCACAGAGGTTCCCAACGACCTTCGCCGGCGACTGGACGTGACCGACTTTGCCACTCCGGTGACCCGGGTTGACACCTTCACCGAAGGTGGTGATGCGATTGTCGAGATACGCCCAGAGGGCGCCTACGATTACCTGGCCTATCAGTCCGGCAACCGCTTTACCGTGAGTGTCGAGAAGCTGACCGAAGAGGAAGCCGAGCGTCGTCGCGAGGAGAAGTTCCCATACACTGGCGACAAGCTCTCCCTGAACTTCCAGGACATCGAAGTGCGCTCGGTGCTGCAGCTGATCGCCGACTTCACCGGCCTGAACCTGGTGGCCAGTGATACGGTATCCGGCAGCATTACCCTGCGCCTGCAGAATGTACCCTGGGACCAGGCGCTGGACCTGATCCTCAAGACCAAGGGGCTCGACAAGCGCCAGATTGGTAACGTACTCCTGGTCGCACCGGCCGAAGAAATTGCTGCTCGCGAGCGGCTGGAGCTGGAAACCAATAAACAGATTGCCGAGCTGGCTCCGGTTCGACTGGAAATTATCCAGGTCAACTACGCCAAGGCCGGGGATATCGTTGGCCTGATCGAGCAGGATGAAGAGCTGATTTCGGACCGTGGCTTCATCTCCTCCGATGTGCGCACCAATACCATCAGTGTGCGTGAGACTGCCGATAAACTGGAAGAAATCCGCAGGCTGGTGAACACCTGGGATATCCCCGTACGCCAGGTTTCCATTGAGGCCCGCATTGTCCGCGCCCAGACTAACGTAGCCGAGAGCCTGGGGGTTCGTTGGGGGGGTGGTTACCTTGATCCGGATGGCAGTAACACACGTTTTGGCAGTGGATCCATCGAAGGCAACGAATCACTCTGGAACGATAACGAGATTGTTTTCCCTGATGCCCTAGCGGTAGATCTGGGTGTTTCCGACGCCGGTGCCTCGTCCTTCGCGATTGGCCTGGGTGGTGCTGACTTCCTGGTCGAACTTGAACTGTCTGCGCTCGAAAGCGATGGCAAGGCCGAGCTTGTTTCCCAGCCGAAGGTTGTTACCGCTGATCGTCAGACAGCGACGATCAAGTCCGGTGAAGAAATTCCCTACCAGGAAGCGTCCTCCAGCGGTGCCACTTCGGTATCCTTCAAGGAAGCAGCACTTTCCCTGGAAGTGACTCCACAGATAACCCCGGATAACAAGATCATCATGGATCTTCGGGTGAACCAGGATTCCCGGGGCCAGGAGACCGCTGGTATTCCGAGTATCAATACCAATGAGGTCACCACCCAGGTTCTCGTGGGCAATGGCGAAACCGTTGTGTTGGGTGGTATCTTCCAGTCTGAAATCGCCACGACCGTCACCAAGACGCCGTTCCTCGGTGACATTCCCTACGTGGGGGCGCTGTTCCGTCGTACCGAGAATATTGACGAGCGAAGCGAACTGCTGATCTTCATCACACCGAAGATCATGAGGGGCGATCTGATCGATTGATCCTTGCCTCGCCTGAAAAGCCGCCGCGTAACACCGGCGGCTTTTTTGTGTTTTATGCTATTCTCACCCGCCTGTTTAATGGGGAGTCGAAGCAACATGCCGTTACCAAGACGAATCGTGCTGGTCGGGCCCATGGGGGCGGGTAAGAGCACGATCGGTCGCCAGTTGGCCCGGGAGCTGGGTTATCATTTCCTGGATTCGGATCGCATGATCGAGGAACGCTGCGGCGCTGATATACCCTGGATCTTTGATGTCGAAGGTGAAGAGGGCTTTCGGCAGAGGGAATCTGCGATGATCAAGGAGCTGTCCGAAGTAGGTGCATCCGTGCTGGCTACTGGTGGTGGCGCTGTGATGAAGGACGAGAACCATCCGTTCCTGAAGCAAGATGCGGTGGTCGTGTACTTGAAGGCGTCCCTGGATCAACAGATCGAACGTACCCGCAAGGATCGCAACCGGCCACTTTTGCAGAACGATGACCCGGAGGGTGTCCTGCGCCGGCTCTACGAGTTGCGGGACCCCATCTATACAAGGCTGGCGGATGTGGTGATGCTGACAGACCGGAAGAGTCCGCGCCTGGTGGTACGCCAGATTCTCAACCGGATCAACCCGCGTACTCCCCGTCAACGAAGGAAGGTCAGGAAAGAGGGCAGGAATAATGACTGAGACAACAGTCCAGGAATTGCAGGTTGAGCTCGGCGACCGCAGTTACCCGATTCACGTGGGTGCGGGTCTCCTTGGCTCAAGGGATCTGACCCCCTGGGTTGCCGGCAAGCGGGTCATGATCGTGACCAATGAAACCGTGGCACCCCTGTACCTTGAAAAGGTCCGCAAAAACTTCCCGGGCTGCCAGGTGGACGAGGTGATCCTGCCTGACGGTGAAGCCTACAAAACCTGGGACACCCTTAACCGGATATTCGATGCCCTTCTGGAAAACCGTCATTCCCGGAAAACCACCCTGGTGGCCCTCGGGGGCGGCGTTGTCGGCGATATGACCGGGTTTGCGGCGGCCTGTTACCAGCGTGGTGTGGATTTTATCCAGATACCCACCACCCTGCTGGCCCAGGTAGATTCATCTGTCGGCGGCAAGACCGGTATCAATCACCCGTTGGGCAAGAACATGATCGGGGCATTCCATCAGCCCCGCTGCGTACTTATCGACACAGATACCCTGCAAAGCCTGCCCTCCCGGGAAGTGTCTGCTGGCCTGGCCGAGGTTATCAAATACGGACTTATCCGTGATGCCCGGTTCCTCGCGTGGCTTGAGGAGGCGATGCCGCGATTAACCGCGCTGAATGCAGAGGCCCTGACCGAAGCCATCTACCGGTCATGCGCCTGCAAGGCAGAGGTAGTTGCACAGGACGAGCGGGAAGGTGGACTTCGGGCCATCCTGAATCTTGGGCACACCTTCGGGCATGCCATAGAGACCTGGGCAGGGTATGGCAACTGGCTCCATGGTGAAGCGGTTGGTGCCGGGATGGTGATGGCCACGGACCTTTCCCGTCGTAGTGGCTACCTTACCGGGGCCGACCAGGCGCGTGTGGAAAAGCTGGTGAAATCGGCCGGCCTGCCGATCCTGCCACCGTCCGGCATGACCCCGGACAACTTCATGAACCTGATGGCTGTCGACAAGAAGAATCTTGACGGCCAGTTGCGCCTGATCCTGTTGCGCAGTCTGGGCGAAGCGGAAGTGACCGACAGTTTCGCTGCCAGTGACCTGGCATCCACCCTGGCAGAGCTATGCCACTGACTTTTCCGGCTAAGTGGTACCCGGCATGAGCGAGAGCATTACTGGCCTGGAAGGGGGAGGGCTTTTCCCCCGGCTACAGGAGCGTTACGGACTCAACAGCGACCCCCTCGCCATGGAGGCGCCATTCTATCCCGGCGCCCAGCGTCAGCATGCACTGGAAACCCTTCGCCACCTGTGTGGATTTGGCGATATGGCATTGGTGCTCACCGGTGCCCGTGGTGCTGGCAAGACCCGGTTACTGGGTGAGTTGGTGCGCAGCGAAGGTGCTCGCTTGGAATTCCTGCGCCTGCAGTCCGGCCGGCTCGACTCCCCTGAAACCCTGGTGCGCACCCTCTACCAGGGCATCGGCCGCGACAGGCCCGAGGGACTGTCGGCTCGCGAAGCATTACGAGCTTTTATGGTGCTCTCCGAGGAAGCTACACGAAAGGGGCGCAGGCAGGTGTTGCTGCTGGACGATGCGGACCAGGCTTCAGAAAACACTCTCGGACTTCTACTGGATAGCTTCCTCGACAGCAATCGATCGACCTCCGCCGTGCCAGTATTTGCGGGCGGGCCGGACCTGCCGGGACAGCTTGGGCTGGGTGATGACCTGCGAGGGGGCGCAGCGCACAGGATCAACCTGCCGGATTTCGGCCAGGACGATATCCGACAGTACCTGGAGCCTCGCGTTGTCCGAGCCGGTGGTAAGCCCGAGGTATTACTGTCTTCACGGCGCCTGAGCCAATTGCAGGTGCTTAGTCAAGGCAGCCCGGGTCGGCTCCAGCGAGTGGCCCCGGCAGTCTGGCTGGATATGGCGTCAACCGGCGGCCGCAGGCCAGGCGAGTCCGGTAAGGGGGTGTTGTCGCCGCTGCGCTGGGTTGGCCTTGCCGTGGTCCTGTTGGGGGCTTCCTGGTGGTTTGTGTCTTCCCGCTATGATGACAGCGTCCGTCAGGCGGCAGAGCCTGCGGTGAACGAACCGTCTCCCACCCGGGCCATTGTCACGGTGGGACCTGGTAATCCGGAAGAGGATCCCGGGCTGCTGGAGGCTGAGCCGGTTGACCCGTCCGGAGCAAACCTTTCAACTGTTCCAGAGCCAGAGCCAGAGCCAGAGCCAGAGCCAGAGCCAG
>NZ_FOHZ01000008.1:125554-171916 GCF_900111555.1 Marinobacter segnicrescens
CCAGAGCCAGAGCCAGAGCCAGAGCCAGAGCCAGAGCCAGCATTTTCACCGGGACTTCCCCAGCGATTTGTCACCATCGAGTCTCTGAGGGCGCGTGATGGCTGGACCTTGCAGTTGGTGGCTGGCAACCTGGAACAGACCATTTTAAACGTCATTGCCCGTGCCCCGGCTGATGAACAACTCTCCTATACCCTGGGCGAGCGGAATGGCCAGCCATGGTTTATGCTGGTTTATGGTCAGTATCCTACCCGCGAGGCCGCCCGGTCGGCGGCCAACCGATTACCGGACAGCCTGGGGCTGAGTGATTCCTGGGTAAGGGCTTTCGAGAGCTTCTGATGCACTGAGTTGGTGCAGCATTGCGGCCGAAAATCCACTAACCCAGGAAAAAGTTGTCTACGTATTTCTACGTGTGTAGAATCCCTTCCCCCTTTTTTTCGGTGTCGGCTCATTTTTTGCACTATATTGGTGCGCAAGGGGCTGATAAGAAAGCTTTTACATGCGAGAGAACGCTTATGACAACAGGCTTGTATCATCCCGGCGAGTTCCGGGACAACTGTGGTTTCGGCCTGATCGCCCACATGAAGGGCGAGGCAAGCCATAAACTGTTGCAGACCGCTATCGAGTCCCTTACCTGCATGACGCATCGGGGGGGCATCGCAGCAGATGGCAAGACCGGCGATGGTTGTGGGCTCCTCATCCAGAGCCCCAAGACCTTCCTTCAAAAAGCTGCCCAAGCAGCGTTCGGAAAAAAACCTGGCGACCTATTTGCAGTTGGCCAGGTTTTTTTAGCCCCGGACGAAGCCCGTGCTGCGGCCGGACGCCAGGCTGTCGAGAAGCACCTGGTTGAACAGGGCCTGGAAATTATGGGCTGGCGAGAGGTGCCGGTAGACGACAGTTGCCTCGGTCCCATGGCCCTGGATTGCCTGCCACGCATTGAGCAGGTCTTCGTTGAACCGGGTGGCAAGAACGAACGGGATTTCGATATCAGCCTGTTCGTCGGCCGGCGCCATGCCGAGCGTGATATGGCTGATGACGATGAGTTCTACATCTGCAGCCTGTCTCACCGGACCTTGGCCTACAAGGGCCTGATGATGCCCGCCGACCTGGCCAACTTTTACCCGGACCTTGGTGACCCGGACCTGGAAACCGCCATCTGTGTGTTCCATCAGCGCTTTTCCACCAACACCATGCCCAGGTGGCCCCTGGCCCAGCCGTTCCGCCTGCTGGCCCATAATGGCGAGATCAACACTATCGATGGCAACCGTAACTGGGCCATTGCCCGGGCGGCCAAGTTCAGCTCGCCCGAACTGCCGGACCTGCAGACCCTGCAACCACTGGTCAACCTGACTGGCTCGGATTCGTCCTCTATGGACAACATGCTGGAAGTGTTGCTGGCTGGAGGTGTGGACTTGTTCCGGGCGGCGCGGATGATGATTCCGCCTGCCTGGCAGAACGTGGACACCATGGACTCGGAGCTGCGGGCCTTCTACGAATACAACTCCATGCACATGGAACCCTGGGATGGCCCGGCTGGCCTGGTATTGTCCGATGGTCGCTATGCGGTCTGTATGCTGGACCGTAATGGTCTGCGGCCGGCCCGCTGGGTTGTCACAAAGGATGATTTCATCACCCTGGCTTCCGAGATCGGTACCTACCATTACGAGCCGGAAGACGTCGTCGCAAAGGGCCGTGTCGGGCCGGGTCAGATGCTGGCCGTGGACACCGAAAGCGGCGAAGTACTGCATACCCAGGATATCGACAAGCGCCTCAAGAGCGCCCAGCCCTACAAGAAGTGGCTGCGGGAAAATGCCCTGCGGGTTGAGTCCACACTGAACTCCGATACACCGGAGTTCCGCCTGATGGACAACGACGAATTGCAGGTGCACCAGAAGATTTACATGGTGACCTACGAAGAGCGTGACCAGGTGCTGCGTCCGCTGGCCGAAAGCGGTCAGGAAGCGGTTGGCTCCATGGGGGATGACACGCCGATGGCGGTGCTCTCGAGCAAGGTTCGCCATGTGGCAGATTACTTCCGGCAGAAGTTCGCCCAGGTGACCAACCCGGCCATCGACCCGCTGCGGGAAGCCGTGGTCATGTCCCTGGAAACCTGTCTGGGTGCCGAGCGAAACGTCTTTGAGGAAGGCCCGGAGCATGCAAACCGGGTGATCCTGACGACGCCGGTGCTGTCGCCGGCCAAGTTTCTCCGCATTGAAGGTAATGACCGGCCTGGTTTCGAAGTGGCGAAAATTCCTCTCAGCTACAGCCCCGAGCGTGGGCTGGAGAACGGGATCCGTGATATCTGTGACGCTGCCGAGAAAGCGGTGCGTGATGATGGCAAGGTGCTGCTGATCCTGTCCGACAAGGATCTGAAACAGGGTGAGTTGCCCGTCAACAGCCTCATGGCCACTGGTGCGGTCCACCATCACCTGGTGCGCCAGGGGCTGCGCTGTGACTCCAACATTATCGTCGAAACCGGCTGGGCCCGAGATCCACACCACTTTGCCGTGTTGCTGGGCTTTGGCGCCACCGCCGTCTACCCATACCTCGCCTACCAGGTGATCAATGACCTGATCCGCACCGGCGAAATGTTGGTGGATCCCATTGACGCCAAGAATAACTACCGCAAGGGCATCAACAAGGGCCTGCTGAAGATCCTCTCCAAGATGGGGATCTCCACCATTACCTCTTACCGGGGCGCCCAGCTGTTCGAGGCCATCGGTATTGCCGATGAGGTGGTCGACCTGTGTTTCCGGGGCGTACCCAGCCGTATCCAGGGTGCAACCTTCTACGACTTCCAGCAGGACCAGGAGCAACTGGCGGCCACCGCCTGGAAACGTCGCAAGCCCATCACCCAGGGCGGCCTGCTCAAGTATGTGCACGGCCAGGAATACCATGCCTTCAACCCGGACGTGGTCCGTACCCTGCAGGATGCAGTAACCAGCGGTGATTACGGCCAGTACCAGGAGTACGCCGGCCTGGTGAATAACCGACCCGTAGCGACCCTGCGGGACCTGTTCGGATTCCGGGACGGCATTAAACCCATAGACCTTTCGGAAGTGGAGCCGGTGGAAAAGATCTTCCCCCGTTTTGACTCCGCCGCCATGTCCCTGGGTGCCCTGTCGCCAGAGGCCCACGAAGCCCTGGCCGTGGCCATGAACACCCTGGGTGGTCGTTCCAACTCCGGTGAGGGCGGCGAAGACCCGGCCCGTTACGGCACCGAGCGCCGCTCCAAGATCAAGCAGGTGGCTTCTGGCCGCTTCGGCGTCACCGCAGAGTACCTCCGCAGCGCCGATGTCATGCAGATCAAGGTGGCCCAGGGCGCCAAGCCTGGTGAAGGCGGGCAGTTGCCCGGTGGCAAGGTGAACGCCCTGATCGCACGGTTGCGCTACTCGGTGCCCGGGGTGACTCTGATTTCACCGCCGCCGCATCACGACATCTACTCCATCGAGGACCTGGCGCAGCTGATCTTTGATCTCAAGCAGGTGAACCCGGAGGCGCTGGTGTCAGTCAAGCTGGTGTCGGAACCCGGTGTTGGTACGATCGCGGCGGGCGTTGCCAAGGCCTATGCGGACCTGATCACGGTATCCGGCTACGACGGCGGTACTGCGGCCAGTCCGCTGACCTCCATCCGTTACGCAGGTTCCCCCTGGGAACTGGGCCTGAGCGAAACCCAGCAGGCCCTCCGGGCCAATGATTTGCGGGGCAAGATCCGCCTGCAGACTGATGGTGGCATCAAAACTGGCCTGGACGTGGTCAAAGGCGCCATTCTCGGTGCCGAGAGCTTTGGTTTCGGGACCACCCCCATGGTCGCACTGGGCTGCAAGTACCTACGTATCTGTCATCTGAACAACTGCGCCACCGGTGTGGCCACCCAGGACGACTACCTGCGGGAGGAGCACTTCAAGGGTACCGTGGAAATGGCCATGAACTTCTTCCGCTTCGTGGCGGAGGAAACTCGCGAATGGATGGCGAAGCTGGGCGTTCGCAGCCTGGAGGAACTGGTGGGTCGCGTTGACCTGCTGGAGCGCCTGCCGGGCGACACCGAGCGCCAGAAGCGCCTGGACCTGAGTCGCCTGGTCAGTAATGACCATATCCCGGCCGACAAGCCGCAAACCTGCCAGGTGGAGCGTAACACCCCGTTTGACGAGGGCGCGCTGGCAGAGCAGATGGTCAAGGATATCCGTAATGCCATTGTGGAGAAATCCGGCGGTGCATGGAGCTACAAGGTCACCAACTGTGACCGTTCCATTGGTGCCCGCTTGTCTGGTGAGATCGCCGCTCTTCATGGCAACCAGGGCATGGCCGATGCACCCATCACCCTGGACCTGAAAGGCACCGCTGGCCAGAGCTTCGGTGTGTGGAACGTCGCAGGCCTGAACCTGGTGCTGGAAGGCGATGCCAACGACTATGTGGGCAAGGGCATGACCGGCGGCAAGCTGGTGGTGCGCCCGCCGCGGGTGAGCACCTTCCAGTCCCAGGAAACCGCCATCATCGGTAACACCTGCCTGTACGGTGCTACCGGCGGCAAGCTGTTTGCTGCCGGTACCGCAGGTGAACGGTTTGGTGTTCGTAACTCCGGTGCCCATGCGGTAGTGGAAGGCGTTGGTGATCACGGTTGTGAGTATATGACCGGCGGCATGGTCGCGGTACTTGGCAATACCGGGTATAACTTCGGTGCCGGTATGACCGGTGGCTTTGCCTATGTGCTGGACCAGTCCAACACCTTCGTGGATAAATATAACCATGAGCTAGTAGAGATCCAGCGTATCTCCCGGGAAGACATGGAGCCCTACCGTAACTACCTGCGGAGTGTGATCCGCGAGCACGTGACGGAAACGGCAAGCGAGTGGGCAAGCCACCTTCTGGAGAATTTCGACGACTACGTAGGCCGTTTCTGGCTGGTCAAGCCAAAGGCTGCCAGCCTGAAGACCCTGCTGGCCAGCACCAGGGCCCGCCCGGAGTAAGCGCCGGGACAAGGTTTTTCGCCGACCCGTCCAAGTCGGGTCGGCGCGTCGAAATTAAGATGATGAGAGCATCACCATGAATGAACGACTGAACAACGATTTCCAGTTTGTCCAGGTTGGGCGGGTTGACCCGAAGAAGGTGCCCGCCAGCAAGCGCCGCAAGAACTTCGGCGAGATCTACTATCAGTTCGAGTCGGCGGACGCCAGCAGCCAGGCACACCGTTGCCTGGAGTGCGGCAACCCGTATTGCGAGTGGAAGTGCCCGGTCCACAACTACATCCCGAACTGGCTCAAGCTTGTGTCGGAAGGCAACATCATGCGGGCGGTGGAGCTGTGTCATCAGACCAACTCTCTGCCGGAAGTCTGTGGCCGCGTCTGCCCCCAGGATCGTCTGTGTGAGGGCGCCTGTACCCTGAACGACGGTTATGGCGCCGTGACCATCGGCTCGGTGGAAAAGTACATCACCGACACGGCCTTTGCCCTCGGTTGGAAGCCAGACCTGTCTGACGTCAAGTGGACCGACAAAAAGGTGGCCGTGATCGGTGCTGGCCCGGCGGGACTGGGCTGTGCTGATATCCTCGTGCGCAATGGCGTCAAGCCCGTGGTATTTGACCGGTACCCGGAAATCGGCGGCCTGCTGACCTTCGGCATCCCCGAATTCAAGCTGGAAAAGACGGTCATGACCCGTCGCCGCAAGGTGTTCGAGGAAATGGGCGTGGAGTTCCGGCTTGAAACCGAGGTGGGCAAGGACGTCCAGCTTCAGGACATCATCGATGAATACGATGCCGTATTCATGGGCATGGGCACCTACACCTATATGAAGGGTGGCTTTCCCGGTGAAGACCTGCCGGGGGTTTACGATGCCCTGCCTTTCCTGGTCTCCAACGTGAACCGTCGCCTGGGTTTCGAAAAGGACGCCGGCGAATTTATCGATATGAAAGGCAAGCGGGTGGTTGTCCTCGGTGGTGGCGACACCGCTATGGACTGCAACCGAACTTCCATTCGCCAGCAAGCCGCCAGCGTTACCTGCGCCTATCGTCGGGACGAGGCTAACATGCCTGGTTCCCGCCGGGAGGTGGCCAATGCCAAGGAAGAGGGTGTGAAGTTCCTGTTCAACCGTCAGCCTATTGCCATCATCGGTGAAGACCGGGTGGAGGGCGTGAAGGTGGTCCAGACCCAGCTGGGCGAGCCAGACGAAAATGGCCGTCGTCGCCCGGAAGTGGTGCCAGGTAGTGAGGAAGTTATTCCCGCTGACGCGGTGCTGGTGGCATTCGGTTTCCGCCCGAGCCCGGCGGACTGGTTCAGCGAGCTGAAAGTGGACACGGACGATTCCGGACGGGTCAACGCACCGGAAGAGTCAGAGTTTGCTTTTCAGACCTCCAATCCCAAGATCTTCGCCGGCGGCGATATGGTGAGAGGTTCTGACCTCGTGGTCACCGCGATCTGGGAAGGCCGCCAGGCTGCCGAGGGTATCCTGGATTACCTGGACCTGTAAGACAGTCCAATTAACGGCTGATCCGTATCAAAAGGGCAGCACCATTCCGGTGGCTGCCCTTTTTTATTGTCGCAAACGCGTTATCATTGCGCGCATCATGACCAGTGGAAAACGGGCAGGTCCCTTTCCTTCTGGCCAGTCAGACTCCGAAGATCAGGACCCGATATGAGCGAACTGCAGAACGACCGCTTCCTCCGCGCCCTCATGCGCCAGCCCGTAGACCGCACCCCCGTCTGGATGATGCGCCAGGCCGGTCGTTACCTTCCGGAATACCGCGCGACCCGGGCCAAGGCCGGGGACTTCCTCAGCCTGTGCAAGAACACACCGCTGGCCTGCGAAGTCACCCTGCAGCCCCTTGAGCGTTTTCCGCTGGATGCGGCGATCCTGTTCTCGGACATCCTGACGATCCCTGACGCCCTGGGTCTTGGGCTGTACTTCGAAACCGGCGAAGGCCCCAAGTTCCGTAATGTGATCCGCTCCGAAGCCGACGTTGCCGCTTTGCCGAATTTGAAGGCCGAAGTAGACCTGGACTACGTCATGAACGCGGTTTCCACCATTCGTGGCGCACTGAACGGCCGCGTGCCCCTGATTGGCTTCTCCGGCAGTCCGTGGACCCTGGCGACGTACATGATCGAGGGTGGCTCTTCCAAGACCTTCTCGGAAGCGAAGAAGCTGATGTACGGCCAGCCTGACGTCATGCACCGGTTGCTGGACCACCTGGCGGACTCGGTGATCGATTATTTGAACGGCCAGATCCGGGCGGGCGCCCAGGCGGTGCAGATTTTCGATACCTGGGGTGGGGTGCTCAGCAGTTGGGCCTACCAGGAGTTCTCTCTGGCCTATATGAAGAAGATCGCCGATGGCCTGATCCGCGAGAACGACGGTCGCCGGGTGCCGCTGATTATCTTTACCAAGAACGGCGGTCAGTGGCTGGAGTCCATGGCGGAGTCCGGGGCCGATGCCCTGGGGCTGGACTGGACCACGGATATCGGCAACGCCCGCGCCCGTGTCGGCGACCGGGTAGCCCTGCAGGGCAACATGGACCCGGCAATGTTGTATGCGCCGAAGGAGCGGATTCGCCAGGAGGTGGCCGATATCCTGAAGCGCTACGGCTCAGGGCCTGGTCACATCTTCAATCTCGGCCACGGTATTACACCGGATGTGGATCCGGAGCATGCCGGGGCGTTTATTGAGGCGGTTGTCGAGTTGAGTGGGGAGTATCATCGCTAGGGGTTTGTGTTCGACTCTTTGTACCCTGGCCTGGGTGTGGTTAGTAGCCTGAATGGCTTGGTGTCTGGGCGGTAACCCTTTTGCTGGACAGGTCTGCATGTACCTCTTTGCAGATTTCACCAGTGTTAGTAGCCTGAAGGTGGGGTGCTTGGGCCACCGGGCCGATAACACTTTTCCGGACACGCCGTGGATCCATCCATGGAGGCTCTTCAAAAACGTCCCTGTTTTTGAAGGTCCGGAAAAGTGTTCTCAACCCGATGTCCCTCTAACGTCGGAGATATCGCGAAATTATTCCATGAGGTGGTTTAGTTCGCGATCCAACAAGGCTTGGTCTCCCAGATTCAATTCGACCAAGCGTTTGAGGTGGGCAGCGCTCTCCAGGTCTATATATTCGATCTTGAAGCCTAGCCGATCTGGCTCGATATGGCGCAGGGTAACCGCCATCACAATGGCGCTTTCATGGTCGTTCAGGTGGACCGTCAATTCGCAGGGTTCACCTTCAGATGCTGCCCAGCCCGGCGGCCGACTCACCAGGGCACCCTTCAGCGAAATATCCAAAACCTCTGCAGTTTGAACATCGTCCTGCCAGTAAAGCTCGCATGGTGCATCGAACGAAATTCGTTGAAAACGGCGTTTCTCTGGTTCTTTCTCGGCCATGCCATCACTCCGGGCCATCGTTGTTGTCTTCTCGACTATAGACCTCCGGAGCTACTGAATCCACTGAGGTCCTTACCAGCAATGAGTAGCCATGGTTGGCGATAACGCCAGAGGTTAGAGGGACATCGGGTTGAGAACACTTTTCCGGACCTTCAAAAACAGGGACGTTTTTGAAGAGCCTCCATGGATGGATTCACGGCGTGTCCGGAAAAGTGTTCTCTGCCCGGTGGCCCCGGCACCGCGCCTTTTAGGCTACTGATCCTGCCGAGACCTGCAAAGAGGTCGTCCGGGCAGAGATTATCGGCCTGGCACCCAGGCACCAAGCCATTCAGGCTACTTACGCAGTCGAGTTCCAAGCGGAAGTGTTCACAGCGCGTCTGGGGACGCCTGACCGATCCAGTACACCCCACATCCAAGGCTGGGGTGCCAGGACCAATCAAAGCTCCTCAAGAGCCGACAATGCCTCACTGAGTTTGGTAACCGGAATCACCTTCATCCCCTCAATGGCCTTGCGGGGTGCATTGGCCTTGGGAACCAGTGCCCGGGTAAACCCGTGCTTGGCGGCTTCGTAGATGCGTTCCTGTCCGGAAGGCACCGGACGAATCTCCCCAGACAAGCCCACCTCACCAAAAATTACCAGGTCCTGAGGCAGGGCGCGGTCGCGGAAGGACGAAACTATTGCCGCCAGCAGGGCCAGGTCAGCGCTGGTCTCGGCGACCTTGACGCCGCCCACCACATTCACAAACACATCCTGATCCGCCACATGCATGCCGCCATGACGGTGCAGCACCGCCAGCAGCATGGCCAGCCGGTTCTGGTCAAGGCCCACGGCTACCCGGCGCGGGTAGCTGCCCTGGGCCATGTCCAACAGTGCCTGGATTTCCACCAGCATGGGTCGGGTGCCTTCCCAGACTACCATCACCACGCTGCCCGGTGCCGCCTCCTCGCCACGGTTCAGGAAAATGGCGCTGGGGTTCTTCACCTCTTTCAGGCCCTGTTCCAGCATGGCGAACACACCCAGCTCATTGACTGCGCCGAAGCGGTTCTTGATGCCCCGCAGGGTGCGGTAGCGGCTGTCGCTGGAGCCTTCCAGAAGGATGGAACAGTCGATCATATGCTCCAGCACCTTGGGGCCGGCCAGGCTGCCATCCTTGGTGACATGGCCCACCAGGAACAGGATGGTGCCGGTCTGCTTGGCGAAGCGGGTCAGGTAAGCGGCGCTTTCCCGCACCTGAGAGACAGAGCCCGGTGCCGACTCGATATCGGCTACGTGCATCACCTGGATACTGTCCACTACCAGGATCTTCGGCTTCTCGGCTTCCGCTACCTGCAGGAGTCGCTCCACGCTGGTTTCCGACAGCATTTTCAGGTCCCCGGTGGGAACCCCAAGGCGCTTGGCACGCATGGCCACCTGTTGCAGGGATTCCTCGCCGGTGACATACAGTGCCGGAGTCTTCTCGGCCAAGTGGCATACCGCCTGCAGCAGCAACGTACTTTTACCAGCGCCAGGGTGGCCGCCCATCAGCACGGCAGAGCCTTCCACCAGGCCGCCGCCCAGCACCCGGTCGAACTCCTGCATGCCGGTGCTGATTCGGGGCTGTTCCGCAAGGCTCACTTTATCAAGGCTTTGCACCGCCGACAGGCTGCCGGCGAAGCCTTCGAAGCGGGCGCCGCGGGCACCCTTGGTGCTGCTGCCGCCCACGCCGCGCACTTCGCTGATGGTGTTCCAGCCATGGCAGGCGCCGCACTGGCCCTGCCACTTGGAATAGTCAGCACCGCACTCGGTGCATACGAAGGCTGTCTTGGATTTTGCCATGGGTGAATCCTTACTGGATCGCCCCCTCACCCCAACCCCTCTCCCGCCAGGGGGAGAGGGGCTCACTCCGGAGTGTCTTTCAGACTCCGCTCTCCCTTGAGGGGAGAGGGGATGAGGGTGGGGCAGGCAGCTATGAAGTTTGAGCTTACGCCAGCTTCTTGTACTTCATGCGCTTGGGCTGCATGGCAGAGTCCCCCTTGCGCTTCTTGAAGTCTTCGTCGTACTCGGTGAAGTTGCCTTCGAAGTACACCACATCGCCGTCATCTTCGAACGCCAGGATGTGGGTGGCTACCCGGTCCAGGAACCAGCGGTCGTGGGAGATGACCAGCGCGGAGCCGGGGAAGTTCAGCAGCGCTTCTTCCAGGGCGCGCAGGGTTTCCACGTCCAGGTCGTTGGTGGGTTCGTCCAGCAGCAGTACGTTACCGCCCTGTTTCAGCAGCTTGGCAAGGTGCAGGCGGTTACGCTCACCACCGGAAAGGTCGCCAACCCGCTTCTGCTGGTCGGTACCCTTGAAGTTAAAGCGGCCAACATAGGCCCGGGACGGAGTCTCGTAGTTGCCCACCTTGATGATGTCCTGGCCGTCGGACAGCTCTTCCCACACAGTGTTGCTGCCGTCCAGGTCACGCATCTGGTCCACGTAGGCCAGTTCCACGGTTTCGCCAATCTCGATCTCACCGGAATCTGGCTTGTCGTAACCGCCAATCATCTTGAACAGGGTGGATTTGCCGGCACCGTTACCACCGATGATGCCGACAATGGCACCCGGTGGAACGCTGAAGGACACGTCCTCGTAAAGAAGGCGATCACCGAAGGACTTGCTGATGCCATTCACCTCAATGACCTTGTTGCCCAGGCGGGGACCCGGTGGAATGTACAGTTCGTTGGTTTCGTTGCGTTTCTGGAATTCCTGGGAACTCATCTCCTCGAAGCGGGCCAGGCGGGCCTTGCTCTTGGACTGACGGCCCTTGGCATTGCTGCGAACCCACTCCAGTTCCTGCTTGATGGCCTTCTGGTGGGAGGCCTCCTGCTTGGATTCCATCTCCAGGCGCTTTTCCTTGTTCTCCAGCCACTGGCTGTAGTTGCCTTCGAACGGAATACCGTGGCCGCGGTCCAGTTCCAGGATCCAGCCGGCCACGTTGTCGAGGAAGTAGCGGTCGTGGGTAATAGCCACGACAGTGCCATCGTAATCGTGCAGGAAGCGCTCCAGCCAGGCCACGGATTCCGCGTCCAGGTGGTTGGTGGGCTCGTCCAGCAGCAGCATATCCGGGCCAGAGAGCAGCAGGCGGCACAGGGCTACCCGGCGACGCTCACCACCGGAGAGCACCTTGACCTTCTGGTCCCACGGCGGAAGACGCAGGGCGTCGGCCGCCACTTCCATCTTGCGCTCGATGTCGTGGCCGTCGGTGGCCTGCACAATGGCTTCAAGTTCACCCTGCTTTTTGGCCAGCTCGTCGAAATCCGCATCCGGCTCGGCGTAGGCGGCGTATACCTTGTCCAGTTCCGCCAGGGCTTCATGAACATGGGAAACGGACTCGTCCACGATTTCCTTGACGGTTTTCTCTTCGTCCAGCTCAGGCTCCTGGGGCAGGTAACCCACCTTGATACCGGGCTGGGGGCGGGCTTCGCCGATGTAATCCTGGTCTACGCCGGCCATAATACGCAGCAGGGTAGACTTACCGGCGCCGTTCAGGCCCAGTACACCGATCTTGGCGCCGGGGAAGAAGCTCAGGGAAATGTCTTTGAGAATCTCGCGCTTGGGCGGAACCACCTTGCCCACGCGGTTCATGGTATAAACGTATTGGGCCATGTCGGCTGTGTCCTCTTTATACTGGTTTGCCACGGAATCCACGGCCCTTCGACAGGCTCAGGGCGAGCGGGCAACTCAAAGACTCTTTTGCCACGAAATCCACGAAAGAACACGAAATAGTCCGTTGATTGACTGAAAGACGCGACTGTTTCGTCTTTCCCTTTCGCATCCTTTCGTGGATTTCGTGGATTTCGTGGATTTCGTGGATTTCGTGGATTTCGTGGATTTCGTGGGAAAACCACATCCAGGTTTTTGTGTTCGCCCTGAGCCTGTCGATCTTTGCGTTCGCCCTGAGCCTGTCGAAGGGCGTGTTCTTCGGTGGCAAAAAGCTTTAATGCAGGCCAGAACGTCGCCTGCTGGAAATCAGAACCCCGTAAGGTATCTAAACCTATTGGGGATAGCAATTGAGGCAGAGCGGAATAGCCCCGTGTGCCGGTATCTGCGGACGGTATAAAGGATGATTTTCCACCCGCTTTCGGGATAGAATAGCGGCCCAATTTTTCAGGGGTTCCGGTGGCGCGGATGCGCTTCAGGGCCAGCCATACAGACAGGGGCAGCACATCCATGTTTAATCGTGATATGAAAATCGCCGGTTTCGATGACGAACTGTGGAACGCCATGCAGGCAGAAGAGCAGCGCCAGGAAGCGCACATCGAGCTGATCGCGTCTGAAAACTACACCAGCCCGCGGGTGATGGAAGCCCAGGGTAGTGTGCTGACCAACAAATACGCCGAAGGTTACCCCGGCAAGCGCTACTACGGTGGCTGCGAGTTTGTCGATATCGCCGAGGAACTGGCCATCTCCCGTGCCAAAGAGCTGTTCGGCGCGGCTTACGCCAACGTGCAGCCCCATTCCGGATCCCAGGCCAACTCTGCCGTATTCATGGCACTGCTCAAGCCGGGTGACACGGTACTGGGTATGAGCCTGGCCCACGGCGGTCACCTGACCCACGGTGCTACCGTCAACTTCTCCGGCAAGATCTACAACGCCGTGCAGTATGGCATCAATAACGAGACCGGCCTGATCGATTACGATGAGGTTGAAGCGATGGCGGTTGAGCACAAGCCGAAGATGATCATTGCCGGCTTCTCCGCCTACTCGCAGGAGCTGGACTTTGCCCGCTTCCGTGAGATCGCCGACAAGGTGGGTGCCTACCTGTTTGTGGACATGGCCCATGTGGCTGGCCTGGTAGCCGCCGGCGTCTATCCGGACCCGGTTCCCCATGCACATGTGGTGGCGACCACTACCCACAAGACACTGCGCGGTCCCCGTGGTGGCCTGATCCTGGCCTGCGATGATGAAGACCTGCAGAAAAAGCTGAACTCGGCCGTGTTCCCGGGTGGTCAGGGCGGTCCGCTGATGCACGTCATTGCGGCCAAGGCTGTGTGCTTCAAGGAAGCCATGAGTGATGACTTCAAGACTTACCAGCAGCAGGTGGTCAAGAACGCCGCCGCCATGGCTGAGGTGTTCATCGAGCGCGGCTATGACGTGGTTTCCGGTGGCACCAAAAACCACCTGTTCCTGGTCAGCCTGATCAAGCAGGACATTACCGGTAAGGACGCAGACGCCGCCCTGGGTCGCGCCCATATCACCGTCAACAAGAACGCGGTTCCCAACGACCCGCGTTCACCATTCGTGACTTCCGGTCTGCGGATCGGTACCCCGGCGGTAACCACCCGCGGCTTCGGTGAGAGCGAATGCCGGCACCTGGCAGGCTGGATGTGCGATATCCTCGACAACCTGGAAGACGAGGCCACCATTGAGCGGGTTCGTGGACAGGTTGAAGCGGTGTGTGCCCGGTTCCCGGTCTACGCCGGCTAACAACGGCAGGAAACCTGCCCGGCCGCTGGTTGATCCGGCGGCCTGTTTCTTTCGGAGCGTCCGATTATGCATTGTCCTTTCTGTGGTGAAGCCGATACCAAGGTGATCGACTCCCGGCTGGTGGCCGAGGGTGATCAGGTACGTCGCCGCAGGGAGTGCCTGTCCTGTCGTGAGCGGTTCACTACCTTCGAGAGTGCCGAGCTGGTAATGCCCCGGGTGGTCAAGCAGGACGGCACCCGTCAGCCCTTCGACGAGGAGAAGCTGCGGGCCGGTTTGATGAAGGCACTGGAAAAGCGTCCGGTCGGTATCGAGCAGATTGACGCCGCCCTTAACCGTATCAAATATCGACTGAGGGCAACCGGCGAGCGGGAAGTGAAGTCCATGACCCTCGGGGAAGAGGTGATGACCGAGTTGCGTCAGTTGGACAAGGTGGCCTACGTACGCTTTGCATCGGTTTATCGCAGCTTCCAGGACGTCAACGAATTCAAGGAGGAAATCGAGCGGCTGTCGGATGGCGCCGACCCGGCGGATGTGGCCAGGGCCCTGGCTGACCGGGATACATCGAAAGGTTCTTCATGACACCCGTTCAGGACACCGCTCTGATGGCCCGGGCCATACAACTGGCCTGGCGCGGTCGTTATTCGACCCATCCCAATCCCCGCGTAGGCTGCGTGATCGCCCGTGGCGACCTGGTGCTGGGAGAGGGTTGGCACGAACGCGCCGGAGAGGCCCATGCTGAAGTGCGGGCCCTGAGCCAGGCGGGCCCGGATGCCCGGGGCGCGACCGCCTATGTGACCCTGGAACCCTGCAGCCACTTCGGTCGAACGCCGCCCTGTTCCCGGGCGCTGATTGATGCCGGCGTGGCCCGGGTAGTGGTGGCCAGTGAAGACCCCAATCCCACCGTCTCCGGGCGGGGCCTGCAGCAGTTGCGGGACGCCGGTATCCGGGTCAAGGACGGGGTGCTGCGGGAAGAGGCGGCAAAGCTGAACCCGGGTTTTCTCAAGCGCATGCGCTCCGGGCGGCCCTGGGTTCGACTCAAGATTGCCTCAAGCCTGGATGGCCGCACCGCCATGGCCTCGGGCGAGAGCAAGTGGATCACCGGGGCGGAGTCCCGCAGCGATGTACAACGGCTGCGGGCCATGAGTGATGCGATCCTTACCGGGGTCAACACGGTGTTGGTGGATGACCCCTCCCTGACCGTGCGACGCAATGAGCTGGGGAATATTGGTCAGGCCACCGAGCCATCGCGGCAGCCCCTGCGATTGATTGCCGACCGGGACGCCCGCACGCCCCCGACGGCGAAAATCCTCCAGGGTGGTGATGTACATCTGTTCTGTTCTGAGGAGGCCTTGTCCACGGGTCCGGCACAGGATCTGTCGGCCCTTGGTGTAACACTGAATGGCGTAGGCTGGCAGGACAGCGGGGTCAACCTCGGGCAGTTGCTGGACCGGCTGGGCGAGCTTGGCGTTAATGAATTGCTGGTGGAAGCGGGGCCGACCCTGGCGGGGGGCTTTATCGTGGAAGGACTGGTGGACGAACTCTGGCTCTACCAGGCGCCCATTTTCCTGGGCAGTGAAGGCCGGCCTACCGCAAGGCTGCCCTTTAACGACATGTGTGAAAAAATTGAATGGCTGGTCACCGATCGTCGCCAGTTGGGGGTGGATACCCGGCTAATACTGACGCCCAAGGTGCTCGCGCCGAATCTCTCTGCCGTTGACTGAACTCTTCGGCAGACCCATGCATTAACACCGCGGCGATCTGACCGATTTGCCGGGAGGTTGTGGAAACTATGGCACTGAACAGCGTTGAAGAGATCATCGAGGATATTCGTCAGGGCAAGATGGTGATCCTGATGGATGATGAAGACCGGGAAAACGAGGGCGACCTGGTGATGGCGGCAGAGCACTGCACGCCGGAAGCCATCAACTTCATGGCCCGTTTCGGCCGTGGCCTGATCTGTATGCCTATGACCCGGCAGCGTTGCGAGCAGCTGGGGCTGCCGCTCATGGTCCAGAGCAATCATTCCGGTTTCGGCACCAAGTTCACCCTGTCTATCGAGGCGGCCGTCGGTGTGACCACCGGTATCTCCGCTGCGGACCGTGCCCGCACCGTTCAGGCGGCTGTAGCCCGTAACGCGAAGGCCTCCGACCTGGTGCAACCTGGCCATATCTTCCCGTTGATGTCGGATCCGGGTGGTGTATTGAGCCGGGCTGGCCATACCGAGGCTTCCTGCGACCTGGCAGCCCTGGCAGGTTGCGAGCCGGCCGGTGTGATCTGTGAGATCATGAACGATGATGGTTCCATGGCCCGCCGCCAGGACCTGGAAAAGTTCGCGCAGCAGCATGGCCTCAAGATCGGTACCATCGCCGACCTGATCCACTACCGCACCATGAACGAGCGTACCATCGAGTGCGTGGAAGAGTACGACCTGGACACCGAATACGGCGTGTTCAGCCTGCGTACCTACAAGGACAGCATCCAGGGTGCCACGCACCTGGCCCTGGTAATGGGTGATGTGAAGGCCGACGAGCCCACCCTGGTGCGGGTCCACGTCACTGACACCCTTCGCGACCTTCTGGGTGCCCGGCGTAAGGGCTCCCACAGCTGGCCCCTGCACCACGCCATGGAAAAGGTGGCAGAAGAGGGCAAGGGTGTGGTGGTGCTGCTTAACAGCGCCGAAGACAGCTACAACCTTGAAGACCGCATTCACGAGTTCTTCGGGGAAGGCCCCGCCAAGGCGGGCAAGGGTGGCAGCTCCGGCGTCTACTTCACCGTTGGCACGGGCTCGCAGATCCTGCGGGATTGCGGCGTTGGCCAGATGCGCCTGTTGAGCGCACCGATCAAGTTCTCCGCCATTTCCGGGTTCGACCTGGAAGTGGTGGAATACGTACCCTATACCGGCGACTGAGTGTCGTCGGAATCACGAATCCACAGACAGCGGGGCACAGGCCCCGGTACGGGATAGAGAATGGCAGATATCAAGGTAATTGAAGGTGATTTCCGGCAGTGCAGCGGGCGCTATGCGCTGGTAGTGGGCCGGTTCAACGGTTTTGTAGTGGAAAGCCTGGTAGAAGGCGCGGTGGATACACTGCGGCGTCACGGCATCGCCGACGATGACATTACCATCGTCCGTGTGCCGGGTGCCTATGAAATGCCACTGGCGGTGAAGCGGGTAGCCGAAACCGGTGATTACAGCGCGATCATCGCCCTGGGCGCGGTCATCCGTGGTGGAACACCGCACTTTGACTATGTGGCCGGTGAGGCCTCCAGTGGCCTGGGCGCCGTCAGCCTGGAAACCGATGTACCGGTGACCTTCGGTGTACTGACGGTGGACTCCATCGAGCAGGCTATTGAGCGCTCCGGCACCAAGGCCGGCAACAAGGGCGCAGAAGCCGCCATCACCGCGCTGGAGATGGTCAGCCTGTTCAACAAGCTGGGTGAGTGATGAGCGAACAGGATACTGCCAACCCGTCTGAGCCGGCCCCCTCCGGTCAGCCCAGGGCCGGCGATCGCCGGCGGGCCCGGGCCCTTGCACTGCAGGCCCTGTACCACAGGCATTTCAGCAAGAGCCCGATCAGCGATATTGAAGCCGAGTTCATGGTCGACAATGACATGAGCAAGGTGGATTCAGCCTACTTCCGGGACCTCATTCGCGGTGTGCACCGGGAACAGGCCGAGCTGGACCGCCTGATTGAGCCGTTCCTGGATCGCTCACTGGCGGAGGTGGACCCGATCGAACTGGCGATCGTTCGCCTGGGTGCCTATGAGCTCAAGAGCCGTATTGATGTGCCCTACCGGGTGGTCATCAACGAGGGCATTGAACTGGCCAAGCGTTTCGGCGGTACTGAGGGACACAAGTTCGTCAACAGCCTGCTGGACAAGCTCAGCCAGCGTCTGCGCCTGGCGGAAACCCGTTCGCGGCAGGGTTGATCGTCTGCGATGGGTGAGTTCGAGCTGATCGGCCGTCTGTTCCGGCCGCTGGCTGAGATCACCCGACAAGAAGGCGTGCTGCTCGGCCCCGGTGATGATTGCGCCATCCAACGGGTGCCCGCCGGGCATGACCTGGTGTTCTCGGTAGATACCCTTGTCGAGGGGGTGCATTTTCCCGGTCAATACGATCCCGCCCGCCTTGGCTGGCGGGCGCTGGCTGTTGCAGTCAGTGACCTGGCGGCCATGGGGGCTGACCCGGTATGTTACACCCTGGCCCTGACGCTGCCTGACGCGGACGAAGCCTGGGTTGCTGCCCTGGTATCCGGGCTGCGGGAGGCCTCCCTGGCATTTGGAGTTGCCCTGGCGGGGGGCGACATCACCCGCGGACCATTGACCCTTACGTTGCAGGTCCATGGTGTTGTGCCGGAAGGGCAGGGTATTCTGCGTAGTGGTGCGCGCCCGGGCGACCTGGTGGCTGTAACCGGCCCCCTTGGTGGCGCAGCAGCAGCGCTGGAATGGCTGGATGATCCGCAACCGCCCAGTTCGGTAAGCCCTCTCCTGGATTGTTACCATCGTCCCGTACCGAAGATCGATACAGGCCGTCGCCTTCGCGGCGTTGCCTCTGCAGCCATTGATATTTCGGATGGCCTGGCGGCAGACCTGGGGCATATCCTGGAAGCTTCCGGGGTGGGCGCCTGGCTGGAGGCCGCAGCAATACCCCGGCGCTATGGGATTGCCGAAGCCAGCCTCGAACAGGCGTTGTATGGTGGGGATGACTATCAGCTTTGCGTCACCCTGCCATCCCCGGCCCTGCCCATGCTACCGGGCGACGTTTCAAAGAGTCTCCACGTTATCGGGGAGATCCGCAGTGCTGAGGGCCTTTACCTGCAACACCCCGATGGCGCCAGGGAATTGTTAACCACCGGCACCGGTTACGATCACTTCAAGACAGAATAAACGGACGCTTCCATGAGCGAGAATTACCAGGAGTCGACCGAGGAACCGGTTCTTATCCTGCCGCCGGGCTTTTTGCGCAATCCGGCGCACCTTGCTGCCTTTGGCTTCGGTAGTGGTGCCGTACCCCGGGCGCCGGGCACATGGGGAAGCCTGGCAGCCATACCCATGTGGTATCCCATCGCCCAGCTGCCTGAACCGGTTTACTGGAGTGTCGTACTGGCGGCGTTCCTGGCGGGTGTCTGGCTGTGCGGTTACACGTCACGGTCGCTGAAAGTGCACGACCATGGCGGTATCGTCTGGGACGAGTTTGTGGGTATGTGGGTCGTGCTGGGGTTCTTCCCGGAGACCTGGTACGGGGTTTTACTGTGCTTTGTCGCGTTCCGCCTGTTTGATGTCTGGAAGCCATGGCCCATCAGCTGGGTGGACGAGCGGGCCCCCGGCGGGTTCGGAATCATGGTCGACGATGTGCTGGCGGCAGTGATGGCGCTGGCTGTTGTCTGGGCAGCCGAACTCTGGCTGATGCCCGGGCTGTTATAGTGAAAGAGGGGAGGACCTGGCTCGTCCCTGGCCAAGGTTTATGTCCTGAGCTATCTCAGTGAATCCGCATTTCGCGCGACTCTGCCGGTAGCATGTTGATGACATGAAGGAACCGCTTGAGGCCGATTTCCGCCCTTTCCCGTGTTGCAAAGGGGCCACTGTCGAACCCTTCCCGGGTGGTAAAGTACCATTTGCCGCCCACACAGAAGAAACGGCTGCTGCGGAACGGCGTTGGGCCGGATTCGCCTGTGCGAATGTTGGTATCCATCGTTGCCTCCTACTACTTGCCTGTGGACAGGTTTAGCCATGCGCCGGAGAAATTACCCTGTTCGTGACCCGAGCCACCAATAGCCTTGGCAAACAGCTTTTTGAAGGCGCATTGCATAAAGCTAACCCATTTTCTGCCGAATTCAACACTTTTTTACAATTCGACCAGTCCAGCGTTTTGGATCACACACTTGCGCAAGGCCGGAGCAGTGGTCAGAATGCCTGCATTGACATTGTGGGCACCGGAAAGGCCACCGGTGACCCTTGCCTGAAAGCCACCCATGGAGAATGACCGAATGTTTGCAAGGCTGAAAAAGCTTTCCCCTGTCGGGCTGAGACAGCTCACCGTCGTGCTGGCAATCTTCGCTATCGCTGGCTGTAGCTCTACCGGGGTGTCACGGGTCAAAACCTACGACGGCGGTTCGTCGATTGGCGGTGTCGCGGTACTGAAAGCGCCATCCACCATCAAGGTCCAGGAGGTGAACGGTCGTGAAGTGGGTAATTTCCTGCTGGAAGACCTGGCGCTGGACTATGAGTTGCAACCGGGGCAAAACATCGTCGTGTTTACCCACAAGACCATATGGGCCAAGAGCGGCGTGGTCCAGGACGGTGAATCGGCTGTCCATGTGGTGGAGACCGGGCCGCAGCAGGTAGTGATTGATGCCCGTGCTGGCCAGGAGTACCGCTTCGATATCCCTGAGGTGAATAATCGCCGGGAAGCCGAGCGTTTGGCTGCTGACTTCAGTGTTGCAGTCCTTGCCGCCGGTGGCGGCACCGTGGCCCGGTCACAGCCATTCGAAGGTTATCCACAACAGCCGCAAATGGCCGGGCCTGCCCAGGTGGTGACTCCGTCGCAGCCATATTCTCCCCAGGCCGGTCAGCCGGCGCCGGTCTATCAGGGTGGCCAGAGTGGTCCGGGTTCCCGTGTTGAAACCCTGGAAGCCCTCAAGATGCTCTGGGAGCGCGCCAGCGGTGATGAAAAGCGTGAGTTCCTGCGTTGGGCGTTTGACTAACCCTCTGGCGTTTCCCCGGTATCCAGCCAGTCCCGGTACACCCCGGGCTGGCTGAGCCTCTCCCAGAACCATTCCAGTGCCTTGCCCTGTTCGTCGTTTCGCCGTGCAATATGCACCGGTATCGGATCCCTGGGCAGCTCCACCTCACAGATCACCAGCGAGCCTTCTTCCAGCTGTCTACGGATCCGGTGTCGTGGCAGCCAGCCCACTCCTAGACCTGCTTCCTGCAGTGCGATCTTCTGATCGATATTTGACACCGTCAGGGTCTGCTGGCGCCGGAAGATACCGGCACTGCCTGGCGGCAGGTTCCGTGAGCTGTCCGCTGCCACGGCGGCTGGATAGCGGGCGATGTCCCGTTCGCTGAGCGTTCCCTGCTGGCTGACCAGCGGGTGGTGTGCTGAAACGGCGAACACGAAGGGGACCCGCCCCAGGCTTCGGGTGGTAAAGGCCCCGGCTGGCCGGCTCACCTGGTCGGCGCCAATGGCCAGGTCTATCCTGCGGCTTTGCAGGGCGTCCCAGGTGCCAGCAAACACCTCTTCGACCAGCTGCACTTCCACCGGCAAACCCAACTCGTAGAACTCACGGATTGTGGGAAACAGGGCTTCCGCGGGCAACAACGAGTTGAATCCTATTCGTAGCCGGGTTTCCCAGCCCTGGGCGACCTGGCGCGTGGTGTGAGCCAGGGTCTCGGTAGCTTCCAGTAACGCCCGTCCCTCATTGAGCAGATAGCGCCCCGCTGGTGTCAGGGTGGCACGATGACCGCTGCGGTCAAAGATTTCCACGTCCAGGTCCTCTTCCAGCTTCTGGACGGTATAGCTGATGGCGGAAGGCACCCGGAACAGTTCACCGGCAGCGCCGGCAAAGCTGCCTTTGCGGTCAATGGCGTCGAGGACTTTCAGGGCGTCGATGGTAATGGCTGTATGCATGATCGAATTATCTGAAGGTGATGGCCAGAATTGCTTGCTTGGAGCGTAGCAGGGTGGTGGCTAAGCTGTCTGCTATTGGTTAATGACTTTTTCAGCCACGGAATCCACGGAAGGACACGGAAAGAAAAAGAAAGAATGAAAGGATTTTAGCCACGAAATCCACTAAATCCACGAAACGACAGGCCCGGAGCTTCCCGTAAGACTTTGAGTTGCTGGTTTTATTTCGTGGGTTTAGTGGATTTCGTGGCCGATATTTTCCTTATCTTTTTGTTTTTCCGTGTTCTTCCGTGGGTTCCGTGGCTAAAACCGAAATAGGGGTAGCAACGATGGGATTACTGGTAGACGGCAAATGGCACGACCAGTGGTACGACACCGACAAGACTGGTGGCAAGTTCGAGCGGGAAGCGGCGCGGTTCCGTAATTGGGTCACTTCCGACGGTTCGGCCGGGGCTGACGGCGAAGGCGGGTTCCCGGCGGAATCCGGTCGCTATCATCTGTATGTGTCCATGGCCTGTCCGTGGGCGCACAGGACCCTGATCTTCCGTAAACTGAAGGGGCTGGAGAAGCATATTTCGGTCTCCGTAGTACATCCGGACATGGTGGAAAACGGCTGGGAGTTCCGCCCCGAAAGTGAACAACACAGGGATCATGTTCACGGTGCCCGCTTTCTCCATGAGGTCTACACCCGTGCGGCTCCCGACTACAGTGGTCGGGTAACGGTTCCCACCCTGTGGGATCGCCAGCGGGAAACCATTGTCAGCAACGAGTCGGCAGACATCATCCGTATGTTCAACAGCGCGTTTGATCATCTCGATGGCGTGCGAGCAGACCTGGATTTCTACCCGGAAGGGCTTAGAGAGGAAATCGATGGGGTCAACGAGCGGGTCTATCACACGGTAAACAACGGTGTGTACAAGGCCGGGTTTGCCACGGCACAGGACAAGTACGAGCAGGCCTATGGCGAGCTGTTTGATTCGCTTGACTGGCTGGAGGAACGGTTGACTGGCCAGCGTTACCTGACAGGAAGCCAGCTGACCGAGGCGGACTGGCGCCTGTTCACTACACTGATCCGGTTTGACGCCGTGTACTTCAGCCACTTCAAGTGCAACCGGCAGCGCATTGCGGACTTCCCGGTGCTTTCAGACTTCCTGAAGGACCTTTACCAGGTACCGGGTGTGGCGGAGACGGTGGATATTGACCAGATCAAGCGTCATTACTACGTGAGCCAACGCACCATCAATCCCACCCAGGTCGTACCGGTGGGCCCCGAACTGTCCTTCGACGGCCCGCACGGGCGGGATCTTCTGGACTAAAACGCCATCGGACCAGGACAAAAAAGCCCGCCCTCGATTCCGGGGGCGGGCTTTGTTCTTACTGGCTATCCTGAATGATCAGGATTCCAGCTGATCCCGGATCAGCTTCTTGTTGATCTTGCCGACACTGGTTTTCGGAATGTCGTCGACAAAGTCAATCTGCTCCGGAATGGCCCACTTGTTGATCTCGCCTGAATCGACGAACTGCTTCAGGTGATTCTGCAGGTCCTCAAGGCTGGCTTCCTGCCCGGGAATCAGTTGTACCAGGGCGTGGGGGCGCTCACCCCATTTCTCGTCCGGTACCCCGACCACGGCAGTGGCGTTCACCGCCGGATGCTGGCTGATCATGTTCTCCAGGTCCAGGGACGACAGCCACTCACCACCGGTCTTGATCACATCCTTGATGCGGTCCCTGATCTGGATGGTGGAGTCCGGGTCGATACTGGCTACATCGCCGGTGTGCAGCCAGCCGCCTTCCCACAGGGCCTCGCCCTTTTCCGGCTCCTTGAAGTAGCCCTGGGTCAGCCAGGGCGCACGGCATACCAGCTCACCCTTGGTTTCGCCATCGTGGGGCAGGGGGTTGCCTTCCGGGTCCACGATCTCGATGTGCACCATGGGTACCGCCACGCCGGTGCGGATGCGCCGGGGTGCCTGCTCTTCCAGGGGCAGCTCCAGGTCTTCCGGTTTCAGACGGGTGGAGGCCAGCAGCGGGCAGGTCTCGGACATGCCGTAGCCGGTGTACATGCGAATGCCCAACTTGGCGCCGGTGCGGCACAGGCCTTCGGTCATGGCGCTGCCACCGATCAGTACGTGCCAGTTGCTCAGGTCGGCGGTCTTGATGGACTCGGTGGCCAGCATCATCTGCATGATGGTGGGCACGCAGTGGGAGAAGGTAACCTTGTGTTCCTTGATCAGGTCGACAAGCAGTTCCGGCTCGTAGCGGCCCGGGTAGACCTGCTTGATGCCCAGCATGGTGGCGGCGTAGGGCACACCCCAGGCGTGCACGTGGAACATGGGGGTGACCGGCATATACACGGTATTGGACCGCATGAAGGGCATTTCATCGCTGGCAGCCAGGCTGCCAAGCTGGGCCATGGTATGCAGCACCAGCTGGCGGTGGCTGAAGAACACGCCCTTGGGATTGCCGGTGGTACCGGTGGTGTAGAACGTCGTGGCGACGCTGTTCTCGTCAAAGTCCGGGAAGTCGAAGTGGTTGTCGGCCTTCGCCAGCAGGGCTTCGTACTCGCCAATGGTGTTCAGGGACGTGGACCGGGCCTCGCTCTCATCCGTCAGCTGGACATAGCCCTTGACGGTGGTGAGCTGGTCACTGACCTGCTCCAGCAGCGGTACGAAATCGTCATGTACCAGCACGGTGTGATCTTCCGCGTGGTTCATGGTGTAGACGATCTGTTCCGGCGACAGGCGCACGTTCACGGTATGCAGTACTGCACCAATCATGGGGATGGCGAAGAAACACTCCAGGTACCGGGGGGTATCCCAGTCCATCACGGCGACCACGTCACCAGGACCAACGCCGGCGTCTGTCAGCGCATTGGCGAGCCGGTGAATCCGGTCTACCAGGTCGGTGTAGGTGTACTTGCTGCGGTTGGCATAGACGATCTCCTGGTCCGGGTTATAGCGTGGGCCGGATACCAGCAGGTTCTTGATCAGCAGCGGGTACTCGTAAGCATTCTGGGCGGAGGGAATTATCTTTGTATTTGCCATCGATTCGACCTCTTGCTTGGCATTATTGTGGAAATCAGGGCGCAATAATCTGACACAACAGCACCTTGACGGGAACCATTTATGTCAATTTTTTGGTGTTATATGGCCCGGTGAGAGTGGGGTACAACGCCCTGGGCCATTATTGGCTCCAGGGTTGGCCCCGGGTGTCCTTCATGCACTTGACCTGCTGGTGCATGGCGGCCTTGGCCAGGATATTGGCGCTGACCGGTGCAGTAAGGAACAGGAACAGGGTGACCAGTACTTCTGCAATGGCGACCTCACCGGTTTTCAGGGTGAAGTACATCATCGAGGCGATCACCACACTGCCAACACCCAGGGTAGTGGCCTTGGTGGGGCCGTGAAGGCGGGCATAGAAGTCTGGCAGCCGGGACAGCCCCAGGGCACCTACCAGGCTGAAGAACCCGCCGGAAACCAGCAGGGCGCTGATGATCAGTTCGGCAACGAAAGGCAGGGATTCCATGATCGTGACTCCTTATTCAATAACGCTGCCGCGCTTGAGGTACTTGGCCATGGCCACGGTGCCGACAAAGCCCATAACGGCCATCAGCAGGGCGACCTCCAGGTAAAGCCGGGTGCCGAGCACCAGGTCCAGCAGGATAACCAGGGCGATGCCATTGATGTACAGGGTATCCAGGGCGAGGATGCGGTCGGGGGCATCCGGGCCCTGGACCAGTCGGTACACGTTCAGCAGGACTGCCACGCCAACGAGGGCCAGCGTGATGTAGAGCGCGATGGTCATCATCGGAACATCTCCAGCAGGGGCTTCTCGTAACGCTGGTGGATGGAGCGGATCAACTCCGCATCGTCATCCACGTCCAGGGCATGGATCAGCAGAAGAGTGCCGTCATCACTGACGTCCGCACTGACCGTGCCCGGGGTCAGGGATATGGTGCTGGCCAGGATGGTGATCCCCAGCGGATGTTCCAGCTTGAGCGGGTAGGAAACGAACGCCGACCGTGGCTGTCGCGGGCTGAGAATCAGGATGGTGACAGTTACGCTTGCCACCACAATGTCATACAACACCACGACCAGGTAGCGCACCAGTACCCAGGGCTTTTGCATGCGTGGGCTGTCGGGCCAGAATTGGCGGGTGATCTGGGGAATCACGATACCCAGGATCAGTCCCATGACGACACTGGCCCCGGTCACACCATCGGCCAGGAACTGCCAGACAATAAACAGCGCAACCGACAGCCAGGGTTGCGGAAAACCAAAACGTGCAGCTGTCATTATTCGTCCTCCCCGACCATAGCAGTGTCCAGGATGCTCGTGTAGGCGGATGTGTCCCGCAACTGCTCGGCGGCGGCATCGGTATAGTCACTGAGCGGCCCGGCGCCGAACACGATCACAACGCTCATGGCAACCAGTGCACCTGCGCCTACGGTGTGGGGAAAGTTCAGTCGTTCCGGTTGATCAATGTGACCGTCCACGTTGCGCCAGAAAACGATACTCCCCGCCCGGCTGTAGGCGACCAGCGACAGGAAGCCGGCGAACAGGATAACCGCCCAGAGCGCTGCCATTTGAAGCCCGGGAACCGCGGCACTCATGATCAGCAGTTTGGCAAAGAACCCGCTCAGGGGAGGTAGCCCCGCCGCTGAAACAGCGCCCAGCATGAACATGACACTGATAAACGTGCGGTTACGCATCCGGGGGGCTGTGACGATCTTGTCGCCCGCGGAACCCCGCTGGCCGGCGATCAGGTCCACCACCAGGAACAGCCCCGCGGCCACCCAGGTGGTGTGCACCATATAGAACAGGGCCGATGACAGGCCTTCTTTGCTGACCAGGGAAAAGGCCGCCAGAATGGTGCCTACCGATACCACTACCTGCCAGGCCACCATGGTACGAAGCCCACCGGAGCCCATCATCCCGATCACGCCTACAATCATGGTCAGCAGGGCCAGTGGGAACACCCAGTCCATACCCAGGTTGGCCAGCGCCCCGGCATTTTCGCCGAAAAGCAGGGTATAGACGCGGATAATGGCGTAGACGCCCACTTTGGTCATGACCGCGAACAGTGCTGCCACGGGGGCAGTGGCGCTGGCGTAGGCCCGGGGTAGCCAGAAGGTCAGGGGCAGCAGGGCCGCCTTGAGGGCGAATACCACCAGCAGGATCATGCCGCCGGCCTCAACCAGGGGCAGGTCCGCGGCCCCAAGCTCCGGAATGATCCGGGCCAGGTCTGCCATATTGAGCGTGCCGGTAACGCTGTAGATCATCCCCACGCTGATCAGGAACAGCGCAGAACCTGCCAGGTTCAGGACCACATAGTGCAGGCTGGGAACCGTGCGTGCAGTACCCTCGCCATGGAGCAACAGGCCGTAGGATGCGATCAGCAAAACCTCGAATGCAACAAACAGGTTGAACAGGTCGCCAGTCAGGAAGGCTATGTTCAGCCCCATCAGCTGGAACAGGAAAAGGGCGTGGAACTGGCGGCTGCTGACATCGGTCCGCCCCAGTGAGAACAGGTGGCAGAACAGGGCCAGCAGGGCAGTAATGAACAGCATCAATGCCGCCAGTCGGTCCAGCACCAGCACAATACCGAACGGTGGTGCCCAGTTGCCAAAGGCGTAGGCCCGATAGCTGCCGTCATCGGCCAACATCAGCAGGATCACGGTGCTGACCAGCAGCAGGCCAGTGGTGGCCAGGCCCAGGGTTCGGCGCAGACTCAGTGGAGCGTACCCCATGAAGACCTGCAGGAAGCCGCCAATCAGGGGGATCAGGACAGGCGCAGTAAGCCAGTGATTCATTGGCCGGTCTCCTCCCGGGGTTGCTCGATACTCTGGTGATCTTCGGGTTCCTCTCTCGGGATATTGCCATCCACATGGTCATCCCCGGTATCTGCCCGGGAGCGGAGCGACAACACCACCACGAACGCCGTCATGGCAAAGCCGATAACAATGGCGGTCAGTACCAGGGCCTGGGGCAGCGGGTCCGAGTAGGTGTCCGTACTGCCGATGATGGGCTGGCCGCCAGTCATCAGGCGCCCGGTGGAGAACAGGAACAGATTGACGCCGTAGGACAGCAGGGTCAGCCCCACCACCACCGGAAATGTCCGGGCACGGAGTACCAGGTAGACGCCGGAGAAGGTGAGTGACCCGATAATGAGAGCGAAGGCGAGTTCCATAGTTATGACTCCTTCCGTGCTTCAGTACGGGTCAGCGGCCGGCCGGCAGGGGTCAGCTTGCCGAGACTGACCAGGGCCAGCAGGGTGGCACCGACGACGGTCAGGTAGACGCCCAGATCAAACACCAGGGCGGAGGCCACTTCGAACTTGCCCACCACCGGCCATTCCAGGTAGGTGAATGTGCTGGTGAGGAAGGGGTAGCCATAAGCCAGGCTGCCGGCACCGGCTATGGTGGCGAAGAGCAGCCCCAGTGCAATGACATTGTGGTAGCCCATGGTAATTCGCGCCTGCGTCCAGTTGACACCACTGGCAATGTACTGGATCAGCAGGGCCACTGCGGTTATCAGCCCGGCGATAAAGCCACCACCGGGCAGGTTGTGGCCCCGAAGGAAGATATATACCGACACCATCAGTGCCAGTGGCAGCAGGGGACGCGACATCTGCTTGAGCATGGTGGGATGTGCGTCAAATGCCCAGGGGTGGCCTTGGCCATCAGTGGGGGGAGCCGACAGCTGACGGTTGCGCAGCATGGCGAAGATGCCCAGCGCAGCGATGGCCAGCACCGTGATTTCACCAAGGGTATCAAAGCCCCGGAAGTCCACCAGGATCACGTTGACCACGTTGGTGCCGCCTCCGCCCGGTTTACTGTTCTGCAGGAAATAATCGGAGATGGAGCTGAATGGACTGGTCAGCATGGAGAGGGTGACCAGGGTCATGCCCACGCCGGCAACGCCAGCGATGGCCAGGTCGCGGGTTCGGCGTCCCGCCGAGGCTTCCGTCGGCGTCCAGGAGGGGAGGTAGTAGAGGGCCAGCATCAACAGGATGATGGTCACCACTTCCACCGAAATCTGGGTCATGGCCAGGTCCGGGGCGGATAGCCGGGCAAAGGTCAGCGACACCAGCAGGCCGACCACACTGAGCATAATCAGCGAGGTCAGTCGCTCCCGGTGGAGATACACAGTGCCCAGTGTGCAGAAGATCAGGATAGCGGCACCCACGGCCGTCGGAGGGTCGATGGCCGTCAGGCCGTTACTGCCAATCAGGTCCATGCCGGTCAGTGGTACAGCTGCAACCACAATGGCGCTGACCACCAGCAGCATCGCGTAGCGCTGTAGTGAACCATTCTCCAGTAGCGCGGTGAAGCTGTTGGCGCGCTCAACCAGCCAGGACACCACCGCCTCGAAAACCGCCTTTTCGTCGATTTCCTTGAAGCGGGCATGGAAATCAAAGAACTTCTGGCGCTGTGAATACATGATCAGGCCACCGACAAAGGCTGCCACGCTCATCATCAGCGGCAGGTTGAAGCCGTGGAATACAGCCAGCCCGTAGTCGGGTACCTCGCCGGCCAGGGTCGCAGAGGCTGCTGCATTGAGGAGCGGACCTACCGAAAACGCCGGGAATACACCCACCAGGATACAGGCGACCACCAGGATCTCCACCGGGATCTTCATGTACCTGGGTGGTTCATGGGGCGGGTAGATCGGCAGGTTTCGGGGTTTTCCGTTAAAGAACACGTCGTGGATAAAGCGGGCGGAGTAGGCCACCGCAAAAATGCCGGCCAGCGTGGCTACAATGGGCGGAATCCATGCCCAGATGCCCGGCAGGTTCAGGCTCAGGGCTTCGGCAAAGAACATTTCCTTGGACAGGAAGCCGTTAAGCAGTGGTACCCCGGCCATGGACGCTGCCGCCACCATCGCCAGGGTGGCGGTATGGGGCATGTATTTCCACAGGCCGTTGATCTGTCGCATATCCCTGGTACCGGTCTCGTGGTCGATAATGCCGGCCGCCATAAACAGGGACGCCTTGAAGGTGGCGTGGTTGATGATATGGAACAGCGCCGCCACCGCCGCCAGCTCGGTACCCATGCCCAGCAGCAGGGTGATCAGGCCCAGGTGACTGACCGTTGAGTGGGCCAGCAGGCCTTTCAGGTCGTGCTTGAAGAGGGCGACATAGGCGCCTATCAGCAGGGTGATCATGCCGGTAAAACTGACCATGAAGAACCATTGCTCGGTACCGGCCAGGGCCGGGTAAAGCCGCGCCATCAGGAAGATACCCGCTTTCACCATGGTCGCCGAGTGCAGGTAGGCTGAAACCGGGGTGGGTGCCTGCATGGCGTGGGGCAGCCAGAAATGGAACGGGAACTGGGCAGACTTGGTAAAGGCCCCCAGCAGGACCAGGGTCAGCGCGTACGGGTAGAGCGCGTGGGCCTTGATCTGGTCGCCGGCGGCCAGTACATCGTCCAGTTCAAAGGAGCCGACAATGCGGCCGATCAACAGGATGCCGGCCAGCAGGGCCAGGCCACCGCCCCCCGTGATAGCCAGGGCCATACGGGCACCCCGGCGCGCGTCCTGTTTGTGGTTCCAGAAGCTGATCAGCAGGAAGGACGTCAGGCTGGTGAGCTCCCAGAACACCATCATCAGGAGCAGGTTGCTGGACAGGACAATGCCCAGCATGGAGCCCTTGAAACACAGCAGCAGGGCGTAGAATTTGCCGACGTTTTCCTGGGGTTTCAGGTAGTAGCGGGCATAGAGGATGATCAGCAGGCCAATCAGCAGGATCAGCAGGGCGAACATCAGCGACAGTCCGTCCAGCCGGAAGCTCAGGTTAATGCCGAGCTGAGGCAGCCACTCCAGGCTCTGTACGATGGTGCCGCCTTCCGCCAGTGTGCCCCACATGGGGAACAGCGTGGCTAATGCCAGCAGTGCCGGCACCGATGAGGCTATGGCAATCGCGGTTCGCCCACCCTGGGCGAACAGGGGCGCAGCAATGGCCCCCAGAAATGGTAGTAACACCACCAGCGACAGTGTCATCGCAACCTCTTTTCTCAATTCTTCTGGTCGGTGGAGAGGCCGTAAAACGGGCCTCGCCCTGAAATCCTGCTACTGCCAGTAAAGGACAGTATTGCGGCCAGGATGTGGCCGCACCAAGACGCTTACCGGGAAGCGACGGGCGGGTCCGGAAAATAGGGCAGGCGTCCGCTGAGATGAATGGCGGGCACGTGCGACAGGGCCGGGTTCATGCCTGGCTTGGGCCGACAGTCGGCAGAACAGGGCTGAAGAATCATAAGACTCCCTTAAAAGTGCACGATCCTGATCATACGTGGCGACTGACGCAGGTCAAGTTTCGCGGCGGCCTATCGCCTGTATAGCGGCGTTTGATTTGCGAATTTGCGGACCTGCCTGCAGCGATTGCCTGCCTTCTGCCGGTGCGCGATCAGTTCACTGCACCATAATCGCCTCTTTCCTTACCAGGGCGCCTCATTGCGGTGCGTATCTTGTTGCGCGGCGCACCAATTGGGGATCCCTGTATGGGCTTTTAGGTTTTGCTGTTGTCCTATCCTGATGATTTAAAAGAATAAAAAAATGGCACTTTGCTGTGGCACACCTGTTGCAAAACCCAGTGCATGAAGCGATCGGAGAAATGTCGCTCCGCGCCATAACGGCGCACCCATAACCTGAGAACGAGGATAGGCACGTGACAACATTCAAGAAGCGTCTGGCCAGCGTTGCACTGGCTACTGCACTGGGTACCGGAATGAATCTCGCCCATGCCCAGGAAGATCCCATCAAGGTGGGCATCCTGCATTCCCTCTCCGGCACCATGGCCATCAGTGAAACGGTACTGAAAGACACCGTGGAAATGCTCATCGAACAACAGAACGCCGAGGGAGGTCTGCTGGGCCGTGAACTTGAAGCCGTGGTGGTGGACCCTGCTTCCAACTGGCCGCTGTTCGCCGAGAAGGCTCGCGAGCTGCTGGCCCAGGAAAAGGTGGACGTCATCTTCGGCAACTGGACCTCAGTCTCCCGTAAGTCGGTGTTGCCGGTGGTGGAGGAACTCAACGGCCTGCTGTTCTACCCGGTCCAGTACGAAGGTGAAGAGTCTTCCGAGAACGTCTTCTATACCGGCGCGGCTCCCAACCAGCAGGCCATCCCGGCTGTTGATTACCTGATGAACGAACTCGGCGTTGAGCGCTGGGTACTGGCGGGCACCGACTACGTCTACCCGCGCACCACCAACAAGATCCTTGAGACCTACCTCAAGGACCAGGGCGTGGCCGCCGAAGACATCATGATCAACTACACCCCCTTCGGCCATTCGGACTGGCAGAACATCGTCTCGGATATCAAGAGTTTCGGTTCTGCCGGAAAGAAGACTGCCGTGGTGTCCACCATCAACGGTGATGCCAACGTGCCTTTCTACCGTGAGCTGGGCAACCAGGGCATTTCGGCCACCGACATCCCGGTGGTTGCCTTCTCGGTGGGTGAGCAGGAGCTCTCCGGTATTGATACCGGTCCGCTGGTGGGCCACCTGGCCGCGTGGAACTACTTCATGAGCGTGGATTCTGACGCCAACTATGACTTCATCGACCAGTGGATCGAGTACACCGGCGACGAGGCAGCGGTCACCAACGATCCCATGGAAGCCCACTACATCGGCTTCAACATGTGGGTTGAAGCGGTGCAGAAAGCCGAAACCACCGAGGTGGATGCGGTCAAGGACGCCATCATCGGTGTCACCGTGCCCAACCTGTCCGGCGGCTACGCCACCATGATGCCGAACCATCACATCACCAAGCCGGTGCTGATCGGTGAGATCCAGGACAATGGCCAGTTCTCCATTGTCTGGCAGACACCGTCCACCGTCGCTGGCGATGCCTGGTCGGATTTCCTGCCCGGCTCGCGGGACCTGATTGCTGACTGGCGTGCCCCCATGCGCTGCGGCAATTTCAACGTCAAGGAAGGCAAGTGTGGTGCGTCTGCCGGTGAGCAGGCGGCCGCAGCGGAGTAACCGGCCCACGGACCGGGGTGGCGTCACCGCCCCGGTCTCTCTTGCCACTTTTTTCTGTGTCCCGTTCGCCCTGAGCCTGTCGAAGGGAGCTTGTCGAAGGGCCGTGGATTCAGTGGCAAATTATTCACCAGAAAGCTGACAGGACCACACCATGAGCATCCCCAGATGGCTCACCGTCTTGCTTATTGTCTTGCTGACAGCCCCCGGCCTGGCGACAGCCCAGGAGGGGGACTCTGCCGAGGCACTACTGGAACAGTTGGCAGAAGCCTCGCCCCGGGACACCGAAACGGCCATCAAGGCCATCGCCACCAGTGGCCATGAACGGGCCCGCGACTGGATGGACGCCTACGGCAACAATCGCCTGAGCCAGGTAAAGGACACCGGCCAGATCGTCGTCGTACTCAACAACCGTGGCCGCGACTGGGAAGTGGCCGATGCATTGACCGGTGAAAACCTGGGGGAAATGTCCCGGCGTGACCTGGACCGGATCGCGGTCAATAACGCGATCCGCCGTCAGCTGGAAGGCGTCATGGCGATGATGGACCTGTACGCGAATGACGTCGGGGTGCGAGAGGCCGCAGCCCTCGACCTGATGGGCAAGGTGGATGGGGCCATTGTCGGGGATGTCACCGCTCGTATCGAAGAAGAGCCGGATGCCGACATCCGCAGTCGCCTGGAACTGGCTGTGGCCATCTACCAGATTGAAGAGCAGGGCAGTGCGGAAGCGATCAGCGTGCTGGCGGGCAGCCTTCACCCCCGTGCCCGGGCCGCGCTCAATAACGCCGTGGCCTCGGAAGACCCGGCCCTCAGGCCCGCTGCCGAACAGGCGCTGGGCTCCATTGAGCAGAAGCTGAAGCTGAACAAGACGGCCGAGACCCTCTATTTTGGCCTCTCGCTCGGCTCGGTACTCGTACTTGCCGCTATTGGCCTGGCCATCACCTTCGGCGTGATGGGCGTCATCAACATGGCCCACGGCGAACTCATCATGCTGGGTGCCTACACCACCTGGGGCATGCAGCAACTGCTGCCAGGCCAGCCGGGCCTGGCATTGATTCTCTCTATCCCGGCCGGTTTCCTGGTCGCAGCGCTGGCAGGCATCGCAATTGAGCGCAGTGTGATCCAGTTCCTCAAGGGGCGCCCGCTGGAAACCCTGCTGGCCACCTTCGGCATCAGCCTGATCCTGCAGCAACTGGTGCGAACCGTGATCTCTCCCCAGAACCGCACCGTGGTCAGCCCGGAATGGATGAGTGGCTCACTGGTTATCAACGATGCCCTGTCGCTGACCCTTAACCGCATGTATGTGCTGGGTTTCGCCCTGGTGGTGTTCGCAGCGCTCATGCTCATCATGCGCCGTACCCGGCTGGGGCTGGAAGTACGCGCCGTCACCCAGAACCGCGCCATGGCCCGTTCCATGGGTATCCGGGCTACCCGCGTCGACATCATGACCTTCGCCCTGGGTTCCGGCGTCGCCGGGCTGGCGGGCGTGGCCCTGTCCCAGCTCACCAACGTGGGTCCCAACCTGGGCCAGAACTACATCATCGACTCCTTCATGGTGGTGGTGTTCGGTGGTGTGGGCAATCTCTGGGGCACCCTGGTGGCGGGCCTGACCCTGGGCACCATCAACCAGTTGCTCGAGCCATGGGCCGGTGCGGTACTGGCCAAGATCATCGTGCTGGTGTTCATCATCCTGTTTATCCAGAAACGGCCGAAGGGGCTCTTCCCCCAGAAAGGCCGAGCGGCAGAGGCATAGGATGCCCTTTATGACCACTTATATCCGCGCCAATCAAACAATTAGCAAGACAGGACACCTGTTATGTGGCTAACCAGACCTCTACAGGAACGGTCGACTCAGTTGTTCCTCGGAATCCTCTTCATGGCACTGCTGGTGGTCAGCGTGCTGCACGTGGCGCTGCCGGAAGGGCATGCCCTGCATGTCAGTGCCTACACCGTCACCCTGCTGGGTAAATACCTGTGCTACGCCCTGTTGGCGGTGGCTGTGGACCTGGTATGGGGTTACCTGGGCATTCTCAGCCTGGGCCATGGCGCCTTCTTCGCCCTGGGTGGCTACGCCATGGGCATGTACCTGATGCGCCAGATCGGCGATCGGGGCACCTATGGTGATCCCGTCCTGCCGGACTTCATGGTGTTCCTGAACTGGCAGGAGCTGCCCTGGTACTGGTACGGCTTCGACATGGCCTGGTTTGCCTTCGCCATGGTGCTGCTGGTGCCCGGGGCCCTGGCGCTGGTTTTCGGCTGGCTGGCGTTCCGCTCCCGGGTGACCGGCGTCTACCTGTCCATCATCACCCAGGCGCTGACCTTCGCCCTGATGCTGGCCTTCTTCCGCAACGAAATGGGTTTCGGCGGCAACAACGGCCTGACCGACTTCCGCGACATCCTGGGCTTCAACCTGCGCACCGACGAGGTTCGGCTGGGACTGTTCATCGCCACGGGTATCGCACTGGCTCTCGGCTACCTGGTGTGCCGGGCTATCGTCACCAGCAAGCTGGGCCGCGTCAGCGTCGCCTGCCGGGATGCCGAAGCCCGCACCCGCTTCCTGGGTTACCGGGTAGAGCGGGTCCAGCTGTTCGTATTCGTGGTCTCCGCCATGCTGGCGGGTGTGGCCGGAGCGCTTTACGTGCCCCAGGTGGGCATCATCAACCCCAGCGAGTTTTCGCCGCTGTTCTCCATCGAGATCGTGGTGTGGGTGGCCCTAGGCGGTCGCGCCACTCTCTACGGTGCGGTCATCGGCGCCATCCTGGTGAACTACGCCAAGACCGTGTTCACCGGTGTGATGCCGGATGCCTGGTTGTTTGCCCTGGGGGCGTTGTTCGTGCTGGTCACGGTGTTCCTGCCCCAGGGGATCGCCGGCCTGTTGAAGAAGCGCCGCAAGCCCATCGATGTCGGCTCCGGGCCGTCGCAACCCGCCACTGCCGCGGAGGCCACGCCATGAGCATCATGTCCGAACTGGCCAACCGGGATCAGGTCTTCAGCTTCCTTACGCCCACGGACTCCCCGGTGGACGTGCGCCACGGCCCGATCCTGTATATGGAGGACGTCAACGTCAGCTTTGACGGTTTCAAGGCCATCAACAACCTCAACCTGACCATCGATGACGGCGAGCTGCGCTGCATTATCGGCCCCAACGGCGCCGGCAAGACCACCATGATGGACATCATCACCGGCAAGACCCGGCCCGATACTGGTTCTGTCTGGTTCGGCAGCCGCCACAACCTGCTGCAGATGAACGAGCCGGATATTGCCAGCCTCGGCATCGGCCGAAAGTTCCAGAAGCCCACGGTGTTTGAGGCCCTGAGCGTCTTCGAGAACCTGGAGCTGGCCATGGCTGCAGACAAACGGGTATTCCCCACACTGACCGCCACCCTGAAACCGGAGCACCGGGAGCGCATCGATGCCGTGCTGGAAACCATCCACCTGAAAGACCTGCGGGATCATCCCGCCGGCATTCTCTCCCACGGCCAGAAACAGTGGCTGGAGATTGGCATGCTGTTGATGCAACGCCCGCGCCTGCTGCTGGTGGACGAGCCGGTGGCCGGCATGACGGAACAGGAAATGGAGCGCACTGCCGACCTGCTCACCAGCCTGGCGGGCAAGCAGTCCGTGGTGGTGGTTGAGCACGACATGGGTTTTGTCCGCTCCATCGCCCGCAAGGTCACCGTCCTGCACCAGGGCAGTGTGCTGGCAGAAGGCACCATGGACCAGGTCTCCAACGACCCGGAAGTGATCAAGGTCTACCTGGGGGAGGACGCCTGAATGTTGCAGATCGAGAAACTCAACCAGTACTACGGCGAGAGCCACACCCTCTGGGACCTGGACCTGGACGTGCCCCAGGGCCAGTGCACCTGCGTGATGGGCCGCAACGGCGTCGGCAAGACCACCCTGATGAAATGCATCATGGGCGAGGAAAAGGTTGAAAGCGGCAGCATACGCTTTGCCGACGAACTGGACCTCATCAAGCAACCCCTGGAACAGCGGGCCCGGCTGGGCATCGGCTACGTGCCCCAGGGCCGGCAGATCTTTCCGCTGCTCACCGTGGAAGAAAACCTGCGCACCGGCCTCGCGGCCCGGGGCGATGGCCAGAAAATCATCCCGGAGCGGATCTACGAACTGTTCCCGGTCCTCAGGGAAATGAAGAACCGTCGCGGTGGCGACCTCTCCGGTGGCCAGCAACAACAACTGGCCATCGGCCGCGCGCTGGTCATCGAGCCCAGGCTGCTGATCCTGGACGAGCCGGGGGAGGGCATCCAACCCAACATCGTCGCCCAGATCGGCGAAGTCATCCGCAAGCTGATCGCGGAAGATGGCCTGACCGTGTTACTGGTGGAGCAGAAGCTGCCCTTTGCCCGCAAATACGCCGACCGCTTCGCCATCCTCGACCGGGGCCGGCGCATGGCCGAGGGCGAAATCGGCGAGCTGTCCGATGAACTCATCAAGCAGTACCTGACAGTATGACCATCTATCAGCCACTACCGGAGATGGCCGATTCCGGCCACCGCTTCGACCAGGGCCGCCGCTGGGCCGCCAGCCTGACCCTGGGCTTTGAGGGCCGACAACAGGACGGCCGCCCGGTGACCCGCATGACCACCGCTCGCCATTGCGGCCCGTTGCGGGTGCAGCGGCCCTTCTACCCGGAAGGCCGCCACGGCTGCTGCCACGTCTACCTGTTGCACCCACCGGGGGGACTGGTCAGCGGTGATGCGTTACAGATCAATGCCAGTGTTGGCACCGGTGCCCATGCCCTGCTGACCACCCCGGCCGCCGCCAAGCTCTACAAGGCGGACAGCCACGGCGTCGCCTGGGCCCAGCATACAAAGCTGACTGTGGACGACGGCGGCACCCTGGAATACCTGCCCCAGGAAACCCTCGCCTTCGACGGTTCCCGTGGCACCCAGACCACCACCATTGAAATGGGCAGCCGCAGCCGCTTCATCGGTTGGGAAGTGCTCGCCCTCGGCCGCCCAGCCAGCGAACTGCCCTTCGCCACCGGCCAGCTGCAACAGCGCTTCCACCTGACCCGCGACGGTACCCCCGTGTGGCAGGAACGCCAGACCCTCGACCCCAAACACCGCCGCTTTAAAGGCAAATGGGGGCAGGGCGGCCACACCGTACAGGCCACCCTGTGGACCGTAGGGCTGGACAACGAGGCCGACGCTATCGAACACCTGCGCGCAGAACTCCCGGACAACCCCCGCTGGGCCGTCACCCGGCGGGGCGGCGTCCTCCTGCTGCGCTACCTGGGTAACCAACGCAACGAAGCCTGGGCCATTTGCCAACAGGCCTGGGAAATACTGAGGCCAAGACTGACCGGCCAGCCGGCCCATGTACCAAGAATCTGGCTGACCTAGCAGTTAGCGGACCTGGCACAAAATTGAAGCATTAACCCCCCTCTCCCCTGGAGGGAGAGGGCCGGGGTGAGGGGGAGGCGCCAAAGGCGCCCAAGGCCGCAAACACCGTGCGGGTAGTCCCCCCCTCTCCCCAACCCCTCTCCCGCGTAAGGGAGAGGGGCTAAAGCCGAACACCGGACACATCGGAGCAAAACGATGGAACTGACACCCAGAGACAAAGACAAGCTGATGCTCTTCACCGCCGCCCTGCTGGCGGAACGACGCAAGGCCAAGGGCCTGAAGCTCAACTACCCCGAAGCCGTCGCCCTCATCAGCGCCGAAATCATGGAAGGCGCCCGGGAAGGCCGCAGCGTCGCCGACATGATGAGCGCCGGCCGCGAAGTGCTCACCCGTGACGACGTCATGGAAGGCGTGGCGGAAATGGTGGACGAAGTCCAGGTGGAAGCGACTTTTCCAGACGGCACCAAGCTGGTCACGGTCCACAACCCCATAGTCTGAAAGCCGGATGAGAAGCTACCTGCGTTGCCACTGCGGCGTTAAAAGAAGGCTCAAAATGCTCATTTATACATGCATAAACTGCGCTTTTTCGCCTTCTTTGGCCCGGGCGGCGATCCGCTTGCATTGGCTGCCTTGCCAACGCTTCTCATCCGCCTTTAACGGAGGCTTTTTCTTATGATTCCCGGCGAATACCAAATCCAGGACGGCGACATCGAACTCTGTGCCGGCCGAGAACGCATCACCGTCGAAGTGGCCAACACCGGCGACCGCCCGATTCAGGTCGGCTCCCACTACCACTTCGCCGAAACCAACCCGGCGCTGCGGTTCGATCGAAAAAAGGCTCGCGGTTACCGCCTCGACGTGGCGGCTGGTACAGCGATCCGGTTTGAGCCAGGGCAAACGAGAGAAGTGACCTTAATACCGTTCACTGGCGGAAGAGAGATCTACGGTTTTCGAGCAGAAGTAATGGGAAAGCTCTGAGGGCTGCAACCAAGGTCCGGGGAGACGGTCGGGTGACCCTTTCCGGGACCTTCAAAAACATGGGTGGGACGCGAACAGCGTTCCACGGTCTGGCCAGGGAAGGCCAGGCCTGGACCTTTTTTGCGACGCAGGAGCAATTAGCAAAAAAGGTTTTCGAAGAGCCTCCAGGGAAGGATCCACGGCGTGTCCCGGAAAGGGTCACCCGAGCGGCTCCTGCCCCCCAGAGTCAAAGAACAGACATGGCACCTACGCTCAACCAAGGAAAGCGAGGCACCCAATGAAAATAAGCAGACAGGCCTACGCCGACATGTACGGCCCCACCACCGGGGACCGCGTCCGCCTGGGCGACACCGAACTGTGGATCGAAGTCGAAAGCGACGCCACCCACTACGGCGACGAAGTCAAATTCGGCGGCGGCAAAGTCATCCGTGACGGCATGGGCCAGAGCCAGCGGGCCGACCACACCGTCATGGACACCGTCATCACCAACGCCCTGATCCTCGACTGGTGGGGCATCGTCAAAGCCGACGTCGGCATCCAGGGCGGCAGAATCGCCGCCATCGGCAAAGCCGGCAACCCCGACACCCAACCCGATGTCCAGATCGTCATCGGCCCCGGCACCGAAATCATCGCCGGCGAAGGCAAAATCCTCACCGCCGGCGGCATCGACGCCCACATCCACTTCATCTGCCCCCAGCAGGTGGACGAAGCCCTTATGAGCGGAATCACCACCATGCTCGGTGGCGGCACCGGCCCGGCCACCGGCACCAACGCCACCACCTGCACCCCGGGCCCCTGGCACATCGGCAAAATGCTCCAGGCCGTCGACGACATGCCCATGAACATCGGCTTCCTCGGCAAGGGCAACGCCAGCCTGCCCGAGTCCCTGGAACTGCAGCTCAAGTACGGCGCCATGGGCCTCAAACTCCACGAAGACTGGGGCACCACCCCCGCGTCCATTGACAATTGCCTGACCGTCGCCGACAAATACGACGTCCAGATCGCCATCCACACCGACACCCTCAACGAGTCCGGCTTTGTGGAAGACACCCTGGCGGCGTTCAAGGAACGGTGCATCCACACCTACCACACCGAAGGCGCCGGCGGCGGCCACGCCCCGGACATCATCACCGCGTGCTCGAAAGACTATGTGCTGCCGTCGTCCACCAACCCCACACGACCCTACACCGTCAACACCATCGACGAGCACCTGGACATGCTCATGGTCTGCCACCACCTGGACCCCAACATCCCGGAAGACGTGGCCTTCGCCGACAGCCGCATCCGTCGCGAGACCATCGCAGCGGAAGACATCCTCCAGGACATGGGCGTCATCTCCATGATCGCCTCCGACTCCCAGGCCATGGGCCGGGTGGGCGAAGTGGTATGCCGTACCTGGCAGACCGCCCACAAGATGAAAGTCCAGCGCGGCCTGCTGCCGGAAGACGAAGCGCGGGGCGCCGACAACTTCCGCGCCAGGCGCTACATCGCCAAGTACACCATCAACCCCGCCATCACCCACGGCATCGCCCACGATGTCGGCTCTGTCGAAGTGGGCAAGCTGGCCGACCTGGTGCTGTGGAAACCGGCGTTCTTCGGCACCAAGCCCTCCACCATCATCAAGGGCGGCATGATTGCGGCTGCACCCATGGGCGACCCCAACGCCTCCATACCCACACCGCAGCCCGTCCACTACCGCCCCATGTTCGGCGCCTTCGGCCGCGCAGCCAGCCAGACCCGGCTCAGTTTTGTCAGCCAGGCCGCATTCGATGCCGGCATCGGCAAGGAGCTGGGCCTGCGCAGCACGCTTTCCGCCTGCAAGAACGTGCGAAACGTGCGCAAGGGCGACCTCAAACTCAACGACGCCTGCCCGCACCTGACCGTAGACCCGCAAACCTACGAAGTGCACGCCGACGGCGAACTGCTCACCTGCGAACCGGCCACCGAATTGCCCCTGGCCCAGCGCTACCACCTGTTCTGAGGAATGACCAAATGCTGGAACTGACACAACGCATCGAGCCCATGGAACAGGCGGAAATCCACGACACCCTGACCCTGCCCCTGGAACTGCGCATCCGCGGCCGCCTGCGGGCCACAAGCGACACCGGCCACGACGTCGGCCTGTTCCTCGACCGGGGCCCGGTGCTGCGCGACGGTGACTGCCTGCAGGCCAACACCGGCGAGATCATCCGTATAAAAGCAGCGGATGAGCCGGTAGTAACCGCTCACATCGACGCAGGCCTGCCCCTGGCCAAGCTCTGCTACCACCTGGGCAACCGCCACGTACAGCTGAGCATCGGCATGGAAGGGCAGGGCAAAGGCTGGGTCCGCTTCCCGCCGGACCACGTGCTGGAAGAACTGGCCGAACGACTGGGCGCGACACTGGAACACCACCGGGCTCCCTTCGACCCCGAGCCCGGCGCCTACGACAAAGCCGGTCGCGAGGGACACAGTAACGGCCATAGCCATAGCCACAGCCATGATCACGACCACGGGCACAGCCATGGCCACGCACACTGAAGGTACTTGCGTTCAAAACCCCCAGGCTGACCTGGCCCTGCTGGGCCTGATGCAACTGGTCAGCCCGGCCCTGCCCATCGGCGCCTTCGCCTGGTCCCAGGGCCTGGAAAGCGCCTTCGAACTTGGCTGGGTCAACAATGAGGCAGAGCTGGGCGAATGGCTGGAAGGCGTCCTCGACGACGGCCTGAGCCGCTGCGAACTGCCTTTGCTCGTCCGCTTACAGGCAGCCTGGGCCGAAGGGGAAGCAGAAACGGTCAACCATTGGAACCAGTGGCTACACGCCACCCGGGAAACCGCCGAACTGGTGGACGAAGACACCCGCCTGGGCGCGGCCCTGCTAACGCTGCTCAAAAGCCTGAACCTGGCCCCGACCAACGACCTGCTACCGGCCACCCCCGGCTACGTCACCCTGTTCGCCTGGGCCGCCCACAAGCGCAACGTCCCGGTCCGCCAGACCCTGCTCGGCTTCGCCTGGGCCTGGCTGGAAAACCAGCTGGCGGTGGCCTGCAAAGCACTCCCCCTGGGCCACACGGCAGCGCAACGACTGACAGAACGGTTGCGACCCCAGTTGGTGGTGGCCGTGGACGACGCATTGACCCGAACCGACGAAGAACTCGGACCGATCTTACCGGGCCTGGCATTGGCCAGTGCCTTACATGAAACACAGTACTCCCGGCTATTCCGGAGTTAAAACAACGGGGCGGACTGCAACAGAGTACGAAGGCTGTGGGCTGAGATCCCTTTCCGGGACCTTCAAAAACAGGGACGTTTTTGAAGAGCCTCCATGGACGGATTCACGGCGTGTCCCGGAAAGGGATCTCAGCCTGCAGCCCTCCCTGAAGCTCGAAATGCTGTCGCCCAGAGCTAACAGATAAGAGGACACCACCATGAAACACTGTCTGAGAGTAGGAGTAGGGGGCCCAGTAGGTTCCGGCAAGACCGCCCTGCTGCGCCAACTGTGCCTCGCCTTGCGAGACCACTACAACATCGCCGTCGTCACCAACGACATCTACACCCGGGAAGACGCCGACTTCCTCCTCCGCCACGAAGCCCTCGAAGCCGACCGCATCCTGGGCGTGGAAACCGGCGGCTGCCCCCACACCGCGATCCGCGAAGACGCCTCCATGAACCTCGCGGCCATCGACGACCTCCAGAGCCGCCACCCGGACCTCGAACTCGTGCTGGTCGAATCCGGCGGCGACAACCTCTCCGCCACCTTCAGCCCGGAACTCAGCGACCTCACCCTCTACGTCATCGACGTCTCCGCCGGCGACAAAATCCCCCGCAAGGGCGGCCCCGGCATCACCAAGTCGGACCTGCTGATCATCAACAAGATCGACATCGCCGAACAGGTCCACGCCTCCCTGGAAGTCATGGACCGGGACAGCAAGAAAATGCGGGGTGAGCGGCCGTTTGTGTTTACCAACCTGTACGACGGCGTAGGGCTGGAAGAGATCATCAGCTTCATTCTCGAGAAGGGCATGCTGCCTGAGCGCAGACCGAACAAGCAGGCCGAAAGCGCCTAAGCCGCCGGGAACCCGAATTCAGACAACCAGGAGTACACCATGAAACTCACAACCAAACTGCTCACCACTACGGCCCTGCTGCTGACCGCCACCGCTGCCGTCGCACACCCAGGCCACGACCATGGCACCAGTGGCTTCGCCAGCGGCCTGCTGCACCCGCTACTAGGCCTGGACCACCTGCTGGCCATGGCCGCCATCGGCTTCTGGAGTGTGCGCCAGGGAAATGTCATGAAGAACGCAACCCCGCTGTTCGTGGTAGGCGGCATGATCCTGGGCGCCGGCCTCGCCTTCGCAGGCATCGGCCTGCCAGGTGTTGAAACCGGCATAGTCCTGTCCGTCATCGTCGCCGGCATCCTGATTGCCGCCATGGCCAAGCTGCCGACGGCCGTCGGAGCGGCGCTGGTGATGGCGTTCATGGTATTCCACGGCCATGCCCACGGTACCGAAATGCCTTCTGGTGCCGTGCTGGCGGCTTACCTGGCCGGGTTCTCCATTGCGACGCTGGGTATTACCTTTGCCGGACGTGGACTTGGGGCGCTGCTGATGAAAGCGGATAACCGGGTTGCCCGTGGTGTAGGTGCTGGCCTGGCGGCGGTGGGTGGTTACCTGATGGTAGCGTGACCGCTGAAAGACCGGTTTAAGGTTTTGCCCGTCCTGGTTCTGCCGGGGCGGGTTTTTTTATTGTCTTGTAACGACACAGCGGGGCTCTTTAACAAATTTTTTCACACTGGTTAGGCGTCATGTTCTAGAGTAGAGTGAACTAAAAGTAATAAAGCTAATCTGGACGAAAAAATGGATTTTACCGTCATCCTGCAGCCCCTGTGGGAAAAACTCTGGTTCCTGGCTCCCCTCTTTTTGCTGGTCGCTGTCCTCAATTCCGCCCGATTCAAGGGCTGGGTGGGTGAGGCTGTTGTTAACCTGTCCGCTCGATTCCTTCTCGACCACAAGACCTACCACCTGATTCGCAATGTGACCCTGCCGACTGAGGATGGAACTACCCAGATTGATCACCTGATCGTGTCTCCCTATGGGGTTTTTGTGGTGGAGACCAAGAATATGAAGGGGTGGATTTATGGTGGGGAGAGGCAGCGGTATTGGACGCAGAAGATCTATCGGCATTCGCAGAAGTTTCAGAATCCGTTGCACCAGAACTACAAGCACCTGAAAACGGTGGAGGATCTGCTCGGGCTGAGCGATCAGCAGGTGCATTCCCTAGTGGTGTTTGTCGGGGATTCCACGTTCAAAACACCTATGCCCCCAAATGTGACTCAGGGTGGTGGGTATCTTCGGTTTATTAAGTCGCACCGGGACGAGGTGCTGACTTCAGAGCAGATTGAGGACGTGATTGAGCGGGTTGCTTCAGGGCGGTTGGAGGTCTCGCTCCGGACCAGTCGTGAGCACGTGGGGCACGTTAAGACCATCGTAGAGAAAAAGGCGACTGCTGTTGCTTGTCCGAACTGTGGTGGAGAGATGGTTCGGCGGGTTACCAAGCGTGGGGAGCATGCCGGTAAAGAGTTTTGGGGTTGTGGGGCGTTTCCGAAATGTCGTGGAACCCTGTCCCTTCAGTCTGAGTGATATATAAAACAGTCAATTATCGAGGATAAGGAGTCGTAGTGAACAAAGGTATTATCGCAGTTGCCATGAGTTCATTGTTGGTGGGCTGTGCAGTCCAAACCCCTGAGTACCGGCTTGGCCATTTTACAGCAGCATCAAGCTTTAACGTTAGAAACCTCGACTATGATTCGACCAACGCCACCCGGGTTCAGGGAGAGGATTGTCATCAGGTGGGTCGGCCGCCGAATGACTCACGCCTCCAACGGGCAATGGATGATGCCATTCAGAACGGGCAGGATCAGGGCGTTACTGGCGACCTGCTGGTGAACGTGCGGATTGATCAGGTGCAGAAGAATAAGCCAGGTAGCTTCTTTGGACTTCCTGCAGCTCATAACTGTATTGAAGTCGAAGGGGAGTTGGTTACTTTGCGTTGAGGGTTCGCTGCTCGTTTAGGGACCAAAAACTGGACCGAAAACGGCGAAAACTGGGACACGAAAACTGGGACAGATCTATTTTCCAAAAGATTGAAAAATAGATTTGTCCCGGTTTGTTCCCAGTGATGTCTCGTTTGGATGAGGCTCGCCAGGCCTGCAATGCGGCGACGGTTGCAGCCAAGGGGAATAGTGATCCCAGATTGGCGCGAGAGTGGGGTCGGGCCTGTGATCACTACCGTGGGTTGAAGAAGCACTAAGCATTTCGCTCAGCTATCGAACGTACTCAAACTTTCCAGACGTGGTCGGAAAGTGTTTACGAATGCATTCAGCGTTTCTGAAAAAAATGCTTTTACGCTTGCGTCCGAGACCGGTGGCCAATCTCCCTCAATTCGCCGATGCGTGATGACCCGGCAGTTTTTGTCGTCCCATTCAACCGTCAACGGCAGTTCACTATTGATAGCCTCTGCATCGTCTTTCAGTTCCTGGTAAAGCGACAGCCCTTCTTCCGAGCTGGCCAGGCGCAAGAAACAGCCGATTTCAGACTTAGCTTTATAAAAATAGAGTGTTATCCATGCTGTTGTTGAGGACGGCGGCATGGTGAAAAACACATTGCCTTTGGCCAGCGGGTTCGCCATTGGCTGGTCTGGATCATCGAGCCTGAGGTCGTTGATAAACTCTTTCCAGAATTGATGGTATTGCGTCATTAACGGCGAGGGTTGGCTGGAACTTCGATCACCCTCCGGTGATGGTGACTCGCCGAAGTCAGTGATATATACCGTTCTCTGGATCTCTTTGGTTTGGAATAGTGTCCGAGGCTGGATGAAGGTCAGATCTTTATCTTCCGTTTGATAGACCGCTGTTTCGATCACCGCCAGTGTAAATTTCATGTTTGCGGTGTTGTCGAGATACTGGATCATTGCTTGGGTGTCGCTTCTGATCCCATCGCCGGCGATCACCAACATGAAGTCGCCTTGTGCCAGCGAGTTACTGACACCATCAACGAATTCGGCTTCTTCGGTGATCGGATACTGGTTTCGGACCACTTCATAAGGGACGTTCCCCTTCTCTCCAGTCCTGCGCGAGACTTCCCTTTGAAGATCCGAGTAGCTCCAGTTCTGTAGCTCCTTCGCGTAATCCAGAATCTGCCCAATCACTTTCCGCCTGGCTTCCGGATTTCTCCAGAGTTTGGTTTCGACAATGACCAACTTTCCTTGCGGCGTTACGTAGACGATATCGATGGGGCCTGCGGCGGTATTCATTTCCATGCACAGGGGGACGACTTCTCGATATCCTGGATTAATCTCGCCAAAGGGAAGGCTTTGCGGATTCCTGAACAGCTGTTTCTGTAGCCACTGCTCGGAAAAACCTTCGTTGAATGCCAGGCGGAGAAGCGGCCGGGTTTCGGAATTGCCGTTGATGAGAAAGGGGGTAGCCCGCAAGATTCCTGTCCTGTTTAACTGAGTTTGCTTGCTATCCTAGTCCACCGGTGAGGGACTTAACAGTGAGGTGGACCCCATCAGTTGGACAGCCTGAAGGTGCAGTTAAGCTCTGATCCGGCTGTATTCCCGGCTCAAGCTGCCAGGGTCATGGGTTGTT
>NZ_FOHZ01000069.1 GCF_900111555.1 Marinobacter segnicrescens
AGAATGTCGATTCGATTCCGGCTTACCGGCTCACGGGGCCACTTCACCAGCCAGTAATCGGTAATTACACAGCCGTCCGGTTCGTTGCCGTCCAGATAGAACTGACCGTCATTGGCTCGGTTGATCAGCAGTTTGGGGTTTTCACCGCCGGCACCCAGACCCGCCCATATCGGGTGGATATCATAGAGGCCGGCGGCTTCGTTGAACGGTTCGTATGGCCAATACCAGTCGCCGGCACGCTCAACATCCAGGGGAATGGACGGGAACAGGCCGTCGTCAACGCTCGGCCCATTGATGCGAAAATTGCCAATGGGAGAGAGGGCGCACTCTTTTAACAGGCGCACATCGTGCTGAGGGCCATCCTGGATCGTCCCGTCTTGCCGCCGTGGTGACCGTAACCGCTTGAGCAAGCGCCGACGGGCCCAGCCGCTGGGGATCAAATCCCTCAGCAGGGCCGCAATGGGTTCCCCCTCGTAGGTCTCAAGCACCTCGCCTGGTACCTGAGGGCTGGCCCACAGCACGAACGGCAGACTAATGACCGGTACGAAATCGTCTTCCTGAAAATCTTCCAGTTCAAGTGTGACCCCGGGAAGTGCAACACAGGTGCAGCCATCCTGGCGTTGATAATCCAGGCGCATTGGACTGAGCAAGCCGGACTCCGGCCGGTCAATAATAATCCCCGCCAACGTATCCCAACCTGCCGGGCCCCAGCGCTCGAGTTCAACCAGAGACATGACCATCTCCTCTCAATAGAACCACAACGCGACCATCCACGTTCAGGGCCTGGCCGGCGCCCAGCGAGATCAGCCAGGGCCAGTCCCAGTGGGTGTGTCCGAACACGGTCAGACCGGTATACCCTGTCTCCAGTGACAGCGTTACGCCAGGGGCACCACGGCGGCGACGCTCAGCATCCTCCGGCCCCTGGTGCAACAGGATTATGTGTGGCCGCCGGGCGGTGACCGACTCCATGACTTCCAGAAACGCTTCCTCATCCCGCCGCTGATGGCGCCTCGGGTTACCGATGATGCCACTGACGCCGCCCACGCGCAGACCGGCTGTGTTGTGAACCTGCCCATCGAGGATTTGGACATGCTTTGGCAGCGCCTTCGGTTGGGCCAATTCATCGTGGTTGCCGTGCACGGCGAGGACCTGTGGCGCCAGCCCGGCGAACGCCTCATAGACTTCCTCCACCGGGCCGGTCCCACCGCGTTTGTGGCAGTCGGGGTAGTCGTACAGATCGCCACAAAGAAACGCCGCTTGCGGCTGCGGAATCGTTCCTTTCGCCGCTAATGCCATCAGCGCTTCTGCTACAGGCACACCCATCAGCCGGTTGGCGCCGCCGTCTTCACGGCCCTGCAGATCGGAGGTAAAAATCAGCGCCTCTACACCATCGGGCAGCCCAGTCGCCCAGGCCCGATGAAACGGCAAACGATTGCGCAGCGGTTTTCCTGACGGGCCACTCGTGCGATGAGGCAGTTCATGGAAAGGGGCCTGTTCAACACGGACGATGCTCACCATTCTCCGTTCACCTGATCGGCCAGCCAGCGGGCAACCCGCTCACAGATC
>NZ_FOHZ01000018.1 GCF_900111555.1 Marinobacter segnicrescens
GGGTCGTTAGCTCAGTTGGTAGAGCAGTTGGCTTTTAACCAATTGGTCGAAGGTTCGAATCCTTCACGACCCACCAAACATAACGGTTGGCACGGAACGCTGGCTTGTATTTCCCGGTTACGGGTCGTTAGCTCAGTTGGTAGAGCAGTTGGCTTTTAACCAATTGGTCGAAGGTTCGAATCCTTCACGACCCACCAATAGGGCAGGTTGATCCGGATCATCCGCCTGCTGTAAAAAAGAGCCTTCGGGCTCTTTTTTTTTGCCCGAAAAACCTCATAAAACAAGGTAGGTACTGGCAACCCTCCAATGATCCATGAGGCAGATTGCAGGTCTGTGGCAGGAGGGTGACAACCCGGCAAGGGTGATATACTGCCAGCATCAGGCGTAACAACAGAGACACAACCATGACTCGACTTGAAGATCGTATCCTGGTCCAGGAATACCTGGCCCACAAGGCGGAGCCCAAGCCCCTCAGCGACGAGGAAAAGGCCGAGCTGGAATCCCGCATCCGCGAGGCACTCAAGGAGCAGGATGCGGTACTCGTCGCGCACTATTACACGGATCCGGATATCCAGCGCCTCGCTGAAGAGACAGGCGGCTGTGTCGCGGACTCCCTGGAAATGGCACGGTTTGGTAACCGTCACCCGGCTTCCACCGTGGTGGTGGCAGGTGTGCGCTTCATGGGTGAAACCGCCAAGATCCTGAACCCGGAAAAGCGGGTGCTGATGCCCACCCTGGAGGCTACCTGCTCGCTGGATATCGGTTGTCCGGCGGATGAGTTCGCAGAGTTCTGCGATCAGCATCCGGACCGTACCGTGGTGGTTTATGCCAATACCTCTGCTGCGGTAAAGGCGAGGGCAGACTGGGTGGTTACCTCCAGTTGCGCCCAGGCCATCGTGGAGGACCTGGATGCCCGGGGTGAGAAAATCCTGTGGGCGCCAGACAAGCACCTGGGCAACTACATCCAGCGCACCACGGGTGCCGACATGCTGCTATGGGATGGCTCCTGCATTGTCCACGAGGAATTCAAGTATCGTGGCCTTGAGGACCTCAAGGCCCTGTACCCCGATGCTGCCGTCCTGGTGCATCCGGAATCACCGGAAGCCGTGGTGGACATGGCAGATGTGGTCGGCTCCACCTCGCAGCTGATCCATGCGGTACAGTCACTTCCGAATGAGCGTTTTATCGTGGCGACTGATAACGGCATCTTCTACAAGATGCAGCAGCTGGCCCCTAACAAGACGCTCATCGAGGCCCCTACCGCGGGTAACGGGGCTACCTGCCGCAGCTGCGCCCATTGCCCCTGGATGGCGATGAATGGGCTGGAAAACCTGTTGCAGGTGCTGGAGCAGGGTACCCAGGAAGTCCATGTGGATGAGACCCTGCGTGAAGACGCCCTGCGGCCCTTGCGTCGCATGCTGGACTTTACCGCCAACATGAACCTGAAGGCGGCTGGAAACGCCTGATTCACGACCTCGACGTAATCCATGTTCCGCGCAGGGCCTTCCTGCGCTGAGTGTCATGGACCAGGCAGCGCTATGACTGGCTGAGCCGGCGACTGACTTCTGTCAGTCGTTCGGATATTACCTGGCGCAGCGGGGCTGTAGCTGGCACCCGTTCCTGGGCCTGGCGTAGCTGGCGCTGTGCCGCTTCCAGGTCTCCCGTCAGTATGTCGTACTCGGCCCTGGCCCGATGCACACCCACAATGTTCCGGGCCATGCCTTCCGCTTCGGCCAGCCGTAACCAGAGATTTTCCCGCTGTGGGTGGTCCCGGGTCAGGGTCCGCAGGTAGTCAGCGGCCTGGCTGCCGTTGCCTGCCTCGATCTCGATGAGAGCCAACCGGTCCATGATCGGGTAGTTGCCCGGGTTGCGCTGCAGGGCTCTCTCCATCAGTTGCCGTGCCTCCGCCAGGTTGCCCTGGGCCTGGAGAGCCTCTGCCAGTGTTACCTGGTAAGTGATGCGGTGAGGACTTTGTTCCAGAAGATCTTCCAGTAGCGTCCGTGCGCGGGCGTGTTGCCCGTCCGCCAGCAGGGCAACGGCCAGGCCATAGCGTGCGGCGTCCTTCTGGCCGGCATTCGGTTCTTTCAGGTAAGCCTCGAAAGCTTCAATGGCCTCGCCGAGATTGCGTGCATAGCGAACCTGCAGACGCGACCGGACCAGGTGGTACTCAAGGGTGTCGCTGGCACCACTTGCTGCGTACTGTTCTGCACGGCTGCGCGTATCGGATACCCGGGACTCCGTCAGCGGGTGGGTTGAAAGGTATTCTGGTGGCCGATTTCCCTGCAGCCGGCTCTGACGCATCATTACCTCGAACATCTCAGGCATGCCCCTCGGATCAAGGCCAGCGTCCGCCATGATGTCCAGGCCGACCCGGTCCGCTTCCTGTTCGTGGGCGCGGCTGTAGGCGAGCATGTTCTGTACCGAGAGGGCCTGGGTACCCATGATAGCCGCAATGCCTGCATCAGAGCCGGTGACCGCGGTAAGTACAATGCCGGCAATAATGCCGGCTGCGGTAAGGGGGGCCGAGCGTTCCTGCTGCTCGAGGCGGCGTGCAAAATGGCGTTGACTGAGGTGGGCCAGTTCGTGGGCCATTACAGATCCGAACTGCTGCTCAGTGCGGGCATGGAGAAACAGTCCGCCGTTAACACCAACGATATTGCCCGGCACCGCAAAAGCATTGATGGCCGGATTATCAATGACCACGATCGTGAGCTCGCGGTTACTGACCGGTGTGTAAGGCACCAGGCGATAGACAACGGAGGTGAGGTATTCGGCCACCAGGGGATCGTGTATCTGACTGGCAGAGCGGCGTATGGAAGCCATGACCTGACGACCGATATCCTCCTCCATGCGGTCAGACAACAGCCCGCCTCCCAGGCCGCCAATAGACGGCAGATCTCGCTGCTGTGCCCTTGAGGCCGAAAGGGGGGCGAGTACCATGACCAGGATCATGGCCAGCGCCAGCAGGCGTTTTCCTGGGCGGTTATGGCAAGAGCAATCGAAAGTCATACCTTGGTCGTTAAACTCCGCATAAAACGATGCAAGTAACAGGGTGCATGGGCATAATGGTGTCCCTGTAATCCATGTCAGGAAGGTTCATTCGCGCCCATGGTTGATATTACCCTTGATGCTACCGGGCTGCGATGCCCAATGCCATTGCTGAAGGCCAAGTTGCAGATTGGCACCATGGCGCCAGGGCAGCAGCTTGAGGTGTTGGCGACCGATCCGGGCTCGGCTCGGGATATTCCCGCCTGGTTGTCCCACACGCCCCACTCGCTGGTCAGCAGTGACGATTCCGGGGGGCGTTATCGTTTCGTGATTCGTGTTGGTGGACAGGAGTAAGACAGGATAATGGTTCGTATTCTCCGTGGCATAGCCCATAAATATTTTTCAGATGACGAAGCGGTCATCCTGTTCCTGCTGCTGGTAGGTGGCGTTCTCGCCATTATTTTCTTCGGGGCCATGCTGGCACCGGTTATCGCCTCTGTCATTATCGCCTTTATCCTGCAGGGCCTGGTAACCCGTCTGACCCAGTGGGGCGTTCCGGAGCTGCTGTCAATTACCGGTGTTTTTGTGGTCTTCATGGGGACCCTGGCGGGTTTCCTGTTTGGCCTGATGCCGCTGGTGTGGACCCAGCTCGCCTCCCTTGCCACAGAAGCTCCCAGAATTTTCAGGGAGATGCGCACATATCTTGAGCTTTTGCCTGAACAGTATCCGAACCTGATTTCCATTGAGGCGGTGAACGACTTCTACCACCAGGTGGCTGCCGAGGCGGGCAACCTGACCCAGTGGCTGGTGTCTTTTTCCCTTGGCAGTATCCCTGACCTTCTGGGGCTGCTCATTTACCTGGTTCTGGTGCCCATCCTGGTGTTCTTCTTCCTCAAGGACCGTCGGCAGATCCTCAGGGCGATCGCCCGGTTGCTGCCAAGCCAGCGCCCGATGATGAGCCAGATCTGGCAGGAAGTGAATCAGCAGTGTGCCAACTATGTGCGCGGCAAGGCCGTGGAGATCCTGATCGTGGGCGGGGTTACGTTCGTGACGTTCAAGATTCTCGGGGTTCCCTACGCGGCACTGCTTTCACTGCTGGTTGGGTTGAGCGTTGTCATTCCATACATTGGCGCGGCGGTCGTTACGCTGCCGGTTGCCATGATTGCGTTGTTTGCCTTCGGCTGGGGATCGCACTTCATCTGGGTGATGGTGGCTTACGGTATTATCCAGGCCCTCGACGGAAACGTGCTGGTGCCGCTGCTGTTCTCGGAGGTCAATAATCTGCACCCGGTGGTGATTATTATCGCGGTTCTGTTCTTCGGGGGTATCTGGGGCCTATGGGGGGTGTTTTTCGCGATACCCCTGGCGACGATGGTCAAGGCCGTGTTTGCTGCCTGGCCGGTCCATCCGGAACCCTTGCCAGGCCGCCGTGGCCAGTAAGTTGCGGCGAAGGCCCGGCCAGCCTTGTGGCAAGCCGGGCCGTGACGGTTACAAGGCCTTGACCGCCTCAAGTACTTCCTGGGCGTGCCCCTTCACCTTAACGCCCCGCCATTCCTTGCGCAGGCGTCCTTCCTTGTCGATCAGGAAAGTGCTGCGATCGATGCCCATGTACTCCTTCCCGTAGAGCTTTTTGAGCTTGATGACATCGAACAGGCCACAGACAGATTCGTCCTTGTCACAGATCAGGTGGAACGGGAACTCGTATTTTGCCCGAAAGTTCTCGTGGGCCTTGAGCCCGTCCCGGGAAACGCCGAAAATGACGGTGTCGTGGGCCTGGAACTGGTCGTGGAGATCACGGAAATCCTGGCCTTCAGAGGTGCAGCCGGGGGTGTTGTCCTTGGGATAGAAATAGATGACAACATTGTGGCTATCGCGGAAGTCTGACAGCCGTATTGTCTGGTCCCCGGTGGCCGGTGCTTCGAAATCCTGAACAATCTGGTCAAGTTCTGGCTTTGCCATGGCTTCTCCCTTGTTTCCCTTGTGTCGGTTGACACCCAAGATTACCATAACCGTTTTATCTGCACGGAGTCCTTATGATTACTGGAAGCCTTGTCGCTCTGGTGACGCCCATGCACCCGGATGGCAGCATCCACTGGGAGCAACTGGACGCCCTGGTGGACTTTCACCTTGAAAACGGCACCCACGGCATTGTTGCTGTCGGTACCACTGGCGAGTCAGCCACCCTGACCCCTGAAGAGCATCTCAAGGTGATCGAGAAGATCATCAAACGGACGGCGGGCAGGATTCCGGTGATTGCCGGCACAGGCGGCAACTCTACCCACGAGGCCATCGCACTGACATCGGAGGCAGAAAAGCTCGGCGCTGATGCCTGCCTGTTGGTGGTTCCGTACTACAACAAGCCGACCCAGGAAGGTCTGTACCGGCACTTCAAGACCATTGCCGAGTCGGTGCCCGGCGTCAGCCAGATTCTCTACAACGTTCCCGGGCGCACGGCCTGTGACATGCTTAATGAGACGGTAGAGCGGCTCGCGGACATTCCCAATATCGTGGGCATCAAGGATGCTACCGGCAACATCCCCCGGGGTGTCGAGCTGATCAAGGCCGTCGAGGGCAGGCTGGCTGTGTACTCTGGTGATGATGCCACGGCGGCAGAGCTCATGCTGGCCGGTGGCAAGGGTAACGTTTCGGTAACGGCCAATGTGGCCCCCCGGCTGATGTCCCAGTTATGCGAGGCGGCCATAGGCGGCAACCGTGAGGAAACCGAGCGACTCAACGGCATCCTTGAGCCGCTGAACCGTAAACTGTTCCTGGAAGCCAATCCGATTCCTGTCAAGTGGGCCCTTCAGCGCATGGGACAGATTGACACCGGTATCCGGCTACCTCTGACGCCCCTCAGCGAAAAGTTCCATGGTGAGGTCGAAGAAGCTCTACAGGCGGCAGGCGTAATCTGAATGACCGAGCGTTCCAGCACAATAGACTTCCGTCCCCGGGCGGCCATGCTGGCCGTTGCCATGACCGGCTTGCTGTTCAGTGGCTGCAGCCTGATCAATGACCGGTCGGACGATTATGCGACCGCCGAGCAGTCCCGTGCACTGAAGGGCATCGACGGTCAGCCGCTCCCCCGGCAGCGCGCCGAATTCCCGATTCGCGATGTGGAAGGTTCTGCCACCCTCGCCAATCAGGTGCCTCAGCCGCCGGACCTGACGGCCGAAATCCTTGACGAGAACTATGTTGTTGAATCCGTCGATGACCAGTCATGGTTGCTGGTCAACGATGTGCCCGGTCGTATCTGGCCTGCCGTGGCGACATGGATGAATGAAACCGGACTGGCTGTGGCGGAAGAGAGTACCCAGCTTGGGTTGATGCAGAGCGAGATCGTTAATTTCAGCCGTCGCGCCCGTGACCTGGTCGGCCTCGGCGAAGCCACCGAAGACGAGTCAAGAATCGTGGTGCAGGTTCGCCTGGCCCCCGGCGTCCGTCGCAAGACTACCGAAGTGCAGGTTCGGCCCCGCACGGTAGCCGGCGCGCCGGGTGGGTTAATGCCCTGGCAGGACGAATCCCTGGACCAGGGGTTGGAAGAAGACCTGCTGGAGAACCTGTCGTCGTTCCTGCAGTCCCGCGAGGACAGCCGTTCATACTCCCGGGCCGCCCTGGCCATGGGTAGTGAGCCGAGGGTGACCCTGCTCGAAGCCACGGCCGAGCGGGACCAGGCCATTGCCGTTGACCTGCCTTTCGGGCGGGTGTGGAGCGAGATTCGCCGGGTCCTGCAAGACGAGAATATCCCGGTGCTGGATCTGGACCAGAGCGCTGGTTATTTCCTGGTGGATGGACGCCCGGAAGAGGATCGCCGTCGTGGCTGGCTGACCAGCTGGTTCGCCGGTGACGAAGTGGCGCCGGAAGCGACCAACCGTATCCTGCTCAGCGAACAGGACGGATCAGTTGTGGTGACCGCGGAGCGGGCCAATGACTATAACGGCGGCAACTATTCCCGCTCACTGATTACGCGGCTTTACGATTACCTCTATTGATGGCCGGCGTGACGCTGGCATGAACAAAGACGCTAGCCGATCGCCCCACGGGCGTCGGCTGCCGGAGACCGATATGGAAAAGCGCAAAGAACTCTACGCGGGCAAGGCCAAGTCTGTTTTTACCACAGACGATCCGAACCGCTTCGTCCTGGTGTTCCGGGATGACACCTCGGCCTTTGATGGCCAGAAAAAAGAGCAGCTGAACCGCAAGGGTATGGTGAACAACCGGTTCAACGCCTTTGTTATGGAAAAGCTCGAAGCCGCTGGCATCCCCACCCATTTCGAGGGACTGCTGTCGCCGACGGAGTCCCTGGTCAAGAAGCTGGAAATGATTCCGGTAGAGTGCGTGGTACGTAATGTGTCCGCCGGTAGCCTGTGTCGTCGCCTGGGCGTGGAAGAAGGGCAGGACCTGAATCCGCCTACCTACGAGCTGTTCCTCAAGAACGATGAGCTCCATGACCCCATGGTGAACGAGTCGCTGGCGATAACCTTTGGCTGGGCCACCGCCGAAGAGTTGGCGGAAATGAAGCGCCTGACCTACCAGGTAAACGACGTCCTCAAGGCCCTGTTCGCAGATGCCGGCATGCTGCTGGTGGACTACAAGCTTGAATTTGGCCGCAGTGAAGGCCGCATCGTGCTGGGGGACGAGTTCAGTCCGGATGGTTGTCGTATCTGGGACCGGGAAACCCGCAAGAAGATGGACAAGGACCGCTTCCGCCAGGGGCTCGGCGAGGTCATCGAGACCTACGAAGAGGTTGGCCGGCGTCTCGGCATCAACTTCGACGAATAATCACAATAGAGGGGCCACCGGGCCCCTTTGTTTTACACCGTATCTGTAACGCATTCCACGCAGGGGAGACCCGCTTATGAAACTGATCCGATCTGCCGTGATGCTGTCCGCCATTGCAGTGGTTCCAGCCGCCCAGTCTGACGTGCTGGGCTTTGGGGCCAGCATCGGCTACTGGGATTCTGACCTTTCAGGTAAGTCCTCCAAAGGTGGTGACCGGGTTAACGTTGAGAACGAGCTGGACCTCAGCAACAACACCGAGGCCAACCTTAGCGCATTTCTGGAGCACCCGGTTCCGCTTTTGCCAAATGTCCGCCTCAGCTATGTAAAAGTTGACCAGACCGGGCGCGGTGAACTGGATAACGGCTATGACAATATTCCTGCCGGGGCCTCGGTGGACTCCAGCCTCGACTGGCGTCAGACCGACCTTACGCTGTACTACGAAGTGCTGGACAACTGGGTCAACCTGGACCTGGGGCTGACCGCCCGCGACCTGGATGCGAAACTGGAGATCGTGGATGTGGCTGATCTGACCCGCAGTACCACTGAGGTGGACGCGGTTATTCCCATGGTTTACGCCGCCGCCAGGTTTGACCTTCCCCTCACCGGCGTATCTGTCGGTGTTAATGGTAATGTCATTAGTTACAGCGGTGATTCCGTGTACGATTATGACATTTACGGCCAGTATGCTGTTGCCGGTCTCCAGCTCCGGGCGGGCTACCGGGAGATGGCCGTTGATTACGAAGACGGCGACGACCGCCTCGATATCGACATCGGTGGTCCGTTTGCCAGCGTCGGGTTCAGCTTCTGATCCCGGTCAGTTAAATAAGGAGAGCCAGCGAAGCCTGCCATCGCCGCGAAGGACGGGAGCAGCCCGCTGGCGAAAGAGTCATCAGGGAACAGGGTCAACGCCTTGAAAATTCTTGTCACCGGCACCGCCGGATTTATCGGATTCCACCTCGCTCGGCGTTTGCTGGAGCGGGGCGACGAAGTCATTGGCGTCGATAACGTCAATAACTACTATGATACCCGGCTGAAGGAAGCCCGACTCGAAGGTCTGCGTGACTTCCAGGGGTTTACCGAGGTCCGTCAGGATATTGCCGACCGGGAGGCAATGGCGGCGCTGTTCCGGCTACACCAGCCGCAGCGGGTCGCTCACATGGCTGCCCAGGCCGGTGTGCGGTACTCCATCGAGAACCCCAATGCCTATGTGGATTCCAACCTGGTGGGATTCATGAACATCCTTGAAGGCTGTCGCCATAACCGGGTAGAGCACCTGGTCTATGCCTCGAGCAGCTCCGTCTACGGAGCCAACGAGACCATGCCGTTCTCGGTGCAGGACAACGTGGACCATCCGGTGAGCCTGTACGCAGCCTCCAAGAAAGCCAATGAACTGATGGCTCATACCTACAGCCACCTGTACCAGTTGCCTACCACCGGCCTGCGGTTTTTTACCGTTTATGGTCCCTGGGGGCGGCCGGATATGGCGCCGTTTATCTTCACCCGCAAGATCCTGGCGGGGGAGCCCATCGACGTCTTTAACTTTGGCCACCACAAGCGCGACTTCACTTACATCGATGACATCGTCGAAGGTGTGGTCAGAACCCTTGACCATGTGGCCCAGCCCAACCCCCACTGGAGCGGCCTGCACCCGGACGCCGCCAGCAGTAAGGGGCCGTACAGGCTTTACAACATCGGCAGCAACAACCCGGCAGAGCTGTCCCGGTTTATCGAAATCATCGAGGAAAAGACCGGCAAGACCGCCGAAAAGAACTACCTGCCAATGCAGCCTGGCGATGTTCCCGCGACTTACGCCGATGTCGACTCACTGATTGCCGACGTCGGCTATAAACCGGAAACCTCCCTTGAAGAAGGCCTTGGTCGTTTCGTCGACTGGTATCGTGCGTTCTACGGCGTGTAGCGGGCAACCTCCTGAGTTATGTAATGCCAATCGCCGTACTTGCCGTATTCATCCACAACCTGATGTAAAAAGCAGGCAAGCAGGAAGCCTGATAGCCGGAGGCCCGGCACCCCCTTCCGAAACAGTCAGAGAACAGGGTTCTCGTTTCGGAAGGGGGTGCCGGGCCTTCGGCGTTTTGCACCAACTCCAGATAATATGTCTGAAGGTTCGCAACGGGTGCGATTCTGGCAGACCGGGCCCGGGGACCTTTCTTCGAAACGAAAACCCTGTTTTCTGACTGTTTCGAAGAAAGGTCCCCAGGCCCTCTGGCGGGAAGACCCTGGGCCGGGTTGGGCTCAGGCATGAGCAGGTCAGGTATTTAGGTGGAAAGTCTTCGGGTAACTGCTGTTAAAACAGTCAGAGAACAGCGTCTTTGAGCCTTGGTAAGCCAGGGCCCCGGCCGTCAGCGGCGCAGTTTCCTTTCCGCCCTGCGAAGCTGGCGGTTGGCTTGGCGTCTCAGCCGTTGCGATCTCGTGGCGGTGTGCTCCCGGTAATACCATATCCCTGCGGCAAGTCCGATAAGCCCTAGTATCAGCGTGGCGATGCCAGCCGTCTGGGCTGATGGAGTCTGGATCTGCTTGTGCGCCATGACATCCTCCTGATGAAAAGGTGGGCAAATTCAATCGCGTTTAAAACATCATGCAGAAGAAGTGTGGTCGGTGCCCTGGAATAGGTCAAATGAAACGGGGGCGCAAGCCCGGTTGGGGGCCAAACCATTCGCGAACCGAACGCTACTCGGACAAAAAAGCCCCCGTCCGTGAGGAGCGGGGGCTTTCAGGAATCTGGTAGGACCAGGCAGATTTGAACTGCCGACCTCTGCCATGTCAAGGCAGCGCTCTAACCAACTGAGCTATGGTCCTGTGTTCAACGGGGAGGAAATATACTGATCCGGACCGGGATGGTCAACCGTTTTCCCTGACTTTTTTATGTTGCCGGTTATCCCCGGTTGGCGGCGCGGATACGGGCAATACGGCGTGCCCGGGCGGACTTGCGCAGCCAGTTCCTGATAGCCCGGGCCAGCACCGTCCAGCGGTTAATCAGCAGCGCCAGCAGGATCACGCAGCAACCGGCAAGTTGCGTGGGGCTCATGGTCTGGCTGAACCATACCCAGGCCAGCAACGCCACCCACACCGGCTCCAGGATCAGTATCACCACGCCATGGCTGTTGAAGGACAGACTCTGGGCGTAGGTCTGCAGCAAGAAGCGAAAGGCAGTTCCGATGGTCGCGCTGCCCACCAGCCACCAGAACATGGGACCGGTGAAGTTATCGAAGGTTGGTTGCCACTCCTCGAAGATCAGCGATACCAGTCCGGTAAGTACCCCGGCCGTGGTCATGCTCAGGGCCGTCAGGGGCAGGGCAGGTACTTTTTGTTTGACAACCTGCTCACCGCTGGCGTTCACCACAGTACGGGTATTGGCGGTACGGGACGTAAGAATATACGACATGGCGAAGATCAGCGCTGCCACCACAAACAGCATTTGCCCGGGCTCCGGGCGGAAGCCATTTTCAAGGGAGAGCAGGGCCAGGCCAGAAATGGCCACCGGGATCGCCAGCCAGGTGTTCAGGGGCTGGGGTTCGCGGAAGAAAATGCGGGCAATGGCGGGAACAATCACCACCGCCAGGCTGGTAATAAACGCGGCCTCACCCAGGTTTACGCCCAGCCAGATACCCATCACCCAGCAACTCATGGCAGAGCCGAACACCAGGCCTACCCGGGCACCACGGAGCATTTGTCGGACACCCAGGCGCGGTAGCTGATGGCGCGCAAAGAATGCCAGGATGGCACCAGCCATCAGGAATCGCATGGCCATGAACAGCAACGGCGGCATCAGCAGCACCGCCTCTTTGGAGAAAGCCCAGCTGACGGCGGCCAGCAAGGTCACAAAGACGAGAAGCAGGTCAGCTTTATGGGAGTCAGAGAGGGCCATGGCAAGAACGTGTCCGGAAATCAGGCCGCGGAGTTTAGCATGCTCACCACGTCCGGCCTAATCCTTGCCCGGCTACAGGGGTGCCCATCCCGGGTCGGTGTTGCCCGGGTATAACCGATGTCACCAGGTTTGCCTTGCTGGTGAAACGTCAGAACCAGCCTTCGTCCTGGATAGCCTCGAACTCGAAGCGCAAATGCACATCATCCGCTACCATCAGGGGATCGAGGGCGTAGGTCATGCCCCAGTCACTGCGCTTGATGGTGGTGCTGGCAGAGATGCCAAGCGTGTATTCCTTGTGACCAATCGGGTATTCCGCGGCCTTGTTCAGGGTGACGTCCAGTGTTACCGGCCGTGTCTGGCCCAGCAGGGTCAGGTCACCGGTCAGGTTGCCCGTACGCTCGCCGGTGGTTTCAAAGTCAGTCACCTCAAAGGTGATCTCGGGATAACGATCGCTATGGAGGAAGTCCTCCTTGCGCAGGTGTTCGTCCCGCTTGTCATGGTTGGAGAATACGCTGGCACTCTGAATGACCACCTTGCCAGACGGTACCTCGTTGGTTTCCTCGTCATACTCGAACTGGCCCTTGCCCTCAAGGAACAAGCCGATCACCGACGCATAGCCCAGGTGATTGACCTCGAAGGTGATGGACAGGTGCTCTTCATCGATCTTGTAGCTCTTCGGTTCGGCAAGCGTGCTGTTTGCGGACAGCGCGAGACTGAGCGCAGCAACGCCAGCGACAATGGGATTTAAAGGGTTCCTTCGAATAGTCATCACTAGCTCCTTGTTGTGCTGTGCCGGTATAGATAGCGGATGTCGAGGGCAAAGGACGCTGCCAGGAGGACCAGTGCCATTATAAGCGTAGCATGGGCAAACCAATCGGGTACGGGGGGCAGCAGGGCGACCATCAGGGTAACCAGCTGCCAGACACAGATGGTCTTTCTGCGAAAACTCTCCGGTAAGGGTTCATTGAGCCATGTCCAGTGCATTCCCGCCATGACAAAGCCGTAACGCATCAGGCCAATCAGCAACACCCAGGCGCCGGCTTTTCCCAGTAACATCAGGGCGACGCAAAGCACCAAAATAAAGAAGGCGTCCAGCTCCATATCGAAGCGGGCGCCGAACGGACTCGCCGTATTGGTACGTCGGGCAACATAGCCATCCGCGCCGTCCATGATCAGTGCCAGCAGGCAGAGCAGGGCATAGGGCCAGGCCAGGGTTTGCAGCAGCACCGGGGTTCCGGCCAGGCTGGCAAGAAACAGGACCAGTACAGCGCGCACCAGGGTTACCCGATCTGCGGGACCGAAGCGGCCGCCTGAGAGGCCCAGGCCCACGACAATGGCCAGCGCAAAACCGCTGTACAGGGCAACGGCCAGAATCGTGGTGACTGGCGACAGGGGCGCGATCCGGGTCGTGAGCAACAACAGTCCGGCCAGGGCGGCCGCACCCAGTGACAGGTCCGCCAACGGAAGCGGTTGCGGTGCACGATGTGCTGGCGAGGAATCCATAGCCGTAACCTGTCGTAATCTATACTGTCATGCTGTTTATACCCGCGCCTGCAGCGATTGGTTCACAGCGACAGCCGCTTAGCGGGTACTGCCCTCAGCATGGAGTGTGTATGAATTCCCCGTCAACGGAAATGTCACCGGCCTTCTGGTCTTTCGGTAACGGTTATAGCGAGATTGCCCCGGGCCAGGTGGATCACAGCAGTGACAACCTCGGACCGATGCTGGAGCTGGAGACAGTCTACAGCGCCATAAGCCGTGGAACCGAGGCCCTGGTCTACAATGGCCAGGTGCCGGAATCTGAGTACCAGCGGATGCGGGCGCCGTTCCAGCAGGGAGAGTTTCCGGGGCCGATTCGCTATGGCTATATGAATGTGGGGCGTGTGGTGGACGGGCCATCCAGGCTGGTGGGTCGTTACGGCTTCTGCCTGTTCCCGCATCAGCGCCGCTATCGGGTGCCCGCCAATACGGTGACGATACTTCCGCAAGACATACCCCCGGGCCGAGCGGTGTTGGCGGCCAACCTGGAAACCGCCATCAATGGCCTCTGGGATGGCGAGCCATTGGTAGGGGACCGTATTGCGGTCGTTGGCTGCGGTGTCGTTGGCTGCCTGGTCGCCTGGCTGGCGGGGCGTATTGCTGGCACCCGGGTTACCGCCGTTGACCCCAACGCTAACCGTCAGGCCGTGCTGGCGATGCTGGGTGTTGAGTGGGCGCCTGAGCTGGCCCAGGATGACCATGACCTGGTGTTCCACACCAGCGGCCAGCCCTCGGGGCTGGAGACGGCCCTGGGCCTGGCGGGCAACGAAGCTCGCATAATCGAAATGAGCTGGTATGGCGAGCAAGTCGTACCAGCCAGTCTCGGGGGCAGCTTTCATTCCCGCCGCCTGACCTTGCGTTCCAGCCAGGTGGGTCAGCTGAATCCTCGCCAGCTACCGCGTTGGTCCTACCGCGACCGCATGGCGCTGGCGATCCGGTTAATGGCAGACCCTGCGCTGGATGCCCTGATTACCGGCGAGAGCGACTTCGAACAGTTACCCGACGTTATGGCGGAACTGGCCTGTGGGGCTTCTGACACCCTCTGTCACCGCATCCGTTATTCCTGAACCAGAAGGACAATCCATGTATACACTCACCGTCCGCGACAACGTAATGATTGCCCACAGCTTTACCGGCGAGGTCTTTGGCCCGGCCCAGAAGCTCCATGGTGCCACCTATGTGGTGGATGTCAGTTTCGAACGCCCGGAGCTGGACGACCATGACCTGGTTGTGGACATCGGCCTGGCCAGCGAGGTCCTGGGCAAGGTCCTGGCGCCCATCAATATGCAGAACCTGGACGAGCTGCCCCAGTTCTCGGGCCATAACACGACCACGGAATTCATGGCTCGGTATGTCTTCGACTCGGTGGCCCAGGCAGTTCGCAATGGCGAACTGGGGGAGGGCGCACGGGCCCTGACAGCACTGAAAGTCACCCTGTCTGAATCCCACATCGCCTGGGCCAGCTATCGTGGCGAACTCTGAGTGCCGTTACCGGTTCCTGGTTCCCGGTGACCCGGACCAACGGACCGGCGGCTATGGCTATGTCCGGGAGGTGGTGGCCGGGCTCCGCCGGATGGGCCGTGAAGTCAGTCTTCAGGGGCTGGAGGGCCAGTTTCCAAAGGTGGATGACACCGCGCGGGCTGCGCTCGATAACGCCTTGGCGTCGGTGCCTGACGACGGCACCGTTGTCGTCGACGGCCTCGCCCTGTGTGGTTACCCGGAAGCGGCAGAGGTCCACGGCCCTCGCCTCAACCTGGTGGCACTGGTGCACCATCCGCTGGCGGACGAGACCGGCCTCGGTGACGACGAGCGCGCCCATTTCCTGGAGACCGAACGCCGGGCCCTGGCAGCAGTCACCCGGGTAATCACAACCAGCGAAACCACAGCCCTTGGTCTGGGACGATTTGGCGTGCCGTCGTCGAAGGTCCAGGTGGTGCTCCCGGGCGTTCACCGACCGGGGGACCCGGAAAGTCCCGGGTCTCGCCGTCAGGGGGCTGGGCGAGGGGAGGTCAGGCTCCTCTGTGTCGCCCACCTGTCTCCGCGAAAAGCGCAACTGGACCTGGTGGATGCCCTGGCCAGGCTGGATGGGGGCGGGTGGACCTGTGAACTGGTGGGCTCCGTGGACCGGAACCCGGACTACGCCAGCCGTGTAAGGGCCAGGATCGCCGGGCTGGGTCTGACAGGGCGCATCCGGTTAGACGGCGAGCTCTCTGGTCCGGAGCTGACCCGTGCGTTCGCCCAGGCTGACCTGTTTGTGCTGCCCTCTCACTATGAAGGCTACGGCATGGTGATCGATGAGGCGCTGGCCCACGGTTTGCCGGTCATATCCTCCGATGGTGGTGCGTTGGCGGCGACCGCCAATCGCCCCGGTTGCGTCACCTACGTTGCCGGCGAAACTGAGGCGCTTGCACGGCTGGTCAGCGAGCGATTACAGGACCGGGCGTTGTTGCAGGACCAACGGGCCGCGGCCCGCGAGAGTGCAAACGCCCTGCGTAGCTGGGACCAGTGCGCGCGTGAGTTTGACCGTGTGGCAGGAACCACCGGTGCAAGCCTCCCGCACGGCAGTGACTTTGCCGAAGACTGGCTGCGGTTGCGGGAACCGGCGGACCACCAGGCCCGTGACCGCCAGCTTTGCGCGGAAACGGTCAACTGGCTGGAGCAGCGATCCGACCAGGCCCTGGTCGTGGCCGATATCGGCGCTGGCCGCGGATCCAACTGGCGTTATCTCCGCCAGTCCTTTCCTGCCGGGCTGAACGCGCGCTGCCAATGGCACCTCTATGACCAGGATGAGACGCTGCTGAACACGGTGGCCGTAGACGACGTGTCGACCACCCTTCACCCTCGTCGGCTTGAAGCCGGCGACCTCGATGCGGCCTTGCCGGCGCCGTTACACCTGGTCACCGCCTCGGCGCTGATCGACCTGGTATCACAACCCTGGCTGGAGGCGTTAGCGAGTGCTGCCGCAGCACGTTCCTCAGCGGTTCTGGTGACGCTTTCCTATGCGGGTCGCTTCCGCCTGTTTCCGGCGCATCCCTGCGACGATGTATTGAGGGCGATGGTCAACCAGCATCAGCACGGCGACAAGGGTACCGGTGCAGCTTGTGGCCCCAGGGCCAGCGAGGCCCTGGCCGATGCACTCAGGTCCAATGGCTACCAGGTTCAGCTGGCACCCAGCACCTGGCACCTGGACCAACGCTGCCCGGCGCTGCAGGCAGCCCTTATGGAAGGCTGGGTGGCGGCGGCCCAGGCGCAGATTGAACGACTGCCCGGCGAGGGCGACGCGCCGGCCGATTGGCTGGAAGACTGGCTGGACAGCCGGCTGGAACAGGCCAAACAGGGGGTGCTGGGCATTGAAGTGGACCATATCGACCTGTTCGGAGCACCGGGGTTGTGACCCTCCGGGTTCGTCGTGTTTCGCCAGTACTGCGCTGGGGACTGACCCTGTTGTTGCTGGTGACGGTGCTCTGGCTGGTGGATCCGGCAGCCGTCGGCGCGCAGTTGCAGACTGTGCGCTGGCCCTGGCTGTTAACGGCACTGGCTATCACGCCATTACAGGTCGTTATCTCCGCCTGGCGCTGGCAGTTCACGGTGCGTCGGCTGGGTGGGCAGCTGCCGCTGGGTTACGCCATTGGCGAGTATTACCTGGGCACACTGGTGAACCAGTTGGTACCAGGGGGCGTGGTTGGCGACGCGGGGCGGGCGTTGCGGCATCGGCACCGGGTGCAGACCACAACGCTGGCGGTCCATGGCGTCATGATCGAGCGACTCTCCGGGCAACTGGTACTGTTTCTCCTTGCCGCAGTGCTGGCCGTGGCCTGGTTACCGCTGCCGACGCCGCCCATGCCGGGGCTGTTCCTGTTGCCCGGAATCCTGGTTGCCGTACTACTGACCTGGTCATTGTTCCGGGCACCGCCTTTGGCGAACTGGTGGGCCGGTTTTCAAGCCGATGTATGGCGGGCACTTCTCAGCAGGCGATCCCTGCCGCTGCAGCTTGCCTCTTCCCTGGCGGTTATCGCCTCCTACCTGGCAGCGTTCTGGTGCCTGGCCATGGGTCTTGGGTTTTCCGTGGCGGTGGATGCGCCGGGGCTATTGCTGGCTCTGTGCACGGTCCTGCTGATGGCCATGGTCATTCCCCTGACGGTGTCAGGCTGGGGCATTCGGGAAAGTGCAGCGGCGGTACTGTGGCCGCTGGTGGGCATGGACGCCGAACAGGGCGTGGCCCTGGCGGTGTGCTACGGGGTGCTGGTGCTGGTATCCGCGTTACCGGGTGTGTTTTTCCTGTTCAACGGCCGGTGTCAAACGCCAGGTCAAACAGCATATCCGTGCCAAGATTGACCATGCGTGCCGTCGGGCGTAGCGCATCGCCCAGGCTGTCGATTTCCGGCAGCGAGAATGCAGGCTGACCGCTGCCAATGATCATAGGCGCTACCAGCACGTGCAGGCGGTCAACCAATCCTGCGGTCAGAAACGTGGAGACCGTCTGGCCGCCGCCTTCCACAAAAATTCGCCTCAGGCCAAGCCGTTCCAGAACTGCGAGTACCTCCCGGGGGGCGATCGGCCCGTTACCGCCAGTCAGACAGGGAATGTCCTGTACACCGCCAGTGAGGGCATCCGGAAGTGACGGTGAGTGGCCATCCTTCGCCACCAGTCGCAAGGTTGGCGCAGTGCCATCGGTAAACAGGTGGTGGCTTTCTGGCACGCGACGGTTGCGGTCCACCACAACCCGCACCGGGTTGGGTCCGCTGGTCATACGAACCGTCAGCCGTGGGTTGTCTGCGCTGGCGGTTCCGGAGCCCACCAGCACTGCGTCGGATACCGCCCGCAGGCGGTGCAGGTGAACCAGGCCGTCCTCGCCATTAATATAGCGGGACTTGCCGGTGACCGTGGCGATCCGCCCGTCCAGACTCTGGCCCATCTGGGCAACCACATACATCCCCTGTTTCTGGTTGGCGAATGCCGGCTCTATCAGGGGCTGAAAAAGCTGCAGCAGTTGTCGCGCATGGTCATCGTCAGACAGGGGGACTTCAGAAGGCCAGCGGTCGCTGGTCGTATCGGGCTGGTGGCATTGCCGAAGAATTATCTGCCAGGCCTGCTCGGGTGTCATCACTGCCTCAAGTTTGTGGGGTGGATCCCGGGTGTTTGCGGTACTGCCATAACAGTTACGTAAAAATCCCCGATTGATTCACTCTAAAGTCATAAAGTAGACCCTGCCAGTGGAAATGTCCCCGGTGAATCGGTTGTAATTCACGCAGCACCTACTTTGTTTGCAACGACACGGGAATTCGATTTGATCAAGCTGACCCCCGCAACGGAATACCAATCCGATGCACCGGAAACCCTCTGGGTGCTCACCCTGGATGCACCGCCGGAAAACCGCTGGCACGGTGACAGCCTGGAGCAGTTGCACCGGGTGCTGGGCAACCTTGCCCGCCAGACCCCCTGTCCTTCGCTGGTGATAACCGGGTCCGGGTCTGACTGGTTCTGCGGGGGTACACTGGAGTCAGCCCTGACAGACGCCCGTGTGCCGTTGAGTCAGCTGGCCAGGCTATACTCCCAGGCCTACGCCACCCTGAGGAAATATCCGGCGTTGACGGTTGCCGCCATTAACGGGCAGGCCCGTGACGAAGGCGTGGCACTGGCCCTTAGTTGTGACTTCCGGGTGGCGTCCGGCCATGCTGGTTTCGGGTTTGACGCACCCCGGAGTGGGCGCTTTCCCATGGGTGGGAGTACCCAGTTATTGCCTCGTTTGCTGGGAGAGTCCGTCAGCAAACGGATGTTGCTCTGCGGCCTGGAGTGGGGTTCGGCGCAGGCGCTTGAAGGTGGTCTGGTGGATGAGGTGAATGACTCGCCGGTGGCCGCGGCCATTACGCTGGCGGCCAGCACCGAAGGGCTTAACCCATTGGTGGTTCAGGGCATTCGCCAGTTGGTAGAGCACGCCCGCATGCGGCCGCTGGAAACCGGGTTTGCCGCCGAGCGCGATTGGCAGGCCACCCTGGGCGAGTAGCGACCCTCTCGAAGAGACGCTGTCGCGCGAATACCGCTTTACGGATACAGTAGGATGCATGCTCCCGGATCGTGGTTCTGAGTATCTGTCCGGAATAACAGCCCATAGTCGGCAGGAGTCACCCCATGCGTTACCTGGAAACATTCTGGCAAAGGCTGAAGGACACCCGCGAGGCGCGACAATTGTCCCGTCGTGACGTGGCAGAACTGGTGGGCGTGACGCCGGACATTGTTACCCGCTGGGAACAGGTAGACGCCCGTCAGCGACTATATCCGGCGGTAGATGAGCTCATTGACCTGTGCCGTCACCTGTCAGTCCCCCTGGAGTCCTTGTTGGATACGTCACAACTCGATGATCCCGGTCAACTGGAACTGCCGGGGCTGGCGTTTTCCAACAGTGATGAGCTTGCCGGGGCACTGGAAGAGCTTGAGCGGCAGGTGCAGCGGGTTCAGCCCAATGAGGAGGAAGCGGAATTGCTGCGCCGGTTCCGCAAGAGCACGGAAGAAAACCGGCGCATGATCCTGCAGTTACTGGGTCGCTGATGCGGCCCGTGCGCTTAACTCACTTCTTCTTGTCCCGGTTCTTTTTGTAGATGTTCTCGTACACATAGTTGGTGGCTTCCACAAACCCTTCAATGGAACCGCAGTCAAACCGCTTGCCCTTGAACTGATAGGCCAGCACGCAGCCGTTCTTCGCCTGCTCCAGCAAGGCATCAGTAATCTGGACTTCGCCGTTCTTGCCCGGCTTGGTGTTCTCGATAATCTCAAAAATATCCGGTGTCAGGATGTAGCGGCCAATAATCGCCAGGTTGGACGGCGCCTTGTCTGGTGAGGGCTTCTCTACCATGTCCGTTATGCGGTACAGGCCGTCCTTCATGGGCTCGCCGGCGATGACACCGTACTTGTGGGTCTGGTCCTTGGGCACTTCCTCAATGGCCACGATGGAGCAACGGAACTGCTTGTACAGCTTGGCCATCTGGGTCAGTACGCCGTCTTCGCCTTCAGGAACGACGCAGAAGTCATCGGCCAGCACCACCGCAAACGGGTTGTCACCCATCAGGTTGCGGCCAGTGAGAATGGCGTGGCCCAGGCCTTTCATTTCGTTCTGGCGGGTAAAGGCAAAGGTGTTGTTGTTGATCAGGTCCCGGATGGAGGTGAGCAGGTCTTCCTTGCCGGTGCCGGCAATCTGGTGCTCCAGCTCGTAACTGATATCGAAGTGATCCTCAATGGCCCGCTTACCCCGACCGGTCACAAACCCGAATTCGTTCATGCCAGCCTCGGACGCTTCCTCAACCCCGTACTGCACCAGGGGTTTGTTAACAATGGGAAGGATTTCCTTGGGCATGGCCTTGGTGGCGGGGAGGAAGCGGGTGCCGTAGCCGGCAACGGGGAACAGGCATTTCTTGATCATCAATATCGTCCTTTTATGTGGTTTTCCTGATTGGGGCTGCCAGCACGGGCCTGGCGCCTCCGGAACGCTTGGTAGTCGGGCAATCAGAAAGCATGCCAAGTGTAACCAAGGTATCGCCATAAAGGGAAACACCGGGAGGTTGCGTCTTTTTTACGGTTTTTTCACAGCCCCCGACATTGCTTAAGCGCACTAAATTGGTGCGCCTGCCGAATGTTAACAATGAAAGGGGCGTCAATCCCTTGGATTGTTGACAATATGAGAGGATGGGCGTAACTTTCACGCTGTTAATTTTAATATTGTTGACAAACACTATGAACGCACCCGTAACGATCACTCAGACTCGCGCCGATGAAGCCTTCGATTGTCTGCAAACGGCCATCGTAAAAGGCGAGTTGGCCCCCGGTGAAAAAATTGGTGAGCTGGACCTGTGCGAGCGTTTCAACCTGACCCGCGGCCCGGTGCGTGAAGCCCTCGGCCGACTGGAGTCCCGGGGTCTGCTCGTTCGTCGCCCCCACGCCGGAGTGCGGGTGGTGTCTGTCAGTGCCGCCGAATTGCTGGAGCTGTACCGCATCCGTGAAGTGATGGAAGGGCTGGCGGCTCGCCAGGCAGCGGAGCGGATGACAGACCAGGAAATCGCAGACCTGCAAGCTACCCTAGACAGCCACGAAGCCATGATTGAGGAAGCCCTCGGTCAGGCCTACTACCAGGCTGAAGGCGATTACGACTTTCACCACCGCATCGCCACCGGCAGCCGCAACACCAAGCTCGCGCAAATGCTGCTGGGTGATCTTTACTACATGGTGCGCATGTATCGCTACCGGCTGAGTACCTCCAGCGGCCGGCCACACCGGGCACTGGGTGAACACCGACGCATCGTGGAGGCCATTGCCCAGCGGGATGGCGAGCTGGCGGAGTTCCTGATGAAACGCCACATCAACGCTGCCCGACAGAATATCGAACGCAAGATTGAACAGGGCGAGATCTCGTTCTGATCCCGAACCCAACATTCATGAACAAGAAGGAAATCCCCATGTCACAGCAACTGAGCCCGGGCGCACGCTTCCGCAAGGCGCTGAAAGAGAACAAGCCGCTGCAGATCGTCGGCACCATCAACGCCTATTCCGCCATGATGGCAGAGCGGGTAGGGCACCAGGCCATTTACCTGTCCGGTGGTGGCGTAGCCAACGCTTCCTTCGGCCTGCCGGACCTGGGCATGACCACCATGAACGACGTGGTGGAAGACGCCCGTCGCATCACCGCCGCCACCGACCTGCCGCTGCTGGTCGACATCGACACCGGCTGGGGTGGCGCCTTCAACATTGCTCGCACCATTCGTGAGATGGAGCGTGCCGGCGTCGCCGCTATCCACATTGAAGACCAGGTCGCCCAGAAGCGCTGCGGCCACCGCCCCAACAAGGAAATTGTCTCCAAGGAGGAAATGGTGGACCGTATCAAGGCTGCGGCCGATGCGCGCCAGGACAAGGACTTCTTTATCATGGCCCGCACCGACGCCTTCCAGAAGGAAGGACTGGAAGCGGCCATTGACCGCGCCAAGGCCTGCATTGAAGCCGGTGCCGACGGTATCTTCGCTGAAGCCGTGCATGAGCTGTCTGACTACCGGGCCTTCGCGGACGCCATCGATGCACCCCTGCTGGCCAATATCACCGAGTTCGGCGCTACACCGCTCTATAACAAGAGCGAGCTTGCAGAAGCCGGTGCCGGTATGGTGCTCTATCCGCTCAGTGCCTTCCGCGCCATGAACAAGGCAGCGCTGATGGTGTATGAAAATATCCTGGAGAAGGGCGACCAGAAAGACGTGGTGGACAGCATGCAGACCCGTGCCGAACTCTACGACTTCCTGAACTACCACGACTTCGAACAGAAACTGGACGAGCTCTTCGCCCAGAAAAAGAACTGAACCGAATCCAACAAGAGATGTGAGGGAGATGACTCATGGCTGAAGCAAAGAAACTCGGTGGTGCCGGCCTGCGCGGGCAGGTCGCTGGTGAAACCGCCCTGTGTACCGTGGGCAAGTCCGGTGCCGGCCTGACCTACCGTGGCTACGACATTGCCGACCTGGCGGAGAAAGCCCAGTTCGAGGAAATCGCGTACCTGCTGCTGCGTGGCAAACTGCCCAACCGCAAGGAGCTGGACGAGTACACGCAGAAGCTGCAAAGCCTGCGTGGCCTGCCGGACGCCCTGAAGACTGTGCTGGAGCAGATCCCCAAAGACGCCCACCCGATGGATGTCATGCGTACCGGCTGTTCCATGCTGGGCAACCTGGAAACCGAGCAGGACTTCTCCGAGCAGGACGACAAGATTGACCGCATGCTGGCGGTGTTCCCGTCCATCATCACCTACTGGTACCGCTTCGCCCACGAAGGCGTGCGTATTGAGACCGAGAGCGACGTGGACTCCATCGGTGGCCACTTCCTGGAGCTGCTGCACGGCAAGAAGCCCAGCGAGCTGCACGAGCGGGTGATGAACGTTTCCCTGATCCTGTATGCAGAGCACGAGTTCAACGCCTCCACCTTCACGGCCCGTGTGTGTGCGTCGACCCTGTCTGATATTCACAGCTGTGTTACCGGCGCCATCGGCTCCCTGCGTGGTCCGCTGCACGGCGGTGCCAACGAGGCCGCCATGGAACTGATCCAGAAGTTCCAGACCCCGGATGAGGCCGAAGAGGGCCTGATGGGTATGCTGGAGCGCAAGGAAAAGATCATGGGCTTTGGTCACGCCATCTACAAGGAATCCGATCCCCGCAACGCGATCATCAAACAGTGGTCGAAGAAGCTGGCGGACGAAGTGGGCGACACCGTGCTGTACCCGGTATCCGTTCGCTGCGAAGAAGTCATGTGGCGCGAGAAGAAGCTGTTCTGTAACGCTGACTTCTTCCATGCGTCTGCCTATCACTTCATGGGCATTCCCACCGAGCTGTTTACCCCCATCTTCGTGATGTCCCGGGTATCCGGCTGGACGGCCCACGTGAAAGAGCAGCGCGCCAACAACCGGATTATCCGCCCCAGCGCCGACTACACCGGCCCGGCGGACGCCAAGTGGGTGCCCATTGACGAGCGCCCGTAAAAGATCTGTCATCGCCCGCTAACCAGGGCGGGCCAGCACACTGATGGATCGGCACTGTGATGGAGGTCTTTTGGAGCAGCGCCAGGGATGGCGCGGTAGCAAGGTCGGTCAAGGGACGACCGTGAATTGCGGCGGAAAAAGACCTCCACCATAGGGCCAGCCCCCCAGGCCTGATGCACGCCAACCAGACGCCCCCGAGAGAGCCAAGAATCATGAACACCCAATATCGCAAGAACCTCCCAGGCTCAGACCTGGACTATTTCGACACTCGCCAGGCGGTAGAAGACATCCAGCCCGGCGCCTGGGCCAAGCTGCCCTACACCTCCCGTATCCTGGCCGAGCAGCTGGTTCGCCGCTGCGAGCCGGCCGCGCTGACCGATTCGCTGAAGCAGCTTATCGAACGCAAGCGGGACCTGGACTTCCCCTGGTACCCGGCGCGGGTCGTGTGCCATGACATCCTGGGCCAGACTGCCCTGGTGGACCTGGCCGGTCTGCGCGACGCTATCGCAGAGAAGGGCGGCGATCCCGCCAAGGTTAACCCGGTGGTACCGACACAGCTGATCGTTGACCACTCCCTGGCGGTTGAACACGCCGGCTTCGAGAAGGACGCCTTCGAGAAGAACCGTGAGATCGAGAACCGCCGTAACGACGATCGCTTCCACTTCATCAACTGGACCAAGACCGCCTTCGAGAACGTGGACGTGATCCCGCCGGGCAACGGCATCATGCACCAGATCAACCTGGAGAAGATGTCTCCGGTGGTTCAGGTTCGGGACAATGTGGCTTTCCCGGACACCTGCGTGGGCACCGACAGCCATACTCCGATGGTCGATGCCCTCGGCGTTATCTCGGTCGGTGTTGGCGGCCTGGAAGCGGAAAGCGTCATGCTTGGCCGTGCCTCCATGATGCGCCTGCCGGACATCGTGGGCGTGGAACTCAAGGGCAAGCTGCGCCCGGGTATTACCGGTACCGACATGGTACTGGCCCTGACCGAGTTCCTGCGCAAGGAGCGGGTAGTGGGTGCCTACCTGGAGTTCTATGGCGAAGGCGCCGACAGCCTGACCGTGGGCGACCGGGCGACCATCTCCAACATGACCCCGGAGTACGGCGCCACCGCCGCCATGTTCTACATCGACGGCCAGACCATCGACTACCTCAAGCTCACCGGTCGTGAAGACGAGCAGGTGGCCCTGGTCGAGAAGTACGCAAAACACACCGGCCTGTGGGCGGATGACCTGAAAACCGCCGAGTACGAGCGGGTACTGACGTTTGACCTGAGCAAGGTAGAGCGCACCCTGGCGGGCCCGTCCAACCCCCACGCCCACCTGCCCACCAGCGAGCTGGCCAAGCGCGGCATTGCCGGTGAATGGGAGCAGGAAGAGGGCAAGATGCCGGATGGCGCGGTGATCATCGCCGCCATCACCAGCTGCACCAACACCAGCAACCCCCGCAACATGGTGGCTGCCGGCCTGATTGCCCGGAACGCCAATAAACTGGGCCTGACCCGCAAGCCGTGGGTGAAGTCCTCCCTGGCGCCGGGCTCCAAGACCGTCAAGATGTACCTGGAAGAAGCCAACCTGCTGCCGGAACTGGAAAACCTCGGTTTTGGCGTGGTGGCGTTTGCCTGCACCACCTGTAACGGCATGAGCGGCGCCCTGGATCCGAAAATCCAGCAGGAAATCATCGACCGTGACCTGTACTCCACGGCGGTGCTGTCTGGTAACCGTAACTTCGATGGCCGTATCCACCCCTACGCCAAGCAGGCCTTCCTGGCCTCACCGCCGCTGGTGGTGGCCTACGCCATCGCCGGTACCATCCGCTTTGATATCGAGAAGGACGCCCTGGGCTACGACAAGGACGGCAACCCCATCACCCTGAAAGACATCTGGCCCAGCGATGAAGAAATCGACGCCATCGTCAAGACAGCGGTGAAGCCGGAGCAGTTCCGTCAGACCTACATCCCCATGTTCGACGTGTCCAAGGATGCCCGCAACCTGGTCAGCCCGCTGTACGAGTGGCGGCCCCAGAGCACCTACATCCGTCGTCCGCCGTACTGGGAAGGTGGCATGGTGGGGGAGAAGTCCCTCAAGGGCATGCGTCCGCTGGCGATCCTGCCGGACAACATCACCACCGACCACCTGTCGCCGTCCAATGCGATCCTGATGGACAGCGCCGCCGGTGAATACCTGCACAAGATGGGCCTGCCGGAGGAAGACTTTAACTCCTACGCCACCCACCGGGGCGACCACCTGACCGCCCAGCGTGCCACCTTCGCCAACCCGAAGCTGTTCAACGAAATGGTGCGGGACGAGAATGGCAACGTGAAGCAGGGCTCCCTGGCCCGCATCGAGCCGGAAGGCAAGGTCACCCGTATGTGGGAAGCCATCGAAACCTACATGGATCGCAAGCAGCCGCTGATCATCATCGCCGGCGCCGACTACGGCCAGGGCTCTTCCCGTGACTGGGCCGCCAAGGGCGTGGCGCTGGCGGGCGTCGAAGCCATCGTGGCGGAAGGTTTCGAGCGCATCCACCGGACCAACCTCATCGGCATGGGTGTGATGCCCCTGCAGTTTGAGGAAGGCACCACCCGTGACACCCTGGCACTGGACGGTACGGAAACCTACGACGTGGAAGGCACCGCCGCACCGGGCGCGGAACTGACCCTGGTTATCCACCGCAAGAACGGCAGCACCGAGCACGTCGCGGTGATCTGCCGCCTGGATACCGCGGAGGAAGTAGAGATCTACAAGGCCGGCGGTGTGCTGCAGCGCTTCGCCCAGGATTTCCTGGAATCCGAAGGCGCTGCCTGAGGCCTCAGCCAAGTTCCTACACCTCCGCCCAATGTTCCCTCTCCCTAGACGGGAGAGGGTCAGGGAGAGGGTGAAGCAGGCGACTCCACAAGCCAGAACCAAACACAGGTACCAGAATGAGTAACGTACCCCAGGTAAAAATCCCCGCCACCTACATGCGTGGCGGCACCAGCAAGGGCGTGTTCTTCAACATCGAAGACCTGCCCGAGCGCTGCCAGCAACCCGGTGAGGCCCGTGACAAACTGCTGATGCGCGTCATCGGCAGCCCCGATCCCTACGAAAAACAGATCGACGGCATGGGTGGCGCCACCTCCAGCACCAGCAAGACCGTGCTGCTGGCCAAAAGCCAGAGCGAAGACCACGACGTGGACTACCTCTTTGGCCAGGTCGGCATCGACAAGGCCTTCGTGGACTGGAGCGGCAACTGCGGCAACCTGTCCGCGGCGGTGGGGCCCTTCGCCATCACCAACGGCCTGGTGGACAAGAGCCGGATACCGGACAACGGCATCGCCACGGTTCGCATCTGGCAGGCCAATATCGGCAAGACCATTGTTGCCAGGGTCCCCATGACCAACGGTGAAGTGCAGGAAACCGGTGACTTCGAGCTGGATGGCGTGACCTTCCCGGCGGCAGAAGTCGCCGTGGAATTCATGGACCCGGCCGACGGTGAGGGCGCCATGTTCCCCACCGGCAATGTCGTGGACGACCTGGAAGTGCCCGGCGTGGGCACCCTCAAGGCCACCATGATCAATGCCGGCATCCCCACCATCTTCGTTAATGCCGAAGACATCGGGTACGAAGGCACCGAGCTGCAGCCGGCCATCAACGGCGACCCGGAAGCCCTGGCCCGTTTCGAACTGATCCGTGCCCACGGCGCGGTGAAGATGGGGCTGATAAAGACCCCGGAGGAAGCCGCAAACCGTGGCCACACGCCCAAGGTAGCTTTTGTAGCGCCGCCAAAGGATTACGTCAGCTCATCAGGTAAAGATATCAAGGCCGGCGATGTTGATGTACTGGTCCGCGCCCTGTCCATGGGCAAACTGCACCACGCCATGATGGGCACCGCTGCGGTGGCTATTGCAACGGCCGCTGCGGTACCCGGCACGCTGGTGAACCTGGCGGCCGGGGGCGGGGACCGCACCTCCGTCACCTTTGGACACCCGTCCGGGACCTTGCAGGTGGGGGCTGAGGCCTCCCAAGTGAACGGGCAGTGGACGGCGACCAAGGCGGTGATGAGTCGTAGTGCCCGGGTGCTTATGGAAGGTTGGGTGAGGGTGCCAGGGGACTCGTTCTAGGCGCTCTGATCAGACTCGAAGCAGGATTGGTCTCCTGACTGATTGCCGCCAGTGCCCTTGGGCATGGCGGCTTTTTTCGTGTTCACGATCCAGGCCCGTCCGGTTATCCGAAATCAAAGACGACAGCGGCAAACACGAGCAATACAAAGCCATGCCCGGCAATCATAAACACCCATGCCCGGAGCTGGTCAGCCCGTGTTGTATACCGTTTTACATCTGAGGTATTGAGCTGTCGATTGTCTATCTCGTTAAAAAAGGACTCTGGTAACGCGACAGCGTATGCGTACCAGACCAGCCGGCCCCCGACGCCGTCCCAGGGGCAGGGGCGAGGCTTACCTTCAGCCATGATCGCTTTCTCGATCTTCGCCATGGACAACCGGCCGAATACCAGCCAGGAAACCATCGCCGTCAGCAGACAGCCGGCGAAAACAAATGCAAAAATCAGCTCTCCGTCCACCCGTCAGTCGCCCGTAAAGTAGTCGTAGATTTTTCCGAATAGGTTTTGTCCACGTTCGTCGGCTTGATAAGCCGCATAGGCTCCGATAGCAACGGCGGAACCGATCATCAAGCCCCATCCCCAGGGTGTGGCTGCCAGCGCGACTCGTGCCATGGTCATCGCAACGGTCTTACCAGTGACGAAACCTGCTGAGGTAGCTCCAGCCAGTCCGCCCGTTTGCGCGACCAGTTCACGTTCCCACTCATCCTCATTCCGATAGCTTCGGTATACTGCGTTCGCGCGCAAACCTACATCCGCCACTATGATGCCTCGCCCGGCATACTGCAGGCCTTGAGAAAAGCGACTGACAGCCCGCCCCTCATTCATGTCTGCCACATGGATACCGCGTCCCTTATGTCTCTCAGCCAATCTGACGCCCCTGTCAGCTCCCGTGATCGCGCTGCCTTTATTTAGGCCAAAGTCGGAACGGGGTGCCAGTCGGCGCAGTTCCTGCTGGAAATACCGATTTAGACGCTCGTAAGCTGAGCGAACGTTTTGCCTAAGTTGGGCTTTTGTCCGGGAAGGGCCTCGTCCCACACGCGTGAAGTTATTCAGCTTAACGAGCGCATCCTGATATTGGCTGAGCGCGTTCATAAAGCTGTCTGTCCTTGCGCCAAGCACTGTGGCTCCCATACCAGCGACAGAGTTGCTCTTGCTGGCACTGTCTGGATTCAACTGGCTTTGAACCCAATCAATGAATAACGCCAGGCGGACTGTGTCCTGACCATGCTGGTCGACACAACAACCGAGCCGCTCCCTGGACTTCTCGGTGAGGCTGTTAAGCATGTTGCTAATCGCCAGATCCTGCGGATTAGGGTCGACCGCCAGGCAATAGGCATAGTCTTTGGCAACCGACTGGCAGCCGAACATGGCCTGACGAGCTCTGGCATAGTCATCGAAAGAGGCTGACGGTTCACAAAAATCGGAAAGGGTCGACGAATGTCGGGGAATGACAATATCTGTCATGGTGCGGTTCCTGTATCTGTCCTTGAAATTGCCCCTCCCCAACAAACCAGTGTTCATCGGGATAGCAGGAGCTTCCTTATATCGTGTGTTCTTTGTCGAACAAGGGACAACGTCATGCGCTCAATCTACGAGCTAAGGAATAGTATTCCATACCGTCCCCGGTCCAGCAACAGGTAGCGGTATACGAATTTGGGTATCCGTCGGGACCTTGTAGCTCTGGGCTGAGGCCTCCCAGGTTAACGGGCAGTGGACTGCGACCAAGGCTGTGATGAGCCGTAGCGCCCGGGTGCTTATGGAAGGTTGGGTGAGGGTGCCTGGGGACTCGTTCTAGGCGCCTTGTCCAGACTCAAAGCAGGATTGGTCTCCTGACTGATGGCCGCCAGTGCCCTATGGGCCTGGCGGCTTTTTTGCTTCTGAGGCCCGTGTAATCACTCAGGCCTTGCCAGCCACCCTGTATCCCGCAAAGCCCCCGACTACAATAAATCCAAGGCTAACAAGCAGGAAGATTTTGAAATTGCGAGTCGCTTCATCTTCACCCTGGTAGAGCGGACCCCAGATTGAACCGGCGAGGTAGAATAGGGCTATGCTGAGCAGGAGGCCGATGATGGCAAACAGGACGGTAAGGAATACGGCTCTCACGCTTCAGCCCTCCAGAACAAAATTTCCTTCGATTTCTCATAGTCTGACCAGACACCATCAATTGATAGGCCAGTTGCGATGCGGAACCACGAACTCCAGTCGGTCAACCGGGAGCCATTCCATAGGTCAATATGATCGCCAGTTGGATTGTTCTCGGGATCGCTCGTTCTCAACCAGTAATCCTTGAAGAAAATGATCCCCTTGTTACCTGAAATGTGCTTTTTGAAGCCATCTACGGGGATGCTCTGTGCTGCAGCAAGGCCCGCTGGACGTACTTTCTTCAGAGCCTGGGCCATCTGCTCAGCGCGTAGAACATGCCCATGGGAATTCGCGTGATGCCAGCAATGTTCAGCACCAGGTAGGGTGGTGGTGTCAAAGCCGCAAAGTGCGAGGGCATTACCGACACGAATAGCGCACTGGTTAGAGAAAGCCGGTTTGTTTTCTACGATGCAGGGACTATCGACACCGCTGACGGTGGCGTGGTTTGACCATAGGTCGTCGAATTTGATCATGAGCACGGTCCTTGTGGGCATTGGGTTCCTGATGACCAGAAGATAATACTATTAAAAATGGCTGGAGTATGAGACCCGAGTTGCTCGACTTTGGAGGTTTTCGATGTTCTGGTTTCGAGCTTCTTCAGCGGGTGTATTAGTTCGAAGTGGGCCTTTTGGTTTTTCCTTTGCGGATGGTCTTTGTTGTTTGCGGAGTGTGACTTGACGGGATAGTGTTGCATCTAACCGTTTGTTAATGTCTCCTTGGGCGAATTCCACAGAATGCCGCGGTACTTTCACCCCGAGTGCAAAGGCCATCCCGGGTGGAACGGCGACCATTCGCCTGCGAAATCGCAGGTCAGGCATCAGCTCGACGGGGGTTTTAAATGCAGCCAGGGATTGGGTGTCAGGTAACCGGCGGGGCGGTAGCGTGCCTGGTGGGGCCTGTGCGACAGTTAAAGCCGGTCTATGGGGCTAACCATTCCACGTTCGTGCAGACCAACAACGTGCGTATAGATCTGCGTTGTTTCGATGGAGTTATGGCCCAGGATCTCCTGAATAGCACGAAGGTCAGTCCCCTGCCGAAGTAGCTCTGTCGCGAAAGAGTGCCTGAAAGTGTGGCACGAGACCCGCTTGTTAATACCCGCCCTTTCACTTGCCCGCTTGACTGCCCGTTGAAGCTGACGCTCGTCCACATGGTGTCTGCGCTTCGTACCGCTGCGCGGGTCAGTGGAGTAATGCCGAGCCGGAAACAGATACTGCCACCCGAGCTCAAAAGGCGCATTCGGGTATTTTCTGGCCAGCGCGTCCGGTAGATAGACACTGCCGTAACCGGCCTTCAGGTCGCATCGATGAAGCTCCGTTACCCATCGAATTTGCTCAGCCAGCTTACTTTGTACCCGCTCCGGCAACAGTGTTCTTCGGGCTTTTCCCCCTTTGGCTTCCTGCACCCAGAGGGCCTGGTTCTCGATGTCGATGTCTTTGACCCGCAGCCGAACCACCTCCATGAGTCGTAACCCACAGCCATACATTAGTTGAACCATCAAGCCGTGGGTACCAGAGAGGTGCAAAAGCACGCGGGCGACTTCGGCACCTGAAAGCACTGTCGGCAGCTTGCGCCCGCCCGCTGCTTTCCGGAAGTTCAGGTCGGGTATGTCCTGCTTCAGAAACTCGCGGAACAGAAACACCAGCGCGTTCAGTGCGGTTTTCTGCGTATTGATTGAACAATGCTGATCAACCGCCAGGTAGCTGAGGAAAGCCTGGATATCATGAGCATCAAGCTGATCGTGGGATCGATACTGGCTGAAACGAATAAACCTCCGGATCCAGGCGCAGTAGGTTTTCTCCGTTCGGTAGGCCAGACCGCGAGCACGGATGAATGTACGAAGTCGATCCAGAAAACGAGGTGATTGAGAGGATACTGGTGGTGGCACGTCCATGGCGACAATAGTTCCTGAAACATTACTGTATAGGTGTACAGTATCCGGCATGGCGAGGGCGTGATTTAGGTCACATTTATGCTCGAATTTGATGTTTTTTACGGATATCCGGGGGATATTCAGCCACTTCTGGCGTTATATTCGAAATATACCGTCATTTTTGTCGTTTTTTTCGGAATGGATATGCAGGGTTTAAAATTGCTTTGTGATGACAACCCCTTGATATAATAGACATTAAATTTCATTCCCGGCAACGGGCATGCCCAGAAATATTGCCATTATTGACGTAGAATAAACTGTTATGCAATCAAGGAGGACAAGTTACGTGATCACTGACCGAGAAACTGAACTGGCTGAGCGACTAATCAAGCTACATGACGGAAGGAGCTATCGGGAACTCCAAGAAATGTCGGCGCTACCTAAGGACCCGAATGACGATGGGAAGATCACTGAAGACATGTATCTGGATATGTGTCGGGATATAGAGAACGAAATGGGTGCGTTGGAAAGCATCGAGTCTATAGATTGCCTACCGAGAAATGAGTCCAAGTTGACGTTGTGGAAGGCGAAGTACAGCAAAAGTGATATCAAAGTGTTTTGGGCGATTGGATTCGACTCGGAGACACTGAAAGTTCAAGACGTTTTGGTCCAATGGTAAATGCATAACAAGGCCAGTCACGGCGACGTCTACTACATTGCGGCTTCGCCTTCATTCCGTAGCCGCGCATGCTGGCTGGCGTTGGGCGTCATGGGCGGGTGTGCTATTTTTGGAACCGATGGAATAGGATAAAGGCTATGAAACCGATTTTATGGGTATTGATCGCAATTTTTGGTCTGACTACGGTCGTTCATGCACAGACACGGTGCAGTACCGACTACTTTGGAAATACAACATGTAGAAGTAGCGATGGTACAACGATGCGGGGAACAACAGATTATTTCGGGAACGAGACTTGGAGAGACAACCGGGGAAACACCATACGAGGCAATACCGATTACTTTGGAAATAAGACATACAGAGACAATCGGGGAAACACAATGCGTGGGACAACCGACTATTTTGGCAACGAGACGTGGCGAGATAATCGCGGCAATACAACTCGTGGAACGACAGATTACTTTGGGAATCGGACGTATAGGGATAACCGGGGCAATACGACTCGGTGCTCCACTGATTACTTTGGAAATACAACGTGTAGATGACGCCCAACAATGCGCTCCAGCCGACCGTCAACCCGCTGCGCGGCTTGTCGTCGGCTGAGCTTCAGCGTTATGTGTAGGTGCCGATGAACTGGAGAGAGATGGACCTATTCCGGGGAATTGATCTGAATGACTCGTTCGTACTCGGGTGGCATTCCGAGGACGATCGCTTGGTTTTCGACCTGGAAATGAGTATTTGGCCAGAATCGGAGTATTACCATGCACCCAAGGAGCGGGAATACACCTGCTACCGGAGAGGCACTTTGATATTCGAGGGGTTTAAATCCGTAAAGGGATTGCTACCGATGGCTGAGGCGAGAAGTTCCAACGACGCCTCGGGTGAGGCTGACTACGGCAACATTGATACATTAGTGATTCGGCCTGGGAGCGCTCAAATCATCGGAGATTTTGGCTCTGTCGAGATAGCGGGAGGCACCTGTGCTTTATCCATCAGCACATAACCAGTGCAGGCACGGCGACGCCCATTACATTGCGCCTTCGGCTCCATTCCATGGGCGCGCATGCTGCAAGCGTTATGGAGATGCTCACTCTAGAGCGGGAAGCAATATCAATCAACTGGAGGCAAGATGAAGTTAGCGAAAGCACATATCAAAGAGTTCCGTAGTATCAACGATTCCACGGAGTTCGAAATTAATGATATCACTTGCCTCGTGGGGAAGAATGAGTCAGGGAAAACGGCAATTTTACGAGCCCTGTATAAGCTCAACCCCATAATTGAAGAACATGGTTATTTCGATGTTACGGATGACTATCCTAGAAGAGATGTTTCCGACTACGAAGAGGCTGTAGAAGAGGGGGAGCGCGAGCCTGCAGTAGTCGTCACTGCTACTTATGAGTTAGAAAACGAGGACATTTTTGCAGTCCAGGCAATCTATGGTGACGAGTGCTTCGCCTCAAGCAATCCGATAGTTTCACTTTCAAAAGATTACGATAATAAGCGAACATTCGGCGAGCTTAAGCTTAACCAAGAAAAAGCAGTGCAGCACCTGATCAGATCGACTGATTTATCCGCTACAGTAAGTGAGCAAGCGCTGGCAGCTGGCTCTGTTTCTGAGGTTTACACTATTATCGAAGAGGCTGAGCAAACAGACGCTGCACAATCGTTGTTACGCAAGATTGAACCAATAAAGGAAAACGGACTTAGGTACGTCGTTTATAACGAGATATTAAGAAGTAGAATCCCGAAGTTCTTATACTTCGACGACTATTACCAGATGAAAGGTCAAGATAATGTAGAAGCCCTTCAAAAAAGACGTGCAGAGGGTAAGTTAATTGAGTCAGATCACCCCTTGCTTGGCTTGCTGTCTCTTGCAAAGCTAAAATTAGACGAGCTGTCAGATCCAAAGCGCACCGAAGCGCTATTATCAAAGTTAGAGGCAGCTGAAAACCAGCTTACCTCAAGAGTGCTCAAGTATTGGTCGCAGAATAAGCACATACGGCTCAAGTTTGATATTAGGCCTGCGCAGCCAGAGGACCCTGAAGGGATGAGGTCAGGAACCAATATCTGGGGTCGTGTAGTAGACACTAAGCACATGGTCAGTACGCCTTTGCGGACCCGGTCTAGAGGTTTTGTATGGTTCTTCTCTTTTCTGGCTTGGTATTCCGAACTGAAAAGGAATAAGGAGAATCTAATCCTACTTCTGGATGAGCCAGGATTATCCCTGCATGCGAAGGCACAAGCAGATCTTCTGGAGTATTTTGAGCGTGAATTGCGCCCCCATCATCAGGTTATTTACTCGACACACTCTCCGTTTCTAGTGGATTCGACTCGATTTGATCGAGTTCGCATTGTGCAAGATATCAGTGTCGAAACATCTGACGAAATGGTGCCTAAAGAGAAAGAAGGAACCAAGGTCACTACGGAAATTTTGGAAGCGACTGAGGATAGCCTATTTCCGCTACAAGGTGCTCTAGGTTATGAGATTCACCAAACATTATTTGTAGGGCCAAATAATCTTGTAGTGGAGGGTGTTTCTGATCTTTTGTATTTGCAAACAGTTTCGTCATTACTCCAAGAGAGCGGAGAAGATGGGCTCAGTGATCATTGGACAATTACTCCCGTAGGCGGCTCAGATAAAGTATCGACCTTTGTTTCGCTGATTGGCTCCCAAAGAAAATTGAATGTTGCGGTTCTGATCGACTACCAAAAAAAGGATAAGCAAAGCATTGATAATATTTTTAAGAAGAAGCTGCTTCAGAAGAAGTCCGTGCTTACTTATGCGGATTTTACTGATGGAGACGAGGCCGATGTGGAGGATATGTTTAATGAAGGTTTTTACCTAAAACTGGTAAATAAGGAATATGGAATAAACATATCTGTGTCTGATCTGAGAAAAGGTAAAGGGCGAGTAGTAAAAAAAGTAGAGGAGTATCTAGAAAAGCACCCTCTACCAAATGGGGTTAAATTCAACCACTATCGTCCTGCCAAATATTTTGCATCAAAGATTGGCGAGCTGAAGAAAGATTTAAGTGATTCACAACTTGACCGATTCAGGCAGGCATTTGGCTCTCTCAATGACCTCATCTAACCATTGCAAGCCATAACAATCGGCTGCACAGCGACCAGTTTTCCGCCGCTTCGCGGCTACAAACTGGCGCGTGAGCCGGGCGTTATATTTGAAGGAGACTATGTCGTACGGAGTCATACTAGCCAAGATTCTTCCTCAAAAATACGTGGCTGACTTCCTTGACGGAAACCTGTACATGAATACGGACGCGTATTTCGTTACGGTTGAATCGTCTGATGCACTCCGGTCAGATACTCATGAAGGAGTGGATGAAGCGTGGCAATTCAAAGAAATCTCCATTCGAGACAGCTCCGGTAACTGGACGCCGATTGGCGGTGCGCAAAGCCCGTTGATGTACCGGTACGGAGAAAAAGAAAGCCGAAACATCCTCTGTATGTACATGTTTACTGATAAGCCCGACTTTCATTTCGATGAACGAAATATTGGCTTCGGGGATGCGGCTGTGATCATAACCGACTTAAAAGAGTTTGTGAGGCGCTACAAGGCAGCAGCACAAGACGCCGGGAAGCGGCTGCTACACGGTCCGGTCGATTACGTCGATAAACGTGACTATCATGGCCAAATGGGGCCTTTCCGCAAGTTCTCGGAGTACCAATATCAAAGCGAATTTCGCTTTGTTCTGTTCGGTGAGAACGGAGAACCGCCCAAGCCCCTAAAGTTTTCTGTGGGCGATATCAGAGACATTGCGATGGTTTTCTCAAGCAACCAATTACCGGAGTTGCCAAAGGTAAAGTCTCAGGATGGTCGCAACTAAATATAACCAGGCCAGGCACGGCGACGCCTTTTTCGTTGCGGCTTCGCCTTCACTACAAAGGCGCGCATGCTGGCATGCGTTAAGCAGTAAAAGGTAAGCACGAGCAATGGCAAATAATTGGAACATCCCGGACTGGCTCGAAAAAGAGATCCGAGTACGCGATACGGTATGCGTCTATTGCGGCAATGAGTTTACCCCTGCGAAAGTATCGAGAAGGTCTGCGGCTAGCTGGGAACATATCATCAACGATGCCAACATTATTACTCGGGAAAATATTGCTCTCTGTTGCTGTGGCTGCAATGCCAGCAAAGGCCAAAAATCACTATCCGCCTGGCTGCAAACCAAGTACTGCAAAGACCGTGGCATCACACCAGAAAACGTGGCTCCGGTAATAAAGCAGGCTATTGAGCGTGGCCTGTAGTTTTATGCTTAACAAATAAGGATAGGTCGCGCACCGCCGCGACCTGATCCGGTGTTGGACGAGCCCGGTGCTTCATTATTAAGGAAATAGCGGCGGAGAACTCAGAGGTGCTTTGGCCCTGGCTTTTGGCGGCCTCTTTTGTCAGGCCAGAGTTACCCGGGGCCGCCGGTGAAGCTGGCAGCCGGTGTGCCCTGGTCGTGGTGTCATAAGGTGCGTTGGCTCCTCCCGCTTGAGTACGTGTCGGATGGTCGGTAATTTATGCTGGCCATCGTCGCCGAATGACCGGCCACCGGCAGGGTTGGCGCCAGACCGTGAGGCTCATGGGCTGGCCACAACAGGGGCAAGCGCGTTGCTTGCGGGGTTGGCTTACGGTTGCCATCGACGGTAGCGTCACGCGGAGAAGCAACTGCAACCGGTGTAGCGTTTTGCGTGCCCCGCTGTGCAGAAAACCGTATTCCCGCACCCGTCGCAGCCCCTTTGGCAAGACGTGCTGCAAGACTCGCCAGAGGAATCGATCCGCCGGTTCCGTCAGGGTCTGCCAACACTGGGTCTGGCTGTCCCGGTAGCGGAAGGTCACCTGTTCGCCATCGTAGGCCACGATATTCGGCTCCCGCAGCACCCCGCGATAGAGGTAACGGGCCAGATAAGTCAGCGCGTGATCTCCGCGCCCGACCTGCTCACACTGGGCGATCCAGTCCTGGGGAATGGCGTCCGGCAAGGCAAAGCCCTGCTTGCGCATTCGGTCGAGGAACTTGGCGCGGAACACCCGGGCCAGAGCCCGGCCATTGAACAGGTACTTTCCGGCCCGGCGTTGCCAGCGAGATCCGGTCAGCCCGCCGCCGGGGATCACGATGTGGACATGGGGGTGGAAGGCCAAGCGCCGGGAGTGGGTGTGCAACACCCCCACCAGCCCGAGTTGGTTGCCCAGGCGTTGATCGTTGCGGGCAAACTGGTTCAGGGTCTCCCGGGCAACCTGGAACAGGGTGTGACAGGTCCACCGAAGATGATGCCAGGCAAAGCCCCGCAACTGGACTGGCAGGGTGAAGGTCACCAGGAAATAGTCCACCGGCAGCAATTTCTGTCGTTGCCGCTCCAGCCACTGGCGGTTGGTGCCGTGCTGACAGGCCGGGCAACTGCGATGGCCGCAGGACGGATAGGCCTGTTGTCGCTGCTGACAGGGCGCGCACTGATAGCGAACCTCGCCGCAGTCCGGCGTATGACAGGCAAGAATGGATCGGATGGCGGCGTGATGCTCCGGTCGCATCCGCCCGCCATAACGGAGCTGCAGGCTGGTCTGATGATCGCGCAGGATTTGCGCCAGCGTGATCATTCGTTCACCCAGTCGACCTGCAGGCGCTCCACCAGGGCGTTGATCATCAGGGCACTGTTTTGTTGGGCCTCCTGGGTCATTCGGGTATAACGTGCGGTGGTCACCGGGCTGGCATGCCCGAGCAGGGTCTGGATGGAGCGAAGATTGACGCCATTCTCCAGCAAGTGGGTGGCAAAGCTGTGGCGTAGAGAGTGAATGTGGACACGCTTGCGAATGCCGCAGTCCAGGGCGACCTGCTTGATGGCTTTCTGAACGCTGGCCCGGGCCATGATCCGGGCCTCCCCCGGAGCAACCACCGTTTGGAAGGGTGGCTGGCCACCGGGAAACAGTAGATCCGGATGACGATGTGTGGCCCAGTAACGTCGCAAGGCCTTGAGCGTCATCAGAGGTAAAGGCACGAACCGATCCTTCTTGCCTTTGCCGCAGCGCACGTGGACGCGCATCAGGTGACTGTCGACATCGGCGATGGTCAGGCTCAGGGATTCGCTCAGCCGCAGTCCCAGGCTGTAGGTGGTGAGGAAGTAGACCTGGTAGCTGAGTTTGCGGGTGTGGCTGATCAGGCGCCCGATCTCATCCAGGGAGAGTACATCCTGCAGGGTCTGAACCTTGGGCGGCTTGACGATGGGAACATACTCCCAGGGTTTGTCGAGGACATACTGATAGAAACGCTGCAGAGCATTGCGGGCAATTTTGACCAGGCTCCAGGAGCGATGCTCGACCAGGTGAATGAAATACTGCTGGAGCTGCTCGGTGCTAAGCTGGTCGGGACAGGTATCGAAATGGTCGCTCACCTGTCGCAGGCAGCGGGTGTAGAGGTCGATGGTCTTGGCGCTTTTGCCCCGCAGGGTGAGTTCGTTATGGTAGCGTTGATGCAGAACTTGAAAACGAGCGTGGTCGTGGGTGTTCATGACGCGTCTCCTGACAGGCCCTTCCGAAATAGAAGGGGTCAGGAAAGTACAGACGATTTGCGCCTCTGCCGCGTAGCGGCTTCGTTCAACAAGGAGGTAAGGCAAAAGATGATGAACGATAAGGCAAAACGAATAACGAGGAAGAGCAGTACGCCTATCAAGGTGTACTGCTTACCCGAGGAAAAGGAGCATATCGAGGCGCAAGCAAAGCGAGCAGGCATGAGCGCTGCGAGTTATCTGCGTGAGGTTGGCCAGGGCTACAAGATCAAGGGTGTGGTCGATTGTGAGCAGGTACGGGAGTTGGCTCGAATCAACGGCGATCTTGGTCGTTTGGGTGGCCTATTGAAGCTATGGCTGACCGATGACGTGCGAACTGCCCAGTTTGGCCAGTCAACGATCCTTGCTGTTCTAAGTAAGATCGAGGCGACGCAGGAGGAAATGGGTAAGGTCATGACCAAGGTAGTCATGCCGAGGTCTGAGCCATGACAAAGCTATGATCGCTCCCCCCTATTTTTTACGTCGGCGGGCCAGCTCCGCCTTTGCCCAAGCTGAAGACTCCAGCATATCCCGCCGAAGCTCCAATATCTCTTGGTCTGTCAGTCTCCGAACGCCCCGGCTCTCGGTCTCACCTTCGGGTGGCAAGGCTTTTTTGGAGTCACCTTCTGGTTCGGTAGGCTTCCTTTTACCCATGCGCTCTCCCTCGGTTCTGAAGCAATGTCCTTTGCATGCCCTAGCTTCCTGATTTTGATCGCTGAAGCTGACGATGAATGTTAGCATTAGCGCAGGCATATTGGCGTGTTGATTGCGCCATTACATCAACAAAAAAGGTAGCAACCGGGTCGCTAGACCATCAGTAACTAGACTTGGGCGCATCTAATGCTCACGCAGGCGGTTTCTACCATAGTAATAGCTGGCAACCGGCGGGGTACCGGATGACGGCTTGGGGCAGGCCAAGATAGGACGATGGTGTTCAAATATGGAAAAAAACAACTGGGCTGTTCTAGGTTGGAATAACGAGCTTTCTTTGAAGCACCTCCAAGTTCTCGTCGTTAGCGCCGAAGATGCTCAATTTTTACGCAAGGTGTTAAATCCAGCTCTACTGTTCTCCGGACTTGGCCAAGCTGTCAATGGGAAGTTGTTGTGATGCCTATGCCGATTCCGCAGCTTGCGTATGATACCACCACTGCACCTGTGACTGGTCAAGGTTTGATCTATGACGAGACACAAGTGGAGGAAATTCTGGCAGGGCCAGTAAAGGATATTTTGCAGGATACGCCAGGTACAGATGAGCTGGAGGAGCTACTGGCGAGCGTCGTAAGCACTGAGTTTGAGCAAGGAGGACTCAGTGAATTGCTTGCAGACCACACGGTGCCCAATAATTGGCGTGTTGGAGAAGCCATCGCAGAGGCATTCGTAGCTGGTAAAGGGAGTTGTATTTTCCCTTGGCCAACCGGTCGCGACCTTAAGAATCCCAATGCGAGCCCAGCTGGTTGTGATTTAACTGGATTCCAGCCTGTAGATGATGAGGAGCTTCCCCATCGTTTTGCCTTTGGAGAGGTAAAAACCTCTGAACATAACCAGTCGCCCCCAAGTGTCATGACCAGCTTAGGAAATCAGCTACACGGATTACGTGATAATCGCCAAGTGAAAAATGCACTTTGTCGTTATCTAGGACATCACGCTATACGAGCAGATTGGGAGCCAATGTTTAAGAGTGCTACCAAACGCTATTTGAGTTCTAATAGTACTGATGTCGCGGTTTATGGTGTTTTGGTGCGCGATATTGCACCAGACGCTTCGGATATTTCCGCCCGCGTAGTGTCGCTGGCTGCCAATTGTCCAGCGCACACCGATATTGAAATGTATGCATTATACCTCCCCGTTAACGCAATTAGCACTCTATCTGAGCGTGCTCAAGCCGCTATGCAGGAGGCGTCATGACGCTTTCGCAAGAGCACTTGATACAGGTCGATCAGCACTGGGCTGTGCAATCCATTAGCGATGAGCTTCGAGTTCAAGCTATGGAGATGGCTGAATTGCGTTTTGTTGATATTTCATTAGGTAATTTGCTTGAACACTCTCAGGCAGAATTTGATACCGATTTGTTGGAGAGGGTAGCAACTGCTTATGAACTAGCTGCCATTGAGGGAATTGGTCCACTGCTGCACCCAGTATCAGATCAAGAAAATAAACACCTTCGCGAATTGGCACAAGCTGGTGCATACCGAGCATTTAGTCTGTTTCGTGTATTGCCTGTACCTCGCCATGATGAGGAAAGATTATTCCATATATTGCATGTGGCTGGACTAGCTTATTGTGGTGATCGCTGGACTGATTTAAGGCGTTGGCTTGATGAGCAAAAGGGTGCATTAGAAGTCCCAAGTGTAGCGTCTGTGTCTTGGGATAAACGGTTACTGTACAGAATTTTTGATTGCTGGCTTCGTTTGCTGCGTAAAAACCGCTGGGATGATCTTGATCAGATATCTGAGATAGTGCTTGGTCTTCGCAATGACCAAGCCGATCATGAAAAAGCTCTTCTAGGCCGAGTTCAGGGTGCCGAGGCTCAGACCATCGCGATGCGATTAGTAGCTCTTTACCATTGGGCCAAAGCGACTGAGCGACTAGCTGTATATATGCTTCAGGGCGAACCTGTGGCGATAGATGCTCAATTGGATCAGCACTTCGAAGCGGCTCTGAAGGCTGCTCAAGCATCCAAAGATATGCAGCTTGAGGTGATTTTACGTTGGTTGCATGTCGCGAGTCGGAAGATGGTCGCTGGCTCCCTATGGTGGGTAGCTCACACAGTGAACTCACGTGTGACTCGCTTTGTTTCTCATATAACCAAGCAAAAAGGGCTGTTTGAATTGCTGCCGCCACAGCGGGCAGCTCTCCAAGAACAGGGCTTGTTGGACCAGGCTAGCCGTGCGGTAATTGTGGATTTGCCAACATCGGGTGGGAAAACAGCACTTGCCCAATTCCGAATACTGCAGGCACTTAACCAGTTTGATCAGGATGATGGTTGGGTAGCTTATGTGGCTCCAACTCGAGCTCTTGTGTCTCAAATCACTCGGCGTCTGCGTGAAGACTTTGGACCGCTTGGAATACAAGTTGAACCATTGACGGGAGCTGTCGAAGTAGACGCTTTTGAGGAAGCTCTGTTAGGAGAGGCTCGGGCATTTCAGGTGTTAGTTGCTACACCTGAAAAACTTCAGTTAGTTATGCGGAATAAGAAGGTTGCCAGGCCTTTGGCTTTGGTTGTAATGGATGAGGCGCACAACATTGAGGATGAGTCCCGGGGATTGCGAATTGAGTTACTGCTGGCAACGATCAAGCAAGAGTCACCTCGCGCTAATTTTTTATTGTTGATGCCTTTTGTTCCTAATGCGAATGATCTTGCTCAGTGGTTAGCAGCTGATCGTGGGCGAAGCATCAGTTTGGGGACTTCGGCGTGGCAGCCGAATGAGCGAATTGTTGGGCTTTTCGACATTCACAAAGGTGATAAGCGGGGAGATTGGAACTTAAGTTTTGAGACACTCACAACTACTCAGCGAACGATTCACCTAAAAGGATCTCATGTCGTTGATGGGAATCGCCCCTTGCCAAAACTCACCTATTCAAAAGCGAATGGTTTAGCAACGCAGGCGGTTGCCATGGCCAAGGCTTTTTCGAAGCGAGGTACGAGTATCGCAGTTGCTCAAACAATTCCAGACGCTTGGAGTATTGCTCGGAAAGTTGCAGCAGAACTCGATCCGTATGTGCAAATTCCTGATGATGTTAAGCTTGTTCAGCGCTTTTTGGCGGCAGAAATAAGTGTCGATTTTGAGTTGATCGAGATGCTGTCAAAAGGCGTCGTTGTACACCATGCCGGATTGCCTGTTGAAGCACTTTCTTTGATTGAGTGGCTCACTGAGAAGGGATACATCCGTGTAATGTGCGCCACAACAACAATTGCTCAAGGCCTCAATTTTCCTGTTTCCTCTGTTTTCTTGGCGACACGGAAACTTCCTTACGGTAAAGAAATGTCCCATCGAGCATTTTGGAACTTAGCTGGACGGGCTGGACGTATTGGTCATGATAGTGTTGGTGTTGTTGGTATTGCAGCAGGCTCTCAACCTAATGAAATTAGGAAGTATGTTTCTGATGCTACTGTGTCCCTCGTATCTCGGCTTGAAGGTATGCTCGATGAACTTCAGGCTGCCGGAAATTTGGCAAACTTATCGGTATTTATTCAAGAAGAGCAATGGGCAGACTTTCGTAGTTATATAGCTCACCTCTGGAATGAAAAGCGTAACCTTGATGAGGTGATTGGCGAGGCCGAACAACTATTGCGCAATACTTACGGTTTTGGCTCCCTTCGCGCGAAGGCTGACAGAGCCTCACAAGATAAGGCAGATGCTTTGCTTGAAGCTACCAAAGGGTATGTGCGCAAGCTAGCGGAGCATCCCGAAAACGCTTCCTTGGCAGATGTAACAGGCTTTTCTCCAGAAGGAGTTCGTTCGACCTTGTTGGATTTGAATAACCTTGAGAATAAGCTGACCCTTACGGATTGGGAACCATCCAGCTTGTTTGGTGATAAAGCACAATCCGTGTTGCCCAGTTTGATGGGTATCATGCTGCGAGTCCCGCAACTGCAGGATGGGTTGCGTGAGATCAGTAAAGGTGAGGGTAATAGCCATCGAAAGCTAGCGGATATCACTCAAGCATGGGTAACTGGTAGCTCAATAGAGTCTATTGCGAAAGCCTATTTTCAGGGCGACTCTCTTACTGACCAAATCTCGAAAGCGTGTAGGGCTGTATATAGAGATTTAGCCAACAACGGTGCTTGGGGGCTTTCGGCATTGAGTAAAATGCCAACATCTGGACTCGATTTTGAAAGCATGTCAGATGAGGACAAGCGTAAATTAAATAATTTGCCAGCTATGCTATATCACGGTGTTAAAACTGAAGAAGCGGTTTTGATGCGTATGAACAGCGTACCTAGAAGTATTGCAGAGCGAGTAGGAGAAGACTTTAGGATACAGACAGATGGTGACGCAGAGGTGGCGTTGTCCCCCCGTAAAGCGGGAGAGTATCTTAAGTCGCTTAAAACAGAAGACTGGGCACGGTTGAAGCCAGAGAGTTCATTGCTTTCAGGAGAGGACTACCAGAAAGTCTGGAAGCAGCTTTCTGGGGAGTCTTAGGAGTTCCTGCAGTCAACTGATAGTAAGGTTAGAAGCTCAGTTGATGATTGGTTGATTTATTTTTTTGACATGGCATAAAATATGGTATTTAACGATAGCTTGTTTTTAAGTGATTGAAAACTCAGGGTTTTATGTTTCTATTTACAATAGAGTGGGAATAACAGTGGTCGGCTCCATGGAGAGTAGTGCTGACGAGCGGTGGATGCAGCGGGCCCTGGAACTGGCCCACCATGCAGCCAGTCAGGGTGAGGTCCCGGTTGGTGCGGTTGTAGTACTGGATGGGCGTGAAATCGGTTCCGGTTTTAATGCCCCGATATCGGCCTGTGACCCTACGGCCCATGCAGAGATCCGCGCGCTGCGAGATGCTGCGGCCAGGGTGGGGAACTACCGGCTGGTTGGCGCCACGCTTTACGTAACACTCGAACCCTGTACCATGTGTGTCGGGGCGACCGTTCATAGCCGTGTATCCCGCATTGTGTATGGCGCAGTTGAGCCCAAGGGTGGCGCCGTACAATCGATCAGGGCAACCCTGGATGAGCCTCATTTCAACTGGGATGTTGCTGTGACCGGGGGTGTACTGGCGGGACAGAGCGGGCAGTTGCTCAGCGATTTCTTTGCGGCCCGTCGTGAACAGAAGCGGCGGGCCCGTCAATCACCGGAAGCCTGAGAGTCAGGGACGAAACGGAACGAAACCATGAAAGTACTGGTGACCGGCGGCGCCGGCTATATCGGAAGTCATGTGGTGCGCCAGTTGGGGCGAGCCGGGCATGATATCGTCGTCTTCGATAACCTCTCCACCGGCTATGCCTGGGCCGTCACGGCTGGCGAACTGGTGGTGGGCGACCTGGCGGACGCATCAGCCATCGAGTCGCTGTTCAGCGCCCACACCTTCGATGCGGTGCTGCACTTTGCGGCCAATATCGTGGTGCCGGAGTCCGTCGCCAACCCCCTCAAGTATTACAGCAATAACACCCGCAACACGCTGAACCTGCTCAAGGCCATCGAGCAACATGGTGTGCCCTACATGGTGTTTTCGTCGACCGCCGCCGTCTATGGTATGCCAGAGCAGACCGTACTCACGGAAGACCTGCCCCTGGCTCCCATCAACCCCTATGGGGCGTCCAAGATGATGAGTGAGCGCATGATCATGGACCTGGCCGCTGCCTCGCCCCTGAACTACGTCATCCTGCGCTATTTCAACGTGGCTGGTGCGAATCCTGAAGGGCTTCTGGGGCAGGCCACACCGGAGGCTACGCACCTGATCAAGGTGGCCTGCGAGTGCGTGACCGGTGCCCGGGAAGGTATGAGTATTTTCGGCACCGACTATGATACCCGGGACGGCACCTGTATCCGTGATTACATCCACGTGGAAGACCTTGCCAAGGCCCACGTGATGGCGCTGGATTACATGGCCAATGGAGGCCAGTCACAGGTACTCAACTGTGGCTACGGTCGCGGCTTCACCGTGCGGGAAGTCATCGATGTGGTGAAGGCCCGTTCAGGTGAAGACTTCCCGGTGCAAGAAACGGGACGCCGGGCAGGCGATCCTGCTGCATTGATGGCAGATAACCAACGAATTACCGAAACGCTGGGCTGGAAACCGGACTACGACGACCTGGACACCATCGTCCAGACGGCGCTGGACTGGGAGAAGAAGTGGCAACGATTAAAAAAAGAAAATAATAAAAACCAATAAGTTGCAGTATCTTCTGGAGGTGATTTCCAACTTGATTCAACAGCAGGGAATGAAAGCATGAAGATTACGATTTTTGGCACGGGCTATGTCGGGCTTGTTACCGGAGCCTGCCTCGCAGACTCAGGCCATGACGTGCTGTGCATGGACGTGGATCAGGGAAAGATCGAGCGACTCAAGAACGGCCAGATTCCCATCTATGAGCCAGGCCTGGAGCCTATCGTGCGCCACAACGCTGACGCCGGGCGCCTGAAGTTCACTACAGATACCGCCGAGGCGGTCGCCCACGGCCTGCTGCAGTTTATTGCGGTCGGCACGCCGCCGGACGAAGACGGTTCCGCAGACCTGCAGTATGTTCTGGCTGTGGCCAGGTCCATTGGTAAGCACATGGACGACTACAAGGTGGTGGTGGACAAGTCCACCGTGCCTGTGGGAACCGCAGACAAGGTACGCGATGCCGTTCGGCTTGAGCTTGACCACCGTAACCTCGAGCTGGACTTCGACGTGGTCTCCAACCCGGAATTCCTGAAGGAAGGCGCTGCGGTCAATGACTTCATGAAGCCTGACCGGATTATCGTTGGTACCAGCAGTGACCGGGCCGAAGAAGTACTGCGGGAGGTCTATTACCCGTTCAACCGAAACCATGATCGCATGATCTTCATGGATATCCGGTCCGCTGAGCTCACCAAGTATGCGGCGAACGCCATGCTGGCCACCAAGATCAGCTTCATGAACGAGATTGCCAACCTGGCAGAGCGCCTCGGTGCGGATATCGAGAACGTACGCCGGGGCATCGGTTCCGACCCGCGCATTGGCTACCACTTCATCTATCCGGGATGTGGTTATGGCGGCTCCTGTTTCCCCAAGGATGTTCAGGCACTGGCGCGCACCGCCAATGGTTGTGGCTACGAGTCAACGCTGCTGAACGCGGTGGAAACCGTCAACTACGCCCAGAAGCATGTGCTGTTCGACAAGGTCAGCCATTACTTTCAGGGTGACCTGGCCAACAAGACCATTGCGGTCTGGGGTTTGTCATTCAAGCCAAATACCGACGATATGCGCGAGGCCCCTTCAAGGACCCTGATGGAATCCCTGTGGCAGGCTGGTGCGAGGGTCCAGGCCTTCGATCCTGAGGCTATGGAAGAGACCCAGCGCATTTACGGTGACCGGGATGACCTGCAACTCTGCGGCACCAAGGAGCAGGCCCTGCGCGGCGCAGATGCCTTGGTGATCTGCACGGAATGGAAGGAATTCCGGTCCCCGGACTTCGAGGGCATCGCCAAGGCACTGAAGGAGCCGGTGGTCATCGACGGGCGTAATATGTACGAGCCCCAGATGCTGGATCGTCATGGCCTGGTCTATTACGCCATTGGTCGCGGCCGCAACCAGTTCCGGATGGACTGAGGTACTCAATGGCGTTCGAGCTTCACCCGCGTCTGGAGGCTGATACCATCGCTCTCGGTCGCAGTGCGCTCTGCGAGGTCCGGTTGATGAATGACCGGACCTGGCCCTGGATACTGCTGGTGCCCAGGCGCCCGGGCATCCGGGAAATCCATGAGTTGTCCGAAGGTGATCAGCAGCAACTGTTGCGGGAAAGCTCTGTGTTGGGGAAGGGCCTGATGGAGGTCTTCAGCGGGGACAAACTCAATATTGCCGCACTGGGCAATATGGTGCCTCAACTGCACCTGCACCATATCGTCCGCCATGAGGGAGATGCTGCCTGGCCCGGGCCTGTCTGGGGGGTGCAAGCGCCTGTCCCATATTCGGATGCGGAGTTGGCAGAGCTTCGCGGGCGACTCTCGCCCATACTCCAGGCATTGGGTGCTGGCTGACCAGGTTCGAGGCCAGCTCTCAGAACCTGGTTGTCTTCTGGTGCCTGGCCATCACCTGGGAGCCCAGCAGCACCATCCTTAGTTCCATTTTCAGGCGCTGACGCAGACGTTCCTTTTCCGGCCGTGTGCCGTCCAGCGCTTCTGCTCCCTGATTGAACACCAGCGTCACCATGGCTTCTGCGACCGTGCGCGGGTTGTATAGTGGCTTTCCCCGCTCTTCGCCAAACCGGTCCAGGTCGTCCGCCAGTTCTGTGACAAAGTGATCAATCTCGGCCTTGACTGCTGTCCTGAACTGTTTGGATACGCCCGTGCGTTCCCGCAGCATCAGGCGGAACAGGTTAGCGTTGTTACCGAGGTATTCCAGGAAAGTGTCCACCGAGGTGCTGATGGCGCTGCCATTACGGGCAATCCGCTTGCGGGCCTGGCGCATCAGTTGCCGCAGAGCTACGCCACCTTCGTCCACCAGCGCGAGGCCGAGTTCGTCCAGGTCGGCAAAGTGGCGATAGAAGGACGTGGGTGCAATGCCGGCTTCCCGTGCAACCTCTCGCAGGCTGAGACTGCCAAAGCCGCGGTCGGCGCTGAGTTGCGACAGGGCCGCATCCATGAGGGCACGGCGGGTACGGAGTTTCTGCTCGGCGCGGGCTGCCACGGATAGTCCTTGTACATGGTTCAAAGCGTATCATTGTAGTCAGAGGTGTCGCCGGATGGTAGGCCGGAACGGGCCCGCAGGCCGGGCCTGCGATATTCCTTCCAGGCCCTGATTTTATGCGCGATTGTGTTTATAATGACCCGCTTTTTCGGGAGGTCTGCCAATGACCTCCGGGTCAGCCGTGGGTTGAGCGGTGGCCAATCCGGAATTCACACTTGTCACGACAGCTATGGGAACGGGTATGCGCAGTCATTATTGCGGTGGAATCAACGAATCAAACATCGATCAGGACGTTACACTCTGCGGCTGGGTCCACCGTCGACGGGACCACGGAGGGGTTATCTTCCTGGATCTTCGCGACCGTGACGGCATGGCCCAGGTGGTGTTTGACCCGGACACCGAGGAAAGCTTCGCCAAGGCCGAAAAGGTGCGCAGCGAGTTCGTCATCCAGGTGACCGGCCGGGTACGTCGTCGTCCGGCGGGCACCGAGAATGCCAACATGCCGACCGGGCAGGTGGAAGTGCTGGGTCGCGAGCTGACCATTCTCAATGCCGCAGCCACACCGCCGTTCCCCCTCGATGAACACGTCGATGTTGGCGAGGATGTGCGTCTGCGCTATCGCTTTGTGGACCTGCGTCGTCCGGAGATGCTTAATCGCCTGCGGTTCCGTTCCCGGGTGACCAGCTACCTGCGCAACTTCCTGGACGGCAACGGTTTCATGGACGTGGAGACCCCGATCCTGACCCGCGCCACACCGGAAGGCGCTCGTGACTACCTGGTGCCAAGCCGTACCCATGAGGGCTCCTTCTTTGCGCTGCCCCAGTCGCCCCAGCTATTCAAGCAGCTGCTGATGGTGTCTGGCGTGGATCGCTACTACCAGATTGCCAAGTGTTTCCGGGATGAGGACCTGCGCGCTGACCGCCAGCCGGAATTCACCCAGGTGGATATCGAGGCTTCCTTCGTTAACGAGGAAGACCTGATGCAACTGACGGAGTCGATGACCCGTAACCTGTTCAAGGATGTGCTGGATGTGGACCTGCCGGAATTCCCGCGTATGCCTTACTCCGAGGCCATGCAGCGCTTCGGTTCCGACAAGCCGGACCTGCGTATCCCGCTGGAGTTGGTAGATGTGGGTGACCTGGTGGAAGGCGTTGACTTCAAGGTGTTCTCTGGCCCGGCGAAAGACCCGAAGGGCCGTGTGGCCGCACTGAGGGTCCCCGGTGGTGGCACCCTGACCCGCAAGCAGATCGACGATTACACGAAATTTGTTGGTATCTACGGCGCCAAGGGGCTTGCCTACATCAAGGTCAATGAGCTGGCCAAGGGTGTGGAAGGGCTACAGTCACCTATCGTCAAGTTCCTGGGTGACGAAACCGCCATGTCCGTGATGGAACGTACCGGCGCACAGGACGGCGATATCGTCTTCTTCGGCGCAGACACGGCGACTGTGGTAAACGAAGCGCTGGGTGCGCTGCGGATCCGGGTAGGCCATGACATGGATATGCTCACCAGCGAGTGGGCGCCGCTTTGGGTGGTGGACTTCCCCATGTTCGAGGAAACCGATGACGGCCGCCTGACCGCCATCCACCATCCGTTCACGGCGCCCAGTTGCACGCCGGAAGAGCTGGCAGCCGACCCCGTCAACGCGTTGTCACGGGCCTACGACATGGTTCTGAACGGTACCGAGCTGGGCGGTGGTTCCATCCGTATCCATGACGAAAAGACCCAGCAGGGGGTGTTCCGCGTGCTGGGTATTGATGAGGAAGAGGCGCGCGCCAAGTTCGGCTTCCTGCTCGATGCCCTCAAGTTCGGGTGCCCGCCCCACGGCGGCCTGGCATTTGGCCTTGACCGGCTGGTGATGCTGATGACCGGCGCGAGCTCTATCCGCGACGTTATTGCCTTCCCGAAAACCCAGAGCGCCACCTGTCTGATGACCCAGGCGCCGGGGGAGGTAGACGAGAAGCAGTTGCGTGAACTGCATATCCGTCTGCGCAAGCCGGCAGCAAAGGCGGCCGAAAAAGGGGACGGTTCCGAAGGGTAAGGTTGTTTCAGCCCCGGCCACAGTTGCCGGGGCAACTCCGAAATCATAGGCCAACAGGAAAGACAGGAGTGGTTTATGGCCGGGCATAGTAAATGGGCCAACATCAAACACCGCAAGGCGGCCCAGGATGCCAAGCGTGGCAAGATCTTCACCAAGATCATCCGTGAACTGGTGGTAGCTGCAAAGCAGGGCGGCCCGGATCCGAACGACAACCCCCGTCTGCGGGCGGTGATGGACAAGGCCCTGACGGCCAATATGAAGAAAGACACCATCGAGCGCGCGATTGAGCGGGGTGCAGGTGGAGCGGATGACGATAACTACGAAGAGCTCACGTATGAAGGTTATGGCCCTGGTGGCGTCGCCATCTACGTGGAGGCCATGACCGATAATCGCAACCGCACCGTGGCAGAGGTTCGCCACGCGTTCAACAAGTTTGGTGGTAATCTGGGTACCGATGGCTCGGTGGCCTTCCTGTTCAGCAAGCTGGGCATCCTCAGCTACGCTCCGGGCACCAGTGAAGAGCAGTTGATGGAAGTGGCGCTGGAGGCCGGTGCGGAGGACATCGTCGAGCAGGGCGACGGCTCCTTTGAGGTGCGAACTACACCGGAAAACTACCTGGATGTGAAAGAAGCCCTGGTGGAAGCGGGACTTGAGCCGGACAATGCCGAAGTGACCATGGTGCCGAGTACCTCGGTGGAACTGGACCGGGGTGGCACCGAATCCAACCTCAAGCTGATTGACCTGCTGGAAGACCTGGATGACGTGCAAAACGTCTGGTCCAATGCCGAGTTCTCCGATGAGGTGTTGCAGGAACTCCACGGCTGAACCTGCAGCAAGCCGGTTCAATTGACACACAGAGGCAGTGGCAGATGGCGATTATTCTCGGTGTGGATCCCGGGTCCCGGATTACCGGTTACGGCATCATACGAGTAACCGGTCGCCATACCGACTACCTCGATAGCGGCTGTATCCGTATGGGTGAACGGCCCATGGCGGAACGCCTGCAGGTGATTTTCCAGGGCCTGGCCACCCTCATTGCCGAATTCCGCCCCGACGAGTTTGCCATTGAGCAGGTTTTCATGGCCCGTAATCCTGATTCGGCCCTCAAACTGGGTCAGGCCCGGGGCGTCGCCATTGTGAGTGCGGCCAATTCAGGCCTGCCAGTGCATGAATACTCCGCCCGCCAGGTCAAACAGGCGGTGGTGGGGAAGGGTGGGGCGGATAAATCCCAGGTTCAGCACATGGTCCAGGCCATCCTCGGTCTGGAGCGCAAACCCCAGGCTGATGCAGCGGACGCGCTCGCCATCGCTTTGTGCCATGCACACATGAGCCAGAGTGTCGCCCGACTCGCAGGAGGGGGGCGTTCACTCTCCGAACTGCCTGGACAGGGTGTTGCGCCCCGGGGGCGTGTCCGCGGCGGTCGGATGCGTTAACCTTGGCAAGGGCCCTGACGCCTGATTCGGCTAACCCACATTGATAACGGAGTTCACGACCGGTGATTGGACGACTGCGCGGTACCCTGATCGAAAAGCAGCCGGGCCAGGCCCTGGTGGAAGCAGCAGGCCTGGGCTATGAAGTGGACATTCCCTACAGCACCTTCTTCCAGTTGCCGGAGTCCGGCCAGGAGGTAACCCTCCATACCCATTTCGCAGTGCGTGAGGATGCCCAGAGCCTGTATGGCTTTGCCAGTCGACTGGACCGGGACCTGTTCCGGCTGCTGATCAAGGTAAACGGGGTGGGTCCCAAACTGGCAGTGGGCATTCTGTCCGGCCTGGAAGCGGACCAGTTCATCCGCTGCGTCGAGCAGCGGGACGCCAGCGCCCTGGTCAAACTGCCGGGTGTGGGCAAAAAGACCGCCGAGCGGCTGCTGATCGATATGGGCGACCGGATCGGCCAGTTGGAAGGGCAGTTCGTTCCCAATAGTGCTGCCCCCGTTGCTGAAAAGTCATTGCCGCGGCAACCGGATGCCGGTGAAGAAGCCGAGGCAGCGCTCATTGCGTTGGGTTACAAGCCCCAGGAAGCCTCCCGGGCTATCAATCGGGTAGCTGCCGAGGGCATGAGCCGGGAAGAGCTGATACGCCAGGCCCTGAAGGCCATGATTCCTGCCAGTTGACCACCGTCTAACTGATTGCACCCCGCAATGAATGTGTAAAGAGCGTAACGTGACAGGCATACTACTGACCGTACAATGTGTCCGGGTTAACGGTTGACCGAATCCGGTCCCGGTCGCCGGACGTGACGGTCAGGGCGGATGAACAATTCATCCGAACACAGGTATGATGGTGGAAACCTGTAACGAGTCTTTACATGATTGAATCTGATCGACTGATTTCTCCCCAGGCCGGACTTCAGGAAGAAGTCTACGACCGGGCCATCCGGCCCCATCGCCTGGAAGATTATGTGGGCCAACCCACAGTGCGGGAGCAAATGGAGATCTTTATCTCCGCTGCCCGGGCCCGGGATGAGGCCCTGGACCACACCCTGATCTTCGGTCCGCCCGGTCTGGGCAAGACCACTCTTGCCAACATTATTGCCAATGAAATGGGCGTGGCCATCAAAACCACCTCGGGCCCGGTGCTGGAAAAGGCTGGCGACCTGGCCGCCCTCCTGACCAACCTGGAGCAGGGGGATGTGCTCTTTATCGATGAAATCCATCGCCTGAATGCGGCGGTGGAGGAAGTGCTCTATCCGGCGATGGAAGACTACCAGCTCGATATCATGATCGGGGAGGGGCCTGCCGCCCGTTCCATCAAGCTGGACCTGCCGCCTTTCACCCTGGTGGGCGCCACCACCCGCGCGGGGCTGTTGACCTCTCCCTTGCGGGACCGCTTTGGCATTGTCCAGCGGCTGGAGTTTTACAATACCCGTGACCTTACCTCTATCGTTCTACGCTCGGCGGCCCTGTCCCGGGTTGCCATCGAGGAAGCCGGCGCCTATGAAATCGCCCGTCGCTCCCGTGGCACGCCGCGCATCGCCAATCGGTTGTTGAGGCGTGTAAGGGACTACGCCGAGGTGAAGGGTGACGGCACCATCAGCGCCGATATCGCCGACCAGGCGCTGAATATGTTGAAAGTGGACAACGAAGGCTTTGACCATATGGACCGGCGCCTGCTGCTGGCCATGATCGAGAAGTTCGATGGCGGCCCGGTAGGAGTGGACAGCCTGGCGGCTGCGATTAGTGAGGAGCGGGGCACGATCGAGGATGTGCTTGAGCCGTTCCTGATTCAGCAGGGGTTCATGGTGCGCACGCCCCGCGGGCGGATGGTTACCAGCAGCGCCTATCTGCATTTTGGCACCACGCCCCGATCATCACACCAGGAGGATCTCCTTGACGGTCAGCAGTAATGACTCGGCACAGGCACTGGAACCCTATTTCTTGCCCATTCGTGTCTATATTGAGGACACAGATGCAGGGGGCATCGTCTTCCACGCGAAGTACCTTCACTACATGGAGCGCGCCCGTACCGAGTGGGTCCGCCACCGTGGTGTGGGGCTGCGATCCGGGCTGGGCGACAATATCAGCTACGTGGTCCAGAAGCTGTCCATTCACTATGCCGCACCGGCGTACCTGGATGACGAGCTTGAGGTCACGGCGGATCTGGTGAACGCTGGCCGGGTGTGGATGGAGTTTGACCAGAAAGTGACTCGAAAAGGTGAGGAACGGCCACTGGCCCGAGCTTCCGTGCGTGTTGCCTGCGTCGCCCTGGATAGCGGCCGACCGCGTCGGTTGCCTGAAGATCTGGGCCAGCTGCTCCAGCAGCACCTGGCATCAAAGCCATCATTGCAAACACATCAGGAGTAAACGGTGGATTCAGAACTCTCTGTATGGCACCTCATTGCCCAGGCGGGCCCGCTGGTACAGCTGGTAATGCTGTTGCTGGCACTGGCATCAGTGGTTTCCTGGGCGCTGATTTTCCAGCGCGTCCAGGTGTTCCGAAAGGCAAAGCGATCCCAGCTGGCGTTCGAGGAACAATTCTGGTCCGGCATGGATCTTGGGCAGCTTTACCGGGAGGTGAATGCCAACCCGACTCCATATTCCGGCATGGAGTCCGTTTTCCGGGCCGGTTTCCGTGAATTCTCGCGTCTGCGCCAGCAAAGTCGGGATGCCGACGCCGTCATGGAAGGTGCCCAGCGCGCCATGAGGGTCGCGTTCTCCCGTGAACAGGAACGTCTTGAAACCCATCTGCCATTCCTGGCTACGGTGGGTTCCACCAGTCCGTATGTCGGCCTGTTCGGTACTGTGTGGGGCATCATGAACTCGTTCCGCGGGCTGGCAACGGTCCAGCAGGCCACACTGGCTACGGTTGCGCCGGGTATTTCCGAGGCGCTGATTGCTACTGCCATGGGGCTGTTCGCTGCTATTCCAGCTGTTATTGCCTACAACCGGTTCTCGGCCATGTCAGACGCCCTACTGAAGAACTATGAAACCTTTGCGGAAGAGTTCTCAAGCATCCTTCATCGTCGCGTTCACGGCAATGGTGGCACCGCTCAGGGCTGAAGGCCCGGCTGACAGGAGGGTATGACATGAAAGGCGGAATGATGCAGTCCGTGCGCCGCAAGCCCATGTCCGAGATCAACGTGGTGCCGTACATTGACGTCATGCTGGTGCTGTTGGTGATCTTTATGGTCACGGCGCCCATGCTGACGCAGGGGGTCAAGGTGGACTTGCCGGAAACTACGTCGGACCCGATACAGGCCGAGAAGGAAACCGAGTCAGTGGTGGTGTCGGTAGATGCCAATGGCGCCTATTTCCTTCAGGTGGGTGATGAGGGCAGCGATCCCATGCCCCTGGAGCGGTTACGGGAGCAGGTCAGCAAGATCATGGCTGGTCGCAGCAACCGGGAAGTACTGGTGCGGGGTGACCAGAACGTACAGTACGGAACCGTGGTGCGGTTAATGTCCGTATTGCAGCGGGCTGGCGCAACCAACGTAGGCCTGATAACCGAAGCGGAAGAGACTGACGGGACAGGTGGGTAATCAGTGACGGATCCACGACGCGAAGAGCTGAAGGAAAGCCGTCCGGCGTGGACATCGCCGGTCATCCTGTCTTTGCTGCTGCACGGTGTGATCGTGGTGATCACATTGGTGAGCTGGCACTGGATAACACCAATGGAAGAGCCGCCGGAACCCAGCATTTCGGCGCGGCTGGTATCCCCGGAAGCTGTGCCGCCTGCGGAGAACACATCGCCACCGCCGCAGCCCGAGCCGGAACAGCAGCAGCCTGACCCGGCCGAAGAAAGGCAGCAGGAGCAGGAAGCCGAGCAACGGAGAATTGCGGAACAGCAGCGCCAGCAGGAGCAGGAAGAAGCTCGCCGGCGTGAGCAGGAGCGCCAGGAACAGCAGCGCCAGCAGGAGGCGGCGGCGCGGGAGCGTGAACGCAAGGCTCTTGAGGCCGAAGAGGCCGCCAGGCAAAAAGCCGAGGCGGAGGCTGAAGAGCAGGCACGGCAGAAAGCGGAGCAGGAGCGCAAGGCACAGGAAGAAGCGGAGCGCCGCGCCGAGGAAGAACGCAAGGCCCGGGAAGAGGCGGAACGGCGCGCCGAGGAAGAGCGCAAGCGCCAGGAACAGCAGCGCAAGGAAGAAGAGGAGCGCCGCCGCCAGGAAGCCGAGCGCCAGCGCGAGGAAGAAGAACGTCGCCGACAGGAAGAGGCTGAGCGCCAGCGTCAGGAAGAGGCCAGGAAGCAGCGGGAACAGCAGCTTGAGCAGATGGCCCGGGAAGCCGAGGAGGCAAGGATAGCGGAAGAACGTCGTCGCCAGGAGGCTGCCGCAGCCCGGGCCAGGGAAACCCAGATGCTCAATGAGAGGTCCAGGTATGAGTCCCTGATCAGGGACGCGCTGCACGGCGCCTGGTACCCGCCGTCCTCTGCCCGTGAGGGTATGGGCGTGGTACTGAGGCTGACGCTTTTGCCCAGTGGTGAACTTCAGTCGGTAGACGTCGTCGAAAGCAGTGGCAACCGGGCGTTTGACAACTCGGCCATCAGCGCGGCCAGGGCAATCAACCGGTACCCGATACCGGACAGCCGGGATACCTTCGACCGGTATTTCCGCCAGTTTACAATCCGCTTTGAACCGGAGGTCTGACGGTGCTGATGTGCCGGATCCCCGAAATGAAAACCGCAGACAGGATGGTGAGGCCAGAATGAGACAACCAGTACAGGTGCCTGTTATGTGGCGCAGGCTGATTGCATTACCGGCGGCGCTGGCATTGTTGGTGGCGCTGGCCACCAGCGCCCGGGCAGAGCTGATGATCCGTGTTACCAAGGGCGCTGGTGAGGCAGTACCGGTGGCGGTGGTGCCCTTTGGTCAGTCCGGTGACCTTCCGGCGGGTGACAATGTAAGCAACATCATCCGTAATAACCTGGAGATGACCGGTGAATTCGATCCGCTGGCGGCTGACCGTATGTTGAGCCTGCCCACCAGCGGCGACGATGTCTTCTTCCGGGACTGGCGCATGCTGGGTCAGCGATATCTGCTGGTGGGTAATGTCAGCCGGGAGGGGGACCGGGTCCGTGCACGCTACGAGCTGTTTGATGTTAACGGAGAGCGGCGACTGCTCGGCGAGTCATCGAGCACGTCGGTGAACAATATCCGTTCGCTGGCGCACCATATCAGTGACAAGGTATACGAGGCCCTGACCGGCGAGCCCGGGGTGTTCTCCACCAAGCTGGCCTACGTCACCGTGGATGACCAGGGGGGCAAGCCCCGCTACCGACTGCAGGTGAGCGATGTGGATGGACGCCGGGCGAGTGTGCGTCTGGAGAGTCGTGAGCCGATCCTCTCCCCGGACTGGTCGCCGGACGGCAAGCGACTCGCCTACGTTTCTTTTGAAAGTGGCAAGCCGCAAATCTTCGTCCACGAACTTGCCAGTGGCAAGCGGAGCGCCGTCGCCTCATTCCCTGGCCTGAACTCGGCGCCGGACTGGTCCCCGGACGGGCGTTCACTGCTGGTAACCCTGTCCCGTTCCGGTAATGCCGAGGTATATAAACTGGACATTGATTCCCGGTCGCTGACGCGCTTGACGGATCACTGGGGCATTGATACCGAGGGTGCCTGGCATCCGGACGGCGAAGGCCTGGCCTTCACCTCGGACCGGTCCGGCGGGCCGCAAATCTATATCAAGGACAGCGAAAACGCATCGCCGCGGCGAGTCACCTTTGGCGGCCGCTACAACGCGGGCGCCAGGTTCAGCCCGGATGGCGAGTATCTCTACTATGTCCATCAACGTGAGGGCGCCTTTCATATCGCCCGCATGGAACTGGATACCGGCAACGAACAGGTGCTGACCCGCACTGGAATGGATGAATCACCCAGTATCGCGCCCAATGGCCGTATGCTGATATACGCAACCCGACAGGGTAACGACAGCGTGCTTACCGTCATCTCTGCCGATGGTGGTGCTGCCTATACCCTGCCGGCGGCCCGGGGCGATGTACGTGAGCCGGCCTGGTCCCCCATCCTCCGATAGGTGACAGTCCGGCAGCTCGATAAAACAGGAACTGAAAACCAAACCAGAAGGACGTTCTATGAACATCATGATGAAGAAGACTGCATTTGCCCTGATTCTCTCACTGGGTCTGGTGGCTGGTTGTAGCACCACCGGTGAAGAGCCGATGACCGATGAGGAAATGTCAGCCGTTGACCAGGAAGGCGGAGCCTCTGTTTATGGCAGCGACGATGACGGCGGTATCTCATCTGACGAGCTTCGTGAGCGGGAGCGGCGTGAAGCCGAAGCACGGGGTGAGGGCGGTGACGAGGCGTCACTGCGTCGTATCACAACGTTCTACTTCGATTTCGACACCTCTGAAATCAAGATGGAATCCCGCGATGTGCTTGCAGCCCATGCCCGTTACCTGGCCAGCAATCCGAACGTGAATGTTCGTCTCGAAGGCCACACCGATGAGCGTGGCACCAAGGAATACAACCTGGCCCTGGGTGAGCGTCGAGCCAACGCTGTGCAGCGCTTCCTGGTGGTCAATGGCGCCGATCGTGGCCAGATCGAAACCGTCAGCTACGGTGAGGAAAAGCCGGCGGCCATGGGTTCCAACGAAAGTGCCTGGGCCCAGAACCGTCGTGTGGAACTGATCTTCCGTTAAGATCGGCACAGGTCTGCTGCCTTCAATGGGAGAAAACGCCCGGGAAGGCAGCAGCACCGTCCGACTGAAAAGATAGGTGTACCCATGAGAAAGCTTCTCGTGACGGCCATGGCGCTGGCGGTGTCTACAGGTGCCCTGGCACAGTCTTCCACGCCGGCGTACCAGAACAACCAGTCTGAAGCCCGCCGTCAGGCCGCTGGCAATCAGGGCAATGCTGAGTTGTTTTTCATGATTGAGCGGCTCCAGCAGGAGGTCCGTGATCTCCGGGGAGAAATCGAACAGCAGCAGAATCAGCTGGACCGGCTCACCCGGCAGTCCCGTGAACGCTACATTGACCTGGACCAGCGGCTGCTGGACCTGTCTGAGAAACGCGAACAATCGCGAGCCGGCGCTGCATCGCCGCCTGGCAGCACAGCAGCTCCCGCTAAACAGGAGCGTCAGCAGCCCCAGACCGTCAGTCGGGAATATCGCCAGCCTTCACAGGAGGAGCGTCAGGCCTACGACCGCATCCAGAACCTTATCCAGGAGCAGAAGGCCTACGACCAGGCGATTGGCGAGCTTTATGACTTCGTCTCGGAGTACCCTGAGGGCGACCTGACGGTCAACGCCTATTACTGGCTGGGTGAGGTTTACCTGGTTAAGCCCCAGTTGGAGCAGGCCAAGCAGGCCTTCACCATCGTGGCGACCCGTTACCAGGATCATCGCAAGGCGCCGGACGCCCTTTACAAACTTGGCGTGGTCCACGACAGGATGGGTGACAAGGAACAGGCGGAAAGGTACATGAGGCGGGTAGTTGATCAATATGGCGCCAGCCAGGCAGCCAACCTCGCAAAAAAATATCTGGGCGCGAGTTAAAAGGGGTTGATCACCCCAAAAAAATCCGTACTATATGCGCCTCCTTTGGGTCGTTAGCTCAGTTGGTAGAGCAGTTGGCTTTTAACCAATTGGTCGAAGGTTCGAATCCTTCACGACCCACCAA
>NZ_FOHZ01000046.1 GCF_900111555.1 Marinobacter segnicrescens
GTAAGGGTGATGATTGCCGCCAACGACTCGGGCATTGATGCCGGCGCTATGCAAGCGATGGGTCTGGAAAAACAGCTGCGGGTCCAGGAACTGGCCCTCAAGAACAAACTGCCCTACGTCCAGCTGGTGGAGAGTGCGGGCGCCAACCTGCTGAAATACAAGGTGGACCAGTTTATACACGGCGGTACCCTGTTTGCCAACCTGACCCGCCTGTCGGCGGCCGGGCTGCCCGTGGTCACGGTCACCCACGGCTCGTCCACCGCAGGCGGTGCCTACCAGACCGGTCTGTCCGATTACATCATCATGGTTCGTGACCGCTCCAGGGCTTTCCTTGCCGGACCGCCCCTGCTCAAGGCGGCCACCGGTGAAATCGCCACCGAGGAAGAACTCGGTGGCGCCGAGATGCACACCAGCATCTCCGGACTGGGGGATTACCTGGCAGAAGACGACCGCGACGCCCTGCGCATGGTGCGCGAGATTGTCGCCCAGCTGGACTGGGATGGTGAGCTGCCGGAAGACAAGCCACGCTCCTTCCAGCCACCTCGCTATGACCGGGAAGAGCTGCTGGGCGTCATGCCCATGGACTACAAGCGTCCGGTGGACATGAAAGAGGTGATTGCCCGCATCGTGGACGACTCCTACTTCCTGGAGTTCGGTGCCAATTACGGGTCCTCCACTGTGTGTGGCCATGCCAAAGTTGAGGGGCTGCCGGTGGGCATCATCACCAATAACGGCCCCATCGACCCGGCCGGCGCCACCAAGGCGACCCACTTTATCCAGGCCTGCTGCCAGTCCCAGACGCCAATCCTGTACCTGAACAACACCACCGGCTTCATGGTCGGCAAGGAATACGAGCAGGCGGGCATCATCAAGCACGGCTCCAAGATGATCCAGGCGGTGACCAACGCCACCGTGCCCCAGATCACCATCTACTGTGGTGCCTCCTTCGGGGCGGGTAACTATGGCATGTGCGGGCGCGGTTTTGCGCCCCGGTTCTGTTTCTCCTGGCCCAACGCCAAGACCGCTGTCATGGGCGCCGAACAGGCCGCCAAGACCATGACCAACGTCACCGAAGCGGCCATGAAGCGCAAGACCGGCGAAGTGGATCACGACAAGCTCGCCGCCATGGAAAAGAAAATCGTAGACACCTTCGAGAGCCAGATGGATGTGTTCACTACCAGTGCCAGGCTCCTGGATGATGGTGTCATCGACCCTCGTGAGACCCGCTCGGTACTGTCCTACGTGCTGTCGGTCTGTCGTGACGCGGAGCGGCGTGAGCCCCAAAAGATGCAGTTTGGTGTGGCGCGCCCCTGACCCTGATGGAATCCCGGAACCCGGCCGGTATTGCCGGCCGCCCAAAGAATGAGAACGGTGTCTGACTATCATGACCACGACAACAGCAAGCAAACCGACCCCCTTTACCAAGGTGCTGGTCGCTAACCGGGGCGAAATCGCGCTCCGAGTTATCCGCTCCGCCCGTGAACTGGGTTACCGGACCGTAGCGGTCTATTCATCCGCAGACAGAAATGCCCGCCACGTTCGGGCTGCTGACCAGGCCGTAGCCATAGGCGGCGACCTGCCAGCGGACTCCTATCTGCGTATTGACCGGATTATCGAGGCGGCAAAGCTCAGCGGCGCCGATGCGATCCATCCCGGATATGGTTTCCTGGCGGAAAACCCGGGCCTGCCGAAAGCCTGTAAGGAGGCGGGTATTATCTTTGTGGGCCCGTCTGCCGAATCCATTGTCTCCATGGGACACAAGGCGGGTGCCAAGCAGCTGATGATGGGTGCGGGCGTGCCCTGCGTACCCGGGTACCAGGGGGAGGACCAGGACGAGAATCGCCTGATCCGGGAAGCGGACAACGTGGGCTTCCCCATCATGATAAAGGCCACCGCCGGTGGGGGCGGCCGGGGCATGCGTCTGGTGGAAAAGGCGGAAGACTTTCCGGCGGCCCTGCGCAGCGCCCGGTCCGAGGCGGAAAGTGCTTTCGGTGACCCGGAAGTGATCCTGGAGCGGGCCATCATCAACCCGAGGCATATCGAGATCCAGGTGATGGCGGACCGTTACGGCAATGCTGTCTACATCGGGGAGCGGGACTGCTCCATCCAGCGCCGTCACCAGAAGGTGGTGGAAGAAGCACCGTCACCGGCGGTGTCGCCGGAGTTGCGGGCGCGGATGGGGGAGACCGCCGTTACCGCGGTCAAGGCCATCCATTACGAGGGGGCCGGCACCCTGGAATTCCTGCTGGACCAGGACGGCAACTTCTATTTCATGGAGATGAACACCCGGCTTCAGGTTGAGCACCCGGTAACCGAGTCCATCACCGGACTGGACCTGGTGGAGCTGCAGTTGCGGGTCGCCGCCGGTCAGCCACTGCCCCTGAGTCAGGACGACATTGTCCTGAAAGGCCATTCCATTGAAGTGCGTCTGTGCGCCGAAAGCCCCAGCGAAGGGTTTATGCCCCAGAGTGGCACCATGGCGCTGTGGCACATGCCTGACACCCTGCGGGTAGAAGATGCGGTGGAGTCCGGTTCCGAGATCCCGCCTTTCTACGATTCCATGATCGCCAAGCTGATCAGCACCGGGGCGGACCGGGAAGAGGCCCGCCGTCGCCTGGTCAGCGGATTGAAGGACGCTACGGCACTGGGCGTGGAAACCAACCAGGCCTTTCTGAGCGCCTGCCTGGAGCACCCCACCTTTATCCAGGGGGAGGCGACCACGGCCTTCGTTGATAACCACCAGGATGAACTGCTGGCAAGGGACCAGGGCGCCGATGACCGGGCCCGGTTACTGGCCGCCGTGCTGCTGTATACCACCGACGCACAGGGTAGCTACGGTGGCTCGATCAGCACCATTACCCATCGCCTGCCGATCATCTTCCGCTTCAGTGTTGGCGGGGAAGCCGCTGACGCGCGGGTGAGCAATCAGGGTAATGGCACCTTCCGGATTCAGCTGGACGACGCCGCCGCTGAACTGACGCTGGATGCCGTGGACGGTGCCCGCGTGCGGTTCACCTGCGAGGGCCTGTCAGAAACCGCCGAGATGATTCGTGCGGGTTCACGCCTCTACCTGCGCTACCGCGGTCACTCCTACCGTGTGGATGACCATACCCATGAGGCTGCCGTTGCCGGGGATGAAGCCGGTGATGGCGTCATCCGCGCCTCCATGAACGGACGGGTGGTAGCCCTGCATGCCGGTGAGGGCGATACGGTCGAGGCTGGCCAGCCGGTGGTTGTGCTGGAAGCGATGAAGATGGAACACGTCCACGTGGCGGCAGTGGCAGGAACGATTGTGTCGCTCACGGTCAGCGAAGGTGAACAGGTCACCGCTGGCAAGGTGATTGCCGAGGTTATCCCGGCCGAAACAGCTACCCCTGCTGAAAGCAACTGATCAACCAGGAGAGCCATGATGTCTGAACAAGAAGCGGTCTTGCTGGAACAGAAGGGGCCGGCCCTGTGGATCACCATCAACCGGCCCGAAAAACGTAATGCCATCAACAATGACGTGATTGCCCGGATTCGTGAGGGCTATCTGAAAGCAGAATCGGATCCCGAGATCCGGGTGATCGTACTCACAGCCGCTGGTGAAAAGGCGTTCTGTGCTGGCGGTGACCTGCAGCCGGGCCAGGGTTTCGCCTTCGATTATTCAAAACCCAATGCAGAGTACGCGGACCTGTTCCGGCTGGCGGTGAATACCACCACGCCCTGTATCGTACGGGTCAACGGCGTCTGTATGGCGGGCGGCATGGGCCTGCTCTGCATGGGTGATATGGCAGTAGCCCACAGCAACGTGAAATTTGGCCTGCCGGAGGTGAAAGTCGGTCTGTTTCCCATGCAGGTACTTAGCCTGATGCAGCGCCTGGTACCGCGGCGCGTGCTGCGGGAATGGACCCTCACCGGAGAGCCGTTCACTGCCGACGAAGCCCTTCAGCATGGCTTGCTGAACCATGTAGTGGCGCCGGAGGAACTGGATGCCAAGGTGGACTGGCTGATCAGTCGCCTGACGGACAAGTCTCCCACCGCCATTCGCCGAGGCAAGTACGCCATGAAGGCCATTGAAGATATGAGTTTCGAGCAGGCCATCGCCTATACCGAAACCCAGCTGGCCACCATGGCCCTGACAGAAGATGCCAAAGAGGGCATGGCTGCCTTTAACGAGAAACGGGCGCCTGACTGGCCCGGGTGCTGAAGCAGCATGGGCCGCCAGACCTTGGTGCAGTCAGCTGGTACAATCAAGAAAAGCACCGTGAACAAGATAAGCGCTGTGATGTAACCCGCCAGCCTTCGGGCTGACGGGATCCCAACTCAGCCAGCGGTGATCGGCTTGAAGTCACCGTACTCTTCCCGAAGTTTGGTCTTGAGCAGCTTGCCGGTGGCCGTATGGGGCAGTTCGTCTACAAACAGGATGTCGTCCGGCAGCCACCACTTGGCCACGTGCTCCTCGAGGAAGGACATCAGCTCGTCCTTGCCGATCGTAGCGTTATCCTTGAGCACCGCAATTAGTAAGGGGCGCTCCTGCCACTTGGGGTGGGCAATGCCGATTATAGCGGCTTCTGCCACCTCCGGGTGGGAGGCAGCGGCGTTTTCCAGCTCGATGGAGGATATCCACTCGCCGCCGGACTTGATGACGTCCTTGGACCGGTCCACCAATTGCAGGAAGCCGTCCGGGTCAATGGTGCCGATGTCACCGGTGGGGAAGAAGCCCTCGCTGTCCAGCTTGCTACCACCTTCCTGGCGATAATAGCCGCTGGCAATCCAGGGGCCGCGTACATAGACGTGACCGGGAGTCTTGCCGTCCCAGGGCAGGCGCTCGCCGTCATCATTGACGGTCTTGATCTCCACACCCCAGACGCCGCGACCGGCCTTGGTCTTGAGTCTTGCCATGTCCTCATCGCTGAGGCTGTCGTGCTTGGGTAGCGGCTTGTTGACTACCCCCAGCGGACTGGTTTCGGTCATGCCCCAGGCCTGAATCATGTCGATGCCGGATTTGCGGAAGCGTTCGATCATGGCGATCGGGGGTGCTGAGCCGCCTACACCGACATCGTTCAGGCTCAGCTTTTCAAGGCTTGTCTCGGGTGTGGCATCCAGGTACTGGAATAGCATCATCCAGATGGTGGGTACCGCGATAGAGGAGGTGACTTTCTCCTCTTTCATTAATTCGTATATGCTCTCACCATCCATGTGCGGGCCGGGTAAAACTACTTTGGCACCTGCCATGGGAGCAGAGTACGGTGCGCCCCAGGCGTTCGCGTGAAACATGGGTACGATTGGCATCATCGTGGTTCGACTGCTGAGCCCAAAGCCGTCCGGTGCCACCTGAGCCAGGGAATGCAGTACCGTGGAGCGATGACCGTAGAGCACTCCCTTGGGATTGCCGGTGGTACCGGAGGTGTAGCACAGGGAGGAGGCCGTGCGTTCGTCGAATTCCGGCCAATCGTAGTCGTCGCTGGCCGCGTCCATCAACTCCTCATAGCAGTAGAGGTTGGGCAGGTCGATGTCCGGCATGTGCTTCCGGTCCGTCATGGCCACGAAGGCCTCTACCGTCTCCAGCTGTGGTGCCAGCTGCTTCACCATGTCGGCAAAGCTGATGTCGAAGAACAGCACCCTGTCTTCGGCGTGGTTGATGATGTAGGTCAGCTGCTCCGGAAACAGGCGCGGGTTAACCGTGTGCAGGATGGCACCGCTGCCGGAAACGCCGAAGTAGAGTTCATAGTGACGGTGGGTGTTCCAGGCCAGGGTCCCGATCCGGTCCTGAAAATCGACACCCAGTGTCTTCAGGGCGTTGGCTACACGCTTGGAGCGGTTGCGCAGCTCCCGGTAGTTGGTGCGGTGCATAGGGCCTTCCACGGTTTTGGTGACGATTTCCGTTTCCGGATGGAAGGTGGCAGCGTGATCAATCAGTGACGAGATGAGCAGGGGCTTGTCTTGCATCAGGGCTTGCATGGCACTCTCCTGAATTCCTGAAGTTGTTGTGGTTGTGGCAGGATGTAAACGTCAGTGTCTCGCACCGTTGAAACAGCGACCTCGTCTGATTCGACGATTTCAGGCTCCGGGCACCGGTTATTTCGTCGGAACAGACGAGGCCCTTCGCTAAGGTTCTGTTTAAGCTGTATGTGGTCGGCCTGCCCGGTTGTTCCGGCAGTATGACCGAGTCCTTACAAGCACGTCCTGAAACAATGGGTACCACGAGTGGATGGCATTGACAGAGGCGAGGCTCTGGCTTGGCTCTGCTGGCAGGAAGTGTTCTCGAAAGTCGATGTCAGCCGTCACGGACTGTGAATGCCCGACAATAACAAGAATCACAACGACAGGAGTGTTGAATCATGATCCTGCACAAACCTGAACTCATCGAGGAATACACCGGCAAGGGGTACTGGGGCGACAGGAACCTGCTCCAGCGCTTTGCCGCCAACCGCGATGCCCATCCGGACCGGGAAGCGGTGGTGGATCCGCCCAACCGGGATGAGCTGGTGGGCACGCCGGCCCGGCGCCTGACGTGGGCGGAGTTTGGCCAGGCAGTGGATGCCACGGCTGCGGAACTGGTAAGCCGGGGCTTTGGCAAGGACGACGTACTGGTGGCCCAGCTGCCCAACGTCTGGGAGCTGGCCATGCTCTACCTGGCTGCGGCAAAGGCCGGCGGGCTGCTCTCTGCCCTGCCCATGCAGTGGCGCCGCAAGGATGTGGGCTATGTAAAAGAAATGACCGGTGCCAGGTTCTATGTCTCGGCCGAGAGCTTCCATGGCTTTGACTACCGGGCCCTGGGGCGGGAGCTGGGCTTCGGGCACTACATCGGCCTGCAGGAACTGACCGGTATTGCCCGCGGCGCGCCCGGCCAAGTGCCGGACGTGGCTGTGGATGCCAATGACATCTTCACCCTGTGCTGGACGTCTGGCACCGAGGCAGATCCCAAGGGCTGCCCCATGAGCCACAACAACTGGGAGTACCTGATCAGCCTGGTGTCCACCACCTGTGGCTTGCAGAAGGGGGATCGCATCCTGTGTGTGGCGCCCCTGGTGAATATGACCGCGGTTGGGGTGAATTACTTACCCTGGCTCGCAGTGGCTGGCACCCTGGTGCTGCACCACCCCATCACCCCGGAGATCCTGCTGCGCCAGCTGACCGGGGAGGATGTCCAGTACACCATCCTGGTGCCGGCGATGCTGAACATGATCGCCAAGCTGCCCAATGTGGACCAGTTGGACCTGTCCAGCGTGCGCACCATCACCACCGGTTCAGCGCCGCCATCCGCCTGGTCCATGCAGGAGTTCAAGCGCCGCTGGGATATCGACATCGTCAACATTTGGGGCCAGAACGAGGGTACCAGCCTGGTGGCCGGCCCGGCGGACGTGCCGGACCTGGAAATGCGGGTGGACCACCTGCCCTGGTGGGGTAAGGAAGGTGTTGAGTGGCCCTCGGGCATCTATGGAGTCGAAGTAAAGATTCTCGGCGACCAGGATGATGAAATAACCGAGCCGGGCGGCATTGGTGAGCTTTGCTACCGCAGTCCCGGACTGTTTGCCGGCTACTTCCAGCGGCCGGACATCACCGAGCGGTCCTTCACCGCTGACGGCTTCTTCCGTACCGGTGACCTGTTCATCGTACAGGACGCCAGCCATGTCGGCTTCTACGATCGCAAGAAAGACATGGTGATCCGCGGCGGGTTCAACATCTCCAGTGTGGAGGTGGAGAACGCGGTGCTGGGCTTCGGCAAGGTGCAGGACGTGGCCGTGATACCCCAGCCGGATGACATCATGGGTGAGCGGGTCTGTATCTGCGTGGTGCCTGCGGATGAGACCAATCCACCGACCCTGGAGGAAATCAACGAGTATCTGAAGGAACAGGGTATGAGCGTCTACAAGCTGCCCGAGAAGATGAAGCTGATTGACGCCATTCCCCGTAACCCGGTGGGCAAGATCCTGAAGAAGGAATTGCGGACCCTGTAAAACAAAGAGCCGGGCGTTACCGCCCGGCTCTTTGTGCTAAACGCTACCAGTTCGCTTCTGTTAGCTCTGGGGGAAAACTTCATAGAGCTCTCTCAGGTTTCGCTTGAGGATTTTGCCACTCGGGTTACGCGGTAAGGCATCGGCGACAACCACTCGCTTGGGAACCTTGAAGCTTGCCAGTCGCGCCTTGCAATGATTGACGACCATCTCTTGGTCGATGGTCGAACCGTCCCGGGGAACAACGATTGCAGTAACAGCTTCAACCCAAACAGGGTCGCTTACAGCAATAACGGCTACCTCTGAAACCTGGTCCATCTGGAAGATGGTTTCTTCTACCTCTCTGCTTGAAACGTTCTCACCTCCGGTCTTGATCATGTCTTTCTTGCGGTCGACGATCGTCAGATAGCCTTCCTCGTCGAAGAATCCTAAATCTCCACTATGAAACCAGCCGCCCTTGAATGCCTCCCTGGTGCGCTCTTCATCATTGAAATAACCACTCATAAGCTGGGGTGACCGATGCACAATTTCACCAACGGTCCCGGCTGGCACCTCCTGCTCAGCGTCATCCACAACACGAGTCTCAACATTGAACACAGGCTTACCTGCTGATCCGGCTTTCCGTATCTGGTCCTCCGGCCCGAGAATAGTCGCCGTGGGAGCAATTTCGGTCTGGCCATACAGGTTCCATAAGCGGACCTCTGGCAGGCGCTCTTGAAGTTCCTGCAGAACAGCGACTGGCATAATTGCAGCACCGTAATAACCCTTGCGTAATCTGGATAACTTTTCGCTGTCAAACATTGGAGAGCGAAGCAGTGATATCCAGACGGTGGGTGGAGAGAAAAACGAGGTGACCTGGTACTTTTCAAGCGCTGGGAGAATGACCTCCGGAGAGGGAGTGGCGGTGATGACGTTCGTGACACCTGCGTAAACGCAGGTCCCGAAAAAGGTGTCGAGTTGCGCGCAGTGAAACAGCGGCAATGCGTGCAGCATTATGTCTGACGACTCGAATCCAGCAGCCATGACGCAGCTCATATGCTGGGTCACGACGGCTTCATGTGTAAGCATGGCACCCTTTGGAAGGGATTCGGTGCCACTGGTATAAACAATTTGTGCCAGCATGTCCCCGGATACACCGGGGCGCTGTTGATTGGAATCGGCTCCCTCAATAAGGAGATCGTCGAACGACGTCATACCTGAAAGGGGGGCTGAGCCAGCCTCATCCGGAATCCAGAGAAATTCGTCAACATTGGTATCCTGACTGGCAGCCTCCCTGGCCATGTCTGCCATCGAAGTGTCCGTACATAGGATCCTGGCCTTTGAGTGGGCAAGGATGTAGGCCATCTCTTTGGCATTCAACATGAAATTGACCGGCACCAGAACCGCGCCAATGCGGGCAAGTGCAAAGCGCATTGCGACGAAACCATGGGAGTTTCTAGCCAGGATGGCGACCTTGTCTCCACATTGCACGCCGCGCCGGATCAAAGCGTTGGCGAGACGGTCGCAAATGTCATCAAATTCGCGATAGCTCCAGTTTATCTGACCGCAAATAACGGCTGTCTTGTCACGGTTCCTCCTGGCTGTACGCCGTAACATGCCGGAAATAGTCTGTTCGCGGGCTGCAGCAATGGTTTGCTCCAGAGCATTTGTTGTCATTATTGGCTCCTAGGTCCATCAGGGCACCGCCAGATTGGATGTGACGGGCATTGATGCTTTGTTGATGTATTCGCGTTTGATGGTTATAGTTACTGAAACATTTAACATATAAGAGCATGGCGTTCGAGGTCAAGCCGGCCGAATGACTTGCACCAGCATAGGAAGGTTTCCTTGAACTCAACAAAGTTCACCACAGCGTGTTACATCCTTTCTTTTGTGGCGTATCACAGCGAGAAGCAGCACTCCTCACGGACCATTGCAAAGTGGGTGAATGTTAATCCTTCAAGGGTTCGCCAACTCATCTCACGCCTGGTCCAGGCGGACTTGCTGACATCAACCAGGGGTGGGAAAGGGGGCGTCACAATGGCCCGCGCACCGTCCACTGTTTCTTTGCTGGATGTATTCGAGGCAGTTGCGGAGCCAAACGTTGAGCTTTTCTCGATAGATAATCCGTTTTCAGACTGGAAAGACCGGTGCTATGTGCATGACGTACTGAGCGGCCTTCGGAATGAGATGGACAGGGATTTCCGAAATCGTCTTGCCTCAATCAAGGTGTCCTCCCTTTATAGTGCTGACAAGGCTCTGGACAAACAGGGTCTGGCCGATGCGATGGATCCAGCCCGTATGAAAGCCTGACTCCATGATCTTCCCGACAGTCGCTGCGTGCCTTACACAGAAGGGTCCCATTAATTTCACAATAAAAATGAGGGTTCGAAATAATGAGTAGTACACAATCTGCTTTTTCGGTTACTGATTCGTCAGCCGGTGAGGAATACAATCTGTTTCTGAATTCGGTTCGAAAAATCCTCCAGCAGGAAGTGGCGCCCTTTTATGAGGACTGGGAGGAAGCCCACCAGGTTCCCAGGGAACTTTGGAACAAACTGGGAGAGGCCGGCCTGCTTGGCGTGGACCTTCCCGAGGAATATGGCGGCTCTGATGCAGGGCCAGATATCTGCCTGATGATCGTTGAGGAAATGTCACGGCAGGGCTTCGGGGGCCTGACCGGTGGCTACAACATCCATTCAAATATTGTCATTCCCTACATTGAGCGGCTGGGCACCGACGCACAAAAGCAACACTGGCTGCCGCGGATGGCAAGTGGCGAGGTGTTGGGCGCTATTGCAATGACGGAACCGGGTGCCGGCAGTGACCTGGCGGGTATGCGCACCTCCGCCCAGAAAGTGAATGGGGGCTGGAAGATCAACGGAGCCAAGGTGTTCATTACCAATGGCATCCTGGCAGACATGGTTATCGTCTGTGCCAAGACCGATCCGGGCGCCGGAGCTCGTGGTGTGTCGCTGTTCCTGGTCGACACCACCCTGCCGGGTTTTGCCCGTGGCAAGTCGATCCGCAAGATTGGCCAGCATGCCAGCGATACCGCTGAGCTTTTCTTCGATGACCTGATCGTTCCTGACGATGCCCTGTTGGGTGAGGCGGGTAAAGGGTTTGGTTACCTGATGCAGGAATTGCCCCGCGAGCGTCTGGGCGTCGCAGCCCAGGCCCTGGGAGCCATCGAGGGTGCGCTAAAACTGACTCTGGACTACGTACAGGATCGCCGGGCATTTGGCCAGCGCATCGCGGATTTCCAGAATACCCGGTTTACCCTTGCCCAGGTGCGGGCGGACCTTGATATGGGGCGCGGGTATTACAACCAGTGCCTGCAACGCTACCTGGCGGGTGAAATGACAGCGGTGGATGCGGCTGTCATCAAGCTGCAGCTAACGGAGATGCAGTGCAGCTGTATTGATCGCTGTATGCAGCTGTTTGGCGGTTACGGTTATACCCTCGAATATCCTATCTCCCGGTTTTATGTGGATTCCCGGGTGCAGACAGTCTATGCCGGTACCTCTGAAATTATGAAGGAGGTTATTGCTCGAGATATGCTAGGACGGGCACATTAGGGGAGGCAGGTTCCGGCAGGGTGTGTTTCCCTGCCCATGAGGGCAGGGAAACAGTGCTCAGGCGCCGTGGTTGTTAACATCCACTTTAGACCAGACTTCCTTCCAGAAAAGCTCCGTCAGTTCCTCGCTGCTTTCAACGCTTTTAACGAGTGGCAGCCACCGATTGAGCGTTTCCGAGAATTCCTTGACGACCCGGGCAGCATCTTCCACTCCATATTTTTCTTCATAGGCCGAGGCAATCTGTTCGGCATCCCTGCGAGTAAACTCGGCTGTCGCCGTAATCAGGTCCTGGTCGGGCTGATGTACTTGAATCTCAGGGTCCGACTCCACAGAAGCCATGTTTTCCTCATGGCTAAGCATGTAAGACCAGCTTATATC
>NZ_FOHZ01000002.1 GCF_900111555.1 Marinobacter segnicrescens
AGCTTTCTGGGTTGCCCGGGTCTTGGTGCATCCTGAAGACCGCTCAGGCCCTGTTCGGTGTAACGATTACGCCACTTGAATACCGTGGCCGTCGTGGTTCCCAGTCGCTCAGCAACGACTTTGGGTGATTCACCGGCATTCAGGGCCAAAACGATTCGCGCTCGCAGAACGAGATTCTGACTCAGCGTGCTTGTTCGCAACCAGCTTTCCAACTCCAGTTGATCGTTTACCGTAAGATTAAAGGGAGCTGGTTTCCGGGCCAAAACAGAGTCTCCAAACTCGTGAATAATAGCTCGAATTATAGCATATATGCGCTTAGGAAATACCCGGACGGAACACTAGCGCATCGAGTGACCCGACTCCACCATATCAGCTTGCGGGTGGCATCAAGCGTACGGGTCAGCACCTGTGCAACATGGAAATGATCGAAGGCGTTCTCGATATGGGCAAACGTGGCTTGCTGATGCACCGGCCTCATATCCATGGATATCGAAATGACCGATTGTCTGCGCGCCTTATTCAGGCTGACGTAAAAACAAGCGAGGCTGCCCTGAGCAAACTGATCACGAAGGCTTCAAACAGCACGTGTACCGACTGTTCTGATCAGCCCAAGGCACATTGATCGTCAGGCAGCCATGCTCCAGACACTGTACACGAGGGACCTGAACAACCACCGGCGTTCGGAACTGATAGCTATCGAGGTGACGCCAACGACGTTCCCGGGGATCGTAACCGGGACAGGCACGGCCATATTGAGGGCAGACAAGCGCCGTGCCTTTGACTATGTCTATGTCTATCTGGACTAAGACTTCACTCCGGTTTTTATCAAGCTCAACGTCTGAGACAAGCCAGGGCGCCGAGAGCCCAGGAACCTGCTCATAGAGAGTCTATTGATCCAATATCGATCACCACCCAACCGGTTAATCCAATGGGATAACATTGGCCAAAAACGGCAAGGAAATAAAGGCTTACCCACTATTTGCCCAATAAAAGAAGTGAAAAGCCACGGATGAACAGCTTATGTTAAGATGACCATATGATTATTCGCCAGGGCTTTAAATTTCGACTGGGTGCCAGTGATGTGCAGAGCGCCCGCCTTCGGGTGTTGTGCGGTCATGCCCGCTATGTCTGGAATCAGGCCCTGGAGAAATGCAATGAGTCAGCGGATACCAAGGGCGCGTACGTGCCCCGATACGAGACGATGGCCAAATGGGTCACGGCCTGGAAGCGCGCCCCGGAAACCGAATGGCTTAAAGACGCCTACACCGACAACCTGCAACAGAAGTTGAAGGATTTGGACGCAGCCTGGCAGCGGTACTATAAGAAGATCGAAGGCGCGCAGCGTCCTCGCTTCAAGAAAAAGGGACAATCGCGAGACAGCGTTCGCTTCGTCAACTTCCAGAAATACTGTCGGATCGAGAATCGGCGGGTGAAACTGCCGGCAAGCCTCGGCTGGATAAAGTTTCGCAAATCCCGTGAGATCGTCGGCACGATCAAAAACTGCACGGTCGGCTTTGAGGGCGGACACTGGTTTATCAGCTTCCAGACCGAACGGGAGATTCCTGAGCCGGCGCATACCTCTACCTCGATGATCGGCGTGGATATGGGCGTAGCCCGCTTTCTGACCTTATCCGACGGCACGTTTATCGAGCCGGTGGGTGCATTCAAGGCCAATCAGCTCAAGCTGGCTCGGGCGCAACGCGCCCTTGCCCGCAAGGTTAAATTCTCGGCTAACTGGCAAATACAGAAAGCCAAGATCAACCGACTGCACACCCGCATCGCCAACATCCGGCGCGACTATCTGCACAAAGCCTCCGATCGACTCAGCAAAAACCACGCAATGATCGTGATCGAGGATTTAAAGGTAGGGAATATGTCGCGCTCGGCCAAAGGCGATCAAGAAAACCCGGGCGTGAACGTTAAAGCCAAGTCCGGTCTGAACCGGAGCATTCTGGATCAGGGTTGGTACGAATTCCGGCGACAACTGACCTACAAGCAGGCGTTTCGGGGTGGTGAAGTGCTGGCGGTGCCAGCACACCACACCAGCCAGACCTGCCCGAAATGCCAGCACGTCAGTCCGGACAATCGCACCTCGCAGGCCTGCTTCCGTTGTGTTCAGTGTAGTTTTGAGCAAAATGCCGATGTGGTCGGTGCGATCAACATCAAAGCGCGAGGGCATCGCGTATTAGCCTGTGGAGAGTCTGGGTTACCGGACTCGGTGAAGCAGGAACCTGTGTGAAACTGTGAGGGACTAGCACCCGGCGCCGCCTAGCGGAGCATGGAATCCCCCACCGACGCAGGTAGGGGAGGAAGTCAAAGTCAGACACCGAATATCCAACGGAAAGACTTCATGAGCAAGAAGAAACCGGCAAACTCCGGGGGCACCATAGCCCTTAACAAGAAGGCCCGGCACGAATACCACATCGAGGAGCGCCTCGAGGCCGGCGTGCAGTTGCTGGGCTGGGAGGTCAAATCCCTGCGGGAGGGCAAGGGCCAGATTACCGAGGCCTACGTGCTTTTCCGTGACGGTGAAGCGTTTCTGTTCAACGCCCAGATTACGCCACTGAACACCGCTTCCACACACGTGATTGCCGACCCGACGCGCACCCGCAAACTGTTGCTGCACGCCAAGGAAATCGCGCGGCTGATGGGCAAGGTGGACCAGGCCGGCCACACCTGCGTGCCACTGGCCCTGTACTGGAAAAAGAACAAGGTGAAGTGCGAAATTGCCCTGGTAAAAGGCAAGAAGCTGTACGACAAGCGCGCCACCGAGAAAGAGCGCGACTGGAATCGCCAGAAGCAGCGCATCATGCGAGAGCATACCTAGATCGCGGGCGACAGGGTTACGGGTAACTACCGACCGGCATTTGCGGAAAGTGCTTGAAGTCTCTGGAAGCGGCCCCATATACTGATCATACAAGGGGGCGACATGGCTTCGACGCCGGTAGCGAACCCTTGGGTGCATGTCGAGATGGCAGCCAATCTCGTTAATCCAAAGCTGCAAGCAATAGTCGCAAACGACGACAACTACGCACTGGCGGCGTAAGCCGCTGGTCGTCCTGACCCGGGTGCCTGTAAACGGGTATTTCAGGACGTCATAGCTAACAGGCTGCTCCTTTAACCAGAGCTCACTGGTTGAAGGCTAAGATTCAAAGAGCTCGCCTTTTGCACCCTGGCCTTCGGGTCGCACCAGGTTAAACGAATAGAAGGACACTAAACATGTAGAGCTCAAGGCAGAGTACTGGCGGACGCGGGTTCAATTCCCGCCGCCTCCACCAAACAAAGTGTTTTCGGGCTTCCCCGGAACCTACCACCACGAAAGCCCCGCCAGTCGAGGCTTTCGTCATTTTAAGGTTCGGGAGAATCTGGTTTTTTAGAGCTGAATTCTTGAAACAACCTGCACCACCTTTTTTGGGCGTAGGCGAGGAGCATTGATAACCCCACCTCAGGCAAAGCCTATCTAACGGTCAGCTGCTACTCGCGACCATCAGGTCCCAAAGGCGCTCTTCCCTGAGCCAAGTGCTTTCTAAGGAGACCTATCCTTTATTTAGACCGAGAACCTGCGGCGGGCAGCGCCGAGACCAAGGAGGCCAAGGCCTAGAAGCCCCAAAGTTCCCGGTTCTGGAACTGAACTCGTGAAGTTATCGAAGCCGAGGCCGACACCAAACTCTTTGGTACCGGCAAATTCAAAATTGATCTGATCGAAGACCGCACCGTTCAGCTCGAAAAACCAGGGCAAACCGTCCATTGATAAAGTTCCGTTGTTGAATCCTTCTGGACTTGCTACTGACAGAACCTCGCTACCATTGTTTAACGCAACCACGTTCCACTTCTCGGTTCCCTGGCCGGAATTGCCATCAATATCCCAAATCTCACCGGAAGCGCCGGTAACGATCCCATCATAGAAAATGGAAAGGAAGATTGACCCGCTGCCTCGCTGGCCAATTTCTCCCTCAGTGCGAACGAACCAATTGCCAAGGCCGGGGGTTCCATTCGAAAGATCTACATCCGGCGATGAAACCTGGTCGGTTATGAAACCCTGTGGGTTGGCGTCGTCTCCACCCGATGCCTCGATGAAGCCTCCAGAAAACACCACGCTATTGGTACCTTGGTACTCATTAGTTACTGCATCGTTATCAACGAGGCCCCGAACATTTGCATCCTCAAAATCTATGAAGCTGGCAGCTGCGGACCCAGACGTAAGGATCGCAATCGCAGCACCAAGCCCTGTCATCTTACGAATCATCATGAAACTCCTTCTTGGGGTTGACTCGCCATACCCGAAAGCAAAATTTCAGCCAACAAAATATATCCTTTACATTTCATGATATTAAAAACAAAAACATCAATGACAGACCCCCTTATGTAAAGAACCCCGACACTTCCCTGAAGAGCATCAATCTTTGCAGAGCGGGAGGAGACAACAAACGGAGACCGACATACCCTCGCTTTGCAGCGTGTCCCGCACTGTTCCCCGCATTCCAGCCAGGGCGAAATCGCGACAAGAGAGCCACTTAGAGAAGCCAAATGGTCAAAGCGGAACCTACATTGCTCAGGAGCGACTGACGTTCGCCCAGACATACAAATAAAAATGGCCCTTAGCAGGCCAACCTTAAAAGCCCCTCAATTACGTCGGTTATATTTACACATCTGACTCCAGCGCATAGCCAATAAAAAGAAACCTTCAATAAATTCAGCTTGATAAGTCGGGCCGGCTTGAAATTTGCAATAGAGCGAACGACTCGCTCCAAAAAGTTATCTCTGCATCATTTGATGTGGCATGGGGTTCTGTTTCCCAAAACGTTAGCTATTTGAGGTATCAAAAAATGAAGAAGCGAATACTTTTAGGCATTGCTGCCGCAGCAATCTCCGCTCAACCGGCATCCGCTGCTCTAATCAGTTGGACAGACTGGACATCCGCCACGAACGGTGCAGCAGGCTCAGCTTCGGGCACTATGGGAAGTGTCTCGGTTGAATATTCGGGTGACGTGAATTTTGCGCAGCTCGGCACCGGTACGAATTATTGGACGGAGGGCACACCGGCACCCTATACCGCCAGTAGCTTTATCGACAATGCGCCGACAGCATCTGAAATGATCGCTATGAGCCGCTCCGGAATCACAAACACAATCACCTTCTCCTCCGCCGTCGTAAATCCGATTTTCGCTATAGTCAGCCAGGGCCGGAATAGTCTTCCGGTAAGCTATGATTTCGACAGGCCCTTCACGGTGCTCAGCGAGGGTGAAGGATATTGGGGGAACGGGACGTATACGGTATCAGGCGGTGACATCCTCACCGGCAATGAATTCCATGGTGCCATTCAGTTTCAAGGGATCGTCAATTCGCTGAGCTGGGAAGCCGATCCAGAAGAGTTCTGGCATGGCTTCACTGTAGGCGTTGCGGCCGTTCCGGAGCCAGGAACCCTCGCTCTACTCACTTTGGGCCTTGCAGGACTTGTGACAGTACGCTCCCGTAGCAGCTGAAAGGTGCTTCGTCATGGCCATTGAGAACGGCTTTACGGCCTCAATGGCCATAACAAGCGCCCGCGCGGTTGGACAGCCATTAACCCTATGGAGATTTTACTTGATCGTTGCCTGAATGATGAACGTCATCATCCAAAGGGATACCGTTCAGCTTGATTGTTCGCTGAGAATGCACGTTTCCTCGGCATCGGCAAACCGCTTCAGGACTTGGTGAATCAATGACAGATATCCGATACCGTTCATAGCTGTTGTTCTCCCTGTAACAGTGAATGATTCTGGCTTGTGCGACTGGCATTATAGTCCCAGTCAGTGAGCCATGACTATTTCGAGATCACAGTTCACTCAGGTATGCCATCCCGCCACCAGACCATCTGTTCACTCCAGAAACACTTCGTAACCAAACTGTTTCAAGAAATAATCCCCGTCGCCGTTACGCTTCAATATAGTGACCATCATTGATAATAACAGTATCTGGGGAGTACCTCCTGTGAAGCGTTTGCTTTCCCTGTCGTGGCGACAGAAATTCGGGTTGTTGATTGCAGCAACCCTGGTCGGGCTGGTTCTGGTGGCCCTGGCGGCCTTGCGCGGCCTCGACCAGGTGTCGGAGTCCTATGAGGACCGTTCCTCAGCCAACCGCTATCAGAACGCGTCCCTCACGCTCTGGGGCGAGTGGTTACGCGTGGAGACGCTCAGTAACGGACTGGAAGCGGATGCGGTGGAGCGGTACCAGCAACAGCTGAGTGCACTGGAGAACCAGGCTGAGCAGCTGGTGACCCAGGCAGGGGCTATCTACGACGAGGGCATACAGGCAACCGCTGCCGAGATCCGCGAGCAGGTGTCTGCCTATGTGACGCTGCGCCGCCAGTGGCTTGAGCAGCGCGAGGCTCTGGGTCTGAATCCGTCATCAGGCATCCACGGCGAGCTGACCAGGGCCATGGATGAAGGACTACGCCAGATCAGTATCTCGATCATGAACGACGATATCGAGCTGGCCATGACCACCTACTCGGACTATCTGAACAACTTCACTCCGGAATCCGCTGAGCAGACTCACCAGGCCATCGATGGTATGGAGGAAACCATCACCAACATGGACTGGGGAGACAATGACCTGGGGCTGGCGGTAAAAGCGTTTGCCGGAGCCTTCGAGCGGGCGGAAGACCAGATCAACGCCATTATCGGGACGGAGCAACAGCTGGCCTCTCTGGGAAGTGAGCTGGAAGCGGTCATCGAACGCCAGAACCAGTCGCTGGAAACCGGACTTGTCGCCAGCACCACTGCCCGTGCTGAACAGGCCAGGGACGCCTCGGCGTGGCTGGTTATTATCGTATCCGGCGTGGTACTGGTGGTACTGGTGGTCACCCTCACCCAGGCGTCCCGCACCCTGGTCGGGCGGCTCAAGGATGCCGCCACGCTGCTGTCACGGGTCGCTGCTGGTGATCTCAGTGAGCGCCTGCAGATCGGCCGCAACCCCAATGACGAGTTCAATGCCCTTGGTGGTGCGTCCAACCAGATGGTAGACGATGTCTCCGGTGTTATCCGTGAGGTGCTCGACGGCAACCGGGACTTGGCCCGCCTGCAGGATGAACTGCAGCAACTGGTCCGCCAGATGAGCAGCAACAGCGAGCAGGTGGAAGCCCAGACCGAACAGGCCGCCGCCGCGGTGCAGGAAATTTCCCATACAGCTTCAGACATCGCCAAGCTGACCAATACCGTTAACCAGTCCACCCAGCAGGCCAGTGAGGCCGCCAGCCATGGCGCCACGGTGGTACGCAGCAATGGCGAGATCATGCAGGACCTGTCGGGCAAGATCCGCCAGACCCATGAGCAGGTGAAGAGCCTGAGCAAGACCGGCGAGAAGGTAAACACCATCGTCGACACCATCAATGGCCTGGCCGAACAGACCAACCTGCTGGCCCTTAATGCTGCCATCGAGGCGGCCCGTGCCGGCGAAGCTGGCCGGGGCTTCTCGGTAGTGGCAGACGAAGTACGCTCCCTTGCGGAAAAAACCGTCTCTGCCACCGCCGGCATCGCCGATATCGTCGACGCCCTTAACCGGGAAACCCGTGAAATCGGCGCTTTGATGGAACAGGGCCTGCAGCAGGCAAACTCCGGTGAGGAGAGTGCCGGCGAGGCAGTCGTGGTCATTGAGAAGATCACCCAGTCGATCCAGTCGCTGGCCAGCGACATGGAGCAAGTGGTGTCCTCCGTTGAGGGTATCTCCACCACCACGGAGGAGATCGCCCAGAAGGTTGAGCACATCCACGGCAGCGCCCTGGAGTCCCGCACCATCCGTGGCCACCTGGAAGACCATACCCGGGCGCTGGGGGACTGTTCCGAGTCCCTGAACCAGGCGTCTTCGGGTTTCCGCCTGGCCTGAACCTGCAGCCGCCGGGGGCCCTTGCCCCGGCGGCCTTCGCTGCTTTTACGGAAATTACTGCCCTTTCAGGTGATACAAAAACGGCTTTCTCCTCTATCCTTGCGGGTAATCCCCAAACTGACGGAAAGAGGAGTCTGACATGATCAAATCCCGAGCCGCCGTAGCGTTCGAACCGAACAAGCCCCTGGAAATCGTGGAAGTGGACGTGGAACCGCCCAAAGAGGGCGAGGTGCTGGTGCGCATCGTCGCCACCGGTGTCTGCCACACCGACGCCTACACCCTTTCCGGCGCCGACCCGGAGGGCATCTTCCCGGCCATTCTCGGCCATGAGGGTGGTGGTATCGTCGAGCAGGTGGGCCCTGGTGTGACCGGGCTTGAGGTGGGCGACCACGTGATTCCGCTGTACACCGCCGAATGCGGTCAGTGCAAGTTCTGCACCTCCGGCAAGACCAACCTTTGCGGAGCCGTGAGGGCCACCCAGGGCAAGGGTGTGATGCCGGATGGTACCTCCCGTTTCTCCTATCAGGGCAAGCCCATCTATCACTACATGGGCACCTCAACCTTCTCCGAATACACCGTACTGCCGGAAATCTCCCTGGCCAAGATCCCCAAGGATGCCCCGCTGGACAAAGTCTGCCTGCTGGGTTGTGGTGTCACCACCGGGATTGGCGCGGTGCTGAACACCGCCAAGGTTGAGGAAGGCGCCACCGTGGCCATCTTCGGTCTGGGCGGCATTGGCCTGGCCGCCATTATCGGCGCCACCATGGCCAAGGCGGGCCGTATTATTGCCATCGACATCAACCCGGCCAAGTTCGATATCGCGAAGCAGTTGGGCGCCACTGATGTGGTCAACCCTAACGACTACGACAAACCGCTTCAGGAAGTCATCATTGATATGACCGACGGCGGTGCAGACTACACCTTCGAATGCGTCGGTAACGTCAAGCTGATGCGGGCAGCACTGGAAGCCTGTCACAAGGGTTGGGGCGAGAGCACCATTATCGGTGTGGCCGGTGCCGGTGAGGAAATCAGTACCCGTCCGTTCCAGCTGGTCACCGGCCGGGTCTGGCGTGGTTCCGCCTTCGGTGGCGTGAAGGGTCGTACCGAGCTGCCGGGCTACGTTGCCAAGGCTCAGTCCGGGGAGATCCCGCTGGACGTGTTTATCACCCACGAAATGCAGCTGGAAGACATCAACAAGGCCTTCGACCTGATGCACGAAGGCAAGAGCATTCGCTCAGTGGTGCACGTCTGACGCAATAACCCTCCCTGTGGCGGCGCGGGTCAGGCTGGCCCGCTGTCCGCCTGCAGGGCAGCGCCGGGAACCCGGTCGGCTCCCCAACTGCGATAGACCATATCGTTGATTCGCTGGACGTCTTCTGCAGGGACGGTTTCCGGATCCCCCCGCTCCAGCGGGTCGAAATGGAAGATATACAGCCGCGAGGCGAACTCCTCGAAGGGCAATGACGCCTCCCCGAAACGCTCTCCGTTGCCTGATGTGCTCACAACGATCTCATCACCCCAGTTCTGCCCGCTGTCGTTATTGGGGTTGAAAAAGTACACCCGCATCTCGTCCTGCTGATCCAACCCAACGCGCAGTATGGTAATGGCATGCCAGCCGATAAACCGGGCCGCACTGTCGGTGACGGCGATGCCTGCCGGCTGGGGGTGGATCAGTGGCTGGTTGCCGTTGTAATAGGGGTGGTAACTGACATAGAAGTGACGGAGGAACCCATCCAGGTCCTCCAGTTGCCCCGTCGCCACGTCCACGTTAATACGGAAGCCGCGGCCGGACCACCAGCCATGGAACTCCGGGTTCACCCAGCGATGGGGGTCCCCTTCCCGGCCCGCGCACATGCGCCCCATCTCCGCGTAGATACGATCGAGGTGAGGCACCACCAGCAGGGAGACCGGATCGAGGTCGAGGCTGACCGCTGCCGCCACTCCGGATTCGCTGAGCCGGGAAGACACCGGCTGCCCCTCAAAGTGCATGATAATTTCGTCATCCCTGGCGGCCCAGGCGACCATCTGCAGCAGGTAATCCGGGTCGTTATAGGCCCACATGGACAGGGCCCGGGCGGACTGGCAGGTGGGATTATTCCCCTGCCCCACGCCCAGCGGCTGTCCCAGCATGGACAACACACCCTGGATCAGCCAGGCCCGGGGTTCCGGCGCCGGCCCGAAGGCCATGCGCAAGCGCTCCTCGGAATAGGGCGAAACCGGCAGCAACACCTGACGCCAAAGCCCCGGGGCTACGGGTGGCTGGTACAGGATGCCTCGCTCAAGCATCAGTGCCAGGCCATATACGCCCTGGCAGGTTTCCGGAAAAATGCCTTCGTGAATCAGGGCGTGGACCAGCTCCTGGTAGCACAGCAGGCAGTCCCGACCGGTGCTGGACAGGCCAAGGGCTTCACCCAGAAAGCTGGGGTGGGTGTTCAGCAGGTAACGTATGAGTACCGCGTGATACGGTGAAACCACGCCGGTATCGTGCATGGCCCGGGCGCAACCGGTGGCCTCGCTTTGCAAGGCCACCGAATCCATGGTGCGCAGGCGTTCCTGGTAGATCTCCACACCCGGATCTTCGCGGCACGCCTGGGTCGGACCAAACAGACTACTGATCAGTCGGTCAGCACCCTGCCCGCTGCCGCCCAGGTCGATATCGGGGTTGGCCCGGCACAGAGCGATCTGGGTGATCATCTGGCGGACATCGCCTACCTGGATGGGCCGCTGGTTCAGCATTCGCCAGATCTCGTCGATCAACTGGTCAATAACGTGCTCATAGCCGATACGCTCGGCCAGGTGGCGGATAACGTTGCGGCTGATGGTCGCCAGTTTCCCCTGCTGCTCCCGCTCCGCCTCAGACGGGGTGCCAAAAAGCAGCTCCAGGTTGATGGCCAGAACCTGGGCCAGGTAATGGTGGGCCTGTTCCGTCGACACATTGGGATGCAGGTAGCGCTCCATTGCCACAGCGAGCAATCTCAGCTCGCTGAGCGCCTCGACAACCACGGTTTCCATCTGCGGACTGCGCAGGGAGTGACTGGTCAGGGACGGAACCAGGATCTGCGGGTGAGCCCAGTCTGAGCCCTCAAAAACCCCGCATTGCTCGATAGCCTCGGCACGGGTTTCCACCTCGGCACAGCCGCCCTCCACCATCAATACCTGGCGGGCACTGTCCAGCAGGCGGGGCATTTTTGACAGCCTGGCGAACGGAGGGCTTGCAGCCACCAGTTCAATGGCGTCATCCAGACGTTTGACCCGGACGGCAAGCTTTTGCGCCGCCTCAGTGGACATCCCATGTTCATTGTTTTCGATCAAAACCCGAAATCCTCAGGGCATGCAGCCCGTAGCTGGTGTAGTGCATCGCCTTTTCTTGATGCACCACACGGATACTTCAGGTTGATTATACATAGAAGTCCAGGTCTTCCTGATGTTTCAGCAGGTCCCGCATGCGATAGGGATCGTCACCGAAGAAGTAGATGAGCCCCCAATGGGTGCCAAAGGCAGTCCGCTTGGTGACGGTTTCTTCCATTGGCGGTGTCAGCTCGTGGGACTCGAAGTACTCGTGGTCCTCGGTCTCTTCCGGCATCTCCAGCCGGCTGACCACCCGGCGACGGGGATAGACGCCAAAGCATCCTGCGTAGCCTTTAGCATCCACCACCTCTTTCGGGAAGAAGGCAGTAATCTCCTCATCCGTGGTCTTCGGATCAAAGGCAAGGATCATTCCCTGGTAGGCGTTAAAGCCATAGGCCCGCTCCAGTAACTCGAACACCTTGAAGCCCGGCGGGCGATAGGCCACCTCACCGAAGTACATGGTGCCGTCGCTGGTCACGAAATACTCCGGGTGCACAAAACCGAAGTCGATATCGAAGGTCTTGATCAATTTCTCGATCTCGGCCGTGATCTGCTGCCGGTACTTTTCCAGGTCGGGGGTGGCAGGCACGAACACGGAATAGCCCAGGGTGACGTACTCGGAGATGTTCAGGAAGCGGATCTTGCCGTTGTGAATCCACGCCTCTACCGCGAACTCCCAGCCGTCCAGGTGGGACTCCATCAGCACCGGGAACTCCTCGTCGGGGATGGTATCCACTTCGTCCGGTGTCCGGATAACACGGTGACCAAGGCAGCCGGCCTTGTCGAAGGCCTTCAGGTGGATCGGGTCGTTGGGGTCGCCATCCAGTTTCAGCAGGGTCTGGTTCACGCGCTTGAGAAAGCGAATGACGTCTTCCCGATCGTGGGCTTCCTCGAAGATACCCACCCGGATGCCGCCAAGCTGGGCACGACGCTTCATCAACGCCTTGTCCCGCAACAGCATGGCCTGGCCAAACAGGCGGGGGTTATCCAGCAGCACCGAGTTGATAGCGCCGGCCCATTCGACGGTTTCCTCGAACAGGGGGATGGCCACATTGACACCCATGTCTTTCAGGGTCTGGGCAATCTCTACCGAGCGGTCATTGAGGCGCTCGAAATTCCAGGGCACGTAGGGGATATCGTGTTCTTCACAGTAGGGCTCGGCCCAGTCCGGTGCGACCACCACGTACTGGCGATCAAAGGATTCGGCGGCCTCCACGGCGTTGAGGCTCCAGCCCAGCAACGCCACATAGCCCTTGTCGGGGTTAAACTTGCGCTCACGCTTTGCCATGGTTACTCCTTGAGTGTGCGATATTTCACATTTCTAAAGAGTATACTCATCAACGACTTTCACAGCTCATCGCCATTCCGGTCGCCTTGACAGGCAAGTCGTTGTTTTTTAAAGATATAAACGACAGGCAACAGGATCAGATCGATTAAGTCTTAGAGCTGCTCATTCAGATCAGGATCGAATATAGCCCGGGCGGGCAGAGAACCCGGAGCCTGCGTAATCCGTGTTACACAGGCCCCGGGAGATCGTTTGTCAGGCGTCTTCCTTAAGGCCCAACGTGGACAGGGTGCGCTCACGCACCTGGTTCAGCAATGCTTCATCATCCACCAGGGACTGGCCATAAGACGGGATAAGTTCCCGCAGACGTTCCTGCCATTCCGGGGTCTTGGCACGTTCGCCGAAGCAACGGTGAATCACATCAAGCATCGCATGGGCCGCGGTGGATGCTCCCGGTGACGCACCCAGCAGGGCAGCCAGGGAGCCGTCCTTCGCCGCCACGATTTCGGTGCCGAACTCCAGCTTGCCACCGCCTTCCTTGGTCTTCTTGATAATCTGCACTCGCTGACCGGCATTCTGCAGTCTCCAGTCCTCCTCCCGGGCGTCCGGGAAGAAGTTACGTAGAGAGGCCACCCGGTCACTGTGGGACTGGAACACCTCGCCGATCAGATAGCGGGTCAGGTCCATGTTGGTGCGACTGACAGACAGCATGGGCCTGAGGTTGGTGGGCTTCACCGAACCAAACAGATCGAACACCGAACCCTGCTTGAGGAAACGGGTGGTAAAACCGGCAAAGGGGCCGAACAGCAGGGCCGGCTCACCATTGATAATCCGCGTATCCAGGTGCGGTACAGACATGGGCGGAGCACCGATGGGCGCCTTGCCATAGACCTTGGCGTGGTGCTGGGTCACGATATCCTGCTTCTGGCAGACCAGCCACTGGCCACTGACGGGGAAGCCGCCATACCCCTTCGATTCATCAATGTCGGACTTCTGCAGCATGGGCAGGGCGCCACCACCGGCACCCAGGAACACAAAGCCGGCCTTGATCTTCTGCGTAGCGCCGGTTTTCTGGTTCTTGACCCGGACCGTCCAGGCGCCCTTCCCTTCCTTGCGGTACAGATCCTGCACCGGGGAACTCAGCATCAGTTCGAAGTTGGGCGTGCTTTCCAGGTACTTGACCATGCTGCGGGTCAGCGAGCCGAAATCCACATCGGCGCCATGACCAATACGGGTGGCTGCCACTCGCTGCATGGGGTCGCGGTTCTTGACCACCAGAGGCATCCACTCCTGCAGGGTTTCCGGGGACTCGGTGTATTCCATCTCCCGGAACAGGTGGTGGGCCTTGAGCTTTTCATAACGACGCTTGAGGAAGGCCACGCCATCGTCACCCCAGACAAAGCTCATGTGGGGCGTGCGGTTGATAAAGCTTTTCGGCTCCGGCAGCATGCCTTGTTCGACCAGCCAGGACCACAGCTGCAGGGAGATCTCGAAGGAAGAGTTGATGGTCAGTGCGCGGTCAATGCTCACGTCGCCATCGTCGTTTTCGGGGGTGTAGTTGAGTTCGCAGTAGCCGGCGTGGCCGGTACCGGCGTTGTTCCATCCGTCAGTGCTTTCATGGGCTACGTGATCAAGACGCTCCACCATGACGATGTCCAGGGACGGATCCAGCTGCCTGAGCATCATGCCGAGAGTGGCGCTCATGACGCCACCGCCGACCAGCACTACGTCTGCCTTTCTTACAGCCATTTGCTAGTCACCTTAGCGAGTTATTGAACCTGTCGGGCCCGCCACGATCAGCAGCACTGCCCGGAAAGTGTGACATTATCCCGGTTTTGGCGGGGATAATAAAATGCTGAGCATGCCAACTATTCACGCCTGAAAGAGGCAGACTCTCGGGAATTCTGGTGTTATTTAGCGCACCATGATGCGCACTATCACGTACGCAGTCACCGCAACTTTAGTCGGATGTTGAGGTAAAAACCCTTCACCTGCCATAGGGGATTACCGGGTGCTTACCTTTGAAACCGTTTTACGGTAACGTCCACGCCCACAGGAATACGAACGGATGTATCGCTCCGTTCAGTGACTGACCTGTTCTTTCATCTTGCTGAGGGATATTGGGATGCTGCTTGCCCTGCTCGCCATTGTTGCCGGCCTGGTCCTGCTGGTCTGGAGTGCTGATCGTTTCGTGGATGGCGCTGCCGCCACCGCCGCGCACCTGGGTATGTCTCCCCTCTTGATAGGCATGGTGGTGATCGGTTTTGGCACCTCGGCGCCAGAGCTTGCGGTGTCTGCCATTGCGGCGACCGATGGCAACCCCGGCCTGGCGCTGGGTAACGCCTACGGCTCCAATATCACCAACATTGCCCTGATTGTTGGCCTGGTGGCGCTGGTCAGCCCTATCCAGGTGCACTCCCAGATCCTGCACAAGGAACTGCCCATCCTGATCGGCATCACCCTGCTGGCCGGCTGGCAGCTGCTGGATGGCAACCTGTCCAGGCTGGACGGCTGGATACTGCTGGCAGTGTTTGCCGTGGTGATGGGCTGGTCCATCGTGCAGGGTATCCGGGGTAAAGGTGATGCACTCGGGGGTGAAACCGAGTCGGAACTCGCCGCACACCCCATGCCCCTGAACCGGGCACTGGTGTGGCTGGTAGTCGGCCTGGTGCTATTGCTGGTCAGCTCCCGCATGCTGGTATGGGGCGCGGTCTACGTGGCCCAGGCGCTGGGCGTCAGTGACCTGATCATCGGCCTGACCATCGTCGCCATCGGTACGTCGCTACCGGAGCTTGCCGCCGGCATCGCCTCCGTTCGCAAGAACGAGCATGACCTGATACTGGGCAATATTATCGGCTCCGGCATCTTCAATACCCTGGCGGTCGTGGGTATGGCCGCGGCTATCGAGCCCATGGCGGCTGAAAGCACCATTCTCTACCGGGACTGGTCCGTCATGGCGGCCGTCACCCTGGGCCTGTTCCTGATGGCCTTCGGCCTGTTTGGCGCCAAGCGGCTGATCCGGCGCTGGGAGGGGGCTGTGCTGATGGCCGTCTACATCGGCTACACCGGGTACCTGGCAAGCACCGTCATCAGTGCGGCTCGGGCCAGTGGCGTACCGGCGCTATAACTGGCGGCTCCGGGGGTCAGCTGCCAGACGCCCGGCTTCCGAAGGCAGTTTCCCGCTATCGGGCCTCACCGTCGCCCAACAGTTCTTCCATCTGGCTTCTCACCTGGGCCATCAGCTCCGGCAACTGTTCCCTGGTCATGCCGGATGTATCTATCGGCTTACCCACCTGCACCTCTACCGGCTGGCCCAGGTTGATCTTCCAGCTGCGAGCCTGAAGCACGTGGTGAACGCCACGAATGGCCATGGGCACTACCACCGCCTCGGTATCCAGCGCCAGGTGAAAACAGCCCTTCTTGAACGGCTGCAGCCGGGCATCGCTGGAACGGGTACCCTCCGGCGCTGCCCATAGCACGATTCCACTTTCCATCATTGCCCTTGCCCGGGCCAGGTCCTGCACCGCGCGATTGCGATTGTGGCGGTCAATGGACGGGAATTCCGCCGCCTTCATGGCGCCCCCAAGCAGGGGAATCCTGAACAGTTCCTTCTTGGCCAGCATGCGTATGGACCCGGGCATGGACACGAAGGTAATCGGAATATCGTAATGGCTGGCGTGCGTGCTCACTATGATATACCGCCGGCCATCACCAAAGTCTGGCACTTCGCCCCTTACGGTCAGGTTGGCGCGAACCATCCGCAGCAAGGTGGTGGACCAGCCCCGGGTGTAGGCGTCCACTGTGTTCCGGTCCAGCCGCCGCACGGCGGCCCTGCCCAGCACCAGAAGGCTGTAGATTGCCGTCAGGCCAAGTGAGCCAAGTATCACGGCCACACGCCGCAAAAGCGTCGCGGATTCGGTAAGGGGGTTGGTTCTGAGGCGAATCATGCGAGGGCGGATCTCCATGGGTGTGGTAGGGAAAAGCCGCCGATTATAGCGCTTTGTAGCAAACGGTATCCAAGCCAGAACTGTTTATTATTTGACCAGGCCGGTCGGCCGGACTAAATCTGATAAGTACACGTCGTCCGAATACGGGCATTTGCAGCTACCGTTAGCTGTCATTCCGAATCCGCTCAGGGGGCAAGACATGAACAATAATCCTGATCTCCACGCCCGTGCCACGGCACTTTCACAACAGGTCGGCAGCACCCGCCGCCATTTTCTGCTTGGCAGCGCCGGCGTACTCGCCTCGGTGCCTCTGCTGGGCCTCGCCCCCCTGGCGCGAGGGGAAGAACCCAAAAGCCTGCCGGACTATGCCGCCTGGAAAGAGCGCAACGCGCTGATCGTCCACAGCACCAATACCATGGAAACCCGCCGAGACGCGATTGGTGCAGGGGTCGTGACCCCGTCAGACCGACTGTTCGTTCGCAACAACCTGCCTACGCCACCCGTGGACGTCGTCGAGAACGCCGATGCCTGGGAAGTGTCGATTGAAGGAGTAAGGAACCCCCGCAGCCTTACCCTGGCCGAGCTCAAGAACATGAACGTCACCTCTGTTACCACGGTGCTTCAGTGCTCCGGGAACGGCCGCGCGTTTTTCCCCCATGGTGCCAGCGGAACCCAGTGGTCGGTCGGCGCAGCTGGATGTGTGGTGTGGACCGGGGTGCCCCTCAAGGATGTGGTCGAGGAACTCGGCGGCGTTGAGGATGGCATGAGCTTTATTACGAACACCGGCGGCGAAGAGCTGCCCGCCGGGCTTGACCCGAAAACCGTCATCGTGGAGCGCTCGGTGCCAGCGCGGGCACTGGAAACCGCCATTCTCGCCTGGGCCATGAACGATGAGCCCTTGCCACTGTCTCACGGCGGTCCGCTGCGGATGGTCGTTCCGGGGTATTACGGGGTCAACAACGTCAAGTACGTCAAACGGGTTGCGTTCACCGACAAGGAAACCGATGCCAAGATCCAGGCTTCCGGCTACCGTATCCGGGACGTGGGCAAATCCGGCGCACCGGAACAACCTTCCATGTGGGAAATGAACGTCAAATCCTGGATTACCACTCCCCTGGAGAAAACCCATAAGGGCCGCAACCTGATTTACGGCGTTGCGATGGGCGGCGCAGTAGCCGTGGAGAGCGTTGAAGTCTCCACCGATGGCGGGGAAACCTGGCAGGAAGCCCGCTTTGTGGGACCGGATCTTGGCCAGTACGCCTGGCGGCCCTTTGTGTTCGCGACCGATCTTTCGCCGGGCGAAGTGCGCCTTGTGAGCCGCGCAACGTCGGCCAGCGGCGAAACACAACCGAAGGGTCGGACGGATAACGAGCGGGGTTACGGCCATAACGGCTGGGAGGACCATGGCGTGACGGTGCAGGTAAGCTGACGTGCGGCCAGGCTGGATTATCCCGCTGACGGCGGGACTGCTGTTCTCATCTCCGGGCCTCGCCGGACCCTCCGGGGAAGAGCCCTCCGTGGAAGAGGGCCGCAAGGTGTTTACCGAACTCGCCCAACCCGGGTGCCCGATATGTCATACGCTGGCGGATGCGGGTGCCACCGGGGCCATTGGGCCGGACCTCGACGAACTGGCACCCGACGAGGCCAAGGTCGCCGCAGCCGTGACCAATGGCGTCGGCATTATGCCGGCCTTCAATGAAACCCTTACCAGTGAGCAGATTGCCGCGGTGGCCCGGTACGTGGCCACCGTGACCGGTCAATAACCTGCCTGGACTCAGGATTGCCGGAAGGTCAGGGCAACCGAGTTCATGCAGTAACGCTGCCCTGTGGGGGGCGGACCATCAGGGAAGACATGGCCCAGGTGGCTGTCGCACCGGGGGCAGCGGATCTCGGTACGGGTCATGCCGAGGCTGTGGTCTTCCAGGTAACGGATATGGTCCTTGTCAAATGGCTCGAAGAAGCTGGGCCATCCGGTCCCGGAATCAAACTTGGACGCCGAACTGAACAGTGGCAGGTCGCACAGGCGACAGTGGTAGACGCCGTCCTGCTTGTTATCCAGCAGGGTGCCGCAGAATGGGCGCTCGGTGCCATGGTCCAGCAATACCGTGCGCTCTTCCTGGCTCAGGTCGGCGGCCAGCCGGTCAACCTCGGCGGGCGAGAGTGGGGACAGGTCATAGCCTGCGGCAGATGTGCTCATGGTCGAACCTCCGGAACGGGGCGGCGGCCGGGCCTGACGAGCCAGGACCGGTCAGACCGTTTTCAGCCTGTCCGGATACACTTCCCTGACCTTTTTCAGCTTGGGCTCGGCGACCGCCATGATGTAGGGCTGCCGGGGATGCTTGCCGGCAAAGTTCTGATGATACTCCTCGGCCGCGTAGAAATCCCGGAGCGGCTCGAGGCTGGTGACCACAGGGTCCGCAAAAATACCGGCCTGGTCAATCTGGCGGATATAGTCTTCCGCGACCCGACGCTGCTCCGGCGTTTCATAGAAAACGGTCGAGCGGTACTGCGGCCCCCGGTCATTGCCCTGGCGGTTCAGCTGGGTCGGGTCGTGGGCCACCGAGAAGAACACCCGGAGCAACTCGCCATAACTGATAACGGCGGGGTCGTACTCGACCTCCACGGCCTCGGCATGACCTGTCTGGCCGGTGCATACGGCATCGTAGTTGGCCGTCTGCGCATCTCCCCCGGCATAGCCGGAGGTCACCCGCTGAACACCATTCAGGGTAAGAAACACAGCTTCCACACACCAGAAACAACCACCAGCCAGCACAGCCTTCTGCAGACCCTTGCCTTCCGGCTCAAGGTCATGGGGCGGGGCCGGGAAACGGTCCCGGGGAATGGTCATCCCGGAAACACTGCAGGTCATACTCATCGCCTGTTTCCTCCATTTTCAGGCATTGTGGACAACCGGTCAGGGTGAAGGTTCCCCCTGGAGAAGCCGGCTGATTATTCACAAGGCCCATTGTGTAAACTTTATACGCTGATTTCCAACTGCGCCAACCGGGTTGTGAACCGGTAGCAACGAGCCATGCGCCCCAACCCACAACCTTGTTCCCCGACCAGCATCCGCGAACGTTTCAGAACAACAATGCGCCCAGTGCGGCACAAGCCGGGGCCAGCACCCAAACCGGCATCCTCGCGACCGAAAGCGCCCACCAGGTACCCAATACAAACGCGAGCCCTGCAGGGGAATTTACGGCAGACGTCCATACCGGATCATAGAGCGCTGCCAGTAGTAACCCAACGACACCGGCGTTGACACCGGCAAGGGCTGAACGGGCCCGCTCATGGCGACGCAGCCATTGCCACAACGGCAGGCCGGCAAACACCAGCAGTACTCCCGGCAGGAACACCGCCAACAACGCCAGTACAGCGCCGGGCACGCCACCGGAAATACCCCCCAGAAAGGCAGAAAAAGTAAACAGCGGGCCCGGAACGGCCTGGGCCGCCCCATACCCGGCCAGGAAGGTATCCGCCGACACCTGGCCAGAGCCCACGAAGCCTTCCTGTAACCACGGCAACACCACATGCCCACCGCCAAACACCAGCGCGCCGGAGCGATACATCTCGGCTGCCAGCCACCGCATGGACCCTGCCTCCGCTGGCAGGAATGAAGCCAGCAACAGCAGCATGAAAGCCACCGCGAACACCATCGGGCGCCGGCCCTGGACCGGTAACGACAGTGCTTCGCCGGCCTTGCTCGGCGGCACCCGCCTCATGAACCCGACGAATCCGGCCAGCGTCAGGGCGGCCATCTGGATCAGCGCGGAACCGGCCAGCAGCAGAATGACCGCAACCATCAGTGCCAGGCCCTGACGCAAGGCATCGGGACACAGGTTGCGGCCCATCTGCCATACTGCATGCCCCACCACGGCGACCACGAAGAGCTTCAGACCGCTCACCCAGCCCCCTTCGGCCGCATCCGGCCAGAGACTCAGACCAAAGGCGAACAGTGCCATCAGAATGGCAGAGGGCAGCGTGAACGCAAGCCATGCGGCCAAGGCTCCCCGGTAGTGGCCGCGCAGAAATCCGATGGCCAGCCCGGTCTGGCTGGAGGCAGGCCCTGGCAGCAGCTGGCAGAGGGCCACCACTTCCCCGTAGGCACCCTCGCTGAGCCAGCCGCGCCGGCGAACGAACTCATCATGGAAATAGCCGAGGTGGGCCGCCGGACCACCAAAGGAGGTCAGGCCCAGACGCAGGAAAATCGCAAACACCTCCCTGAACGAGGCTTTTTCACTCACAACGGATTACCTCCGGCTGGACGTGGAATCACACAGACGTAAGGATACGTCGTATTTACGGGTCGGTCCTGAGGGACCATACTGTTTTGTAGCCCATGACAACAATGGCTCCGGATCCAAGAAATGACCGCACAGGCTCCTGTACCCAACGATGACGACTGGCTACGCTACCGGCTCAGCCTCAGACTGGGGGCTGTCCATGCCCGGCAGCGCCTGAGCATTGAAAGGGAATCCGAACAGCGGGTGACCGGCCGTGACCATCGCTCCTTTCACCTGGAAAACCTCTACAGCGCCCACGGTTTTATCCGTACCTGCCTGAAACTCTCCGGCCTGCTGAAGCGGGGGCAGAGCAACAGCAGGCGTCTGCAAACGGTTGAGCAACGCTTTCCCATCACTTCCCTGCCAGAGGCCTTTGACGGATTCCGCATCCTTCACCTGACAGACCTCCATGTGGACATGGACCCGGCCAACCTGGAAGCGGTGATCCGCCAGATACAGCCCCTGGAGTATGACCTGTGTGTATTGACCGGAGATTACAGGAAGCTGACCTGGGGCCCGGTGGATGCAGCACTCGAAGGTATGGCACAGCTTCGCGAAGCCATCAGGGGCGATGCCCTGGCGGTTCTGGGCAACCATGACAGCATTCGTATGGTGCCGGCACTGGAAGAAATGGGCTACCGGCTCTTGCTGAACGAACACCAGGCCATCGAGCGGGGCGACCAGGCGCTTTATATCGCGGGTGTCGACGACGCCCACTATTACAAGGTGCACAACCTTCAACGGGCGGGCGATGACATTCCGGAAGGTGCCGTATCGCTGCTGTTGAGCCATACCCCGGAAATCTGGCGGGAAGCGGCCCATGCCGGCTACGACCTGTTCCTGTGCGGGCACACCCACGGCGGCCAGATCTGCCTGCCCGGCGGCCTGCCCGTAACCCTGGATGCTGACTGCCCCCGGGCCCTTGGGCGTGGCTACTGGCGCCATAATGGTATGCAGGGCTATACCTCTCCGGGTGCCGGTACCTCAGTGGTCAATGTGCGACTGAACTGTCCGCCGGAAGTCACCATTCATACCCTGGTCCGGGGGCCGGATTAGGGCTGTGGTATCCGTCTTCAATGGGGCTGTTTGCGGATCCCAAGCTGGTATAGCAACGGGGAAAACACCATGTTGGCGGTGACGAACAGCAGCACTACGCCGATAGCCTGCCAAAGGGGAAAGTCCAGCTGCCACCAGGCGTAAGCCACCGGCAGTACCGACTCCGGCAACTGGTCAAGCCCCGACGCCCGGGCACTGGGCTCCAACGCCATACGGCGCTTGATAAAACTGCTGAGCAGGTCGCCCCCCAGGGCCAGGGCTGCGAACACAACCCCGAATGAAACACTCAACCCCATCACCGGCGCGAACACCGTACAGGACAGCAACCCGGCCACCAGGCCTCGCCAGGTCTTGCTTCGCCCCAGCAGCGGCTGACCGTCCCACAGACGCAGCCCACCATCCACCGGGGCCGAAAAGCGGTGTTGCAACAGCCTGGCTGCCACCACCGGAGCGCCGTTGGCAAGGACCAGCAATAACAGCAGCCAGACTGTGATCATGGATCGGTCGATCTCCGGTATCAGTTGCCGATGCCGCCCCGGGTTAACGCTATCGGGTCCAGCAGTTGCTGGAGCCGCTCACGACTCAGGCCGCTTTTTTCCTCGGCCACGTCGATGATGGAGCGGCCACTGGCGTAGGCCTCCTTGGCGATTTCCGCAGCTTTTGCATAACCGATTTCCGGATTGAGGGCGGTGACCAGCACCGGATTTCGGCCCACCGCCTCATCCAGCGTCGCTTCGTTGACGGTGAAACCTGCGATTGCCTTATCACCCAGCAAACGGGCGCTGTTGGCGAGCAGGCTCCCCATATCCAGCAGATTGGCCCCCACCAGCGGCAGCATGACATTCAACTGGAAGTTACCGGACTGCCCGGCAATGGCGACGGCGCTGTCCAGCCCCATGACCTGTGCCGAGGCCATGGCCACAGACTCGGGAATCACCGGGTTCACCTTGCCAGGCATAATGGAGCTGCCCGGCTGCAGCGCCGGCAGGCTGATTTCTGCCAGACCGTGGATGGGGCCGCTGTTCATCCAGCGCAAGTCGTTGGCAATTTTCATCAGTACGATGGCCATACCCCGGAACTGGGCCGAGAGATTCACGGGACCATCGACAGCGCTCTGGCCCACAAACTTGTGTTCCATTTCGCGGAATCGGAACCCGGTGAGCTGGTACATGGCCTTGGCAAACTCGCCGGCAAAACGGGTATCGGCGTTCACCCCTGTACCCACGGCGGTACCGCCCTGCGGAATGGCCAGCAGTTCCTCGCTGCTCTGCTCCAGGCGCCGCCCGACACCCTCGAGCTGCTCGCGCCAGGTTCGCAGTTCCTGGCCAAGGGTGACCGGCATGGCGTCCATCAGGTGGGTGCGACCGGTCTTCACCTGACCGAGCAGCAGGTTCTCCCGCTCGTAGATAATACCCTGCAAATGAGTCAGCGCCGGCAGCACGGATGCCTGCAGCGAGGTCACCGCACTTACATGGATTGCCGTGGGGATCACGTCGTTGGAGCTCTGGCTCATGTTGACGTGGTCGTTGGGATTAACCTCCAGCTGTTCGGTGCTGGCCAGGCGCGCCAGCACCTCGTTCACGTTCATGTTGGTGCTGGTGCCGGAGCCCGTCTGGTAGCGGTCTACCGGGAACTGGTCCTCCAGGCCCCCCTGAAGCACGCGGTCGCAGGCGGAAGTGATCGCCGCGAAACGGTCACCATCCAGCAGGTTCAGGCGATGGTTGGCTTCAGCTGCCGCCTTCTTTACCAGCACCACGGCGTCGATGAAACCTGCGGGCATCGGTTGGCCGCTCACCGGAAAATTGTCGACGGCCCTCTGGGTCTGGGCGCCCCAAAGTGCGTTGGTGGGCACCCTGACCTCACCCAGACTGTCTTTTTCGATCCTGGTGTCGCTCATACCTTGCCTCCTCCAATGATGTGCTGTCCGTCCATACGGATACTTTTAGTCATTGGGATCAGTCAGGGCAACCACAACCCGGTAAACAAAAAAGGCCGATACCAACCACTGTGCGTTCACGCCGTGGTCAGTCGGCCAAGGGAGTACCACCGGGCAAGCCATCGCGCCCTGCCCGAGGTGGTTCGTCAAATTGTCAGGCGGTCAGAAAAAGCCCAGCGGGTTGATGTCGTAGCTCACCAGCATGTTCTTGGTTTGCTGGTAATGCTCAAGCACCATCTTGTGGGTTTCACGGCCGACACCGGATTTCTTGTAGCCGCCGAAGGCGGCATGGGCGGGATAGGCGTGGTAGCAGTTCATCCACACCCGGCCTGCCTGGATGCCGCGCCCCATGCGATAGGCGCGGTTGGTGTCGCGGGTCCAGACGCCGGCGCCGAGACCGAACTCGGTATCATTGGCAATGGCCAGGGCTTCTGCTTCGTCCTTGAAGGTGGTGACACCGACTACTGGGCCGAAGATTTCCTCCTGGAACACCCGCATGCTGTTCTCGCCCTTGAGCAGGGTGGGCTGGATGTAGAAGCCGCTGTTGAACTCCACACCCAGGTCTTCCCTGTCACCGCCGATCAGCACCTGGGCACCCTCTTCCCGGCCGATGGCCAGGTAGGACATGATCTTGTCGAACTGCTCCTTGCTGGCCTGCGCCCCGACCTGTACGTCGGTATCCAGGGGGTTGCCGCGTTTGATGGTTTTGGTGCGGTCGATTACACGGGCGATAAACTCATCGTAGATATCTTCCTGGATCAGGGCCCGGGAGGGACAGGTGCACACCTCGCCCTGGTTAAAGAACGCCAGCACCAGGCCTTCCGCCGCCTTGTCGATAAAGTCCGGCTCTGCCTGCATGATGTCGGAGAAGTAGATGTTCGGGGACTTGCCGCCCAGCTCAACAGTGGAGGGAATGATGTTCTCTGCGGCGCACTTCATGATGTGGGCACCCACCGGTGTGGAGCCGGTGAAGGCGATCTTGGCGATCCGCTGACTGGACGCCAGCGCCTGGCCAGCTTCGGCACCATAGCCATTGACGACGTTCAGCACCCCAGGCGGCAGCAGGTCGCCGATCAACTCCATCAGCACCAGGATAGACGCCGGGGTCTGCTCGGCGGGCTTGAGCACCGTACAGTTACCGGCGGCCAGGCAGGGTGCCAGTTTCCAGGTAGCCATCAGCAGGGGGAAGTTCCAGGGGATAATCTGCCCCACCACACCCAGGGGTTCGTGGAAGTGATAGGCCACGGTGTTGGCGTCAATCTCACCCAGGTGTCCTTCCTGGGCGCGGATGCAGCCGGCGAAATACCGGAAGTGGTCCACCGCCAGGGGAATATCGGCGTTCAGGGTTTCGCGCACCGCCTTGCCGTTATCCCAGGTCTCGGCCACGGCCAGTTTTTCCAGGTTCTGCTCCATGCGGTCGGCAATTTTGAGCAGGATGTTGGAGCGCTCCTGCACCGAGGTCTTGCCCCAGGCCGGGGCGGCCTTGTGGGCAGCGTCCAGCGCCAGGTCGATATCTTCGGCGGTTGAGCGGGGAATGCGGCAGAAGGCCTCACCAGTGACGGGGGTAATGTTGTCGAAGTACTGGCCCTTGACCGGGGCGACCCATTCACCGCCAATGTAGTTTTCGTACTGCTGCTTGTAAGAGACGACAGAGCCGTCCTTGCCGGGTTGTGCGTAGATCATGGCTGTCACCTTGTTGTTGTGGTTTGATATGCCAGCAATCACCATAGTCCGTGCGCGGGCGTCCGTGTATGGTGCCTTCGCCTTGCCTGGTCTCCTTCTTTGGTCGTAGATCCTTGGTACAGACACTCCCGGGACTGCCAGCCCGCGGCGATTCAGGGTATTCTTCCGGTGAATGGTCGGTTAAGCCCGAGATCCGACAGCGCCAATAACGATAAAAACGACTGGAAAGGGCTCTCTTTGATGAACCCGTCACCGAACATCCTCATTGTGGATGACCATCCCCTGTTCCGGGAGGCCATGGCACTGGTCATCACCACGGAACTCCCCGGCGCACAGCTGGGCGAGGCCAGCACCCTGCCCATGGCCCTTCAGCGCCTTGCCGAGGGACCGGTGCCTGACCTGGTGCTGCTGGACCTAAACCTGCCCGGTGTGCACGGACTGGAAGGACTGGCCGAGGTGAGCGCCGCAGCGCCCGACGCCCCGGTCGTGATCATCTCCGCCGAAGAAGACAAGCAGCTGATCCTGCAGGCCATCAATGCCGGCGCCATGGGCTTTATTACCAAGTCTGCGCCGCGGGAGCGAATGCGACAGGCCCTCAGACAGGTACTCGAAGGCAACATCTACCTGCCTCCAGACATTGTCCGTGGGAGTTCGTCAGGCGATTCCCCATCCCGCAATACACCGCAGATTTCCGAAGAGGCCCTGAACCGCCTGACGGAGCGGCAGCTGCGGGTGCTGGAGCGGATGGCCATGGGCGAAAGCAACAAGCAGATTGCCTGGGCCCTGAACATCACTGAAACCACGGTAAAAACCCATGTCTCGGCGATTCTTGGCAAGCTGGGGGTGAATAACCGGGTTCAGGCCATACTGGCGGCCGGCGAGTGGCTGGAGAACCGCAAGTCCCGGAGGACCGATTAGTCGCCGGGCCGGCTCAGTCTGCCGATACCAGTGGCACAGCGATGGCGAAGCGGGAGCCCTTTCCGGGACGGGATGCCACGGTCACCGGATGGTCAAGCAGGGTGGCGATACGGTCCACAATGGCCAGCCCCAGACCCAGGCCAGCATCCGGCGGGGCATCACCGGGCCGGGCCCGTCGAAACTCCTGGAAAATGTCCGCCAGCTGGTGGGCCTCGATGCCCGGCCCGGTATCCCAAACCTGTATTTCCAGCTGCCGGTCCCGACGCCGACACCCCATCAGGATGCCGCCAGCGTCGGTATAACGCAGCGCATTGCTGAAAAAATTGCGCAGTACCCGGGCCAGCAAGCGGGAATCCGTCCACACCCGGCCTTTCGTGGCCACATAACGGAAGGCCAGCCCCTTGTCCGCCGCCAGCTGGCTGAACTCCTGGGCCAGGCCATCCAGCAGGTCGGCAAGGTCAAAGCTGGACGGATCAGGCTCGATGACCCCCGCATCGAGCCGGGAGATGTCCACCAGGGTCCCCAGAAGGTGATCCACCGCTTCCAGCGACGACCCCAGCGAGCGCACCAGGCTGGCCGCTGTGCCTTCCAGGCCCTGTTCCTCCAGGGCGCCGGTGAACAGGCGGGCGGCATTGAGCGGCTGCAGCAGGTCATGGCTGACAGCCGCCAGGAAGCGGGACTTGGAATGGTTCGCCTGCTCCGCCTCGGCCCGGGCCTGCTCCAGGGCGCTGTTGCTTTCCCGCAGGTCATCCATCAGCTGGTTGAGGGCTTCGGTACGCTCCCGCACCTGCTCTGCCAGCATCACTGAATGCTCGAATACGGCGTAAGGGTCCGGCGTCCGGCCAGTGCCGGATTCCACATGAGCGATCAGCGAATCACGAATCTTGCGCAGGCGGGCGTTTTCCGCCTCCAGCTCGCGGATGCGGTTATCATGGGGGCTATCGCGGGCAACGTCAGGCTGCATCATGGCTGACCGATGACCACACCGGTGAAGGTCTGATTCAGGTGTACACCATCAAACTGCTCACCGTAGGTGCTGAAACCCAATACCCTGTGCTGCTCAAGGAAGTCGGATATCCGGGCCACCTCACCGGCCTGTTCTGCCTCGAGTCGACGCAGGAAACAGTCGCAGCCGATGGTCACCATGGGCTTGCCTACCGTCGCCTCGGCCTCTTCCAGTCGCTGACGCAGGTCGTCCCGCAGCGAGCCCGGCGTCATGGGCGTGAGCACGATGCCGGTTTCCACCGCACAATAGAAGGTGAGGCTCTGGTCTTCGTTAACCCGTTGCACCGAGCGTGCGAAGTAATGTTCGCCGATGCGAACTGCCATGGGTTTGAGGGCGAATACCTCCCGGCACAGCTGGTCCGGTGACACACCCACGGCCCGGGCATAGGCGACCGCCGCAGGCTCGGCGTTCAGCTCATGCACGGTGCGGGTCTGGCAGTTCGCCGCCGTCACCACCAGCTTGCGATCCGTCGGGGCAAGGTGATGAGTGGTGAACACCTGGAAGCTGAGCGGGGTATTCACCAGCAGCACGGTAGCGGCCGAGGTATGGAAGCGACCGTCATGGAACACGTGGGTATTGGCGAGGCGCTCATCGTCGCCGGCGGAACCACCGAACTGGGGGATTGCCCCAAGTGCCGCGTTAAGGGACGAGAGTACCAGCTCCTCCCGGCTGGAAAGGCCATCCAGCAAGGTCACCGCAAAGGTGTTATCCCGCACCGGCGCCAGGTCTGACTGCCGGCAACGATGGAGCAGGTCATCCACAAGGTGCTGGGCACGGGGCAGGTCAAAGTCTTCCAGCCCTTCAATCAGCGCGGCCTGCACCGAGAACCAGCGACGGTCAAACCCGATCGCCGCGATGGATCCCCGCTCGTATCCCCGGGGCGTGATCTCACCGGCGGACGTGCAGCCAGACAGGGTAATACCCTGAAATCCATCGGCCATGGCTTCGGCCAGTCGGTTCAGGTCATATTCTGCGGAACAGAAAAAGAGGACAGCCCCCAGCGTGGGCGACTGCAGGGCCTGTTTCAGCTCGGCAACGGCGATCACCGGGTCACGTGCAGAGGTACTGGCGGTGACCACGGGCGCACCGTCGGTGCGGGGCCTGGCGAAAGCGGTGGCATGCATGGAAATGCCTGTTTTGTTCTTATGGGTATCTTCGAATTACAGCAGAGCATCCCCCAGCTCGTCCAGTTCCCTGACGCACCGGGTCAGGAAGCGGTCCGGATCGGGCACGATGGCTTCATCGGCCACCACACCAAACTGCACGTTACCGGCGTAGCTGACGATGCTCACCCCCAGGCCGATGTCACCGGCCTGGGGCACCCAGAACATCTGTTCGGTGATCTGGTGGCCGGCCAGGTAACGGGGCTCACGGGTACCGGGCACGTTGGAAACAACGGCGCTGGCCTTACGAAAGAACAGGTCGGAAATGGGCTGACGCAACGATGCTGGCAGCAACGATGCCAAGCCACTGACGCCCCAGGCCATCAGCGGTTGCCAGCTGCGCTTGAGGCGACGGGTTTCATGCTTGATCCGCCAGAGGCGCTCCAGGGCGAAGCCGCCGTCTACTGGCATGGGCACGAAGATGGTGCCAAAGAAATTACCGGGCATGTGCCTGACCGGGCGCAGCGCCTCAGGCAACGCCCGGCGTATATCCACCGGCACCGCCGCGTGCACTACCGACTGATTAAGGGCACTGCCGGAAACACCCATGGCATCACGCATGGCAGCGGCCACGCAGCTGAGCAGCACATCATTGATGCTACAGCCGGAACGCCGGGCCAGGCTCAGGAAACTGCGCAATGGTACCGGGCCCGACCAGCGGCAATGGCGGCGCCCGAGCAGGGAACGTTTGAGATTCGAGGGTGTATCTTCCGGTTCAGTGACCATGCCGGTCATCTCGTTGATGGCCCGCAGGCTGGTCATCAGCCCCTGCTCCAGGGTACCTGGCTGGTGCTCCGGAATGTCATCCGTCGGCGTTACGCCCCCGACCGGTTCATCCACTTTCGAGCCAGTTCCGGAACGCGCCTGCCCCGGCGGCACGCTTCCCTCCTGTGATCGCCCTCCCTGCAAACCAGCAGCAAAGGCCTCCCGGCAGGCCTGCATGACTTCGGGCCAGCGACGGGCGGTGGAGCCCTCACGGTTACCATAACTTTGCGGGTACTCTTCCGGTGAGCGGGTACAAATGCTGTCGAATACGTCCAGTAGCGACATACCGTCGCCATAACAATGATGAATGCGGAACAGCAGTGCCGCTCCGCCTTCGGCGTTGGGCACCAGCCAGAAGCCCCAGCGCGGGCGATCCCGGCCAAGGGGCTGGTTGAGCCGGGCAGACACCCACTCCTGCAGGCGCGCCTTTCCCATGGGCTCAGGCACATGGAACAGGTGGTTGGCCAGGTCAAAGCGGCGGTCCCTTTCCCAGCACCAGCCGCAACGGTGCTGAACCGGGCGCATGCGGAAACGTTCCCAGGGTAGCCAGTAGCGCTGCAAAAAGGCCCGGAGCCCAGACTGGGTCAGGCCGGGCACCCGCATCAACACGGTTATGGTCAACGGATTCTGGGGACTCTCGAGGTTCAGCCATGCCGCGTCCATCGGCAGCAATCGCAGCGGTTCCCTGTCGTTGGCAGCGTCACTCAAAGTGTTCGGCCCTGGCGGTCTGGATCGGTGTGATGGAGATCTGACATTTCGGCATCTGGCATTGTGACAGAGGCAGGAAATCTGCTCCACTCTCCAAGCGAAGCGCCTCAGTGACCATACCGACAGGTTGGAGGCCGGGAAAGACAGGCTTTCCCCGTTCCGGACATTAACAAGGCGCACGGGCATTGCACACGGACCGCCATCCGGTCGTATACTCGGTCAAGGGGCGCTTTCCATGCCCCGGAGGTAACTACCATGAAGGCAAGCCATGTTCGTAAGCTGATCAAGCCCATCGAAATCGCCTACTCCGAGATGTTCTCGGGGAAGGTCTACCTGATCGGCAAGGGTGCTGTTTCTGTGCGCAATCACAGCGGCGAGACCACCCATACGGTGATCGGCGTGCATGGCTACCTGGAGAACCACTGCTATTTCACCCAGGCCTACGACGCCCCGACCACCGAACTGATCCTGCTGACCTGCAGCAATTACCACATCCCCGTCAACGGGGTGACGCCGGAAGAAGCACCCTGGCCCTGCGCAATCGACGAACTGGAAGGCACCATTGCCTATGATGCCGAGCTGCTCATCCTGGCCCTGGAAAACCTGCCGACGTCACAGCATGTTCGGGTTCACGGCCACTCCCGGGGCGGCGCCGTTGTGCTGGAAGCAGCCAGCCGGCGGCCCGAGCTGTTCAGGAACGTGGAATTGCTGCTGGAGGCACCGGCGCTGCCCCAGGGCCGGCCCCATGCAATGGTCACCATGATGCTGGAACCGGTGAGCCACGGCATGTGGCCCTGGCTGATCCGGCTGATCAACAGCGCGCCGTCGTCGGTCTACGGCCAGACCTTCTTCGGGCGCATGACCCCCCGCAAGAAAACCCTGCTGGGCAAGCTGTTCTCCGCCACCCGTGACCAGCTCACCATCGTCCGCAACCTGGAGGATGTCATGGCCTGGATGGAACAGACCTCCACGGACATCTACCGCCACGTGAGCCATGGCTGCTTCCTGATCCCGGGAACCGACCGCATCCTCGACAAAGGCGCCATGCTGGCAAGCGCCCGGGCCTGCGAGACCATGACCATCCTGGAGACGTCGTCCCCGAGTCACTTCATTACCCTGGATGACCGCTCACTGATTCCGGCCCCGGGTGACCCGGTTTGCAGCGGCACCACCAGCCTCTCCGCTAACTGACTCAACCGATAATGGTATCCAGCTGGTTATGGATTTCCTCCTCGATACGCCCCTTGAACGGTCGCAGCATCATGCCAAGCTCCAGGTGTACATGCAGCTCGCTGGGTGAGATATCCAGGTGTCCCTTGACGCCGGAGCGGCGAAAGCGCATCAGGTCTCCGTCCCATTCGTAGTCTACGTCGAACTTGCGGGACAGGTCCTGGGCCAGGGTTTCTGCCGCTTCGCGGGCATGGGCCTGGTCCAGGGAATGGGCACGGCGAACATCAATGGATGACATGGCAGGAAAACCTCCGGAAGTTGATTTGGCCCAAGTTTATGGCCCCCGGCGGCTGCAGGCCAGTACCGGTTCGCCCATTGGCGGCCAAAAAACTTTAGACTTGCCCAGAGGTTCCCTAGAATAGGGGCCCGTAAGACTCCCTCCCGGCCGCAGGCAGCGGCGTGGGAGCAGGCTACCAACGGCCCGATTTCACAGGATGCCCCCATGAGCGAACAGCAGTCAGCCCCCGCCCAGGACAATCCCACCCGGGATAACGGCGCGCAGGACGAGACCACCCATTTCGGTTTCCGACAGGTGCCGAAGAGCCAGAAGGCCAGCCAGGTGGCTGATGTGTTCCACTCGGTCGCGGGCAAGTACGACCTGATGAACGACCTGATGTCCATGGGCATCCACCGGCTGTGGAAGCGATTTACCATTGAGCTCAGCGGTGTTCGGCCCGGCCAGCAGGTGCTGGATATCGCCGGAGGTACCGGCGACCTGACCATGAAGTTCTCCGACCTGGTGGGTCCCTCCGGCAGGGTGGTGCTGGCAGACATCAACGCGTCCATGCTCCAGGTCGGCCGGGACCGGCTCACCGACCGCGGCTACGCCGCCAATATCGAGTACGTCCAGGCGGACGCTGAACACCTGCCCTTCCCGGACAACACCTTCAACGTAGTGAGCATCGCCTTCGGCCTGCGCAATGTCACCGACAAGGACCAGGCGCTGCGGGACATGGCCCGGGTACTCAAACCCGGCGGCAAGGTGATGGTACTGGAGTTCTCCAAACCGACCAACCCACTGCTCAGCAAGGCCTATGACACCTATTCCTTCAGTGCCCTGCCGCTGATGGGCCAGCTGTTTGCCGGCGATTCCGAGAGCTACCGTTACCTTGCGGAGTCCATCCGCATGCACCCGGACCAGGAGACCCTCAAGGGCATGATGGAAGATGCCGGGCTGGTCAATTGCCGCTACTACAACATGACCGGCGGCATCGTGGCACTGCACGTGGGAACCAAGCCCTGATGTCACGGATTCCCACCCTGCACGCGGCCATCACCGGCACGCTGGAACTGGCCCTGAACCGGGCCCTGGAGCTGGATCCGGCGGGCCGCCGCGACCTGCTCCGGGCGCTGGCCGGACCGGTCTGTTTCCAGGTCAGTGAACCGGTGAACATGGCCCTCTGCCTGCAGGGTACCAGCCGTGGCGTCACGGTCTCAGGCCTTCTGCCGGATGATCCGGCGCTGGTCATTGCTGGCCGACCGCTGGCGCTCGCCGCCCTCGCACTGGGTGATGACGAAGCCATCCATGATGGCCGGCTGACGGTGGAGGGCGATACCGGGCTTGCCCAGCAATTCCAGCAAGCACTTGCGAACCTGGACCCGGACTGGGAGGCCGCGCTGGCCGGTTACACCGGCGACATCCCGGCACACTTTATTGGCCAGCGGATTCGCAGCGGCGTTCGCTGGAGCCGGCAGGCCATGGGTTCGATCAGCGCCAGCGTGGAGGAATACATCCACGAGGAAACCGGCGCCCTGCCGGGCCGGCGGGAACTGGAGCCCACCTTCGAGGCCATCGACCAGCTGAGCCTGGCCACCGAGCGCCTGGAAGCCCGCATTCAGCGCCTAGAAGGGACCCGCCACCCCAACCCTGATCCATCCGGAACGGAGACACCGTGACCCGACTGCAACGCCTGTTCCGCATCGCCTGGGTTTTCTGCAAGTACCGGCTGGACACCTTCCTGCCCATCGCCGAACTGCCCGGCCCACTGAAACTGTTCTTCCTGTTTGCGCCCTGGCACCTCTTTCCGAAGGGCCGCCACAACCGGGGCGACCGCCTGCGGCTGGCGCTGGAAGAACTGGGACCGGTGTTCGTCAAGTTTGGCCAGATTCTTTCCACCCGCCGAGACCTGCTGCCGGACGACATGGCGGAATCACTGAGGCGACTGCAGGACAACGTACCGCCCTTTTCCAGCGACACCGCCCGCGCCATCATCGAGGACTCGCTGGGCCAACCGGTGGATGTACTGTTCGCCGAGTTTTCCCGCGACCCCATGGCCTCGGCCTCGGTCGCCCAGGTCCACGCTGCCACCATGCCCGACGGCCGTCGGGTAGTGGTCAAGGTGATCCGTCCCGGTATCGAACGGGTGATCCACCAGGACCTGGCCCTGATGTTCATGATGGCCCGGCTGCTTGAGAAGTACTGGTCCGAAGGACGTCGCCTGCACCCGGTGGATGTGGTTGAGGATTACAGGACCACCATCTACGACGAGCTGGACCTGCAGCGGGAGGCCGCCAACGCCAGTCAGCTGCGCCGCAACTTCGAGGGTTCGCCGCTGATCTACATTCCCACCATCGACTGGGACCACACCACCAAGCGGGTCCTGGTGATGGAACGCATCAGCGGCATTCCCATTGCCGACGTGGAAGCCCTGCGTGCCGCCGGGGTAGACATGAAAGTACTGGCTGAAAAAGGTGTGGAGATCTTTTTCACCCAGGTATTCAGGGACAGTTTCTTCCACGCGGATATGCACCCGGGCAACATCTTCGTAGACGCCAGCAATCCCGCCGACCCCCGTTATATCGCCATCGACTTCGGTATTGTCGGCACCCTGGCGCCGGATGACCTCAGTTACCTGGCCCGCAACCTGCTTGCCTTCTTCCGCCGGGACTACCGCCAGGTGGCAGAGCTGCACATCCAGTCCGGCTGGGTGCCCCCGGAAACCCGGGTCAACGAGTTCGAAGCGGCCATCCGCACCGTGTGCGAGCCCATTTTCGAGCGACCATTGAAGGACATTTCCTTCGGCCACTTCCTGCTGCGCTTGTTCCAGACTGCCCGGCGCTTCAATATGGAGGTTCAGCCACAGCTGGTACTGTTGCAGAAGACCCTGCTGAACGTGGAGGGCCTGGGGCGCCAGCTCTACCCGGAACTGGACCTGTGGAGTACCGCGCAGCCCTTCCTCGAGAACTGGATGCGCAAGCGTATTGGCCCTACCGGCCTGTTCCAGACCCTGCAGTCACGGCTGCCTTCCTGGCTGGAACAGTCACCGGAGATGCCGCAACTGGTGCATGACACGCTGGTACAGCTGCGAAACGCGGGTAGCGGCCAGCCCATCCGCCAGGAAATCCGCGCCGCCGAGAAGGCCCGGGCACGGCGCAATGACCGACGCTGGCGACGGCTGATGGCCGCTGCCGTGCTGGTGGCCGGTGCCTGGCTGGGCGCCACCGGGCAACTGGAGCCAATGGCACAGGACATGCCCTGGTATGGCTGGGTCATGGTGGCAGGCGCAACCTGGCTGGTCGCCAGGGGTGGCCGCCGCTGAAGGCAGCCGTTACCGGCAAACTTACTTTTACAGACGTCATGAAAATGCAAGATTCAACCAATAGCGTAACGGCCACCGACTGGCTTGATACCATCCGCTGGAACGACGACGGCCTGGTGCCGGCGATTGCCCAGGATGCGGACACCGGCGATATCCTGATGATGGCCTGGATGAACCGGGAGTCACTGGAACTTACCGCCCGGGAACAACAGGCCATCTACTGGTCCCGCTCGCGGGGCAAGCTCTGGCGCAAGGGCGAGAGCTCCGGCCATGAACAGCGGGTGCGGGAGATCCGCCTGGATTGCGACGAGGACGTGATCCTGCTGAAAGTGGAACAACGCGGCGGCATTGCCTGTCATACCGGTCGCCGCAGCTGCTTCTACCGGGTGCTGGAAGACGGCCAGTGGGTCGCCACCGACCCGGTTCTAAAGGATCCGGACAGTATTTACGGAACAGGAGGCCACAGCCATGAATGACGTACTGGAACAGCTCAGCCGGGTACTGGAAGCCCGCAAGGCTGCCGACCCGGACAGCTCCTACGTGGCCAGCCTCCACGCCAAGGGGCTCAACAAGATCCTGGAAAAGGTGGGGGAGGAGTGCACCGAGACCCTGATCGCCGCCAAGGACGCCGAGCACTCCGGCAAGACCGACGACCTGGTCTACGAAACCACCGATCTCTGGTTCCATACACTGGTCATGCTGTCACGGTTTGGACTTGGACCGGATGATATCCTTGCGGAATTGAGTCGGCGTTTCGATCTGTCGGGACTGGAAGAAAAAGCCAGCCGGGAAACATAAAACCGGAGTACTCCTTCGGGGGTGTTCGGATACCTGCGCCATTGGCGTACAATTGAGGTCAGGCAAGTTAACCAAAGGGGTCCTGAGAGATGGGTATTAGTATCTGGCAACTTCTGATTGTTCTGGGCATTGTGATTCTGTTATTCGGAACCAAGAAGCTGCGCAACATCGGCACTGACCTTGGCGGTGCCATCCGGGGCTTCAAGAAGTCCATGAACGATGACGACGACGGCCAGAAAGACAAGACCGACTCCCTTGAAAAAGGTGAGGAGTCCAAGGCCTACAGCGCCAGCGCCGAGAAATCTGACGAAAAAACCCATAGCTGAGCCGTCGCTGCATGTTCGATATCGGCTTTATTGAGCTGGTGATCTGCGCCATCATCGCCTTGCTGGTACTGGGGCCCGAGCGTTTGCCCGTGGCCGCCCGCACTGCAGGTCGGTGGGTTGGCAGTGCCCGCCGTATGGTGAGCCAGTTCACCACCGAACTGGACCGCCAGCTCAAGGCCGATGAACTGCGCAAGGAGCTCCGCAAGGCCGGTGATATTGGCCTGGAAGATGTGGAGAAAAGCGTGCGAAGTGCCCTGGACGAGGCAAAGGAATACGAGAACATGATTCTCTCGGACAAGGACACGAGCAAATCCCGCACTGAGCCGGCAAAGGGCAAAAAGACCGAGGGCACGGCTGCCCCGTCAGCGGACAAGTCCGCAGATTCCAGCGACGCCAGCGCCGTGAAACAGGAAGCCTCTCCCGCAGACAGCCACCAGCAGGCCCGGGACTGGCAGCCACCGGAGGCCGGTCACGACCCCCACGCCATGATCCGGAAAGACCAGTCCTCTCCTGCCTCACCTTCCCGAAGCACTGACGGCGCTGACGCCGGAAACGGGGAAACACCGAACGACAAACCGGAACGCCATTCATGAGTTCAGCCTCTCCGGGGCAGCTGCCACCTGAAGAACAGCAGGAAATGCCCCTGATCGAACACCTGCTGGAGTTGCGTAACCGTCTGTTGAAGATGGTGCTTGCGGTGCTGGTCTGCTTTGCGGTGCTGTTTCCGTTCCGTAACGAGCTCTACCTGATCCTCGCCGGCCCGCTGATGGAGTTGTTACCGGTGGGTCAGAGCATGATTGCCACCGACATCACGGCCACCTTCTTTGCCCCCATGAAGCTGGCGTTGGTGCTGGCAGTCTTCGTGGCCATCCCGATCATTCTTTACCAGTTATGGGCCTTTATCGCACCGGGCCTGTATACCCATGAGAAAAAGCTGGCCTTTCCCATCCTGTTCTCGTCGGTCCTGCTGTTCTATCTGGGGGCGGTGTTCGCCTATTACGTGGTATTTCCGCTGGTGTTCGGCTTCTTTACCGCCGTCGGCCCGGAAGGCATCGTGGAACTGCCGGATATCACCAGCTACCTGAACTTTGTGCTCAAGATGTTCTTCGCCTTTGGCGTCGCCTTCGAGATTCCCATTGCCACCATCCTCATGATTCTCTCCGGTGCCACGACACCACAGGACCTCGCGGCCAAGCGGCCCTATGTGGTGGTAGGCTGCTTCGTAATCGGCATGCTGCTGACACCACCGGACCTGATCTCCCAGACACTGCTGGCGGTACCCATGTGGCTGCTGTTCGAAATTGGCATACTCTTTGGCTACCTGGCCGTTCGTCATCGCCCGGATGACGGCTACCCTGACGACATATGAACCTGGCCCTGCTGTCCGCCGGTGACCTGACCGGTGACAACACGGCGCGGCTGACCGGGCGGCGCCGTGACCACCTGGTCACAGTCCTCAAGGCCAGCGAAGGCGACACCCTGCCCGTGGGGCTGGAAGACGGCCCCATGGGAACCGGTACCATTAACCGGCTCACCGATGAGGCTGCCGAACTCACCCTGACCCTCGACCGGTCTGCACCAGCGCCCCTGCCCCTTACCCTGGTTATGGCCATGCCACGGCCCAAGATGTTCCGCCGTGTGCTGCAGACCGTAGCCTCCCTTGGCATAAAGGACATCTGGCTGATCAACAGCTACAAGGTGGAAAAGAGCTTCTGGCAGACTCCCTGGTTACAGCCGGAGTACCTGCGGGAGAACCTTGTCCTGGGCCTGGAGCAGGCCATGGATACCGCGATGCCCCGGGTGCATATCCGCCAACGCTTCAAACCCTTTGTGGAAGACGAGTTGCCCGCACTGCTGGCCGACCGCCCTGGACTGGTCGCCCATCCGGGGACCAGCACACCCTGCCCCGTCAACCTGAACCGGCCCGCCACCTTGTGCATCGGCCCGGAAGGCGGTTTTATTCCCTACGAAGTGGCCAAACTGGTCGAAGCCGGGTGTCAGGACATCCATCTGGGTCCGCGAATCCTGCGGGTGGAAACGGCGGTGCCGGTGCTGGTCAGCCGACTGTACGATCCCTGCCAGTGACCCTGCCCGCCTTGTGCCCCGTCAGCCGCGTCTGAGACCGCGAAGAAACGCACGCAATTGAAAATCATTCTGTTTTAATAAACCAAAGAATCCGTTACCCTTCCCGACCCCGAAACCAGACGGCCTAAAGGAAGCGGACCATGACTTCAAGCGCCCGGCACACCAGCAGCTTCGCCGCCCTCGGCCGCCTGCTTCGATACGCCCGCGGTTATCGCCGACAGATCATTGCGGCCACCACCTGCTCCATCATCAACAAGCTCTTCGACATTGCCCCCGAGATCCTTATTGGTGTTGCCATTGATGTGGTGGTGAACCAGGAAGAGAGCTTCGTTGCCGGGTTGGGCTTTGAGACGGCGCAGGAACAGATCACAATCCTTGCGGTGCTGACGTTCTTTATCTGGGCCGGGGAATCGCTGTTCGAGTACCTGTTCCAGATTCTCTGGCGCAACCTGGCCCAGCGCCTGCAGTCGGACCTCCGTCAGGACGCCTACGAACACGCCCAGCGCCTGGACATGAGCTTCTTTGAAGCCAACAGCTCCGGTCAGCTGGTGGCTACCATGAACGATGACGTGAACCAGCTGGAGCGTTTCCTCGATGGCGGTGCCAACGCCATGATCCAGGTGGGTGTGACGGTGGTGGCGGTGGGCGCCGTGTTCTTCGTGCTGTCACCGCTCATTGCGTTACTGGCTTTCACACCGATTCCCCTGATTATCTGGGGCGCCTTCTATTTCCAGCGCAAAGCCGGCCCACTCTACACCGATGTGCGAGAGAAGGTGGGTGACCTGTCCAGTCGCCTGGCCAATAACCTGGGCGGCATCGCCACCATCAAGAGCTTCACCGCCGAACAGCGGGAAGCCCGGCGCCTGAAAGAGGCCAGCGAAGCCTACGTGGATGCCAACCGGCGCGCCATTCGCATCAGTTCAGCGTTTATTCCGGTCATTCGCATGGCGATCCTGGCCGGCTTCCTGGCCACTTTCACGGTCGGCGGCATGATGGCCCTGGAAGGCAACCTGAACGTCGGTGCCTATGGCGTGCTGGTATTCCTCACCCAGCGCCTGCTCTGGCCTCTGACCGGTCTGGCAGAGGTGATCGACCTGTTCGAGCGGGCCATGGCCAGCACCCGTCGGATTCTGGATTTGCTGGCAGAGCCGGTGAACATTCGTGACGTCGCGGGAACCTCACTGAAACAGCCTGTGCGTGGCGAGGTCTCGTTCAATCAGGTGAGTTTCCATTACACCGGCAGTGGTGCTGGTGTTGAAGACATTACCCTGCAGGTTCCCGCCGGCAACACACTGGCCCTGGTGGGCGCGACCGGGTCCGGCAAGTCCACACTGATCAAACTCCTGCTGCGGTTCTACGACCCGTCCCGTGGCGATATCCGCATCGACGGCCAGCCGGTCCACGAAGTGAGCCTGAAATCGCTGCGGGATGCCATTGGCCTGGTCAGCCAGGATGTCTACCTGTTTGAGGGCAGCATCCGCGACAACCTGGCCTACGGCAAACCCGACGCCACTGAAGGGGAAATCATCGAGGCGGCACGGACGGCGGAAGCCTGGTCATTTATCTCGGCGCTGCCGGAAGGGCTGGACACACCGGTGGGTGAACGGGGCATTCGCCTCTCCGGTGGCCAGCGCCAGCGGTTATCCCTGGCCCGGGCGCTGCTGAAGAATCCGCCTGTTCTGGTTCTGGACGAGGCAACCAGTGCCGTGGATAACGAAACCGAGGCCGCCATCCAGCGCTCCCTCAGGCGTATTGGGCATAACCGCACGGTGATCATGATTGCCCACCGGCTTTCAACGATCGTGGATGCCGATACCATCGCCGTGGTCGAGAACGGCCGGATTGTCGAGGAAGGCGACCACAACAGCCTAATCCATAAGAACGGCCCCTATGCTGCCCAATGGCGGGTGCAAACCGGCCAGGCTGGAGGCGCTGCCTCACCCTCCGATCTTAATTGATAGTTATTCGCATTTAGATTATCCTGCCTGCCACACGAACAGGGGATTCTGAATGCCTGCGTTTTTTGATGTCCGCAACCTTGCGGTCCGTATCGGTGACACCGCCATTCTCCACGGGATCGACCTGGCCTTTAACGAAGGCCAGGTAACCGCTCTGCTTGGACACAATGGCTCGGGCAAATCTACCTTACTCAAAGCGCTTGCCAGGCAAATCCCCGCCAGCGCCGGCGAGGTCCTGCTGGAAGGTCAGGTGGCCAAAGGCCTGGGCGCCCGCACCTTTGCCCGTGTGGTGGGCTATCTGCCCCAGCACCCTCCTGGCACCGATGGCCTGACCGTTCGGGAACTCGTAGCCCTGGGCCGCTACCCCTGGCGCGGTCCTCTGGGCCGTTATAGCGAAGAGGACCATGCGCTGGTTGACCAGGCCATTACAGACACCAATCTCAAGCCCTTCGCATACCGTTCAGTGGACACCCTGTCCGGCGGGGAACGCCAGCGCGCCTGGATTGCCATGTTGCTCGCCCAGCAGACCCGCTGCCTGCTGCTGGATGAACCCATCTCTGCCCTGGATGTAAAACACCAGGTGGAAACCCTGCGCCTGGTCCAGCGCCTGGCGAAGCAGCGTGAACTGACGGTGATCGTGGTACTGCATGATGTCGATCTCGCTTCCCGCTTCTGTGACCGCCTGGTGGCCCTGAAGGCCGGTCAGGTAGTGGCCGATGGCGCACCGGCCCAGATCATGGACAGCCAGGTTCTGGAATCCATCTACAGCGTACCCATGGGCGTCATGGAGCGTGCGCCCGGGCAATGGATTTCCTATGTCCACTAGCCCCCGCGCCCTGGTGGTCGGAGCTCTTCTGCTATTGGTACCGATCCTGGGATTGACACAGACCTGGTCCCACGAGGGTGGCAAGCTGACGCTCAACAAGCCTCCTGAGCGCATTGTCGCGCTGAACTGGGCCGCCACTGAAAGCCTGCTGTTGCTGGGCATCACACCGGTGGGTGTGGCCGATATGGCCGGCTATGGCACTTGGGTCCGGGAACCCGAGCTTCCCGAAGAGGTGGCCAATGTCGGCACCCGGGTCGCCCCCAGCCTGGAGGCCATTGCCGAACTGAAACCGGATCTGATCGTCACCAGCACCGAAATGGCACCAGCGGCCGAATTGCTGGAACGCATTGCCCCGACTTACGTGATCAGCGTTTACAAACAAGGCGCCCGACCCTACGACAAGGCCCGGGAGATGCTGTTGACCCTGGGCGAAATGACGGACAGGAAAGACCGGGCCGAGCTGGTACTGGCGGATATCGAAAAGACCCTGGAAGAGCAGCGAGAACGATTGGAGCAAGCCGGCGTCACCGGCAAGCCGGTGGCCCTGGTAAACTTTCTGGATGATCGCCATGTCCGCATCTACACCCCCAACGGATTGTTCCAGACAGCCCTGGACAATCTCGGGCTCACCAACGCCTGGCAAGACACGGGCAACTACTGGGGATTTTCCGTCACTGGCCTTGAGTCCATCGCAGAGGTCCCGGACAGCCGAATCATCGCAATAGAGCCATTAGTGCCCGGCCTCGCCGACAGCCTGGCCAACAGCCCCTTCTGGACGTACCTTCCACCGGTGCAGAACCACGAGATTTATCAGGTGCCCGCAGCCTGGCCCTTTGGCGGTGTGTATCCGGTCAAACGACTGGCAGTGGCCCTGGCGGACGCCCTGATCGACGGGGGCAGTGACAATGTCCGTTGATGCCACCCTGCCAGCTCCCGGTCAGCCGGAGACCTCACCCCGTTTGCCAATAGCGGTCGCACTGCTCTGGCTGGCCGCCATCACCGCCAGCGCCCTGCCCTGGCTGGATCAGCTACTTCCCTCGCAGCTTGTGTCGGCGTTCTGGAGCTTTGATGGCGATCAATACGCCTCGGTTCTGGCCCATTTCAGCTGGGCACCACGGGTTTCCATGGCGGTGCTTATCGGCTGCGCGCTGGGTCTCGCCGGCGCCGTCACCCAGCAGGTGCTCGGCAATCCCCTGGCCTCACCCACCACCCTGGGCGTGGAGGCTGGCGGCCAGTTCGGCGTTACCCTTGCCACCCTGTTTGCGCCGGGGTTGCTGGCCTTCAGCCCCGACCTTGCGGCGGTGGCCGGTGGCCTGCTCGCCATCGGGCTGGTGGTCCTGCTCACCTGGCGGCTGGGGTTCTCGCCGGTCAGCGTGATCCTGGCCGGACTGGTTGTCACGTTCTTCCTGGGCGCCATCAACATGGCGTTCCTGCTGTTAAAGGGGGAATGGCTCGGGAACCTGTTTATCTGGGGCGCAGGCTCACTGATCCAGAACAACTGGACGCCGTTTTTTGACCTGTTGCCCCGGGTGGTTGTTATCGCCGCACTCTTACTGGCCCTGTTACGGCCATTGCAACTGCTTCAGCTCGGTCAGGCATCAGCAAACTCCCTGGGCGCGAAAGTGTCGCTGCTTCGTGCCGCAGCGCTTTTCCTGGTGGTCATCATGAGTTCGGTAGTTGTCAGCCGGGTGGGCGTTGTGGCGTTTGTGGGGCTGGCCGCACCAGTACTGGCACGCCTCCTTGGCGCCCGGACACTGACCGAACGACTACTCTGGAGCACGCTGGCCGGCGGAGGCCTGCTGCTGCTGGCAGACACGCTGGCTCACTGGGCAACCACCTGGGATGGAGGCTCGCTGGTGCCCACCGGCACCACAACGGCCTTGATTGGCGGGCCGATCATACTGCTCGCGCTGCAAGGCTTCCGTAATACTCACCATATGCCCGGTCAGGAGGCCAGCCCGGCGGCTTTTCTGCCCCGCCGCCGAAGCCCGGTAGCCGTCGCCGGGGTTTTGTGCTCGCTGCTGGCCGTCACGATCACTCTTTCGATGGGCTGGTCCCCGGGTCTTGAGGGCTGGAACTGGACGCCGCTGGTCCAGTGGACGGAGGCCTGGGTATGGCGAGGCCCCCGGCTGATGGCCGCCATCCTGGCCGGGATGGCACTGGGCATGGCCGGAACGTTGATCCAGCGGATGACCGGCAACCCCATGGGCAGCCCGGAGTTGCTGGGTATCAGCGGTGGCGCCGGGTTAGTCATGGTAGTGCTGGTGCTGACCGGACTGGACATTGGCCGCCCTGGTCAATTGGCAGCTGCCACAGCCGGTGCCGCCGGCGCCCTTGGCCTGTTATTGCTGCTGGCCCGGAAACACCACTTCGCAGGTAACCAGTTGTTGCTTGGCGGGCTGGCGTTGTACGTCTTCATGGATGCCGGCCTGAGACTGGTTATGGCGTCCGGCGGGACTGTCGCGTCACGCCTGCTGAACTGGATGTACGGTTCTACCTGGCTGATCCCGGAATCCGAAGCCTTTGCATTACTGGCACTGGTGGTCGGGCTCGGGACCCTGCTGTTGCTGACTTTACGGCCACTCACCTTGTTGCCACTGGGCGACACCCCGGCCTCTTCCCTGGGCTTGCCGGTAGCCCGTGCAAGGCTTCTGCTGCTGGTACTGGCAGCCGTGCTGACAGCGGCTTCGACGGTAGTCATCGGGCCACTGAGTTTCGTCGGGCTGATCGCCCCACACCTGGCCCGCGTACTGGGACAACAGACCGTGGGACGGCAACTGATGGTGGCAGCCCTGGCGGGCGGGCTCCTGCTCTCGCTGGCCGATTACCTGGCCAGGATTCTTGTCTATCCCAATCAGTTGCCGGCCGGGCTTCTGGCGGCCCTGGTGGGTGGACTGTACTTTCTATGGGGGTTAAGTCGTCATGGCCGGGGCTGAAGCAGGCACAGACTCGCTGGCGGATTACCACAACCTCCTGGCCCGTCACGGCCTGGATCGTAACTCACTGCTGACGAGCGCACCGGTGCCCGCCAACCGCCAGCAGCCGGCACTGTTTTCCCTTGCCCAGCTACTGGACACTCCTTCGCGCCTGGAAAAGCAGGTACTGGAAGATTATCCCGACGCTGAGCAGCCCCGCCTGCACAGGGCACGGGTCTCTGTACTGCACCAGAACCTGGCGCTGCAGATTATCGGGCCACTGGTCATACGGCTGTTCCGGGATGGTTCCAGTATTGACCTGAACCCGGAGCGGATCTTCCTGTGCCGGAAAGATTCTTCTTCTGAAGAGCTCTCCCGCTGGCATTATTCTGCCAGTGACCAGGAACGGCTGGAGTCCGATGAGTTCATCAGGGTTCTGGGTAAACAGATGCAGCATTGGTACCCCCTATTCCGACAGCAATTTGGTGTCAGTCCGGGGTCTTACTGGAGCAGTGTCGGGCTGGCCCTGGGTGCGCCCTATTCGCTGGTGTGGAACCAGGTCAATGTGGATGAGCTGTGCCAGCAGGCCAGTGCCTGGCTGACCCGGTTCGAATGCGAGGCGAACCGGTATATCGACTGGATTCCGGCGCAATTCAGCCACCAGCGCTGCGCCATTCCACAGCGCAGAGGCTGCTGCCTTAAATACCTTCTGCCGGAAGGTAGTTATTGCGGCACCTGCGGCATCTATCGCAAAGAGCGGTTGGGATGAGAGTATCGGGGCAGCCAGCGATTCTGGCTGCCCCGAGAGTTGCCTAGTACGTCCAGGAGACGGTCATGCTGGCATTGGCCGGCTCACCGTAGAAGCCCTGGGCCGAGGCACCGAATTTCTTCAGGCTCTCGATGTATTTCTCGTCTGTCACGTTGTTCACGTTCAGTGTCGCATTCCAGTTCCTGGCAAAGTCATAACTTGCCATCAGGTCCAGAACCGCGTAGCTATCCTGCTTGGTAACGATCGTTTCGCCTGCGTTCGGTCCGCCTGTCGCGACACCCTGCTCCTGGGTGATTTCGGACTGCCAGCGAATTTTGCTGCCCAGCTTCAGCCCGTCGACCGCAGGCACCTCCCAGGTAGCCCGCAGTTGGGCCAGGTGCTCGGGCACGAACGACCTGGCGCCACTGCCATCCTTGTCCTCGATGTCCACGTAGGTATACCCGGCGAACAGCTGGATACGGTCGGTGAGATCGCCCACCACTTCAGCCTCCACGCCACGGCTGGTGAGGCCATCCACGGCGGTATAGTAGGAGTCGGCACTGCCCGCGAAGGTACCAGCAACCTCTGCCACATTCTGCTGCTCGGTCTGAAACAGGGCAAGTGTGGTGTTTACGCGGTCGTCCTGAAACTCGCTTTTCAGGCCAACTTCATAGTTCACGCCATCGATTGGATCCAGGCGGTCGCGGTTAATATCCACCTCTGTCTGGGGCGTGAAGATCTCGGTGTAACTGGCATAGACGGAGTGGTCGTCGTTGATGTCGTAGATCAGTCCGGCGTAGGGCGTCTCCACGGCATCGTAGCTGCTTTCCTTCGTGTTACCGTAGCTTTCGCCCTTGTTATCCAGCCAGGTCAGGCGAAGGCCGGTGATTGCCGTCAGTTGATCGGTGAGCGACCAGCGGGCGGCAGCGTAGGTGGCCGTTTCGCGGTCGGTCCAGTCTGATCCGCCAACGCCATTATCAAACGATGGTTTTGGGTAGTTGCCATCCCATTCGTTCAGCGGCGGCAACGGACTCCCGATGCCCTGACCATAACGGGACTCATCCACCGTCTCTGAGCGAGACCAGGAGGCACCCAGCACCAGTTCATGGACGCGATTTGCAAGCTGGAAAGGGCCGGTCGCATAGGTATCGACGACCCACTGCTCAACGTCAAGGTCGTACTGACTGGGGTAAGCCAGCAGCCCGTCCCCGGTTTCGCGATCCGGGGTGCCATACTGGTAAAAGAGCTCTGAGTCACTCTCATTCTCCAGCCGGAATACCGTACCCTTGGCACGCCAGCCACCGGCAAGCTCCTGCTGGAGTTCCACAAAACTGTTGTGCTGGGTGTTGTCCCAATAGGACCAGTCAGAAGCGGTGCTGGTGGAGCGTGCGAAATCCGTAGCGGAGCCGTCGGTGTAGAACAGAGGCAGCGCCCCCCACAACGGGCTGTCCGTATCAGACGTCTGGACGGCATGGCCCAGGGTCAGCAATGTGGTGTCCGTGAGGTCGGCCTCAAGCACGCCGTAGAACATCTGCTTTTCGTTGCTGTAGCGGTCAATATACGAGTTCTTGTCCTCGTAGCCGGCCACAACCCGACCGCGCACAGCTCCGGATTCAGACACGGCACCGGATACATCACCAACGATGCGTTTCTTGTCCCAGGATCCGCCGGTCAGCGTCACAGAAGCGTTTGTATCCGCGGTCGGGCGCTTACGGATGAAGTTGACTGTGGCGGCCGGGCTGCCGGAACCGGTCATCAGGCCATTGGCCCCCCTAACAACTTCCACGCGATCAAAGAAGGCTGTGTCCAGCTCACCCTGCACGTTGTCATAAACCGCCGGCATACCAACGCCGTCGTACTGGAAGTTATTAATGTCGAAACCCCGTGAGGTGTAGTAGGTGCGGTCTGTTTCTACCGACTCTACGGTGACACCGGTGGTACCTTCCAGTACATCATTGATGTCGTTCTGGGCGAAGTCATCCATTTGTTCGCGGGTTATCACGGTCACTGCCTGGGGCACCTCCCGGTGGGAAAGCTCCATTTTCATGGAGGTCGTGCTGGACCCGCTAATGTAACTCTCCGTCGCTTCCGAAGCCTCCTGACCACGGTTTGCGGTAATTTCCAGGGCTTCCAGTGCCGTTGGCTCGTCTTCCTGGGCAACTGCCACTCCGGGCAAGGCTGCGCACATCATTGCAGTAACAAGGGTTTTTCGGCGAAAGCTGGGCTGGGGATTTCGATACATCAAATGTCTCCGTCATGGTCGGGTCAACGTTGAAATCCCGCATAGTCTAATGCGAATTATTCTTATTTTAAACTGCATTTATAAATTATTGGCAAGCCCACTTCCATGACAACGAACAACTGACTTTCATCGCGCCCCGCACTCAATACTGGCGCAGGTTCCTCAGGAGTATCGACGCCCCTCCCTGAAACATTTGTGGATTTTTTTCCCTGATGGAACTTTTCAAGGAAAAGTTCGGCTGCTATACCTGAAAGAGTCAATGTTCCTGACAGGTGCCGCCCCTACTCAAAACAAAAAGGCACCCGGACCGGCCCGGTTATTCGGGATCCGGCAAAAACGATAACAACAAGACAAAGACAGCCTATGGGAACCTATCTGCTTCGGCGCCTGCTGGCGCTGATTCCTACCCTGCTGATTGCCAGCATCCTGGTGTTCAGTGTGGTTCGCCTGGTACCCGGTAATGTTCTCGACCTGATGCTCAGCGAGAACGATTACTCTGCCAGCAGCCACGACACCCGGGCCGACCTGGAAAGGGCCCTGGGCCTGGATGACCCCATCTACATTCAATATTTCGACTGGATCAGTGACATCGTGCTGCGCGGTGATCTCGGTGAATCCCTGTGGCGCAACACGTCGGTGAACACGGAGATTGCCGAACGACTGCCGGTGACCATTGAACTGGGGGTGCTTTCCCTGCTGATCGCGTTGTCCATTGCTATACCGGTGGGGGTGTACTCAGCGATACGCCAGGAGGCACTGGGGGATCATCTGGGGCGAAGCTTCTCGATCATTGCCCTGGCGGTGCCGAACTTCTGGCTTGGCACCATGGTGGTGATCCTGCCGGCCATGTGGTGGGGGTGGTCGCCACCCAACACAATCGAACCCTTCTTCAGTGATCCCATCGAGAATCTGAAGGTGTTCCTGGTGCCCAGCCTGATCCTGGGGGCTTCCCTCTCCGCTGTGGTGATGCGGATGACCCGCACCATGATGCTGGAGGTGCTGCGCCAGGACTACATCCGCACCGCCTGGGCCAAGGGTCTGCGGGAGCGCAAGGTGGTGCTCCGCCATGCGGTCAAGAACGCCATGATCCCGGTTATCACATTGGTGGGCATCCTGGTGCCCATCCTGTTTGGCGGCACGGTCATCATCGAGCAGATTTTCCGCCTGCCCGGCATCGGCCAGCTGCTGCTGGATTCAGTGAGCAACCGGGATTACCCCATCATCACCGGCATTTTCCTGATTTCCGGGGTGATGGTGATGCTGGTCAACCTGCTGGTGGACCTCTGTTACGGACTGCTGGACCCTAAGGTGCGCTATGACGACTGAAACCACTCCCGCCGCCGTAACCACCCGCGCCACCACGACGCCCCCTCTGCGGGAGCGCCTGGGCGACAACAAGGTGCTGGGTTTTATCGGACGACTGATCAAACAGCGGCCCATGGGAGCCTTTGGCGCAGCCATCTGTATCCTGTTACTGCTGACCGGCATCTTCGCCAATGTAATCGCCCCCGAGGGCTACAACCACATCAACCCCATTGACCGTCTCAAGCCGCCCTCGGCGGAATACTGGCTGGGCACTGACCAGCTGGGCCGCGACCTCTTTGCCCGTATCGTCCATGGCGCCCAGCTGTCAGTGATCGTTGCCTTTGCGGCCACCACCCTGTCCATCGTGATCTCGGCTGTCATCGGCATCACCAGTGGCTATTTCGGCGGGCGCTTCGACATGGCCAGCCAGCGGGTCGTGGACGGCTGGATGTGCTTTCCGGACCTGATCATCCTGATTGTCGCCGTGTCGGTACTGGGACCCGGCACCTGGCAGGTCATTCTGATACTGGGGCTGCTGTTCGGCATTTCCGGGTCCCGGATCGTGCGCAGCTCGGTACTCAGCGTAAAACAGAACATCTACATCCATGCAGCCCAGTCCATGGGGGCGTCTACCCTGCGCATCCTGGTGATGCATATCCTGCCCAACGTCATGGCCCCCATCATTGTCCTGTTTACCACCCGGCTGGCGGCAGTGATCCTGGCGGAATCCGGCCTGAGCTTCCTGGGTCTGGGCATTCCCCCACCCGCGCCGAGTTGGGGTGGCATGCTGAGTCTCGACGGTCGCAGCTATATGTTCCAGGCGCCCTGGCTCGCCATCGTCCCGGGGGTTGCTCTAACCATTGCCGTCTTCGGCATCAATATGTTCGGTGATGCCCTGCGGGACATACTCGATCCACGCATGAAAGGCGCCGGTTCAGGTCGGTACGTGGCTGCAGTCCGGCGTGACCGTCCCTCATCCATGAGACCCGCCGGAGGTAAGGCCCAATGAGCGAAGCCATCGCCAACCAACCCCTGGGCAACGCGAGCGCGCCTGGAACCACCAGTTCGCTGTTGCAGGTCGACAGTCTGCGCACCGTGTTTCGCCAGGGTCGTAGAGAGGTAAAGGCCGTGGATGGTGTTTCTTTCTCCGTCGCCCGGGGCGAAACCCTGGCCATTGTCGGTGAAAGTGGCTCCGGCAAGAGTGTCACCGCCATGTCCCTGCTGCGCCTGATACCCAGCCCTCCGGGGGAGATCATCGACGGAGATGTGTTCTTTGACGGACGCAACTTGCTGGACATGACCGAGGATGAACTGCGGGATATCCGGGGCAATGAAATCGCCATGATCTTCCAGGAGCCCATGACCTCCCTGAACCCGGTACTGACGGTCCGCCAGCAGCTGGCAGAGCCCATGCGCGTGCACCACAAGGTAAAGGAAGAGGATATCGAAGCCCGTTGCCTCGACCTCTTGCGCCAGGTACGCATCCCGGACCCGGAAACCCGGCTGGACGCCTACCCGCACCAGTTCTCCGGCGGCATGCGACAGCGGGTCATGATCGCCATGGCGCTGGCCTGCGAGCCACGGTTACTGATCGCCGACGAGCCCACCACCGCGCTCGATGTGACGGTACAGGCCCAGATCCTGGAACTACTGAAAGACCTCACCCGCCAGCACGGGTCGTCAATGATCCTGATCACCCACGATCTGGGTGTGGTCGCCCGCTACGCCGACCGTATCAATGTCATGTATGCCGGACGGGTGGTTGAGTCCGGTACCGCCCTGGAAATCTTCGAGCAGCCCCGCCACCCCTACACCCTTGGCCTGATCAATTCCATGCCCCGGCTGGACGCATCGGAGAAGGCACGGCTGATCCCCATCGAGGGCCAGCCACCGGATCTGGGCAACCTGCCGCCGGGATGCCCGTTCAGTCCACGCTGCCCATTTGCGGTGGACCAGTGCCGCCGGGAGGACCCGCCCCTGGAGCCATACCAGGGCCAACACCTGAAAGCTTGCTGGGTGAATGTCGATGAGTGATACACCGTTACTGGAAGTCCGCAACCTCAAGGTTCATTTCAAGCTGCCCGGAACCCTGCTGCGCCCGAAATCCGGGGGCTCGGTGAAGGCCGTCGACGGCGTGAGCTTTCACCTTAACCGGGGCGAGACCCTGGGGCTGGTGGGTGAAAGCGGCTGCGGCAAGTCCACCACAGGTATGGCGGTGCTGCGGATGACGCCGGTCAGTGGCGGAGAGATTCACCTGGAAGGGGAGGACATCACTCACCTCAACGGTCGGGCATTGCGGCCACTGCGCAGGCGCATGCAGATGATCTACCAGGATCCGTTTGGCGCCCTGGACCCACGAATGCGGGTGCTGGACATCATCGGTGAACCCCTGAAAGTCCACAAACTGGTTACTGGCCGAAAAGCCTACCGCCAGGAGGTGCTGCGCCTGATGGACCTGGTAGGCTTGCTGCCAGACATGTGCGAACGCTACCCCCATGAGTTTTCCGGTGGCCAGCGCCAGCGTATCGGTATTGCCCGGGCGCTGGCGGCGCAACCGGATGTAATCATCTGTGACGAACCCGTCTCGGCACTGGATGTGTCCATCCAGGCCCAGATCATCAACCTGCTCAAGGACCTGCAGGAGGAGCTGGGACTGACCTACCTGTTCGTCGCCCATGACCTGGCGGTGGTCCGGCATATCTGCGACCGGGTTATGGTGATGTACCTTGGGCATGTGGTTGAGGTAGCAGACAGCGAAACCCTCTATACCAACCCCCAACACCCCTACACCCAGGCGTTGCTGTCCGCCATTCCCATACCCGATCCCAGGGCCGAATCCCGGCGGGAGGTAGACCCGTCCATCGAGGGCGAAGTACCCAGCCCGGTGAATCCCCCCAGTGGCTGCCCTTTCCATCCCCGCTGTAAACACGCGACCGACGTCTGCAAGCAAGTAGCACCAACCCTGCAGGATACGGAAGACGGCCATGGGGTTTCCTGCCACCTGTATGAGCCACAATCCGAGGCCGAACCCAGCACAAGAGTTGCTTCCATGGCGTAGCTAGCGCCTGAACGCAATGTGGAGTGCGCCTGCACTTCTCACACAACGAGGAAAAGGTGAGACCTATGCACCCGATGAAAACAACAAGAAAGCACCTCCTGACGGCTGCTATCGCAGCTACCCTTCCCCTGGGCGCCCTGGCGGAGGCACCGCCGGATGACCCCGGCGGCATGATCAATGTGGCCAACATCTACTTCACACTGGACGCGGTCACCTGGGACACTTCCAAGTGGAACTGGAAAGCCAACCACGACATGCTGTTCATGGACCACCTGATCATGGGCGACCTGCAATACGGTCCCCGGGGCAGCAACGAGAATGACTTCATTGCCCAGGCCTTCATTCCGGAACAGCACTACACCGGCGATCTGGCCGAGAGCTGGGAGGTGAAAAAGGACCCGCTGCGTATCGAGTTTACTCTGCGTGAAGGGGTCTACTGGCAGGCGAAAGAGGGCGTCATGGAGCGCCGCGAGGTAGTCGCCGAGGATATCATCAACCACTTCGAGACCATGAAGGCCAGCGACCGCTACATCCCCACCTACTGGGACTTCATTGATGAGTGGAAAGCCGAGGGTGACCGCAAGGTCGTGGCCTACCTCAACGAGTTCAACGGCAACTGGGGTTACCGGATCGGCTGGGGCTACTACGACGGCATCATGCCCCCCGAATGGCATAACCTCAGTGGCGAGCAGCGGGCCGACTGGCGCAATGCCACTGGCACCGGCCCGTACATGCTGACCGAGGTGAACCGCGGTCGTGAACAGGTCTACAAGGCCAACGAGGACTACTGGGACACCACCACCATTGACGGCAAAACCTATGACCTTCCGCTGAACGACGGTGTGGTCTACAACATCATCAAGGACGAAGCCAGCTCTATCGCTGCCCTGCGCAGTGGCCAGGTCGACATCCATGAGTCCGTACGCTGGCAGTTTGTGGATGAACTGAAGAAGACCGCGCCGGATCTCAAGTTCAAGAGTGCACTGCGAACAGAAGGCACCTACATCGCCCTGCGCACAGACAAGGAACCCTTCAATGACGTGAGGGTGCGCCGCGCCATGAACCTGGCGGTGGATCAGCGTGCCATCCAACAATCCCTGCTCAACGGCGAGGGTGCGCTGCTGAACTACCCGTTCTCCCAGCGCTGGGAGTCACTGTATACCCCGCTTGAGGAACTGTCAGAAGAAGCCCAGGCCATGTTCGGGCACGATCCGGAAAAGGCCAAGGCGCTGCTCGCGGAAGCCGGTTACCCCGACGGGCTCGAGTTTGACCTGCAGGTCTGCTCCTGTGACCCCTACCACGTGGACATGGTGGCCATGCTGCAGGCCTATTACCAGATGGCTGGCATCACCATGAACATCAAGACCCTGGAATACGGCGCCTTCCGTTCCCAGATGCGGGATGAGAACCAGGCCGATGGTTACCTGATGGATAACGGTGAGGGCAACCCGTTCTCGGTGCTGCGCAAAAGTTACCTGACTGACCAGACCTGGAATCCGTCGTTCTACGCCGATGAAACCTTCGACAAGATGTGGAACACGGCGCTCCACGAGACAGACGTGGAAAAGCAGAACGAGATGCTGCGGGAAATGAACGAGTACATCATCGAGGAAGCGGTGCCCCAGGTATGGTTGCCGACCCAGGAGTTCTATATCGCCTGGTGGCCCTGGGTGAAAAACTACCACGGTGAACTCCGGGTGGGTGCGGTGCGTCCCGCCCCCATCTATGCCCGTATCTGGATCGACGAGGAACTCAAGGAAGAAATGGGCTACTGATCCGCCCCCCGGGTGCCACAGGAGGTGACACCCGGGCCTTATTCCACCAGGGTTTATCCGGATGTTGTCAGGGAGGATCCATGACAGACCAGCCAATAACACCACTAAGCCAGTTCGTCGAGCACCCCAGCCAGCGGGCCACACCGCTCGATGTACTGAAGGAAGCCCGTCGCCGGTGGCTGCGGGGAGAACGCATCAGCCTCAACGAGCTGGCCGAGACCGTCGGCATCGGCCGCACCACCCTGTTCCGCTGGGTGGGCACCAAGGAATTGCTGATGGCCGAAATCATGTGGTCGCTCTACGAGCCAACCCTGCAAGAGGCCCGCAAACAGGCCTGTGGCTCGGGGGCAGAGTACATCGCCAATATCTGCCGTTTCACCATGACAGCGGTCATCAACTCACGGCCCCTGCGGCAGTTTATCAGTGATGATCCACAGTTCGCCCTGCAGATACTCACCTCGACGCGCCTGCTCCAGGAGCGACGGCTGAACGCCATGAAGCAGCTGCTGACGGAAGAGATTGAGAAGGGCACGATCGATCCAGGCCTGGAAATCGACAGCCTGGCACTGGTCATTATCCGCCTGACCGAATCCTTCACCTACAGCGATCTGATCGTTGGCCGGCCACCCGCCATTGACGAGGCCTGCAAAGCGATTCGTACCCTCTGCGGTGACCGCCAGCAACCTCACTCAGCTGCCTGAGCGTAAACGGCCGATTCCGCTGATGACGGCGACCAGCACCGCGCCGGCCAGCACTCCGACGGCACCATCCGCCAGTACCGGACCGAGGGTGCCCATGAAGGAACCGAGCCCTGCTGTCTGCTCTCGGATCCAGGCGTAAAGCGGATGTATACCGTGGACCAGGATACCACCGCCTACCAGGAACATGGCGGCGGTGCCTACCACTGAGAGGCCTTTCATCAGCCAGGGTGCGGCGGTCAGAATACCTGACCCGATAGCCTGTGCCGTGGAGGAGGTTTTTCCGGACAGGTGCACACCAAGGTCATCCAGCTTGACGATGCCCGCCACCAGACCATAGACACCTACCGTGACCGCCGCCGCAATGACCACCAGTACCGTAAGCTGCATGGTTATGGGCTGGTCACTCACGGTACCCAGGGTAATGGCGATAATTTCGGCCGACAGGATAAAGTCCGTGCGGATCGCGCCCTTGATTCTGTCCTTCTCGAGGGCCTTGAGATCCTTACCCGGATCGGCGACGGCCTCACGTAACGCCTCCCGGTGTTCGGCCTCTTCCTTGCTGTGCAACCACTTGTGGACCAGCTTTTCGAAGCCTTCATAACAGAGGAACGCACCACCGAGCATCAGTAACGGCGTAATCAGCCAGGGCAGGAAGAAACTGATGGCCAGGGCCAGGGGAACCAGGATGACCTTGTTGATGGCCGAACCCTTTGCCACGGCCCAGACCACCGGCAACTCCCGGGCAGGCCTGACACCGGTCACCTGCTGGGCGTTCAGGGCCAGGTCATCCCCCAGTACGCCAGCGGTCTTCTTGGCGGCGACCTTGGTCATAACGCTGACGTCGTCGAGGAGGGTGGCTACATCATCAAGCAGGGTAAGCAGGCTGGCGCCGGCCATGGCAGTGATCTCCTTTCAAGCGTTCCAAATCCGGTGACGGACAGGGCAGGCATGTCAGTGAATCGACCAGGACAACTCCATCCCGTGCGATCCGTTTGATCGTCATAATCCCATAGCACGGGCTGCAACCTGGTTTTTCAACGGCGCTGCCCTGTCCAGCCAGCGCATACCGGTGCTGCGCAACCAGCGCAGGGGCAGTTCATCGCGGGCAAAGAGTTGCTTGAAACCCTCCATCGCCGCCATCATCGCCAGGTTCTCGCCCTTGCGGCGACGCTGATAGCGCTGCAGCAGCATCAGGTCGCCCGGCGATTCCTGCCGCTCCATGGCCCGTTGCAGTTCGGCCAGCAAGGCGATCACGTCACCATAGCCAAGGTTCGCGCCCTGCCCCGCCAGCGGGTGGATGGTGTGGGCAGCGTCACCGATCAGGGCAAGCCCGGGTTGCACATACTGCTTGCTGTGGCGCTGGCGCAGGGGAAAGGCATGGCGCTTTGAAACCGCTTCCACCGCACCCAGCCGCCCCTCGAGAGCCCTGCCCAATACGGTGCAGAAGGGTTCGCCCTCCAGGGACAGCAGTTCCCGGGCGCGGTCCGTATCCTGGGACCAGACGATGGAGCAGAAGTGACCGCTATCGTTAGCGTCATCGCTTCGCAGGGGCAGGAACGCCAGTGGACCAGTAGCGGTGAAGCGCTGCCAGGCAGTGTTCTCATGGGTGCGTTCGGTCCGCACGGTACAGACGATGGCTTCCTGGTCGTAGTCCCACTCCCGGGTGGGCAGCCCGGCCCATTGGCGGATCCGGGAATGCGCGCCGTCAGCACCCACGACCAGGGCAGCGGTCAGTTGCTCACCGCCGGACAGCTCCAGCCGCCATCCCTGCTCACAGCTTGCCATACCAGTCACCGACTGGCCGTCAAAACAGTTTAGCTCAGATGCTTCCACCTGCAGGAACAGCCCCCGGACCAGGTTACGATTCTCGATAATGGTGCCCAGTGACGGAGCGCCCAGTTCATCTGCCTCGAAACGGATACGGCCAATGGCCTCCCCATCCCAGACATCCATGGCGGTGTAGGGACAATGGCGAGTTTCGGTGGCCCTTTGCCACGCGCCCAGCTGTTCCAGCAGGCGCTGACTGGCCAGGGAGATAGCGCTGACCCGGGGCTCAAAGTCATCCACGCCGGCGGCTTCAGCCGGTGTCGCGGTCAGGGATGACAGTGGTGCGGTTTCCACCAGTGCCACCCGCCAGCCCTGGGTCGCTGCACCGAGTGCCAGTGCGCTACCGGTCATGCCGCCGCCGACAACGGCGATGTCGAAATGGCTCATTGCCAGTGCTCCTCCCTGCGATCCGCAGCCAGGCCACCGGTGCCCAGCCCCATGGCCTGGCGGGCAAACCAGCGCTTGGCGCCGGGCACGATATCCAGCCCGGCCAGGCCGGCACTGCGGGCAATACCAGGTGCCGGATACTGGCCACCGAACAGGCGCACCAGGGTGTCCGAGAAGCCCACTGTCTGACGCTGGTCGGCTTGGTGAGCTTGCTGGTAACGGGCCAGGACCTGCAGATCGCCGGGGGAACGGCCGGCCTGACTGGCCAGGCGGAAAGCCTCCACCAGGGCCATCAGCCCCCGCAATGCCAGGTTGAAGCCCTGGCCGGCCACCGGGTGCAGGGAATGGGCGGCGTTACCCACAAGCGCCACACCGGGGCGAATGGTTTCGCGGGCCAGGGTCAGCGACAGGGGGTAATGGTGAGGCTCGCCAAAGCGGGTAAAACGCCCCAGCCGCCAGCCGAAGGCCGCCTGCAGGCGCTGGCAGCGTGTGGCGTCGTCCAGCGCGAGAATTTCTTCCAGCTCCACCGGTGACAGCGTCCACACCAGCGCGGAACGGTGGCCGGGCTCAGGGCCGCCCACCTGGGGCAAGAGTGCCATGGGCCCCCGGTCGGTAAAGCGCTCCCAGGCGGTGCCCTGGTGGGGGAGCTCGGTACTGACATTGGCGATCAGCGCATACTGGTCGTAGTCTTCCCGGGTCACTTCAATACCCAGGGCTTCACGCAGGCCCGAGCGGCCGCCATCGGCGACCACCAGGCAGCGGGCGTTGAGGACTTCCTCCTGCCCTTCGTCGCCTTCGCTGCCCTCTCTGACCGTGACCTGGACACCGCCTTCCCGGGTAGTCACCGAGGTGGCCCGGGCCGGCGCCAGCCATCGGATCGCTGACTCTGCACGCAGGGCATCCATCAGGCAAAGGCCCAGCCAGCGGTTGTCCGCCACATAGCCCAGCGCAGGCTGGTGATGATCCTCGGCCGCCAGCCGGGTTACCCCCAGGCGCCCACGCTCGGACACGTGGATATGACGAATGGCTGCTGCCTGTTGCTCGATAGCTGACCACAGACCGAGATGTTCAAAGATCTGGCGGGAGCCCCAGGAAAGTGCCGTGGAGCGGGCGTCGTAACTGGGCTGGTAATCCGTCGGGGCCGGTTGCTCTGACAGCGGAAACGCTTCCACCACCGTCACCCGGTAATCCGGAATCAGGCGGGCAATTGCCAGCGCCAGGGTGGCACCGGCCAGCCCGCCACCGGCAATCAGTATGTCCGTCTCAAAGGTCTGCATGGGGTTCCGGACCGGCTCCTGTTACTCTGCTAGTAAAGCGACGCTATCAGGCCTCTGCCATCAGGGCTTCCACTTCGGCGATATTCTTGGGCACCGCATCCGTGAGCACCCGGCAGCCATCCCTGGTGACAGCCACGTCGTCTTCGATACGGATACCGATGCCACGCCACCGGGGGTCTACATCCATATTGTCCGGGGCGACATACAGTCCGGGTTCCACGGTAAGTACCATGCCCGGTTCCAGTACACGCCAGGCGTCCCCGACCTTGTAGTCACCCACATCATGCACGTCCATACCCAGCCAGTGGCCGGTACGGTGCATGAAGAAAGGCCGGTACGCCTCTTTTTCCAGTGCCTCCGCCAGGGAACCCTGGATCAGCCCCAGGTCGATAAGGCCCTGGGTCAGTACCTCAAGGGCAGCCTCGTGTGGCATGTTCCAGTGATTGCCCGGGCGAACCGCATCAATGGCCGCATACTGGGCTTCCAGCACCACTTCATAGAGCGCCCGCTGGGGCTCGCTGAAGGTGCCGCTCACCGGGAAGGTGCGGGTGATATCCGAGGCATAGCAATCCAACTCGCAACCGGCATCGATCAGCACCAGGTCGCCCTCTTTCAGCGGGGCGCTGTTCTCGATGTAGTGAAGTACACAACCATTGGCACCGGAGCCGACAATGGACGGATAGGCGGTGTTGCGGGCGCCGTGTTCCATAAAGGTATGGATCAGCTCAGCTTCCAGCTGATATTCATAACCGCCCTTGCGGGCGCGCTTCATGGCCCTGCAGTGGGCTTCTGCACTGATCTGGCCGGCCTTGGCCATAACCTTGATCTCGTTGGCGCTTTTGTAGAGGCGCAGATCGTGGAGCAGGTGCTCCAGCGCCACAAACTCACCGGGGGGCTGGGCCCCTGCCCGCACCTTGCTGCGGATCAGCTTGATCCAGTCCATGACCCGGGCATCGAATGCCTGGTCCCGCCCCAGGGGGTAATAGACCCGGCTGCGGCCTTCGATCATGCCCGGCAGGATGTCGTCGATATCGGCAATCGGGAAGGCATCGTCCAGGCCGTATTGTTCAATAGCGCCGTCGGGACCGGTGATGGAACCGTCCCACTGCTCCTTCTCCGGATTACGCTCCCGACAGAAAAGCACCGACTCACCATGTTCACGCCCCGGAATCAGCACCACCACAGCCTCGGGTTCACCGAAGCCGGTCAGATACTGGAAATCACTGTCCTGGCGGAACGGGAAGAGCACGTCCCGGTTGCGGGTACACTCCGGGGCCGCTGGCAGGATGGCAATGCTGTCCTTCGCCATCAGCTCCATCAGCCGGCGCCGGCGCTCGGCGTGTTCATTCATCGGAATCCACGGACTCATAGGGTCTCCTGGTACGGGCTGTCAGTGCAGGGTCTGGCCTGCGGAAGGCGGTGTCTGCTCCGGGGGATTGAATTCGGTAAATACGGAAATCACCCCCAGGCGGACGTACTCGGTGATGTCGTTGAGCTGGACTTCCGAGGCCTCGTCACCATCGTCGGCCTCTTCTACCTGACTGATAGCCACCAGGTCCTCGATCAGTTCACGGATCTCGTCAGGGGCTTCTCCCAGGCGCTGACCGGCAGCGAGGGCCATACCCTCAAGAAAACCCCGCACCCACGCGGAAAGGGCCTGCAGGCGCTGGTCAAACGCGTAGTCATCTTCCGGCAGCAGCGGCTGGAACGCCATGTCAGTAGCGCGCAACCGGTCGAGGGTCTGGTGATAGGCCTCGTCCATAAAGGCCGGCAACTCCGGCGGCAGGTCATCGTCGCTGGTCAGTGCACCCGGGGCGATACCAACGTGTTCACACACTACCTCGAGCCATTGTTGCTCACTAAGGCGGGCACCTGCTGCCAGCCGGCCGCAGAGGCCGCCATGAAGTTCAGAGGGATGGCTGAACGCCCGACAACGGGTGAAAAGATTCGCCCAGCCTTCGAAATCGTCGGTACGGGAACCCGGGGCTGCGTTATCAGTCATTAAAGCGCTTTACCTGTTCGCTGAGTGGGTTTCCAATCCTACCATTTCCGCCAGGACTGCGGCACATCCGGGCAAAATTCCTTGACCTGGATCGATGCATCAGTAAATTATGTTATAACATTTCACTTTGGGACAGATTCCATGGCCATGTCCACCGTCAGAAACCTCGCCCTCACCTTCACGCTGTCGTCCCTGTTGCTACCGGTTACCGTCTATGGGCAGGATGGCCAGAGGGCACATGTCCACGGGGCAGCGCAGCTGCAGGTGGCCATTGAAGACAGCTCCGCCGAGCTGATCCTGCGCACACCGGCTGCCAACCTGGTTGGATTCGAACACGCACCCCGGGGGTCTGGGCAGGAGAAGGTTCGTAAGGACGCCCTTCAATGGCTGGAAATCAATGCGCTGATCCAGACGCCAGCCAATGACTGCGCGGTCAGTGCCGCCAGCATTCACCAGATCGGGGGAGTGGGCCATGACCACGGGCACGACCATGATCACGGCAACGGCGATGGCCCGAAAGAAAGCGGACACAGCGATGTCGAGGTCACTCAACGGCTCAGCTGCGACAGTGCGTTGTCGGGAACCTTGTCAGTGCCGCTGATGGAACGCTTCCCCGGCATTGAAAGTCTGTCAGTGGACTGGATCACAGCCACCGGTCAGGGTCACAGCGAACTGAAAGCGGGGGAAACCGCTCTCACCCTGTCACGATAAAGCCCCACCAGTCACAGGAGCCGGCCTGAACACAACAGGGCCGGCTTATAACATGCTGTCAGCGTCGTCCATTTCGTACAGTTCTACCTCTTCGCTGACCAACGTGTAGGATGCGGCGGCAATATCATTTTCCACAGGCTCGGTTTTCAGGGTGCCCTGCACCCAGACAGGCTCATAGAGCGCGCCAAGGGTAAAACCGGGCTTGTAGGTAACATGGATAATCTGGTTCGGCGGCGGAGGTGGCACATGGATACAGGCACCGTAGTAGGGCACCAGGAAGAACTCCACAATACGCTGGTCGCTTCCAATCGTTTTCAGCGGCACCACAAAACCGGGGATGCGGACTTCAACGCCGTCCATCTCAGGCACCACCCGACCGGTCATGATCTCGTCCGGGAGCTCTACCGGACCATCACCCTCGTGCTCGATCTGCGGCAGACTTTCCAGCAGCCGAAGGTCCTCCTCAGGCATAAGCTCGAGCCAGTCCAGCTCTCGCCATTGGCCATGGGCGCTGCCCGCAAACAACAGGAGCACCAGCACCGCGAACCGGAACAGCAACACAGCTCGGGGGAATATCGCCATGAAAAGTCTCCTGCAATCGAAAAAAGGGGCCGGACAACCTCAACAGCCGGCAGGCCGGGGTATCATGCCACGGCGACACGATGCTTCCCATGACCATTGAACGGAAATCAGGTTCCCGACGCCGATGATCATCAAAACCACCAACCTTTGCTGGCAATGGCCGCGACAAACCGCCCGGCTCCGCTTTCCGGATATCTCGTTGCCGGCCGGCGAGCACCTGTTTATCCATGGGCCCAGCGGCAGCGGCAAGACCACCCTGCTGAGTCTGCTCAGCGGCCTGAACCGGGCCACCCTGGGCAGCATCCGGGTTCATGGCCAGGACCTGGCCCGCCTGTCCGGTAGTGCCAGGGACCGCCTGAGAGCGGACCGCACCGGTGTCATCTTCCAGCAGTTTAACCTGGTGCCCTACCTGTCAGCCCTGGACAACGTCACCCTGCCGTGCCGGTTGTCCAGGCATCGCCGACAACAGGCCGGTGATCCCGCAGATGCAGCCCGCCAGTTGATGACCGCGCTCGGGCTCCCTATGGAAACCTTCACCCGCAAGGCACCGGAACTGAGCACCGGTCAGCAACAGCGGGTAGCCGCAGCCCGGGCCCTGATCGGTGCGCCACCACTGATCCTGGCCGATGAACCCACCTCGGCCCTGGACGTGGTAAACCGTGACCGGTTTGTGGCGCTGTTGCTGGAGCAGGCAGCCCGTACCGGATCCAGTGTTGTGTTCGTCAGTCACGACCCCGCCCTGGCCAGCCATTTCGGCAACCACCTGGAATTGCTGACCGAGACCGAGACGGAGGCGAACCCATGAAGCCATCCCTGGCCCTTTCCCTGGCCACAGCCAGCCTCTGGCATCGCCGTCGCATACTGCTGCTGGTCACCCTGACCCTGACCCTCAGCGTTTCCCTGCTTCTCGGCGTCCAGTACCTGCGCACGGAGGTTCGCCAGTCTTTCAACAGTGCGGTGTCCGGCACCGACCTGATTATCGGTGCCCGCAGTGGCGAACTGAACCTGCTGCTGTATAGCGTGTTCCATATCGGCCACGCCACCAACAACCTGGGCTGGAACTCATTCCAGGAACTGGCTGGGGATGACCGTATCGACTGGTTAATCCCCCTGTCCCTGGGGGACAGTTACCGGGGCCATCGCGTGGTGGGCACGGACAGGCGCTTCCTGGATTACTATCAATACGGAGACGACCAGCCGCTGCAACTGGTCAAAGGCCAGTGGTTCAGCGACGTATTCGAAGTCGTGCTGGGCGCCCAGGTGGCGCGCACCCTCGGTCATCGGACGGGCGACGAGATCGTACTGTCCCATGGAGGAGGACGCACCAGCTTCGTGAAACATGACCAGCACCCGTTCCGGGTGAGCGGTGTCCTTGCTGCTACCGGAACGCCGGTGGACCGGGGTGTCTATGTGAGCCTGGAGGGGCTGGAGGCCATTCATATCGGCTGGGAAGCCGGTGTACCCGCTCCCGGTCGCACGCTTTCGGCGGACGCCGCACGCATCCGGGAACTGACGCCGGACACCATTACCGCCGCCCTGGCCGGAATCAAGCGACCGATACTCACCTTCCAGGTGCAGCGGGACATTAACCAGTATGCCGGGGAGCCATTGTCCGCCATTCTTCCGGGCGTTGCGCTGGCCCAGCTGTGGCAGGTGCTCGGGCAGTTCGAACTGCTTCTGATGGGCATTACAGCTTTCGTGGTTGTGATCAGCCTGACGGGCCTGGTGACGGTGTTACTGACCCTGCAAACCCATCGGCACCAGGAAATCGCCGTACTGAGAGCCAATGGTGCATCGCCCTCCCTGATCGCCAGCCTCTACCTGCTGGAATGTACCGGGCTTGCTGTCACAGCAACGGCGCTGGCCACCGGACTCTGGTACCTGGCGCTGCTGGCCGTCGCACCCTGGCTGCTGGATACCTTTGGCCTGGCCATTAACCTGAGGCCACTCACCGGGGTGGAGAGCCTGCTCCTGCTCTCGGTACCCCTGGCTGGACTGGTGGTCGGTGCCATACCGGCCATCAAGGCCTGGCGCCTGGGCAACCGGCCGTCCGGTTGGGCGGCAGAATAACCTCGCCGGGGAATACCGTCGCCCGGGATGGGACGCGAGTCACACCAAGATGACAGACTGGCAAATTGACCCGTTTCGATAGCCCACTTATAGTTGGTCGAGTATGGTGTGAAAGCGCCAGTGAATGAAGTGCCAGACCGAAAGGGGCCACTGGTGACCAAATGCCCCGTCACGTAGCGGAATGTCTATGGAACAGTCAGATTTGCAGGCCATGGCGGAGAAGCTGGACCGCCTGATTGAGCGCTGTCGCAAGCTGGAGCAGGATAACGCTGCCATGCGCGAGCTTCAGGACGAATGGAACCGGGAGCGGGCGCAACTCATCCAGCGCAACGACCTGGCCAAGAACCGCATAGAAGCCATGATTGGCCGCCTTCGGGCCCTGGAGCACCACTGATGTCGAAGTCCCCCACTACGGTCGAAGTCAGCATCCTCGACAAGGATTACCTGGTCGCCTGTCCTGTAGACCAGCAGGATGCCCTGCGCCGGGCAGCCCGCCACTTGGACAGCAAGATGCGGGAAATCCGCACAACGGGCAAGGTGCTGGGCACGGAGCGCATCGCCGTTATGGCCGCCCTGAACATTACCCATGAGCTGCTCGAGGACTCCAGCATGTCCGGCGCCGCTGATGACCTGCTCAGGTCCATGGACGAAAAGCTGGACAGCGCCCTCGGCGGCAACCAGCCTGCAACAGATTCTGGCAATAGCCGAGATAACAGAAATTAAGCCGTTAACGGTTGCATCCGCCCCGGCCTGTACCCGTATAATGGATTCAACTTCCTGGGCTGTTCGCTGGTCGGATACGTCCTCGAGCCGATGCGCAACACCCAGGTGGCTACTTCAGGGCATTGTGAGCAAGTCCCCCGCGAAGGGGAAAGCCTGATATGTCACAGCGGCCACCACCTTGAACCCTGGGTTCAAGGGCCACATCCGATAACGGCAGCCCGGGAAGCTTATTTCATTTAACCCTGCCGTTGACGTGACGCACACTTTCCAGAATCTTTCAGATTTCGAGCCAGACACCGCCCGGGACCGCAAGGCCCTGCGCCGGCACTTGCGCCAGGCGCGCCGGGAGCTCAACCCCCAGCAACAACAAGACGCTGCCATTGGCCTTGCCAACACGCTGCGAAAGCACCCCAGAGTGATGGGTGCCCGGCATATAGGCCTGTACCTGCCCAACGACGGCGAGATTGACCCCGGCCTGTTCATGGCCCAGAGCCAGCGGCGAGGCATGCACTTCTACCTGCCGGTACTGCACCCCATTCATTCCGGCCAGCTGGCATTCTGTCGTTACGACGCCACCACCCCAATGGCCCCCAATCGCTTTGGCATACCTGAGCCGGTTTTCCACAGCCGCCGCATTCGACCGGCCTGGTCGCTGGATGTGGTGCTGATGCCACTGGTGGGATTTGATGAAGAAGGCGGCCGCCTGGGAATGGGGGGAGGTTTCTACGACCGCAGCTTTGCGTTTACCCGGATACGTCCAAGGCTTCGACCCACCCTGATCGGGCTGGCCCATGAACTGCAGAAAGTACAGAAATTACCGGTGGAACCCTGGGATATACCGCTGGATGCGGTCGTGACCGACCACAGGATCTACAGGACGGACTAAAGCAAGGGGGCTACTCAGCCTTCGCTGCGCTGACCGCTCAGCCACTGCCCCTGGGCGCTGATTTCAGCAGGAATGACCCGGGGTTCGTCCTCAGAAACCCCGAAAGACGTCAGCCCGGTCGCCGCCAGCCCTATTACGAATAACAGAACCACCGTACGAATCATGTCCGGCTTGCGCCTCATTGCCTCTCCTCCACGAATGAGCTGACCGCTCAACCCAGCGACCGTTATCGTTGTTTTAAACGCCCGCTTTTTCCAATAAAACAGGCGCCTGCCGACAACTCCAAGAATTGACGAAAGCGTAACACTTATCCGGGAATTTACAATTTTTAAAAATTACAATTTGTAAATCCTATAGCACAGTTTATTGCAGCCGGTAATTTGCCTGTATCCCACCGCAACACCAAGACCGGATCTCGGGACTCAGACGCCGTTACCTGCACCCAGGAACAGGCGATAGGCTTCATTATCGGTTTCATTGGTATAACGGAAGCCGACACGATCCAGCATGGCTTCGAAATCTGCCAGCTCACCCTCCTGAACCTGGGCACCCATAAGCACGCGACTGTAGGCTGCACCATGGTTGCGGTAATGAAACATGGAGATATTCCAACGGGTCCCCAGAGACATCAGGAACTTCAACAGGGCGCCAGGGCGCTCCGGGAATTCGAACTGGAATACTTTCTCGTTGGCAACGGACGGCGCATGGCCGCCCACCATGTGGCGGATATGCTGCTTGGCCAGGTCACTGTCGGTCAGGTCAACCACCTGGTAGCCGTCTTCCCGCAAACTCTGAACCAGTTCCTCACGGCCGTGCCCGCCTGCCTGGACCTGGATCCCGACAAAGATCCGTGCCACCTCGTTATCGGAATAGCGGTAGTTGAACTCAGTGATGCTGCGCTTGTGCAGCGCATTGATGAACGTCTTGAAGGCACCGGGCCTTTCAGGAATGGTCACCGCCAGGATGGCCTCGCGCTTCTCGCCCACTTCCGTCCGTTCGGAAATGTACCGCAGGCGGTCAAAGTTCATATTTGCACCACTGAGAATACCGGCCAGGTTCTCGCCCTCCAGCTGCTCCCGCTCCACATACTTCTTGATACCCGCCACAGACAGGGCGCCGGCGGGCTCGCTGATGGAGCGGGTGTCCTCGAAGATATCCTTGATGGCCGCGCAGATCTCGTCGGTGGATACGGTGATCACCTCATCGACGTTGTCCTTGCAGATTTCCCAGGGTGCCTCGCCGATCTGCTTCACCGCCACTCCATCAGCGAAGATGCCTACCTCATCCAATACCACCCGCTCGCCGGCAGCCATGGCGGCCTGCAGACAGTTGGAATCCTCCGGCTCCACGCCGATTACCTTGATTTCGGGGCGCAGATACTTGATGTACGCAGCCATGCCTGCGATAAGACCGCCACCACCTACCGGGATGAACACGGCGTGCAGGTTATGGGAGAACTGCCACATCATCTCCATGGCGACCGTACCCTGACCCGCGATGACGTCCGGATCATCGTATGGGGGGATGTAGGTGTAACCGTGCTTGGCAATCAACTCCTGGGCGTGGGCGGCGGCCTCGTCAAAGGCATCGCCCTTTAGCACCACCTTCGCCCCCCGGTCACGCACCGACCTCACCTTGATGTCCGGAGTGGTCTGGGGCATCACGATCACCGCCTTGATGCCAAGCTTCTTCGCTGCCAGCGCGACACCCTGGGCGTGGTTGCCCGCCGATGCACAGATGACGCCATTGGCTTTCTGGGCATCCGACAACTGGGCAATTCGGTTATAGGCACCACGAATCTTGAAAGAGAATACCGGTTGCAGGTCTTCACGCTTGAGAAAGATCTGGTTTCCCAGGCGTTTGCTGAGACTGCGGGCTTCGGTCAACGGGGATTCGATGGCCACATCGTAAACCCGCGCATCAAGAATCTTTTTGATGTAGCGTTGCGGCATGGTGCGTACTGTCCGGTCAGGGTTGGTAAGGCGTTGATTGAGCTGCCCCGGGGCCGGGGCAAACATACAGTGTAGGAAGTTTGCACCACCCGCGTCTATAACCGGGCAGCCAGGCAAGGCTATAATAACCACCCCGCGCCGCCCAGGCGCTGCACCCACTCAGACATTCGCCACCCATCCGGAGGCCAGCATGACACAGGACGAACTCAAGCAAGCCGTCGCCAGGGCCGCACTGGACTACGTTGCACCACGGCTGGACCGGGACAGCGTGATCGGTGTCGGCACCGGTAGCACCGCCAATTTCTTTATCGATTACCTGGCGGAAGTGCGCAACGACTTCGACGGTGCTGTTGCCAGCTCCGAGGCCACCGCCGAGCGACTGAAGCAACACGGGATTCCGGTCTACGACCTCAACACCGTCAGCGAGCTGGAATTTTATGTTGACGGTGCGGATGAAACCAATGACAGGCTGGAGCTGATCAAGGGCGGCGGTGCGGCCCTGACCCGGGAGAAAATCGTTGCCGCTGTGGCGAAGACCTTTGTCTGCATTGCAGACGAGTCCAAGCGCGTGGACATACTGGGCGCCTTTCCGCTTCCGGTGGAGGTTATCCCCATGGCCCGGAGCCATGTGGGCCGCCAGATCGTCAAGCTCGGCGGTGACCCGGTGTACCGGGAAGGCGTGGTCACCGACAACGGCAACATTATCATCGACATTCACAACATGGACCTTTCCCGTCCTGTCGATGCTGAAGAACGACTGAACCAGATTGTCGGCGTTGTCACCAATGGCCTGTTCGCCCGGCGCCCGGCGGATGTCCTTTTACTGGGGACTGCCGACGGGGTCAGGACCATCAAACGTGATGACATCTGATATCGCGCCCTGCCGACCTTCGTTGAGTTTCGGTTGCGCCACGATGTCCGTATAATGTCGCGCACTTTTTCACCGCAGTTTCTTGATTCATTCTTTCAGAGAAGGACCCGACATGAACTTTGATCACATCCCCGCCGGCAAGAATCCGCCCGAAGATATCTACGTGGCCATCGAAATCCCGGCCAACAGCTCACCGGTGAAATACGAGATCGACAAGGACATGGGCGCCGTCATGGTGGACCGCTTCATGACCGCCCCCATGTTCTACCCGGCCAACTACGGCTTTATCCCCCACACCCTGGCGGACGATGGCGACCCCCTGGATGTGCTGGTCATCACCCCCTATCCGGTTCAGCCCGGTTCGATCATCCGCTGCCGCCCGGTTGGTGTGCTTAACATGGAAGACGAAGCCGGCGGTGACGCCAAGCTGGTAGCCGTCCCCCACGACAAGCTCACCAAGGCTTATACCGACGTCAAGGACATCAACGACGTGCCCCAGTTGCTGCGGGATCAGATCCAGCACTTCTTCGAGAACTACAAGACTCTTGAGCCCGGCAAGTGGGTCAAGGTTCAGAATTGGGACAACGCGGAAGCCGCCCGCAAGGCCATCGAGGAGTCCGTGGCCAACTACCAGGGCAAGTAATTCCGCCCTGTGACAAAAAAACCGGGCTCAACGGCCCGGTTTTTTTGTGTCTGGAAGATGGCGCTCACCCCTGGGAGAGCAATTCCCGCAGGTCAGTAATCGCCGAGTTGGCACGGGCGAGGTAGGCCGCCATGGTCAGGGAGTGGTTGGCGAGGATACCAAAGCCACTACCGTTAAGGATCACAGGGCTCCACATCTGGGCCTGGGATTCCTCCAGCTCGATAATGATCTGCCGGACGCTGGCCTGGGCGTTCTTGTCGGCCAGCACCTTGCGGAAGTCCACCTCAATGGCCCGGAAGATATGCAACAGGGCCCAGGAAGTGCCCCTGGCCTCATAGAATACGTCATCGATCTCGAGCCAGGGCGTTTTCACGTCGCTGGTGGGTTCCTCATCCACCAGCGGGTCAACGTTCTGAATGCCGGCCAGCGCTTCGGTAACCTCCGGTTTGCCAACACTTTCGCTCAGCGTCCTGGACAGGCTGCCAAGGCGGGTTTCCAGGTCCGCCAGCCAGCTGTTGAGATTATCCGCCCGGGCATAGAACTGGGCCTCCGGCCGCTGCGGGTCGGAAAGCCGGTTCAGGTAGCTTTCCAGCGCCCGGATACCCCGGCGGTACTCTCCCTCGGTTGACGGCAGCGCCCAGCTTTCACTGTCAAAGTGGAACTGGGGTTCGGCGACGGTCAGGTCCGGATCTTCGGCCGACTGGCTCTGGGAACGGCTGATGGTCTGGCGCATGGCCCTGGAAAGATCCCGCAGCTGCACCAGTACGCCGTACTCCCAGGCAGGCGTATTGTCCATCCACAGCCCCGGCGGAAAGATATCGTTGGATATATAACCGCCCGGCTTGTCCAGAAGGGTTTCGGCAACACGGATCATGGTGGCCGTGGTGGCAAAACCGGTCACCGGCTCGCGTCCCATGTCATTGGCCAGGGTTCGGGTATGCTCCCTCACCGAGAAGGTGTCCGGCTCACTGCTCCAGATCATTCCCAGAATGATGGTAACCAGCAGATAGAGCACCACGACCACGACAACAATCTTGCCGATGGAACGCCCTTTACCCGCCGTTGCGGAGGAGCCCTGATAACCCGATCCACTGCCAGAGAAGAGGGATTTGAGTCGGTTAAACATAGTCACTGTCCTGTGCCGATGAACCAGAAGTCCGGGCTCAAAGATGAATGATTTATCAGGTTTTTGCAATGCCGGCAGTGAGTTAGCCATGCTCACCCCTACCCGGAATCAAGCACTGGCATCGCCTCCGCCCACCGGCGGCTCACCCACCGGGCCGGGCCGCCCCAGATGGTAACCGGTGGCGGCGTCAACACCGGCCGATTTCAGGGTACGCCATTCCGCTTCCGTTTCCACCCCGGAAGCCAGTACCTTCACGCCGCGGCCATGGGCGATGGTAATCATGGACTCCAGGTAGAACCGGTTATCGTCCTGCCGGTCAATGCCATGCACGAAGCTGGAGTCAATACGAAGTGCCTGGATAGACAGATGCCTCAGGTAACTGAAGGGGATACCACCCACACCAAAGCGGTCCACCAGCAGCCTGGCCCCGGTACGACGTAACTGCACAACCAGTGACTGGATTTCGCGTCGATGGTAGTGCAGCGCCTGCTCGGGGAACCCTATCCATAACCGCTCCATATCAATGCCGGCATCACGGGCCAACGCCAGGGCCTGTTCGGCAAAGCCAGGCGACACGGCCGACGACGCGCCCAGCGAGATACCAAGGGTAACCAGAGGCTCATCCCGCAACCGTTGCAGGGTACGCTCCAGCACCATCAGGTCAAGCTGCGCCATCAGCCCGAACCGCTCAGCCAGGGGAGCGTATACATGACCCCGCACCCAGTTACGCTCAATCAGCAGGCGGGAGAACACCTGGTGGTAAAGCACCGTGGTATCGTCAGCGGCCACCACCGGTTGCTCCCAGAGCCAGAGGTTTTCCTGGTCGAGTGCCTGCTCAAGAAGTCCCCGCCAGTCCTCGGCCCCGTGGTGGACATCGGCGCCACTGTCCGCCAGCTCACAGTTACTGATTCCTTCAAGCTGGGCACGGCGCAGGGCTCCGTCCGCCGCCTCGAACAGGCTCCGTACCGACAGACCATCCGCGACTCCGGCGACACCCGCATGAACCACCATAGCAGTCATCGTTCCACCACCTTCATCGGCCCCCTCACCTGAAAAATCGCCACAGATGGACTGCAGGTCGTTGACCAACTCCCGCCCCCAGATCTGAGCGTCAGCAGGGGCGCCACCGGGAACAAACACTGCAAATTCAGCCCCGCTGCGACGCCCTGCAAAACTCCCCGCATGCCGGTTCACAAACGCCCGCAACTCACCTGCCAGGCGAATCAGCAAAGCGTCAGCCTCCAGCCGACCGGCATACTGATTGAAGTCCGCGAAACCGCCCACCTGGAGCAGGATCAGCGACCCGGGGCGACGACCTTCTTCGCTGACTACTTCCACTGCCAGTCGCTGGTCGAAGGCATTGCGACTGCCCAGGCCGGTGAGTGCGTCTTCATTATTGAGCTTGCGTAGATGGGCGATCAGAGCGGCCTGCCCGGAGAACAGCTGCTCCAGGTCATCGGTCATCTGGTTCATGGCCCGGGTTACCTGGTTCAGCTCCCGGGTAGAGCGAACGCCAGTACGACGCCGGAAGTCCCGGCGACCGATTGCTTCCGCTTGCTGCTCCAGTGCCCGCAGTGGCCGAAGAAGCCGGCCAAGCAACAGATACAGTGCAGCAATGGCGACCACACCGATCAATACGGAAGCCACGATGAGCCAGACAGTGACCCACCAGAGATCCTGATAAGCGTTGCCCGGGTGCCCCACCACGCGCACCTGGCCCAGCCAGCGCCAGCCTTTCATCACCGAGGCCGTGCCCTCCGGCCTGGGCAGCTCCACCATGGCCACGAACCACCCGGGTACGCCCAGGCCGGACAGGGACCGGGCACGCCCGGCCACCACCCGATCGTCGTGATCAATAAACTCGATCACCAGGTAGTCACCACTGTCGAACATGGAGTCGATCAATGACGCCACCGCAACCCGGTCACTGGCATCAATAGCATTGGACAATGACAGGCCGACAGCGGTAGCAGCATCACGGGTGCGCCCCTCCAGCTCTTCCGCAACGTAGCTACGAAAACGGTCGAAACTGATCAGCATGCTGGCAACCAGCAGCAACAACACCAGCGCGCCGGTAAAGATCAACAACAGGGTCCGCAGTGTAATTACCCGGGTGGTACCGGGTATTTGCCATCTCTGCCGCATCCGTGCCCTACCTTTTGGGGAAGATTTCAGCCCGCGCAGCGTTAAAGAACGTGCCCATGTCTCAGGTTCACAAAGATTTACAGTTCGTCGCCTGCGCCTTCTGTTACAAACACTATAGACTGCAGCCACAGAGTCATCCTGCAATCGATAATGAAAGGCGTACCGGGACACCACCCTGGCTTCAACCGGGGCGCCAGAACCGCTTTCCGATGCGCTGACAAGAACAGGACAGGACCTACCGGAAACATGACTGACGAGTCCCAGAAAGAAAAGCTGCGCCAGCATTTTGCCCGCCGCGTCACCAACCAGGCCCGGGTCGTCCTGGACACCTGGCAGAAGATCCACGCTGACCCACAGGCAGCCGCCCCCTTCCGCGGAGACCTGGAAGCCTCAGCCGACAAGCTCGCCCGTTATGCCAGCCGGTTCGAGATGACCGCCTACGTGGAAGCCGGCAAGGGCATCCTGTCCGCCCTCCCTCACTGGACCCCGGGCGAAGCGCCCGGCCAGGCAGCCGTGGAAGCCTTGCGGGAAGCGGTCATGTACCTGGAGCAAAGCACCCAGCGCAGGTCTGATCGCCAGAACTCGGAACCTCCGAGGGTTTACCGCAAAACCCCGGTCTATATCGCCCTGGCCAGTCACGAACTGGCCACAAGGCTGGTGAGACAACTGGAATTTTTCGGATTCCGCGCAGAAGCCTTCGCGTCCCCGGATGACCTGATGGATGCCTGCGCCCTGCATAAACCGGAAACCATCCTGATGGATATCCGCTTTGGCGGTGGGTCGGATACGGGGCTGGCGACCGTGGAAACGCTGCAACAACGACACGACACTCCCATACCCATCATCTTTGTCAGCGAAGAGGATGGCACCATTGAAACCCGACTGCGCGCATCCCGCTGCGGCGGTGAGGAGTTCTTCCACCCCGCGGTGGATCCTGGCCAACTGATCGAGAAAATCGAAACCTACACCCACAACAACGCGATAGAACCTTACCGGGTGCTGGTACTGGACGACTCCCGGGCCCAGGCCAAGTTCATGGAAACCGTGCTCAACAAAGCCGGCATGAAAGCCCACATTATTACCGACCCGATGAACATCATCGTCGCCCTGGAGGAGTTCAACCCCGAGATCATCATTCTGGACATGTACATGCCAGGCTGTACGGGCATGGAAATCGCGCGGGTGATTCGCCAGCAGGACCGGTTCCACAGTGTGCCCATTATCTACCTGTCCGCCGAGGACGATGTCCAGAAACAGTTGCACGCCATGAGCCTGGGTGGTGATGACTTCCTTACCAAGCCCATTGACCCGAAGCACCTGGTCGCCACCATCCATAACCGGGGCCGGCGCGCCCGCTCACTGTTGGCATTGATGATCCGGGACAGCCTGACCGGGTTGTTCAATCACACCCATACCCTCTACCTGCTGGAGCAGGAGATGGTCCGCGCCAGCCAGAAAGGTCAGTCCCTGTGTTTCGCCATGATCGACGTGGACTATTTCAAGAAGGTGAACGACACCTTCGGGCACCCCATTGGCGACCGCATCCTCCGCGCACTCTCCATGTTCCTGAAACAGCGTTTGCGCAAGACGGATCATATCGGACGCTACGGCGGTGAAGAATTTGCTGTGATCATGCCCGACACCCGGGAGAGTGACGCACGGGCTGTGCTCAACGATATCCGCGAGCGCTTTGCGGAGCTGACCCAGACAGCAGGCGACCGGGAATTCCACGTCACGTTCAGCTGTGGCGTTGCGCGCTGGGAGGGCGAGGCAGCCTCATCCCTCTGCGAACGGGCTGACCAGGCGCTTTACCAGGCCAAGAATGCCGGACGCAACTGCGTGATTGGCAGCGAGGAACACCCTGGCTGACACAAACGGACGAGGGTGGCGCAAAAAACCCAAACTCCGGCATTCCGTCCATGAAACCATGGTCTTATGGACGGAACTGCCGCAAACGTCGAAAATGGCGAGCCAGATGCAATGAATTCAGACATGCACCACGAATTCATACGGTCGTTTGTTAAAAACTGTTGAACCGGCAACTTTCAACCCGCATCATGGGCGCAAAATTCGTTAAAATACGCTATTTTCACCAAATCCCAGTAAGGCACGATTCGTCATGGCCACCATCCTAGTCCTCCACGGACCGAACCTGAACATGCTCGGCGTCCGCGAACCGGACGTCTATGGCCATGAAACCCTTCAGGATATCAACGAGCGCCTCCATGCCGCCGCTGCCGATCACGGACACCACCTGCTGCACCTGCAGTCCAATGCCGAATACGAACTGATCGAACGACTGCATGATGCCCGTGCCGAAGGTATCGATTACCTGATTTTCAACCCCGCGGCCTTCACCCACACCAGTGTGGCTCTGAGGGATGCGGTGCTGGCGTCCGGCGTCCCGTTTATAGAGGTGCACCTGTCCAACGTGCATGCCCGGGAAGCTTTCCGCCATCACTCCTATTTCTCCGATATCGCCGATGGCGTTATCTGCGGCCTTGGCAGTCAGGGCTATGACCTGGCCCTCCAGGCCGCCCTGCAAAGAATCCATTCCAACTGACACCGATAATACGGGACTGAACTACCATGGATATTCGCAAAATCAAGAAGCTGATCGAACTCCTTGAGGAATCCGACGTCGAGGAACTGGAGATCCAGGAGGGAGACGACTCGGTTCGCATCTCCCGGCGACGCGAGCACGCCAGCGTCACCTATGCACCCCAGCCCATGCATGCGCCCCAACCGCAGGCTGCTGCCCCGGCTCCTGCCGCCGAACCGGCCGCCCCGGAACCGCAGGCGCCTTCCGGCCATGCCGTGAAGTCGCCCATGGTCGGCACTTTCTATCGGGCGCCGTCACCCACCGCAGCATCCTTTGTGGAAGTGGGCCAGACGGTCAAGGCCGGCGACGTCATCTGTATCGTTGAAGCCATGAAGATGATGAACCAGATCGAAGCCGACAAGAGCGGTACGGTAACCGAGATCCTGGTGGAGAACGGACAGCCGGTAGAGTTCGACCAGCCGCTGGTTATCATTTCCTGAGCAACAGGTGACTAAAGATCATGGCCATGATTGATAAAGTTCTGATCGCCAATCGCGGCGAGATCGCACTGCGGGTGCTCAGGGCCTGCAAGGAACTGGGCATTCGTACCGTCGCTGTACACTCCCAGGTAGACCGCGACCTGATGCACGTCCGCCTGGCGGACGAGTCCGTCTGCATTGGTCCCAACAGCGCCACTGAAAGCTACCTCAATATCCCTGCCATCATCAGTGCGGCCGAGGTTACCGACAGCGTGGGCATCCACCCGGGCTATGGTTTCCTGGCAGAAAACGCCGACTTTGCCGAACAGGTGGAAAAGAGCGGGTTTACCTTTATCGGCCCCCGGGCCGAAACCATCCGTCTGATGGGCAACAAGGTATCCGCCATCGAAGCCATGGTGAAGGCGGGCGTCCCCACCGTGCCTGGCTCCAACGGCCCCATTAACAATGATGACGAGCGCACCCTGCGCATCGCCCGGGAAATCGGCTATCCGGTAATCATCAAGGCCGCTTCCGGCGGTGGAGGCCGGGGCATGCAGGTGGTTCATTCGGAGGCGGCCCTGCTCAAGGGCATCCAGGTCACCCAGAGTGAGGCCAAGAACGCCTTTGGCGACCCCACCGTCTACCTGGAAAAATACCTCGAGCGGCCTCGCCACGTGGAAGTCCAGGTGCTGGCCGATACCCACGGTAACGTCATTCACCTGGGTGACCGGGACTGCTCCATGCAGCGTCGCCACCAGAAGGTTATCGAGGAAGCGCCGGCGCCGAACATCGATGAAGAGGCCCGCCAGAAGACCCTCAAGGCCTGTGTCGATGCCTGCAAGGAGATTGGCTACGTGGGCGCAGGTACCTTCGAGTTCCTGTACCAGGACGGTGCCTTCTACTTCATCGAGATGAACACCCGGGTCCAGGTTGAACACCCGGTCTCCGAAATGGTCACTGGTGTCGATATCGTGCGTGAGCAGCTGCGTATCGCCAGCGGCATGCCACTGCAGTACAGCCAGGACGACATCACCATTTCTGGCCATGCCATGGAGTGCAGGATCAATGCCGAGGACCCGAAAACCTTTGTTCCCAGCCCCGGCAAGGTGAATCACTTCCATGCACCCGGCGGGAACGGCATCCGCGTGGACTCTCACCTGTACAGTGGCTACACAGTGCCGCCCTACTACGACTCGCTGGTGGCCAAGCTGATCACCTGGGGCGACGACCGGGAAATCGCCCGCCGTCGAATGAAGAACGCCCTGGACGAACTGGTGGTGGACGGCATCAAGACCAACCAGCCCCTGCATCGAAACCTGGTGAGGGACGGCGGCTTCAAGAGCGTGGATTTCACCATCCACTACCTCGAAAAGTTGATACGGGACTGATATGCCCTGGATCCAACTGCAGATTCCGGCTGATCCTGACACGGCGGATCAGCTGGAAGACCTTCTCATGGAGATGGGTGCCGACGCTGTCACCATGGAAGACGCCGCCGACCAGCCCATCTTTGAACCGGATCCTGGTACCACCCCCTTGTGGGGTGATACCCGGGTGACGGGACTGTTCGATGCCGACCAGGATATTGAGCAGATCTGCTCTGCCATCCGCGATGCCTGGCACCAGCAGACCCAGCAGGAATTGCCGGACATCGAGGTCACCCTGGTTGAAGACAAGGACTGGGAGCGGGCCTGGATGGATGACTTCCAGCCCCTCAAGTTCGGGCACCGCCTGTGGATCGTACCCAGCTGGCACGCCGCACCGGACCCCGAAGCCGCCAACCTGCTGCTGGACCCTGGCCTTGCCTTTGGTACCGGCACCCACCCCACCACAGCCCTTTGCCTCGATTGGCTGGATGCCACGGAAGTGGAAGGCTGCCAGGTCATAGATTACGGTTGCGGCTCCGGCATCCTGGCACTGGCGGCCCTGCTGCTGGGTGCTGGCCACGCGATCGGCGTCGATACCGATCCACAGGCCCTGGAAGCCAGTCGTGACAACGCCCGCCGCAACGACGTCAGCGATGAGCGGTTTGACCTCTACTTGCCAGGTAATGAACCGGACACCCAGGCTGACATACTGTTGGCAAACATCCTGGCGGGCCCACTGGTTGAACTGGCTCCCACCCTCGCCGGGAAAGTCCGGCCCGGAGGCCACCTGGTTCTGTCCGGCATCCTTGCACAACAGGCCCGTGAAGTGATGACCGCCTACGAACCCTGGTTCGTCATGGACGAGCCCGAACAACGCGAAGAATGGATACGCCTCACAGGTCGCCGCATTGGTGGATGACGACACGCAAGACTGTCGCTAAACTGCTGAGAGCCTTTGACCTTACAGGATTTTAGGATGGCCGATACTTCCAGCCTGCTGACCCGCTGCCCCCACTGCGATACCCGTTTCCGGGTAACCAGTGAACAACTGACCGTCGCTGATGGCAAGGTGCGCTGCGGGCATTGCATGGAAGTATTCGACGCTCGCAGCCATGCAGACTCCCCGGCGGCCAGCCAACCCGGGGAGGCAAACCGGGAGCACTTCGGTGCCACCGATCCCGATGAAGACCTGATCTTCCAGGACAACCCGGTAGAAGACGCCGCCGAAGGCCCCTATGCCGGGCAGGACTCCCATTTTGCCGATGACGAACTCAGCGACAGTTTCCGTGGCGTTGACGCCGGCGCTGAGCATCACGGCGACCTCCACGATGACGATGTCGATGACGTGGACGAGAGCTGGGCGGAAGCCATGCTTCAGGAGGAGTTGCCGGACAACACCCCGAATCAGCACCGACACGCATCCCCCGCGCCTACCGGCCATGCTGACCCTGAATCTCCGGCCCACCGGCAGGCTCCCGCCGAGGAGTCGGCCGAATCTGCGGCCTGGCGCCAGCATGACCCGGCTACCGGAGAATCGGGCTACCCGGCTTCCACCGACGACCTGGAGATCGTCGGAATGGTGGCCGAGGCAGAGCCCCACGCCGGGCCTGCGGACGTCGAACGCCCCCGTGACGGTATCACCGGTGGCACCTTCCCTTCACTGGATGACGTCTCCCCCTACGACCGTCTGTCCAGCGAACCGGTGTCCGTCGGCTCCCGCTCCGGTGGCAGCCTGCGAGGCTGGCTCTGGACCCTGGTCGTGCTGGCCCTGCTGGGAGGGGTGATTTCCCAGGTCGCATGGTTCCAGTTCGACCGGCTATCGGCCATTCCCGAACTCCGCCCCTGGTATGAAAAGGCCTGTGAATACGCCGGTTGCGAACTGGCACCACTGGTTGCCATGGATCGCATCCAGAGCCGCAAGCTGGTCGTCCGCACAGACCCCGATAACCGTTCCGCCCTGCTGGTGGACGCTGTAATTATCAACCAGGCCGAATTCGAGCAGCCATTCCCCGCCATTGCACTTACCTTTTCCAACCTGAATGGCGACGTGGTGGCCCAGAGCATCTTCCCACCCGAGGATTACCTCGCCGGTGAGGGCGCCGACCTGGAGGCCATGCCATCAGGTACTCCGGTACGCATCGCTATCAGTATCCGCGATCCCGGCCGTGACGCAGTCAACTACAACCTGCGATTCGTTAACCGCAGCAACGACTCCTGACCCCCTCCCGTATCAACCATTGGTGGACACCAGGTCGAATAAAAGTCAACCAGACAGGGTGAAAAATAATCAACTTTTTCCCCTGTTCCGGCCTTCAATACCCTCACCCCCGGCGGTATCATTGTCGCCCCCTGAATCCGGCATCCTTTTCTGACTGGCGTCCCATACGGGAGCCAGATGATCGGGTATGGTAGATTCAGAGACAGTTCTGGTAACCGACGACGGACTCAGACGTATGCTGCCCACGGTGAAGATAGGGCCCTATACCTTGCCCAATTCCCTGGTGGTCGCGCCCATGGCCGGCGTGACCGACCGCCCTTTCCGGCAACTCTGCCGGCGCATGGGTGCGGGCCTGGCTGTGTCTGAAATGGTGATTGCCGACCCGTCCCTCTGGCATACCCGAAAATCACGCCTGCGGCTGGATCACAAGGGCGAACCTGAGCCCCGCTCGGTGCAAATCGCTGGCGGTGACCCGGACATGCTGGCCAACGCCGCCCGCATGAACGCTGAGCAGGGCGCCCAGATTATCGATATCAACATGGGCTGCCCGGCCAAGAAAGTCTGTAACAAGGCGGCCGGCTCGGCGTTGATGAAGGATGAGGCCCTGGTAAAGGACATACTCCATGCCGTGGTTCAGGCGGTGGACGTGCCCGTCACCCTGAAAATGCGCACCGGCTGGGACCGGGACAACCGCAATGCCGTCACTATCGCCCGCATGGCGGAAGATGCCGGCATCCAGGCACTGGCCGTACACGGGCGCACCCGGGCCGACGCCTATCGGGGCGCGGCGGAATACGACACCATCGCCCAGGTGAAAGAGGCCGTCACCATCCCGGTGTTCGCCAACGGCGATATCACCACGCCCCAGCAGGCGCAGGCGGTGCTCCGGCACACCGCCGCCGACGGCCTGCTGGTTGGCCGGGGCGCCCAGGGCAGGCCCTGGATCTTCCGGGAAATAAAGCATTTCCTGGAAACCGGGGAAGTCATGGCACCGCCCCCGCTGGAAGAGGTAGAAGCCATCCTGCTGGATCACCTGCAGGCGCTTCACTGTTTCTACGGCGATCCCATGGGGGTTCGCATCGCTCGCAAGCACGTGGGCTGGTACCTGCAGGCCCACGACGCCGGCAAACAGTTCCGCAAGCGTTTCAATACGCTGGAGTGCGCCAAGGCGCAGTCCGACAGTATCCAACAGTATTTTGCAGCCTTACGAAATGGAGAGGTATTCGCAGCATGACCGCTGAAACACTGGCACACGATTCCATGGCCCGTTCCGCAAACGACGACCAGCCCACCCTTCAGACCGTCAGCAACACCGGTAACTCGGTAACCCTGCGCGACAGCGTTGAAGTGGCCCTGAAGAACTACCTGGCCCAGCTGGACGGTGCTCCGGTCACCGACGTCTACCAGCTGGTGTTGTCGGAAGTGGAAGCCCCCCTGCTGGAACAGGTCATGAAGTACACCCGCAACAACCAGACCAGGGCCTCAACCATGCTGGGGCTGAACCGCGGCACGCTGCGCAAGAAACTCAAGCAGTACGGTCTGCTATAATCATCGGATTCTCCCAAGGCCTCCCGGAGTTGTTTCGCGAGGCCTTTCCTGTTTCAAGAAGGCATTGAAAATGGCAACTCCATCAAACACCCCCGTTCGTCGGGCCCTGATCAGTGTGTCCGACAAGACCGGCATCGTTGAGTTCGGCCGCAGGCTGACCGAGCGCGGCATTGAACTGCTGTCTACCGGCGGCACCTTCCGCCTGCTGAAGGAAAACCAGGTTCCGGTGACTGAAGTGAGCGATCACACCGGCTTCCCGGAAATGATGGATGGCAGGGTCAAGACCCTGCACCCGAAAATCCATGGCGGCATCCTCGGGCGTCGTGGCACCGACGACCAGGTGATGGCAGAGCACGGTATCGCACCCATCGACATGGTGGTCGTTAACCTCTATCCCTTTGAAGAAACCGTGGCGAACCCGGACTGCGACCTGGCCACCGCCATCGAGAACATCGATATCGGCGGCCCCACCATGGTCCGCGCCGCCGCCAAGAACCACAACGATGTGGCTATCGTGGTCAACGCCTCGGATTACCACAGGGTTCTGAAAGAGCTGGAAGAGAACGATGGCGAGCTCTGCTACAGCACCCGCTTCGACCTCGCAGTCAAGGCCTTCGAGCATACCGCCGGCTACGACGGTGCCATTGCCAACTACCTGGGTGGCCGCACCCCGGATAACGACAACGCCGACTTCCCCCGCACCTTCAACGCCCAATATGTGAAGGTCCAGGATATGCGTTACGGCGAGAACCCTCACCAGCGGGCTGCCTTCTATGCTGAGCGCAACCCGAAGGAAGCCTGCGTTGCCACCGCAAAGCAGTTGCAGGGCAAGGAACTGAGCTACAACAACGTGGCCGATACCGATGCCGCCCTGGAATGCGTCAAGCCCTTTGCCGACCCGGCCTGCGTGATCGTCAAACACGCCAACCCCTGTGGTGTGGCCATTGGTGCGGATATCCGCCAGGCCTATGACCTGGCCTTCGCTACCGACCCTACCTCTGCGTTCGGTGGCATCATTGCCTTCAACCGTGAGCTCGACGGCGAAACGGCGCAGGCCATCATCGATCGCCAGTTCGTGGAAGTGATCATTGCACCGACCATTAGCCCCGAAGCGATCGAGCTGGTGGCCGCAAAGAAAAACGTGCGCCTGCTGGCCTGTGGTGAATTCGATGGCGAGCGTGCGAAGGCCCTGGACTACAAGCGGGTCACCGGAGGCCTGCTGGTGCAGGACCGGGACCTGGGGATGGTCTCCATGGATGAGGTCAAGGTCGTCACAGAGCGCCAGCCCACCGAGGACGAGCTCAACGATATGCTGTTCGCCTGGGAAGTGGCCAAGTACGTCAAATCCAACGCCATCGTGTACGCCCGAGCCGGACGCACCATCGGCATTGGCGCCGGCCAGATGAGCCGGGTATACAGCGCAAAGATCGCCGGCATCAAGGCGGCCGACGAGAAGCTGGAAGTGAAGGGGTCGGTGATGGCCTCCGACGCCTTCTTCCCGTTCCGGGATGGCATCGACGCTGCCGCCGAAGCGGGGATAACCGCTGTTATCCAGCCGGGCGGCTCCATGCGCGACCAGGAGGTGATCGACGCCGCCAACGAGCATGGTATCGCCATGGTCTTCACCGGCATGCGCCATTTCCGCCACTGAGGAGAAAAATAATATGAATATCCTGATTATCGGTAGCGGCGGCCGCGAGCACGCCCTGGCCTGGAAGGCGGCTCGCTCACCCCTGGCCGACCGGGTCTTTGTGGCCCCGGGCAATGCCGGCACGGCACTGGAACCACGCCTGGAGAATGTCTCCATCGACGTGATGGACCTTGATGCCCTGGCTGACTTTGCCGCTACCCACGACGTGGGCCTGACCATTGTGGGCCCGGAAGCACCACTGGTAGCCGGCATTGTCGACAAGTTCGAATCCCGCAATCTGCGGGTGTTTGGCCCCAGTCAGGGCGCGGCCCAGCTGGAGGGCTCAAAGGCCTTTACCAAGGACTTCCTGGCGCGGCACAACATCCCGACCGCCGCCTACGCCAACTTCACCGATGTGAACGAAGCGCTGGCCTATGTGCGCAGTCAGGGCGCGCCGATCGTGGTGAAGGCCGATGGCCTTGCCGCCGGCAAGGGTGTGATCGTTGCCATGACCCTGGAAGAAGCCGAAGCCGCCATCCGCGATATGCTGGCCGGCAATGCCTTCGGTGATGCCGGTAGCCGGGTGGTGGTCGAGGAATTCCTGGACGGCGAGGAAGCCAGTTTTATCGTGATGGTGGATGGCGAGCATGTCCTGCCCATGGCGACCTCCCAGGACCACAAGCGGGTGGGCGACGGCGATACCGGGCCCAATACCGGTGGCATGGGCGCCTACTCCCCGGCCCCCGTGGTGACCGATTCTGTGTACCAGAGAATCATGGATGAGGTGATCTATCCGACCGTTCGTGGCATGGCTGCCGAGGGTCACCCCTACAAGGGCTTCCTCTACGCCGGCCTGATGATCGATAACGACGGCGCACCGAAGGTCATTGAATTCAACTGCCGGTTTGGCGACCCGGAAACCCAGCCCATTATGCTGCGCATGCAGTCGGACCTGGTAGAGCTGTGCGACGCGGCCATCGACGGCAAGCTCGACCAGTGCGAATCCCGCTGGGATGACCGCGCGTCCGTCGGCATCGTACTGGCCGCTGGCGGCTACCCGGGCAACTATGGCAAGGGCGACGTTATTGAGGGCCTCCCGGAAGGGGAAACCGAGGGCGAGAAAGTTTTCCACGCCGGCACCCGGCTGCAGGGCGAACAGGTGCTCACCAATGGTGGCCGAGTCCTATGCGTCACTGCCCTGGGTAACACGGTGACCGAAGCCCAGCAGCGCGCTTACCAACTGGCGGGCAGCATTACCTGGAACGGTGCTTTCTATCGCAAGGACATTGCCTGGCGGGCCATCGCCCGTGAAAACGACTGATCCTGCCTAATTGGCCTGAAAGCCCGGTCGCAAGCGAGCTACCGGGCTTTTTTTTGCGTTACAATCGGCCCCCTGCTGTCCACAAGGAATCCGCCCCATGTCCGAAGCCATCTGGATCACCTTTGCCTTTACCCTGGGCCTGCTGGTCAAGGGAGTAGGCCTTCCGCCTTTGGTGGGCTACCTGGCAGCGGGCTTCGTCCTGAGTGGATTGTCCGGCTTCACCCCCCTGGTGGTGGAGGACACCGATGTCCTGTCCCACATTGCCCACCTGGGCGTGCTTCTGCTTCTGTTCACCGTTGGCCTGAAACTGAAGCTCAAATCCGTGGTCAGCCCGGAGGTGATCGGCGGCAGTCTGCTGCACTTCGGTATCACCTGCCTGGTATTTACCCCCGGCATCCACTACCTGGCCGGACTCGACTGGACCACTGCCCTGCTGCTGGCCGTTGCCCTGTCCTTCTCCAGTACCGTGCTCGCGGCCAAGGTACTGGAAGGCAAGCGCGAGCTACGGGCATTCCATGGTCGGGTGGCCATCGGCATCCTGATCATGCAGGACCTGATCGCACTGGTTGTAATGAGCCTGGCCGCCGGTAAGACGCCGTCTGAGTGGGCACTGCTGATCTTCGGCCTGCCCCTGCTGAGACCCTTTCTTTACCGTCTGCTGGACGCCAGTGGCCATGATGAACTGCTGGTGCTGCTGGGCCTGTTGCTGGCCCTGGTGATCGGTGGCCTTGGGTTCGAGGCAGTGGGCCTGAGCTCGGAGCTGGGCGCCCTGATCTTCGGCGCCATGCTGGCCAACCATCCCCGCTCCCAGGAGTTGTCCAAGTCGCTGTGGAGCGTGAAAGAAATCTTCCTGGTCGGTTTTTTCCTGCAGATTGGTATTGGCGGCCTGCCGGATACCAACGCCCTCATCTTCGCACTGGTTACCGCCTTGATCCTGCCATTGAAGGGGATCCTGTTCTTCTTCCTGTTGCTGCTGTTCCGGCTTCGCGCCCGCAGCAGCTTCCTGTCCAGCCTCTCACTGACCAACTACAGCGAGTTCGGCCTGATCGTAGCCAGCGTCGCCTTGCCAGAATGGCTGATCCCGCTGGCAATCGCGGTCTCCCTGTCATTCCTGCTCTCTGCACCCCTGAACCGTCTGGCGCACCCGATCTATGAGCGCCTGGCGAGTCGGCTGGCGCCGCTGGAGAGCCGCAATCACCATCCGGACGAACAGCCGATTTCGCTTGGGGACACCCGGGTACTGGTCATGGGGATGGGGCGAACCGGCACAGCGGCCTACGACCGGCTACGTGAAGATGAACCCAGGCTGATGGGACTGGACTCGGATCCTGCCAAGGCCCAGAAGCACTCGGATGAGGGCCGTAACGTGGTTTTCGCCGACGCAGAAGACACCACTTTCTGGGAGGGACTGCACATGCCGCACCTGGAAGCCGTCATCCTCGCGATGAACGACATTGAAGGCAAGGTCATTGCCGCCCGCATGTTGCGCAAGAAAGGCTTTACCGGATACGTCATCGCCCATACCGGCTATGCCGATGAAGCTGAGAAGATCCGGGATGCGGGTGCCGACGATGCCTTCCTTACCATGAGTGAAACCGGCGTAGCGCTGGCCAGCCACCTGAACGACCAGCGCCACCCGGTGCCCGGGTCAGCGGCCTGATGGATACCCAGTCCAGCTCCCTCCACGAGGAGCGACTGGATCGGGTGGCGACGCTGATCCGTGCCTCCGGTGCACGCAGTGTCCTGGACCTTGGTTGCGGTAGCGGCTCACTGCTGCGCCGCCTGGTCAGGGAGCCGGCCTACACCGCCATTACCGGGCTGGAACAGTCAGGACTCTCCCTGCGCCAGGCGCGGGCGATGCTGGCGGAAGTGGCCGCCGCTGAGTCGCGGGTTTCTCTGCTCCAGGGCAGCTACATGGACCCGGGCCTCAACCTCACGGGTTTTGACGCCGCGGCCATGGTGGAGACCATCGAGCATGTGAGCCCCGGGCGACTCTCGGAGGTGCAGCGGGCCGTGTTCGAGCACTACCATCCGGGTTGGCTGATTCTGACCACGCCCAACGCCGAGTACAATCCGTTATTCGGGCTGCGCCCCGGGGAGCTGCGCGACCCGGACCACAGGTTTGAATGGAATCGCGACAAGTTCCGTAAGTGGTGTAGCTCAACGGCAAGGCAATCCGGCTATCAGGTGCGCTTCAGCGGTATCGGTGAGGAAGACCGGGAGTTCGGGCCGCCAACGCAGGTGGCTATCTTCAGCCGACCCGGGGATTGATACCTTTTCCCACCCACGGCCCCTTCGAAAGAAGCCCTTCGACAAGCTCAGGGCGAACGGAACGCACCAAAGATATCGTTAGCCATGACATTCAGATACCGTCACCAAGTTATCGGTTTTCGCTTGTTTGGGGCTCAATTCCCGTTATTCGATCGCCCTGAGCCTGTCGAAGGGCCGCTGATTCCGTGCTTACAAACCGATCAAGTCCGTGGCGCATACTCCAGCACATCGGAATAAAAGTCGCTTTCCGGCAGGCCGGCTTCCACCAACGCATCCATCAGCGTATACACCATGACCGGTGAGCCACTGGCCATAACCTGCACGTTGCCCCAGTCAAAACCGGACGCCAGTACCGCGTCTACCAGCTGGTCGTGGTGACCACTCCAGTCGTTATCTTCATCATCCCCAACCACCGGCGCAAAGCGGAATGGCGGCCATTCCGCGTCCCAAGTCTCAGCCAGGGACCGGAGATACATATCTTCCGGGCGCCGGACCCCCCAATAGAGGGTGACCGGCTGGTCAAACCCGGTTTCACGCAGATAATCCACCATGCTTTTCATCTGGGCAAAGCCAGTGCCGGCAGCCACCATCAGCAGGGGCTTGCGCGGTGCTGCCGCGAGACAGGCTTTACCATGGGGCATCTCGAGGGTTACTTCACCGCCTGACATAAGCGCATCAATCACTTTCTGGGCGGATACCCATTCCGGCGTTGCCTGGATATGAAGCTCGATGTTGTCGGCGGACGGGCTGCTGGCAATGGAGAAATAGCAGGGCTCGGCATCCGGCAGGTTAACCGAAAGGTACTGGCCGGCGTGGAACGACAACTCCCGCCGCCGGTTCACTTTCAGCTCGACCCGGTAAACATCGTGGCTGATGGATCGCACTTCCGCGACCATCGCCTGAAACAGTTTCGGTGGATTCTCTCCAGCGCCCATAACGGCGGTTATCTCCAGTTCCAGATCGGTGAGCGCTTCAGTGCGACACAGCATCAGTCGCCCACCCATCGTGATCGTTTGTTGATTCCGGGTATTGATGGCCTCCCCTGTCAGCAGGCGGGCCTCACAGATCTCGCAGACACCGTTGCGGCATGCCGACGGTACGGCAATGCCGGCTGCTGCGGCGGCCGTCAGCAGGTCGTTGCCGGAAGCCACAGTGTAGTCCAGCCCGGACGGCCGCAACCGGACGACCCGGTAATCGGTGGCCATATTACTCGGGGCGGGAAGCCGGGGTTTCAATGCCCAGGCTGTCCCATTTCTCGTCGACACGACGCTTGATGTCGTCGTCCATGGTGATCGGTGTACCCCACTCCCGGTCGGTTTCACCCGGCCACTTGCTGGTGGCGTCCAGGCCCATCTTGGAACCCAGCCCGGACACTGGTGAGGCAAAGTCCAGGTAGTCGATGGGGGTGTTCTCCACCATCGTGGTATCACGGGCCGGGTCCATGCGCGTGGTCATGGCCCAGATGACATCGTTCCAGTCCCGGGCGTTCACATCATCGTCAGTCACGATGACGAACTTGGTGTACATGAACTGGCGCAGAAACGACCAGACCCCCATCATGACCCGCTTGGCGTGCCCGGGATACTGCTTCTTCATGGTCACTACCGCCAGGCGGTAGGAACAGCCTTCCGGCGGCAGGTAGAAGTCAACAATCTCCGGAAACTGCTTCTGCAGGATCGGGATGAACACCTCGTTGAGGGCCACACCGAGAATGGCCGGCTCATCCGGTGGCCGGCCGGTGTAGGTGCTATGGTAAATGGGGTCTTTGCGGTGAGTAATCCGCTCCACTGTAAATACCGGGAACTGATCCACCTCATTATAGTAACCGGTGTGGTCACCAAAGGGCCCTTCCGGCGCGGTATCGTCCGGGTAGATAAACCCTTCCAGCACAATCTCGGCGCTGGCAGGCACCTGCAGGTCACTGAGCCCGGCCTTGACCAGTTCGGTACGACCGCCCCTGAGCAACCCGGCGAAGGCATACTCTGAGAGGGTATCCGGCACCGGTGTTACCGCGCCAAGAATGGTGGCCGGGTCGGCGCCCAGGGCAACGGCGACGGGAAAGGGCTTGCCAGGATTGGCCCGCTGCCACTCCTGGAAATCCAGCGCACCTCCGCGGTGGCTCAGCCAACGCATGATCAGGCGGTTCCTGCCAATCACCTGCTGGCGATAGATACCCAGATTCTGGCGTTCCTTGTGGGGGCCCCGGGTAATCACCAGCGGCCAGGTCACCAGCGGCCCGGCATCCCCCGGCCAGCAATGCTGAACGGGTATCTTGCCCAGGTCCACATCGTCCTTCTCAAGCACTACTTCCTGGCAGGGGGCCGAGCGCAGCACTTTCGGGCTCATGCGCATGACCTGTCTGAACAGGGGTAGCTTTTCGATGGCATCCCGGAAGCCCTTGGGGGGATCCGGTTCCTTCAGGTAGGCGAGCAGCTTGCCGATGTCCCGCAGGGCGGTGACATTGTCCTGCCCCATGCCCATGGCGACCCGTTTTGGTGTTCCGAACAGATTGCCCAGTACCGGCATGTCGTAACCTTTCGGGTTCTCGAACAGCAACGCCGGCCCACCCGCCCGCAGGGTGCGATCGCAGATTTCGGTCATTTCCAGGTGGGGATCCACTTCAACCGAGACGCGCTTGAGCTCACCCATTTTTTCCAGCTGGGCGAGGAAGTCTCGCAGGTCGTTGTATTTCATGCCGGTCTCCGTTGTTTTGCTCGCCTCAGTCACACCTGGGGTAATCGGCAGACTTTAATTCCTTGCCTGCGGCAGTTGTGCCAGGAACGGGGCGGGGAGGGTCTTTACCAGACGCGCCATGAATACATCCTTGTAGGCTCATGTTGCCATCCCTGGCAACATTTAACGGTCTGGCAAAGACCCTCCCCGCCCCGTTCTTTAAACTCCGCGTTAACTGGAACAGGTAACAGAAGACCTTATCAACCAACGCGAGCATTGGTTAAAACCTGGTTCCGGGAAGCACAAGCACCGGTGCGCGCAAAGTGTTGGGGGACAGTGTCGAGGGGCCCCTTCCCGGACCGTTAAGTGTTGCCAGGGACGGCAACACGAGCCTACAGGGAGGTATTCATGGCGCGTCCGGGAAGGGGTCCCTCGATGCTGGCCTCAGACACAGGTTTACGCGCCTGAGGGCCAGCTGGTTTAGTCCGATCAACGACGCTTCATGGACTGGAAGAACTCGTCGTTGGTCTTCGTATCCCTGAGCTTGTCCAGCAGGAATTCGATGGCCGCGGTATCATCGTCCATGGAGTGCAGCAACTTGCGCAGAATCCAGACCCGCTGGATGTCCGCCTCAGTCATCAGCAGGTCCTCGCGGCGAGTACCGGAGCGCCGGATATTCATGGCCGGATAGACACGCTTTTCCGCAATCTTGCGGTCCAGGTGTATCTCCATGTTACCGGTACCCTTGAACTCCTCGTAGATAACCTCGTCCATCTTGGAGCCGGTATCCACCAGGGCCGTTGCCAGGATGGTCAGGCTGCCGCCCTCTTCCACATTACGGGCCGCACCGAAGAAACGCTTGGGTTTTTCCAGGGCGTGGGCGTCCACACCACCGGTGAGAACCTTGCCTGACGACGGGATAACCGTGTTGTAGGCCCGTGCCAGCCGGGTAATGGAGTCCAGCAGGATGACCACATCCTTCTTGTGCTCCACCAGGCGCTTGGCCTTCTCGATCACCATCTCCGCCACCTGGACGTGACGGGCCGGCGGCTCGTCAAAGGTGGACGCGATGACTTCGCCACGCACGGTGCGCTGCATCTCCGTCACTTCCTCCGGACGCTCATCGATGAGCAGCACCATCACATGGCACTCGGGGTTGTTACGGGTGATTGCCTGGGCGATGCCCTGCATCAACAGGGTCTTACCAGCCTTGGGCGGGGAGACGATGAGGCCGCGCTGGCCCTTGCCAATGGGCGCCACCAGGTCCAGCACCCGGGAAGACAGATCCTCTGTACTGCCGTTACCAGTCTCGAGCACCAGGCGCTCGTTCGGGAACAGCGGCGTCAGGTTCTCAAACAGAATCTTGTTGCGGGCGTTGTCCGGCTTGTCAAAGTTGATCTCGTTGACCTTGAGCAGCGCAAAATAGCGCTCACCGTCCTTTGGTGGCCGGATCTTGCCGGAGACCGTGTCGCCGGTACGCAGGTTGAAACGACGGATCTGGCTGGGAGAGACATAGATATCATCAGGCCCGGCCAGGTAGGAGGCGTCGGCGGAACGGAGGAAGCCGAAGCCGTCCTGCAGAATCTCCAGTACGCCATCACCGTAGATGTCTTCGCCGCTCTTGGCGTGCTTCTTCAGAATGGTGAAGATGACATCCTGCTTGCGCGAACGGGCGAGGTTTTCCAGGCCCATTTCCTGCGCGATGTCGAGCAATTCGGGCACAGACTTCTGCTTGAGTTCAGTAAGATTCATAGTTTGTTGGATTATCAGGAATGGAAGTAAGCGATCGTTGATATGACAGGGATGCCCCTGAACAGGTTGATCAGATAAACAGTAAAAAATTGGTGCTGGCCAGATGGAGCAACCGGTAGTGATGGAGTCCGGAAAAGTACAGAGGCCAGGGACAGGGAGAACAACCGTTCGCCAGGCAAACAGGATAATCGACTACCCACTGCGCCTCTGTCAAGTGTTACTGCCCAATTTTGCACCGGTTTTTGCGCCCTGCCTCCCTTTGGCCGGGACAGTACCTATACCGGTTGGGGTATTCCCTTCCAATGACCGTGGCCAATGCGGATACTGGACCCCATACATCTGATGACCACTGCGGAGATTGACATGAGCAGCAAACCCACCGGTGAACTGGTGCCGCTGAACATCGCCCTGTTGACCGTTTCTGACACCCGCGGGCCGGATCAGGACACCTCCGGGCAATACCTTGAAGACCAGTTGCTGGCCACCGGCCATCAGCTGGCTGCCCGCCGCATCCTGCCCGATGACGTATACCTGGTGCGGGCATTGATGTCTCGCTGGATTGCTGACCCGGCAATCCACGGCATTATCATCACCGGCGGAACCGGCTTCCACGAGCGGGACAGCACACCGGAAGCCGTCGGCCCGCTCCTGGACAAGATCATCGATGGCTTTGGCGAAGAGTTCCGCCGGCTGTCGCAGCTGGACATCGGCACCTCCACTATCCAGTCCCGGGCGTTTGGCGGGCTTGCCAACCATACCGTGATCTTCTGCCTGCCCGGCTCTACCGGCGCCTGCCGTACCGGCTGGGAGGGCATTCTCAGCACCCAGTTGGACAGCCGCCATGGCCCCTGTAACTTCGCCGCGCTGGTGCAACGCAAACCGGACCGTCCGGTGCATCGGCTGGACGAAGTGGTCGGCGACAAGGCGCAGGCGTGATGGGCGGACAGAACCTGACCTCACTGGACGATGCCCTGGAACACCTGCTGTCCGGGGCGCAGGTGATTGATCGAACAGAAACCCTCCCCCTGGAGCGGACCCTCGGTCGCATCCTGGCAGAGGATATCCGGGTACCGGCAGACGTACCACCCGCAGACAACAGCGCCGTGGATGGCTACGCCGTGCGGATGGCGGATACCGCTTCCGGGGCACCCCTGCCCGTGTCGGCCAGGGTTGCGGCCGGACAGGCGCCGGGTACCCTGGAGCCTGGCACTGCCGTACGTATTTTCACCGGTTCAGAGATTCCGGCCGGGGCCGATGCGGTGGTGATGCAGGAGCGAACCGAACCGCGGGATGGTGGCATCGCCATCATGGCAGCGGTTGAGGAAGGCCAGAACATCCGGCGCCAGGGGCAGGACCTGCGCAGCGGAGCGATTGCCCTTTCAGCGGGCACACCCATTCGGCCCCAGGAAATGGGCCTGCTCGGCTCTATGGGCATTGGTTCTGTCGAGGTGTTGCAGCCGCTGCGGGTGGCCGTCTTTTCCACCGGCGACGAGCTGGTGGACCCTGGCCAGCCGTTGCAGGCCGGCCAGATCTACAACACCAACCGTTATACCCTGACGGGGCTGCTGCAGGCAGTGGGTTGCGATATTGTTCGCTGCGAAACCCTCAGGGACAACCGGGAGAATACCCGATCGGCACTTCTTGGCGCGGCAGCCGAGGCGGATCTCATCATTACCAGCGGTGGCGTCTCCGTCGGCGAGGAAGACCATGTACGGGTCGTGCTGGAAGAAAGTGGTGAGCTTTCCCTCTGGCGACTGGCCATCAAACCCGGCAAACCGCTGGCCTTCGGTTTCCTGGACGGCACCCCGGTTCTGGGCCTGCCCGGCAACCCGGCTGCAGTGTTAGTCACTTTCCTGGTGGCCGGCCTGCCCTATATCCGTCACTGTCAGGGCAACCGCCGCTATCATGTGCTGGGCGAATACCTGCCCGCGGCGTTTTCGGTGGACAAGCCTTCAGTCCGGCGGGAGTTCCTGCGGGCCCGCAAGCAGGCCAACGGTGACCTGATCGAAATTGCCGCCTACCCGAACCAGAGCTCCGGCGTGCTGAGTTCCGCCTGCTGGGGGGACGGCCTGGCGGTGGTGCCGGAGGATACAACCCTGGCGGCAGGCGACCGTGTTCTCTACTACGCTTTCAGTGAATTGCTTGGATAACGACCATGAGTAACCAGACCCTGACCGTTCGTTTTTTCGCCCGTCTGCGGGAAGAACTGGGTACGGACCAGGAAACCCTGCCGTGCGAGACCGGTCAGACCGCCGGCGACGTGTTGGCGCAGCTATCGAACCGGGGCGGTCCCTGGGCGCAACTGACCGGCGACCAGCCGGTGATGATTGCAGTCAACCAGGCTATGGCCAGGCCTGCCACTCCGGTAAACCCCGGGGATGAAGTGGCCTTTTTCCCGCCGGTGACCGGGGGCTAGTTATGGAAGAGGTGCGCATCCAGGAAGCTGATTTCGATCCCGCTATCGAGTACAACAGCCTGAGGAACAGTGGCTCCGGTACCGGGGCCATTGCCACCTTTACCGGGCTGGTGCGAGACAGTGGTGACCTGCAGGGTGTTACCGGGTTGTACCTGGAGCATTACCCCGGCATGACGGAGCAAGTGATCCGTGACCTGATACGGCAGGCCCGGGAGCGGTGGGATATTCGCCGGGTGACGGTGATTCATCGGGTGGGTACCTTGCGGCTTTCAGACCAGATCGTGTTTGTCGGGGTGGCCAGTGCCCATCGGGGGGATGCCTTTGCGGCCTGCCAGTTTCTGATGGACGTGCTCAAGACCAGTGCGCCTTTCTGGAAGAAGGAGCTGACGGAGACCGGGGAGCATTGGGTGGAGCAGAAAGATTCGGATCTAGCGGTTGGTGGGCGCTGGGAGGAGTGACCTCATAGCCTGGGGCCTGGATCGTCGGGTGGCTTGGTTGTGAGGTGGCTGGTACCCGGGCGGGGGAGTCTTTCTTCCGGAAAAAGAACTCGCTTCGCTCAGACACCTTTTTCCTGCAGAAAGACTCCCCCACCCAGATACCGATTCAAACTCCGTTTTTCGGCATCAAAAAAACTACAGCAGATCAGCTGGTTTATTCCGGTTACTGAAAACCTCGCCTGCTTCCGGACAGGCCACGACCACTGCACCAACCGATTCTGCAAATCCCATGACCCGTCGGTTACCGGATTCCAGCCACTGCTGGAGAGAAACCATAAGGCTGACGGGATAGACCCCATGCAGGGGGTGTGTCCTGCCCTCACTTTCGGCGATTACCGGGCGTTCAGGCTGCGCCTCCCAGGCGGTTACCAGGGCGTCGAGGGTGGCCGGGGTGATACCGGGGGTGTCACAGGGGCAGACGAGGACTGCGCTGGCGCCTTCACGAGCAGCGGCTTTAAGGCCGGTCAGCAGGCCGGCCAGGGGGCCCTGATAATGGAAGTTTTCAGGATCCGGGAGAACGTGGCCAGGGGCCAGCTGTTTGTAGTCGTTCAGGGAGCGGTTGGCGCTGATGAATACTTCGGGCGCAACGGCACTCAGGGCCTTGTAGACCCACCTTGCCATCGGCTGCCCCTGCCAGTTGAGCATGCCTTTATCCTGGCCGCCCATGCGGGTGCCTTTGCCGCCTGCGAGAAGCAGGCCGATGATAACGGGAGGCCGGTCGCTGGTCATGGCAATAAAAAACCGCCCGTGACCCTGGCTTGTGTTTGCTGACCAGGTTCAGGGGCGGCTTTGGACATTAACCGCTTAGAGGTTGCTGTCCAGGAAGGCAGCCAGCTGCGACTTGGACAGCGCGCCCACCTTGGTGGCATCCACGTTGCCGTTCTTGAACAGCATCAGGGTGGGAATGCCGCGGATGTTGAACTTGGGCGGGGTCTGTTCGTTTTCGTCGATGTTCAGCTTGCAGACCTTGAGCTTGCCTTCGTATTCCTCGGCAATTTCCTCCAGGACCGGGGCAATCATCTTGCACGGTCCGCACCACTCTGCCCAGTAATCCACCAGTACAGGGGTGTCAGAGTTCAGTACGTCCTGCTCAAAGGAATCGTCGGTTACGTTTACGATATTTCCGCTCATTGCTGTTTCCTGCTTCTGTCACGGGAGGCCGAAAACCCTTGCGGGAGCTGGCGTCCGGTGAGCTGGATCTTTGACGGTGTGATCACCGCCGCGAACAAAATGGGGTGGCTTTTGACAAAGCGACTATACGTTACTTTACGCGATTTGGCTTCCACCTGTGAAGCGCCCGGCAGGCAGTAGTCTCCGCTATTGCGAGGTGTATCCGGTACTGACAGGCTTTGTCCAATTCGCTTATAGTACCGGCAGCGGCGCAGGCGCCTCACTATAAAGGCTGGCAAGAGGATTTCAAGACACGTGACGGCTTCAGATAATGCCAACCCGCCCGAGTTACTTGCGGCCATTGATATGGGCTCCAACAGCTTTCACATGGTAGTGGCCCGCCAGGTTCACGGGGAAATCCGGACCCTGGAGAAGATGGGGGAGAAAGTTCAACTGGGGGCTGGCCTGGACGCGGACAACAAGCTCACCGAAGAAGCCCAGCAACGGGCCCTTGCCTGCCTCAGCCGCTTTGCCCAGCGCATCAGCGGTATGCCCCCGGAAGCCGTCCAGATTGTGGGCACCAATGCCCTGCGTGTCGCTCGCAACACCCAGGAGTTCATCGCCCGCGCCGAGGAAGTGCTTGGCTACCCCGTAGAGATCATTGCCGGCCGGGAAGAGGCCCGCCTGATCTACCTTGGCGTCTCCCATACCCTGTCGGACGACACCGGTCGACGCCTGGTGGTGGATATTGGTGGTGGCAGCACCGAGTTCATCATTGGCGAACGTTTCGAGACCCAGGCACTGGAAAGTCTGCACATGGGTTGCGTGTCATTCCGGAATCGTTATTTCCCTGATGGCAAGATCAGCCGACGGTTGATGGACCAGGCCGTCACCCACGCCTCCCAGGAACTGCTCAATATCCGTTCCCGTTACCGGGAGCTGGGCTGGCACAGTGCGGTGGGATCGTCCGGCTCCATCAAGGCCGTGGCCAATGTACTGGCCAGCCTGCGCATCACCGATGGCTCCATTGACCTCAGAAGTATGCGGGAGCTGCGCCGCCGCCTGATCGATATGGGCAATGTACGGCGCCTGGCAGACCTGGGGGTGCGTACCGACCGCCAGAGCATTTTCCCGGCCGGCTTTGCCATTCTGCTGGCGGCCTTCGAATCCCTCGGCATTGAACAGATGACTTACGCCGATGGTGCCCTGCGGGAGGGGCTGCTGTATGACATTCTGGGACGCATCCAGCACGAGGATGTCCGCGAGCGCACCATTACGGCACTACAGGAACGCTATCACCTGGACCAGCGCCATGGCGAGGCGGTGGAAGCCTCCTCCATCGCCCTGTGGCGGTGCGTCTGCAGGGACTGGAACATCAATACGCTTGGCGATGAGGAGCTGTTGCGGTGGGCCAGCCGGCTGCACGAGATCGGCCTGACCATTGCCCACAGCCAGTACCACAAGCACGGCGCCTACCTGCTGCGCTATTCAGACCTGCCGGGTTTTACCCAGCAGTTCCAGCAGGAACTGGCCACGCTGGTACGGGGCCATCGACGCAAGTTTACGCCGTCCATCTTTGAAGGGTTCGAGCCTGCCGACGCCCAGCGCCTCAAGCGCCTTTGCGTGCTGCTGAGGCTGGGTGTGCTGCTGCAACATGCCCGCAATTACGAGTCACCGCCAACACTCACGGCCAGGGCCTCCAACCGGCGCCTGCAACTGACGTTTGACGAAGACTGGCTCAGCCAGCGGCCGCTGACCCTGGCAGACCTGGAGAACGAAAAGGAGTTCCTGGCGAGACAGGATTTCTCGCTGGAGATCCAGACCCGCTAGCAATCTACCTCCGTGCCCTTGCGGACCGGGCAGCGAGGGAGGCTCAGGTTTCCAGCTGCGCCTCCAGCTCTTCCAGCTTCTCACCGGTCTCCAGCCAGGTCGCTTCCGCTTCTTCCAGGGTGGCACGTACGCTGGCCTGGTCTGCCAGCAGGGCCTTGAGACGGTCCTTGTTGGCAGCCTCGTAAAGGGACGCATCCGAGAGTGCTTCTTCCAGCTCTGCCAGTTTCGCCTGGGCCGCTTCCATGGCTTTCTCGGCCTGGGCCAGCTGCTTCTTCCAGGGGCTCAGCTGTTTGCGCAGTTCTGCCTGCTCCCGTTTCTGTGCCTTGCGCTGTTCTGCCGTCAGTCCCGTGGCCTGGCTGGCAACGGTGGCCTGGCTATCCCGGCGCGGAGGTTCCTCGTCATCCCTGCGCCGATCCGCCAGCCAGCGTTCGTAATCCTCCAGGTCGCCCTCGTAGGGCGCGACTGCGCCGTCGCTGACCAGCCAGAATTCATCGACGGTATTGCGCAACAGGTGCCGGTCGTGGGAAACCACCACCATGGCGCCGTCAAAGTTCTGCAGGGCCATGGTCAGGGCCTGGCGCATCTCCAGGTCCAGGTGGTTGGTGGGCTCGTCTAGCAGCAGCAGGTTGGGCTTCTGCCAGGCAATCACTGCCAGTGCTACCCGGGCCTTTTCGCCTCCAGAGAACGAACGGATGGGCGAGAGGGCTTCATCACCATGGAAATCGAAGCCTCCCAGGAAGTTGCGGATGCTTTGTTCCGAAGCCTTCGGTGACAGCCGCTGAAGGTGCAGGAATGGGCTGGCATCCAGGTCCAGGGATTCCAGCTGATGCTGGGCGAAATAACCAATGGCGAGGTGCTCACCGGTGGTGCGCTCTCCCGCCAGCAAGGTGGCTTCACCCCGCAGGGCATCCATCAGCGTCGATTTACCAGCACCATTTGGGCCCAGCAGGCCGATGCGACTACCCGGCAGCAGTGTGACGTTCAGCCCTGACAAGACTACGGTGTCGCCATGACCGGCCTTGCCGTTGCGGATCGACAGCAGCGGGTTGGATACCTTGTCCGCTACCGGGAAGATGAAGCTGAACGGTGAATCAATATGGGCCGGCGCAATCTGCTCCATACGCTCCAGCGCCTTGACCCGGCTCTGAGCCTGGCGGGCCTTGGTGGCCTTGGCCTTGAAGCGGTCGATAAAGCGCTGGATCTCGGCAACCCGGGCCTGCTGCTTCTCGTAGTTGGCTTGCTGCTGGGCCAGCCGCTCGCTTCGCTGATGCTCGAACGCTGAGTAGTTGCCGGTGTACTGCACCAGTTTCTTGCGGTCGAAATGAATGATATGAGTGGCAACCCGGTCCATGAAATCCCGATCGTGGGAGATGAACAGTAACGTACCCGGGTAGCGCGAGAGCCAGTTCTCCAGCCACAGGCAGGCATCCAGGTCCAGGTGGTTGGTGGGTTCGTCCAGCAGCAACAGGTCCGAAGGCTTCATCAGGGCCTGGGCCAGGTTCAGCCGGATACGCCAACCACCGGAGAAGGAGGATACCGGCCGGTCCGCATCACCTTCAGCAAATCCCAGCCCACGGATCAGCGCCTCTGCCCTGCGAGGAGCAGACCAGGCCTCATGGACATCCAGTTCGCCATGGATATGAGCCATGGCGTGGTCGTCGCCGTCGGCCTCTGCCTTTGCCAGCGCCGCTTCCAGCTCCCGCAGGCGAGTATCACCATCAAGTACAAACTCCCGGGCGCTGCGCCCCGACGCTTCTACTTCCTGTGCCATATGGGCAATGCGACAGCCACCGGGCAGGCTGACAGTGCCCTGTTCCGCGGACAGCTGGCCCAGCAGCAGCTGGAACAGGCTGGACTTGCCCGCGCCGTTGGCACCGACAATGGCCACCCGTTGACCTGGCTGGATGGTCACGCTGGTGGAATCTAGCAACCAGACGCCACCCCGTTGTAAACTGAGATTGGTTATCGTAATCATTGCGGGATTATAACGCTCCCGGGGTAAAATTCGTGAATGAGCCGGGTACCGGTAACGGACGACGGATGCAAGAGCAGGAACCAGGCCAAACGCCCGATACGAACACGCCGCTATGGCGTTTTTCACTCGCCCTCTGGCAACAGCCAGAGGCAAGTGAACTGTGCCTGGGCCTTCAGCAGCAGGGCTGGTCGGTCACCCGGCTGCTGTGCGCCGGCTGGCTTGCCAGCGAAGGTCGTGACTATGCTGGCGACGAACCTGAGGACCTCCTGCAATGGCGGGGCACGGTGACGGAATCCGTACGATCCCTTAAGAAATCCCTGGATAAATCCGATAACCTGCTTGCGCCACTTCGGGAAACCCTGGCGAAGGCCGAACTGGAGGCCGAACGCATCGAGCTGTACCGGGCCTGGCTTGCCCTTGGCAAATCGGCCACCGCCGGCCCCATGCCAGCAACAACCAGACTGGCGGAGCAGAACCTCCGTCGCGCAGCGCCTGACACTGGCAGCAGCCTCAACGCAAAAACGGAGCCTATGATCAGACATCTGGCACAGCTCATCAACCGGATTTCCGCGCCGTCAGCTTCCGGTGGTCGTCGCGCCAACGGAGCCGTTGCGCCATGACCCGCTGGCTGATCCGCCTGGCCTTCCCTGCCCTTGGCTTACTGGTAGCGCTGCTGATTTTTGGCGTTAAAGCACCGGATAACCCCACCAGTGACCCCGAACAAACACCGGAGTCCACAACCATACCTTCCTTCGAGGCCCTGGTACCGGCGCCGGTAACCCCACCCGGCCCCGAAATTGTATTCAAGTGGCAGGACGCTGACGGCAGCTGGCATTATGCCGACCAACCCCCTGAAACCGGCAACTGGAATACCCTGGCCATTGAGCCCGGGCAAGCCACCCCGACCCGGGAACCGATGAATCCGGGGCCCATGGGGGAGGACCTTGAGGCTCCCTACTCTGCTCCCTTCGCACTGGAACCCCGATTCCCCCAAACCGGTAGCTAAGCCCGGCTGCAGGAATTACGACTCTGTCAGTGGTATCAGGCCGTCAAAGCAGTTACCGTTGGCCTTTAACCGCTAACAACACATTATCGTGACAGGAATGACCATGAAGAAAACGCTGATTGCCCTTTCCGTTGCCGGCGTACTCGCCGGTTGCACCGCCGGCACCCAGACGCCGGAAGTCACCCAGGCGCCGCTGGAAACCAACAGCGAAAAAGTCAGTTATGGCATGGGTATGGTGTTTGCCGAACGCATGAAAAACGACCTGCCGGAGCTGGAACTGGAACAGTTTATTGAAGGGTTCCGCCACGGCCACGCCGATGATGACTCTGCCCGCCTCAGTCGGCAGGAAATCCAGGATGCCATGCTGGCCTACCAGCAGGAGATGCAGGCCCGGCAGCAGCAGGAAATGGAACAGGCTGCCACCGAAAACCGGGAAGCTGGCGAACAGTTCCTGGCAGAAAATGCCGAGCGTGACGAGGTAACCACCACCGAATCCGGACTGCAGTACGAAGTACTGGAAGAAGGTGACGGCGAGAAACCAGGGCCGGAAGATGAAGTGAAGGTCCACTACACCGGCGAACTGCTCTCTGGCGAGGTTTTTGACAGCTCCCGTGAAAGGGGCGAGCCCGTAACCTTCCGTCTGAACCAGGTCATTGATGGCTGGACCGAAGGCCTGCAACTGATGAACGAGGGCAGCCGGTTCAAGCTCTACATTCCGTCCGACCTGGCCTACGGCCCCGGTGGCAACATGAGCATCGGCCCCAACGAGACCCTGGTGTTCGATGTGGAACTGCTGGAAGTGAACCCGGAAGATTAATCCGTCGGTCAGCACCTGAAAACAGAGAGGGCGGCTCCGCGGAGCCGCCCTCTCTGTTTTCACTGGTCGTGATTTACGCTGATGATGGCACCTTGTCCGCATGCACGTTGTGCAGATGCTCGATCAGGAAGTCCTCCAGCTCGAACCGGGTCTCCAGGGCCTCGCCCAGGCGCGACAGCTCTGCCATCAGGTCGTCCATCTCTGACTCCGCCGGCCGCTTGCCGTCAATGCGCTCGTTGAAGTCCAGTACCACTTCGGTCGTTTCGCTGATGCGCGGGTAGATGCGCCCGGCCAGTTCAATACCGCCGTCATCGAACTCTCGGGCCTCCTGGATCAGCTGCTCGTAGATTTCAAAATGGCCGGCTGACGTGTAATCGACCAGAATCTGGCACAACCGCTCCAGCTTCTTGCCAAGGTTCTCTGACGCGGTGTCCCGGGCGGTATCCGAAAGGTCGCAATAGTGCACCAGCAATTCCTGGCGCTCCTTCAACCAACGATCTATGAGCTGGTGCACGCCTCCCCAGCGTTCCTTCGCGGTACGGCAATTCTCTAACATGGTCCCTCCCGGGCGGATCAGGTTTGTCGCAGACAGCGTTGAGGACCAAGTTACCCTAATTGCGAGCGGGCCGGCAAGCACCAAAGCTACCGCATTCCCGGGGCCGCAAGGCGGCCGGGGAAACTCAGCTCAGGGAGCGGCGCGCAGGGGAACGGACCAGGCCGGTCAGAACCGCCAGCCCCGCCAGTATAATCAGCGTGAAGAACACCGCAGTCCAGCCAGGAATGCTCAGGCCCAGGAAGGTCCACACCACCTTGGCACAATCACCAGTGCCCTTGACCGCCATGGCCAGCACTTCCATCAGCGGGAATACTTCCAGCATATAGTCAACGGAGGTGCCGCAGGCCGGCACCTGGTCCTCCGGCAAGCTCTGCAACCACAACTGGCGGCCAGCCAGGCCTACCCCGATACCGGCAGTCAATGCCAGCAGGAAGCCGTAGATGCGGCCACCAATGTTGCCCGGGTTATGTAACACGGCCAGCAGGCCGACCGCAGCCACTCCCATAAAGGCAAACCGCTGCAGCCAGCACAGGGGACAGGGCTCCAGCCCCATGACATATTCCATATAGAATGCCACTGCCAGCAAACCAGCAGGCACCAGGAAAGCAAAGAGAAAAACCAGTCTGCGCATCTGTCGAAAAACCTTCTTTTGTGGCCTGGCGGCACCTGGCCCGCAATGGCTGCATCCGCCACCGGGTCCTGCTATTCTGCGAACCAGACCATTCCCTAATGTGAACCAAGAAAACCGATGATGAATCGATACCTTGCCTTCTGGCTCAGCCTCGTTCTGGCCGTTAGCCTGCCCCTTGTCACAGCGGCGCAGGACGAGCCGGAGACCGAAGAAGCCAGTGACGACACCCCGACCTTTACCGAGTACGTGGAGATGAAGCCCTCTTTCGTCACCCATGTAGGGGAGCCATCAGAGCGCCTCAAGTATCTGAAGGCCGATGTTTCCCTGCGGGTCAATTCAGAAACTGCCCGGGCCGCCATTGAAACGCACATGCCCCGCCTCCGCCATGAACTGGTCATGCTTTTTGGCGAACAGACGGATCTGGAAACCCTGTCCTCCGTGGAAGGCCAGCAGGCTGTCCGGGAGCACGCCCTTGCCCGCCTGAACCAGGTTCTGGAGGATCAACAGACCGGTGAACAGATCGTCGATGTGCTGTTCAGCAGTTTCGTCATACAACGGTAAGTCCCGGCCAGCCAATCGGGCCGGCTGACCGGGACCAGGGGTACTTGCCGGCCTGTGACCCTCAGCTGGCCAGATAGTTCTCGAGGAATTCTCCAAACGTGCCGCTGTCGGCCTTTTCCATAGCCGCCTGCTCGTCAAGTGACTCCCGTGTCATGCGCTCGAAGTCGGCACGGACCTGCTCATCAGGCACCGCCTCCTGCAGGCTGAGCTGATGCTCTCGCGACAACTCAAGCGTCCACTCCCGGTGACCGCGGCCGGTTTCTTTCATGGCGGCGAGTACCCGGGCTGAGGGCAGCAATGAGGGGTCGTCCAGTTTCTGCCGCTGTACAGCCAGGGCCTCCCGGTAGCGGTTACCGCCCTGCCACTGGTCCAGCTGTTCCGCCAGGCCATCCAGCTCATCCAGGGCTTCCCGGGAGGCATCGCTGAGGGCAACGGTGCGATCGCACCGGGTCAGCTGGAGCCGGGGATCACGCCCCTCGTTCACAACATCCTTGTAGTTGTCATCCAAACGGTCACACTCGGCATCGCCGATCCGCGGACTGTCCTGCAGCAGGCAACCCAGCAGGAACAGGTCCAGGAAATCCACCTGCGGTGCATTCAGGCCCAGCGGGGAGAATGGGTCCAGGTCCAGGCAGCGCACCTCGATGTACTCCACGCCGCGACGATCCAGCGCCTGGATGGGCTTCTCGCCCCGCTCGGTGGTCCGCTTCGGCCGCACCGCACTGTAATACTCGTTCTCGATCTGGAGGATGCTGGTATTGATCTGGATGAACTGGTCACCACGACGGGTGCCGATTTCCTCATAGGGAGGCCAGGTCGTATGAATCGCCCGGTCGAGGGTTTCCGTGTAGGTCTTCAGCTCGTTGAAGCAGATGTTCAGGGACGACTGGGCGTTGTTGTGATAGCCCAGATCCCCCATGCGCAGGGAGGTGGCATTGCGACCATAGAAGGTGTCGTCACTGAAGGGGGCAAGCTGATGATTGACGCCACGAACAAAGCTGGCATCCAGCGCGGGCGAGGCGCCGAACAGCAGCATCAGCAGCCAGCTACGACGGCGGAAGTTACGGATCAGCCAGAAATACTGGTCGGATTTGAAATCCTGCAGCGACTGCCCGTCGCCCAGCAACTGCTGCCATTTCTGCCAGAAACTGTCCGGCAGCGACAGGTTGTAATGGGCGCCGGCGATGCTCTGCATCATGCGGCCATAGCGCACGGCCAAGCCCTGACGGTACACATGCTTGAGCTGACCAATGTGCGAACTGCCGTATTCCGCAATCGGAATGCTCGGGTCTCCATCCAGCTCACAGGGCATGCTGGCGGACCAGAGCACCTCGTCTTCCAGGTGCTGGTGCACGAACCAGTGGATATCCCGCAGGGAGGCCAGCATTTCCTCGGTGCTGCGGCATACCGGGGTGATCAGCTCCAGCAGGGATTCCGAGTAATCGGTGGTAATGCGCGGATGGGTCAGCGCCGAGCCCAATGCCTTCGGATGCGGGGTCTGCGCGATGAACCCGTTGCGGTCAACCCGCAGCCCCTCTTTCTCGGCCCCTTTGAGGAACCCGTCCCAGTCGCTGGCATTGAGCTGTGAGAACAACCCGTGGCGCGATGCACCCATGTTTGACTCCTATGATCACCCGGCGAGCGGAAACCTTGCCGCTGCGGACAACTTTAGCATGGGCAGGCCACTACGACGCCGCCCACCACCATTGGATTAACGCTTGCCCTTGCGGGCTGAGGCCAGTGCCTCGGCCAGGGCACCGGCCATGGCGCCCTGGGGTTGTTGCGGCTGGCTACTACCACGCCGCCCAGCACCGGAAGCCTGGCGAGCCTTGGCGGACTTGTGGCGATCGCCCTGCCCCCGTTCCGGCCGATTGCCCTCACCGGGCTTGTCATCCAGTCGCATGGACAGGCCAATACGCTTGCGGGGAATGTCCACTTCCATGACCTTGACCTTGACGATATCGCCGGCCTTGACCACCTCACGGGGGTCCTTGACGAACTCATGGGACAGGGCAGAGATATGAACCAGGCCATCCTGGTGCACACCGATATCCACGAACGCCCCGAAGTTGGTGACGTTGGTCACCGTCCCTTCCAGGGTCATCCCCGGCTTCAGGTCATTGAGTGTTTCCACCCCTTCCTGGAAGCTGGCGAAACGGAACTCTGGCCGGGGGTCCCGCCCCGGTTTTTCCAGCTCGGCAATGATATCCCGGATGGTGGGAACCCCGAACTGATCGGTCACATACTCTTCCGGGTTCAGGCTCCGCAGGAAACTGACATCACCAATCAGGTCCGCCACCTTGCGACCGCTTTTCTTCGCGATGGCTTCCACCACACCGTAGGCCTCGGGATGTACGGCGGAACGGTCCAGGGGGTTCTCTCCCTGACTGATCCGCAGGAAGCCAGCGGCCTGTTCAAAGGTCTTCGGCCCCAGCCTCGGCACTTCCAGCAACTGCCGGCGGCTGCGGAAACCACCATTGCGGCTGCGGAATTCAATAATGTTCTCGGCGGTTCCGGGGTTAAGACCAGACACCCGCGCCAACAGGGGAGCCGAAGCGGTGTTGAGGTCGACGCCAACGCCGTTTACACAGTCCTCAACTACCGCATCCAGGCTACGGGCAAGCTGCACCTGGGAGACATCGTGCTGATACTGGCCAACACCGATGGACTTGGGCTCGATCTTGACCAGCTCGGCCAGCGGATCCTGCAGGCGGCGGGCGATAGAAACGGCACCACGGATGGTAACGTCCAGGTCCGGCAGTTCCCGCGAGGCGAACTCAGACGCTGAGTAAATGGACGCACCGGACTCGCTCACAACAATGCGGTTAAGCTTGAACTCGGGGTACCGCTTGCACAGCTCCGCTACCAGCTTCTCGGTCTCCCGGGACGCGGTGCCGTTGCCGATAGCCACCAGTTCGATCCTGTGCTCCCGGCACCACTTCGCCAGCTGTTCTATGGACTGGTCCCACTGATTTTTCGGGGCGTGGGGATAGATGGCGCCATACCCGGCCACCTCACCGGTTCCGTCAATAATGGCGACTTTCACCCCGGTGCGCAGGCCCGGGTCCAGGCCGAGGGTCGGCCGGGGACCGGCCGGAGCCAGCAGGAGCAGGTCCTTGAGATTATTGGCAAATACCTGAATCGCCTCCGCTTCGGCCGCTTCACGCACCTGTGCCATGAGGTCGGTCTCCAGCTGGGTAGACAGCTTGACCCGCCAGGTCCACCGCACCACGTCCGCCAGCCAGCGATCCGCGGGGCGGCCCTGGTCACGAATGTTCCAGTGGGCGGCAATCTTCGCTTCTGCCGGGTGCGGCACACGACGGTCTTCACTCTCACCCTCCACCGTAATGGCGTATGTGAGAATGCCTTCGTTGCGACCCCGCAGTATCGCCAGCGCCCGGTGGGAGGGCATCTTTTTCAGGGGCTCCTGGTGATCGAAGTAGTCCCGGAACTTGGCGCCCTCGTTCTCTTTTCCTTCAATGACCGTAACCTTCAACTGCCCCTCGCTCCACAGGTAGTCCCGCAGGCGACCCAACAGCTCCGCATCCTCGGCAAAGCGTTCCATCAGGATATTTCGCGCACCTTCAAGGGCAGCTTTAACGTCTTCAACACCCGCTTCGGAGTTGAGGTAGCCGGCGGCGAGGGCTTCAGGATCCTGGCCCGGGTTGTCATACAGGCTGTCAGCCAGCGGCTCAAGTCCGGCCTCGCGGGCAATCTGGGCCTTGGTGCGGCGCTTGGGCTTGTAGGGGAGGTACAGGTCTTCCAGGCGGTTCTTGGTGTCGGCCTCGTCGACGGCGGCGCGGAGTTCGTCCGTCAGCTTGCCCTGCTCCTCGATACTCTTGAGGATGGTCTCACGCCGCTCTTCCAGCTCCCGCAGGTAGCGCAGCCGCTCTTCCAGGGTCCGCAACTGGCTGTCGTCCAGGGCACCGGTGACTTCTTTCCGGTAGCGGGCGATGAAGGGCACGGTAGCGCCTTCATCAAGCAGGGCAATGGTGGCGTTGACCTGTTGTTCGCGTACACCGAGTTCTTCGGCAATGCGGCCGGGAATACTGATCATGCTGTGTTACCTGAGAGGGGAGAATCCTGCCCGCACGATAGCGGACCATTCGTCACTGTATTTGGTCAGACCGTTAAATCAGACCGCAAAAGGTACAGGGCCTTACTCCGGCAGGCAAGCCAGGCGATTACGGTCCTGCAGGAAATCCAGCAGTGCGGGCCAGGGCATGGGGCGTGCGTAGTAGTAACCCTGGACCTCGTCACAATGCTGGTCACGCAGGAACGCGAGCTGGCCCTCGGTTTCCACGCCTTCTGCCACCACGCTCATCTGCAGGCTGTGAGCCAGGCTGATAATGGCGCGGATAATATGCTCCGAGTCACCGCTTTCACCCAGGGCCTGGACGAAGGATTTGTCGATTTTGACCAGCGAGATAGGCAGGTGTTGCAGGTTGGTCAGGGAGGAATACCCGGTGCCAAAGTCATCCAGGGCAAAGCTGATACCCAGCTGACTCAGCTCCCGCAGGCAGCGCTGGGCGTAGTCCGGGTCGTGCATCATGGCCGTTTCGGTGAGCTCCAGTTCCAGCAGGCTGGTATCAACGTTGGCATTGAAGATGATGCGGAAGATGGTTTCCGTCATCTTGCGATCATGGAACTGCCGGAACGACAGATTGACGGCAAACACCAGGCCCGGAAAACCCAGGTCGGCCGACTCCTGCAGCCGGGCACAGGCCTGCTCGATCACCCAGTAACCAATGGGCACGATCAGGCCACTGCGTTCAGCAGCGGGTATGAATTCATCGGGCATGACCAGCCCCCGGGTGGGATGGTTCCAGCGAATCAGGCATTCCACGCCCCTCACCTCGCCGGTAATCAGGTCGATACGGGGCTGGTAATAGAGTTCCAGCTCGCCGGAACGCAGCGCATTGCGCAGGTCCCCTTCCAGCTTGAGCTGGTGACCGGCGGAAATGTGCAACTGACGGTTGTAGAAGCGATAGCTGGTGCCGGAGTCCCGCTTGGCTTCGAACATGGCCCGGTTGGCACGGCGCAACAGGGTTTCCGGGGTATCACCGGCTTCCGGGAACGTGGCCACACCGAGACTGGCCGTGATACCCACCCGGTTACCAGCCACCGTAACCGGGTCGTTCAGGGCGGTAACCAGCTTGCGGACGATCTGGGACAGGTCCAGGGAGTCGTCCACGTTCTCGGCAATGACGGCCAGTTCGTCCCCACCGATGCGCATCAGCGAGTCCACCCGGCGCATCACCTGGCGCAGGCGCTCGGCCAGGCGGAGTACCAGTTCGTCCCCCTGACGGTAACCCAGCGACTCGTTAACCGTCCGAAAGTCATCCAGGTTGATGTGAATCAGGGCCAGCCGATGGTCGCCCCGCTCGGCCCGCAGAATCGCCTGCTGCAGGCGATCAAAGAACAGGTTGCGGTTGATAAAGCCACTGGCCACCTCCCGGCCCAATTGACCGCCGGCGCTGTCTTCCAGTTGCTGGCGGAACCAGACACAACGAACGGCCCTGGCCATTGACCAGCGATCCAGGCGACCTTTGCAAAGGTAGTCTGCCGCGCCACCGGCGAGCAGGCCCTCTGTAACCTCGTCCTCCAGCCCGCCACCGATGGCAATCACCGGCTTTTCGTTACCGGCCACCGCCAGGTATTGCAGGAAACCACCTTCTGAGCCGGCATGGAAAGTCGGCTCCCATAACAGGACGTCAAAGTGAGCGTGAATCAGCAAGTCACCGACGTCGTCGGGATCAGGGCACCAGGTCAGCTCGGAAACAAAGTCACCGTGGCCATGGAGCATGGCTCCGTAACGCAGAAAATCAGTTTGTTCCCCGGTAAGGACCAGGATACGCAGGTTGTCGGACTGCATTTTGGTTCAGATGCCCTTTTTATCCCGGCCATAACAGGCCGGGCAGTATTACTGCCGGAAGGTGACCCCGCCTGTGAGACGCCCGGAAGGAATGTCACCTTGCGACGGTGACACCCTGAGCTTGCGACGGATTCAAGTGATCACCCTACAAGATAGCTGATAGCCAAAGAAGATACAGAATTTGGTCTCAGGTAGAATGCTCCTTTTCGCTGAATCCTGCGTCAGGTGAACTGTGTCACAACTTAACCCCCGTCAACGCGAAGCCGTGCATTACATCGACGGCCCCCTGCTGGTGCTCGCGGGGGCTGGTAGCGGCAAAACCAGCGTGATCACCCGCAAGATCGCCTACCTGATTGAGCAGGCGGGAATCCCGGGGCGACATATTGCGGCAGTGACCTTTACCAACAAGGCCGCCCGGGAGATGAAGGAACGCGTCGGCAAGCTGGTGGATCGCAAGCTGACCCGGGGCCTGACGGTCTCCACCTTCCACAACCTGGGCATGCATATCATCCGTGAGGAGCTGGCGCACCTGGGCTACCATCCCGGCTTCTCCATCTTCGACGCAGAAGACGCCAAGGCCCTGCTGCAGGACCTGATGCTGCGGGAAGCGAGCGCCGACGCCGGTGACGAATTGTCGGATATCCAGCACACCATATCCGCCTGGAAGAATGACATGAAGGGTCCGGAGGACGCCTGGAGCCGGGCCGTCGACGAGCGGGAGCAGCGTATTGCGCTGATCTACAAGCGCTACCAGCAGTACCTCAAGGCCTACAATGCCGTGGACTTTGATGACCTGATCCTGCTGCCGGTGCAGTTATTCCGGACCGTACCGGAAGCCCTTGCCAAGTGGCGCCGCAAAATCCGCTACATGCTGGTGGACGAATACCAGGACACCAACCTCTGCCAGTACGAACTGGTCAAACTGCTGGTGGCGGAACGGGCAGCGTTTACCGTGGTGGGGGATGATGACCAGTCGATCTATGCCTGGCGGGGCGCCCGACCAGAGAACCTGGTGCAGCTGAAAGAGGATTTCCCGAGCCTGAAGATCGTCAAGCTGGAACAGAACTACCGGTCCACCGCGCGCATCCTGCGCTGTGCCAATGAAGTGATCGCCAACAATCCCCACGTGTTCGAGAAGGCCCTGTGGAGCGACCACACCATCGGTGATGAGCTACGCATTGTGCGTTGCCGCAACGAGGATGCCGAGTCCCACCGGATAGCATCAGAGATCATTGACCAGAAGCTCAAGAAGGGCCTGCAGTTCCGGGACTTTGCCGTGCTCTACCGGGGGAACCACCAGGCCCGGCTACTGGAAATGAAACTGCAGGCCTTCCAGATTCCCTACCGCATCTCCGGTGGCCAGTCGTTTTTCTCGAAAAACGAGATACGGGATGCAATGGCCTACCTGCGCCTGCTGATCAACCCGGATGACGATGCGGCCTTTCTGCGTGTGGTCAACGTGCCCCGGCGCGAAATTGGCCCCCGTACGCTGGAACAGTTAAGTCACTACTCCCGCGCCCGGGACATCAGCATGCACCGGGCCCTGGACGAAATGGGGGTGGAAGCCCATGTCACCGAAAAGGGCCTGGACCGGCTACGCCGTTTCCGTCACTGGGTGGAAGGCACATGCCGGCGCCTCTACGAGGAAGATCCGGTGCCGGTACTCAAGCAGCTGTTCACCGACATCGAATATGAGGAGTGGCTGCACCAGCACGCCAGCAGCCCCAAGCAGGCGGAGCGGCGCATGGAGAACATCTGGTACCTGATCGACTCCATTCAGCGCATGCTCGATGACGACAAGGGCACCGCCAACGAGACCAGCATCGAGGACGCCATCAGCCGCCTCATCCTCAGGGACCTGATGGAACAGCAGGAAGAAGAGGACGACAGCGACAAGGTGCAGCTGCTGACCCTGCATGCGTCAAAGGGCCTGGAGTTCCCGCACGTGTTCATCATGGGCCTGGAGGAAGAAATCCTGCCGCACCGCTCCAGCATAGAAGAAGGTAATATCGAGGAAGAGCGGCGACTGATGTACGTGGGCATAACCCGGGCCCGGGAAACCCTGACCCTGACCTTTGCAGCGCAACGCCGGCAGTATGGTGAGAAGCTGGAGACCATACCCAGCCGATTCCTGGACGAATTGCCTGAGGGCGATGTGAAGTGGGAGGGAACCGGGGACCTGGACCAGGAAGCCAATCAGCAGAAGGGCAAGGCCACCCTCAGCGCACTACTGGGAGACCTGGGGAGCTGAGGGCGCGTAGACGCGGATATAAAGCCAGGGCCAGCCCGCAATCAGCGGACCGGCCCGGACGCATCACTGAGAAGCGTCGACCATATGTTGGACGGCGGCCTGGATTTCCTCATCGGAGCAGCTGCCACACCCACCTTTCGGCGGCATGCCCTGGAAGCCGTTAATCGCGTGGTCGATCAGGGTCTCCATGCCCTTGTCAATGCGGGGGCCCCAGGCACCCGCATCACCCACGATCGGAGCACCCGCCGCGCCGGTAGCATGGCACGCGGTACAGGCGGCATTATAAACCTCGTCGCCTGCGCGAGGGCCGTCACTGGACGCTGTCGCCGGAGCTGCCGCAGCCGAACCGCAGTCCTCACCCTGCAGGCAGACCTTGCCAACCGGGGCAATACGCTCACGGATCTGATCTTCAACACTTGCAACAGCGCTTGCCGCCGTCAGACCGAATGCAACCAGTGCGGCCGCCAGGACTTTCATCATTTTCACAATGCACCTCTCATCAGAGCATTCCGGGAGCCAGGGGTGGTGACGGATCGGCAGGCTCCCCAATTGTATGTGGGCGCATTATAGCGGGTGGAGCCGGGCAAAAAAACCAACAAACCGCTAAGATAGGGCAGATCCTGTTTCACCAACCGGCCGAGGAAGCGATGACCGGAAAGCCTTCACAGAACCCCCACCCCTGGCGCAAGCCGCTGCTGGCGGCTGAATTCATTGCGCTGGCCGTGCTGGTCGGGTCCATGGCGATGCTTGGCCAGGTCAGCGATGGGAATGAGCTTAACGCTGCCTGGCTGCTGATTCCCGCCGCAGCCAGCCTGGTTGTATTCCTGTCTTTCCTGGGGCTGATGTATCTGCGGTGGATCGCCGCTGCGGGGGCCGGCCAGAGCCGTCGGCAAAGGGTTCTTTTCGGTCTGCTGGCGCTGACCCTGCTGGGTGTCTGGGCCTACGCCATTGCCCAGACCTGGCACAGCCTGCCGGGATGAGGAGCGGTTAATGCCCCTGCAATGATGTTGTCACACCAATTCGTCCATCATGCCCTGTTCACCATCAAAGGACCGTCTATGAGACCATGGAACCGACTGACCCTGATCGCTTGCGCTGGCCTTTTGATACCCCTGCAGGGTGCCGCACAGGCACATGGCGGGGCGGACGACGAGATTACCCGGGAGGAAGTGGAAGCGCTCGCTGAAGAGGTTGGCGAGGAAGTTGAACAGTCCGGCGCACAGCAGTCGGACGAGCAGGCCATGGAGCAGGAAATCGAGGAGTACGAAGCCAAGGAGCGCCTGATCGGCACCCTGATTGGCGGCTTCGTTCCTTATCGCCCCACCTACATACTTCCCTACACGTATGTGGACAGCCCCAATCAGAACCCCGTCAGCCCCAGACTGGGCGAGGGTGACTACGACACCAACCTCCAGGACGAAGAGGCAAAGTACCAGATCAGCTTCAAAGTCCCTTTGCTGACCGGCATGCTGGACGACCGTACTACCCTCTGGTTCGGTTATACCCAGAAGTCCTTCTGGCAGGTATACAATACCGATGAGTCCGCGCCCTTCCGCGAGACCAATTACGAACCGGAACTCTTTGTGCGTCACCGGCTCGGGTGGGACCTGGGTCCGGGTGAACTGAACGCTGTTGCTATCGGCTTTAACCACCAGTCCAACGGTCAGTCCGAACCCCGCTCCCGAAGCTGGAACCGGATCAAGGGGAGTATTGCCTACACCTACAACCGGTGGCTATTCATGGTCAACCCCTGGTACCGGCTGCCGGAACAAGACAGCGACAATGATAACGATGATATACACGAGTATTTGGGGTATGCGGAGTACATTGCCGTCTACAAGTGGGACGATGATCATGTCATTTCCACGACACTGATGAACAACCTGCGCTCAGACGACAACCGCACGTCGGTCGAACTGGGATACAGCTTTCCGATGGGAGAGCGGCTCAAGGGGTTTGTTCAATACTATAACGGTTACGGTGAGAGCCTGATTGACTACAACGAGCGCATGCACCGTATCGGTATCGGCATTATGCTGAACGACTGGCTGTAAGGCCGGGTATTGTAGCCATCCGAAGCAAAGGGCGACCAGGTGGTCGCCCTTTCAGGATAAGTCCTGCCTGGCCATCAGGCCCTGTTGAGCCGGTCCATCTCGTTCAGCAACTCGGCAGTCTTCTCTTCCATCAACGCCTGATCAGCCCGGGACTCCACATTCAGCCGCACCACGGGCTCAGTGTTGGACATGCGCAGGTTAAAGCGCCAGTCATCAAATTCCACGCTCAGGCCATCCACATGGTTAATGGCTTTCGCCCCGGCGCCGTATATTTCCTCGATGGCCTGAATCACTTTCGGCGGGTTGTCGATGGTACGGTTGATCTCACCGCTGGCCGGGTAGGCCTCGATACGCGCGTCAATCAGTGAGGACAGGGGCTGACCGGACTGGCACAGACGCTCGGCCACCAGCAGCCAGGGGATCATACCGCTATCGCAGTAGGCAAAGTCCCGGAAGTAATGGTGGGCGCTCATCTCGCCACCATATACAGCGTCTTCGTCACGCATCCGTTGCTTGATAAAGGCATGACCAGTCTTGCTTTCCACCGGCTCGCCGCCGGCAGCCTTCACCAGGTCCAGGGTATTCCAGGTCAGGCGCGGGTCATGGATCACCTTGCCACCGCCGGTCTTGCGCAGGAACTGGTCCGCCAGCAGGCCAACAATGTAGTAGCCCTCAATGAAGCGACCGGTTTCGTCAAAGAAAAAGCACCGGTCGAAGTCACCATCCCACGCAATGCCCATAGCGGCCTTGTGTTCAAGCACCGCCTCTGCGGTGGCTGCGCGGTTCTCTGGCAGGATCGGGTTGGGCACACCGTTGGGGAAGTGCCCATCGGGCTCGTGGTGCACCTTGATGAACTCGAAGGGAAGGTGTTGCTCAAGGGCATCGATCACCAGACCGGCCCCGCCGTTACCGGCGTTCACCACGATTTTCAGGGGTTTGAGAGAGCCCGCATCGATGTAACCCAGCAGGTGATCCACATAGGGGGCCATCACCTCCAGGGTTTCATATTTGCCCTGCCTCGGAGCATCTTCGAAGGGTTCCGGCACCCGGTCGCGGATATCGTTGAGACCATTGTCAGAACTGATGGGTCGGGATTCCGGCCCCACCATCTTCATGCCGTTGTGGTCCCGGGGGTTATGGCTGGCGGTGACCATAATGCCACCGTCCATGCCGAAGTGGCTGGTAGCGAAGTAGACATGCTCGGTACCGCAGAGCCCTATATCATAAACGTCCGCGCCGGCGGCCATCAGCCCGGAGCTTAGTGCGTCTGCGATTTCAGGACTGGACAGGCGAATGTCGTAACCGACAATCACCTTGCGGGCGCCGGTGGTTTCAACATAGGCACGACCGATACGCTCGGCCAGGTTCGGATTAAGCTGGTCAGGCACACGGCCACGCAGGTCGTAGGCTTTAAAGCAGGACAGGTCCATGACAGGGAATCTCCTGGTTGGTCTGCGGTATCAGGTGCTGGGCGCCCCTGGGGGACACCCGGTATCAGGCAACAACCGGGCCCATTCTAGCGACTTGACGGTGACAACTGCAGGCCAGAGCGGAAAAATGACCAAAAAGAAACCCGACCTTAACCAGGCCGGGTTCCGAAACGGGGCATCGCCAGGCGGTTACGCCCGACTTCAGTGCAGCATGCAGCTTACTCGGCAGCGCCGGACTGCAGCTGGATGTAATTCTGGATGCCCATCTGACCAATCATCTCCAGCTGGGTTTCGAGCCAGTCGATGTGTTCTTCCTCGCTGTCCAGGATGCTGCGGAACAGTTCCCGGCTGGTGAAGTCCTGCACTTCCTCACAGTACAGAATCGCCTCTTTGAGGTCAGAATGCGCCGTCATTTCCAGCTTGAGGTCACACTCGATCATCTCCTGGACGTTTTCACCGATCAGCAGTTTGTTGAGGTCCTGAAGGTTGGGCAGGCCTTCCAGGAACAGGATACGCTCGATCAGCTGGTCAGCATGCTTCATCTCGTCAATGGACTCTTCGTATTCCTTGTCCGCCAGCTTGGTGATGCCCCAGTCCTTGTACATCCGTGAATGCAGGAAATACTGGTTAATGGCGGTCAGCTCATTGGCCAGCACCTTGTTCAGAAACTGGATAACCTTCTTGTCACCTTTCACGGCCAGGGCCTCCTCTCTTTCGCTCATTCAGACTGACGACCGTCTGACCGGACGCCGTTTGTCGATGGAACCGCTGACTTGTCTCAGCAGATTCAACAAGGATAGACGGTAATCCGCCAAGAAAAAATCTCGCCAGAGAATGGTTTACGTTTGACAGACGTCATTGACAGTGGCGCTGGCCAGGGTGGCGCTCCGCTCAGGCAGGCTGGGCCAGCAGGTTTGCCAGGGCCAGGTAATCAGAGGAACGGGACTCGCGGAGGATTTCCCGGGCCGTGCAGGCACAACGGCCACACTGGCGACCAACACCCAGCTCCTTACCAAGCTGGCGCATAGAGCTGACACCGTTTTCAGCAGCTTCACGGATTTCGCGGTCGGTAACACCAGTGCAGAGGCAGACGTACATAGAGGAATCTCTCGGCCCAATCAAACTTAGTGATAATTATTGTTATTCGCAGGCGTGATTGCAACCCGTTTGGCGGGTTTTGTACAAAAAATCACACGACAGCAGATCCGCAAAATCCGCTACACTTGCCATCTTCCCAGAAAAAACCACGGAGCAGCCATGGCCCTGAAAGCCACCGTGTTCAAGGCGACCCTCAACATCGCCGACATGGACCGCCATTACTACGCCGACCATCACGTCACCATCGCCCGCCATCCCTCCGAGACCGACGAGCGCATGATGGTACGGCTGCTGGCCTTTGCCCTGAACGCCAACGATGCTCTGGAATTCACCCGTGGCCTGAGCACCGACGACGAGCCTGATCTCTGGCAGAAGGACCTCACTGGCCACATAGAATACTGGATCGAAACCGGGCTTCCCGATGAGGACCGGATTCGCAAGGCCTGCAACCGGGCGGACAGGGTGACCATCTACGGTTATGGTGGCCGGGCGCTGCCGGTATGGTGGGACAAGCTGCACAACCGCCTTGAACGCCATAACAACCTGTCGGTCATCGCGCTGGCGCAGGATGATACTGCGGCACTGGCCGGGCTCGCAGACCGCACCATGAACCTGCAGATCAACATCCAGGATGGCGAAGTGACGGTGGGGAACGGCAAGACGGTGGTCAGCCTGACGCCTGAGACCCGCCTTTAGTGCCGGTCAGAACCAGATGCCTACAAATTCCCGGGCTCGTCGGGTGACGTGCAACCCCTGACTCTGGAGAACCGTGACCAGTTCCCGGGACTCCCGGGGGTTCAGAAAGTCCGCCAGTGGAATCTCCTCGCCCCTGGAGCATAGCCAGACCTGCTCCCGCATCCAGGGGTGTGGCTCAGGATCGAGCAGGATCGTCACCGACGTTCGCGGCCATTGCCACTGCTGCTCACGGCGCTGATGGCCTTTCTCCAGGACCACTTCCGTGGCGCCAAACGTGATCACTTCCTGTCGTGCACATTTGCGGGCGGTATACCACAGCCCTGCCCCCACAGCTGTCAGCTCCAGCCCGGCAAAGGGAATCACCAGCCAGACGCCTGCCAGGGTCCAGCCGATTACCACGCACCCCGTGACCACCGCCAACCCAAGCCAGACCCGAACCAGGCCAGGCCAGCTGATGGACCGGTTGGGGGTCAGCCGGTATCGAATACCGTCGTTGTCTGCCAGTCGCTCGATCATCGGAAACTCACTCACAAACGAACGCCAAATTGCCTTTTATCAAGTATAGGCAAAGACCGGCAACTGACATCAAAAGATCAAAAGAGCGGGTCAGGGAGGGCTGGACAGATCTCGTCGGCCCACGTAAGATTGCGCACTCGAAATCACCGGCAACCGGTGAGCTTGAATCCGCCCGTAGCTCAGCTGGATAGAGCGCTGCCCTCCGGAGGCAGAGGTCAGAGGTTCGAATCCTCTCGGGCGGGCCATTAATTTGGCAAATCGATCAGTTACCAGCCCCCCTTCTCGTCGATGTCATCCGCACCTGAGCGCTCAAAAGTTCTACGCACTAACCCCTGATTTTTGTACGACTGATTCGAAAGAGCGAGTTTTTCGCTATTTTTTCGCCTGTGCCCAAATGGTGCCCTGGCAGTGCCCAGTCATCTTACGCCAGTCGCCAGAGAGAACAGGCAGGCCGTTGCCGGGTCTGATCAGTTATCCGAAGGCCAGCGTCCAGGCGGCGCTGGCCTTCGGTCTCGGGCCTAGCTGACAAAAACTGGTCCGAAGCCATAGTTCCACAGAATCACCGAGCCCACCCGGGTGGACACCAGAATGACCAGCGCCACCGTCAGCAATGCACCGGCGTACATGATGGCGCGTTCACGGGGAATATCCATGACGATGGGCAGACCATCGTACATCAAGTAGGCACCGTAACCGGCCGCCGCCAGGAACACCAGCGCATTGAACCAGGGTTCCGGGTACAGCAGGGCAAACCCGGCCAGGAACAGCGGGGTGCAGGAATAGGCCGCCAGCGCCACCCCGTTGGCAGCGTCGTCCTCCTCAAGCGCACCGTAGGTGCGCGCCATCCAGTTAATGGCATACCCCAAGGCAAAGACACCCACCAACATCGCCAGGTAGGTCAGAACGCTTAGTTGCAGCGCGCTGTCCGGCGCCAGACGGATGACCTGCTGACCAGCCCCGATCGTCCAGCCGAAATGGGCCGTTGAAATGTAGGCGCACACCGGGCCGATTGCGGCAAGGATCAGCACGTAGGCCACATACAGGCGCAACGGCTTTTCGTGTTCACGGCGGATTTGAGCCCACTCGGCGTCCGGGTGGGTAAACAGGCCAAAGACATGATGCAACAGCATGATTCCGTTCCTCCAGTGAATCTCTTGTTCTTAACCTGATACCCCATTTGCAGGGAATATCGGGAGGGTTTTCCCGTGCTACCGCACCCCGGCGCCACGCAACAGGTCAGCAGATATTGACCAGACAGGCCCCCGGACGGCAGCCGTTGATCAATTTACGAACAGAGCAGGAAAACTGGTCACTCGCTGGATTAATTCGTTGAACGACAGGGTCCTATAGGCAACACAACTTACTGAAAGGCTGTGGGCATCGGTGCACAGGCTGACGCTGCTCCCTGGATCAGACCCGCAACAAACTGGCACCAAGTGCACTCGTCTGCCGCCCCCTCACCGGCATTCAGGCCTTGTCTGCACCGACAACCGACTACCTGACCAGCGATTGATCCCGCCCTGGCTTCAGGGACGAAGCCCTATCTGACCGTAAACCTCACGCTGAAAGTGACCAGTCGTTCAACCAGTACCCCCAAACCTCCGCCGGTAGTCACCCGGCTTGAGCCCCACGATCCGGGAAAACACCTTGCGAAAGGCCCCGGGGTCAGCATACCCAACTTCCCACGCGACACTTTCCACAGGTAACCCGCTGGACTGCAACAGCTCCTGCGCCTTGCTGATCCTCAGTCGCTGACAATACTCGCCGGTCGTCATACCGGTCGCTTTCTGAAACCGCCGTAGCAGGGTACGTTGCTCCAGCCCGGCTTGCCTGGCCATGCTTTCCAGAGAGGCTTCCCTGGCGCCCGTAGCCTGCAACCAGTGCTGAACCTTCAGTACTGCCCTGTCCGGGTGGCGGAAGTTGGGGGTGAACACGCTATAGTAACGCTGCTCCCGACCCGGTGGGTCAATCAGCAACATGCGCGCAGTGCGGAGCATGACATCGGCGCCGAGAAAGCGCTCCACCAGCCTGAGGCCCAGGTCCGTCCAGGACATCACCCCTCCGGCGGTGATGATATCGCCATCATCGATAAGCAACCGGTCCGTATCGACCCTGGCAGCGGGGAATCGCGAACGAAACCTGTCCCGGTAGACCCAGTGGGTGGTGGCTGTCCTGCCGTTCAGGAGTCCGGTTTCACCCAGCACAAACGCCCCGGCACAGACCGAGCTGAGCACCACACCGCCCTGGTGCTGCTCACGAAGCCAATCAGCATAGACGGCCGCCTGCTCTGCGGTTGGTGGCTGTTCCAGGCACGGCGGCAGGATCAGAACCGAGAGCGCACTGCCAGCACCCGGTGAAGTATCGAATACCCGCACCAGCTCACCCGACCCATGCGCCTGTTCCCAATGACTGATCCGCAGGCCCTCGCTGGCGCCTTCCTGCTTCGCGGACGTCGATGCCATGACCAGGAGGTCGGTCAGGCCCAGAACCGCAGCTTGCTGCGCGCCCGGATAGCGCAGGATTCCCAGTTCTGAGGGTTGCCCCATTATGTCGTTTTCACCCTGTAATCTGTCGAAATTGCCACTGACGATTGTGGACTTCTCCGCGCACAATCACCAGAGATACAACAGACCGATGAACAGGAGCAGATGATGAGCAAACGAGCCGTCCTGGTAGTAGACCTGCAATGCGAATACTTTGCTGGCGGTAAGCTGCCGCTAAACAATATTGAAAAAGCGGCCACCAAAGCAGCCGGTGTAATCAAGAAAGCCAGAAGCAACGGAGACCTGCTGGTCCACATCCACCACGAATCCCGGAGCCCTGACGCGCCGGTATTCACCCCCGGAACCGGGGGCGTAAACATTCACGAATCGGTAAAACCCCAGGGAGAAGAGCCTGTCATTCTCAAGAACTACCCAAACGCCTTCCGGGAAACACCGCTCAAAGACATGCTGGACGCCAAGGGTATTGAGGAAGTGGTCGTCATCGGTGCGATGAGCCATATGTGCATAGAGGCCACCAGTCGGGCGGCAGCAGACTTTGGTTACCAGGTCACCGTGCTGGAAGATGCCTGCGCCACGATGGACCTGGAGTTCAATGGAATAAATGTGCCCGCCGCACAGGTCCACGCGGCCGCCATGGCCGCGCTGGCATTCGCCTATGCGACGGTCCAGACGACCAATGACTATCAGTAAGGTTTGATCCGACAGGCGCCGGTAATGTCAGCCCTCTCTTTATTGCCGGCGCAGCCCGGGCCTGAACACCATTCAGGTCACCAGGCTCACCTTGCCACGCTGCGACCAGGGATATTCCTTCACGGGAAGGTGAACCACCGCGGACAGTGCTCCCACACCGACACCCACCCACCACACCAGGGTGTAGTTGTTGTAGATATCGTACAGCGCCCCGCCAAGCCATACTCCGAGGAAGCCGCCCAGCTGGTGGGAGAAGAATACCAGGCCGTAGAGGGTGCCCATGTATTTGAGACCATAGATATGGGCCACCAGACCGGAGGTCAGCGGAACCGTGGCCAGCCACAGTGAGCCCATTGCCACGGAGAACAGCACCACACTCTCTGGCGTAATGGGCGACATGATAAATGCGCCAGCGACCAGGGTACGCAGCAGGTAGATGGTGGCCAGCAGGTATTTCCGTGAATAGTGGTTACCCAGCCAACCCGCCAGCAGGGTGCCACCGATGTTGAACAGCCCGATCAGTGCGATGGAGATGGCCCCCAGTCCGGCGGCGGAGGTGATACCCAGCGTGAAGAGCAGGCTTCCCGGATCAACCGGGCCACACATTTCGGTGATAAAGGCGGGAAAGTGCGCGGTGATAAACGCCAGCTGGTAACCGCACGAAAAGAAGCCGATAAAGATAAGGATAAACGACGGGTCTTTCACCGCACGACGGATAACGCTGCCCATCGGCTCCTCGTCAGCAGCCGGCTTCTGCGGCTTAGGCGCACGCATCATCAAAAGTGCCAGCATTGACACCATGATAAACCCGGCGAACACCACAAACACCGACTGCCAGGGCATCTGGCTCAGCAACGACTGGGCTACCGGTGGCCCCACGATCTGACCGGCGGACCCCGCAGCAGTAGCGATACCCAGCGCCATGGAGCGATGCTTGTCAGAAGTGGCGCGCCCCACCACCGCCAGGATCACACCAAACCCGGTTCCGGCTATACCGAAACCCACCAGCATCTCCAGCAACTGGTGCTGGCCCGGAGTAATGGCATAAGCCGAGAGTACCAGGCCGGTGACGTAGAAGGCTCCGCCGCCCAGGACCGCCTTACGATCGCCGTAGCGTTCAGCGAAGGCACCGAATATGGGTTGCCCGATTCCCCACGCCAGGTTCTGGATGGCAATGGCCAGTGAGAAGGACTCCCTTGGCCAGGCAAACTCGGTGGCAATGGGCAACTGGAACAGCCCGAACGACGCGCGAACCGCAAAACTCACCAGGATAATAATGCAACCTGCGACCAGGACAGGGTTCATCAATCGTTCATAAGTACCGGAAGAGGCATTTGCCACAGCAGGATCTCACTTTGTTCACTGGCAGGAAGCGGAAACAAGGCAGGAATAGTTCACGATTCCCCTGCGGCGTGCAAGTACAACAACAGATCCGCCACCTCAGCGGTCATTTAACATTCTTTTACTATTCGGGGGTATTACTGCATTGCATCCGTCGATAATTGTGACATGCTTTTCATTGAAATCGTAAGCATCCGAAGGGAATTGATCGATGCAAAAGCGAAAACATTACCTCCGTCCGGATCTCATCCAGGTCGAGGAACGACCAGACCTCCGCCGATCCGTACGTGTTGTGCCAGGAAGTATCAGCGCAAGGCTGACTGCCACTGCCCCCTCCCTGCCAAACAAGCAGGTCCAGCCCAAAGACTGCCATTGCGTGGATCTGAGCGAGCATGGCATTGCCGTGCTGTGTGACAGCGACCGTATTTCTTCCGGGGACAGGGTTTCGCTTGACCTATTGCAGGGTGGGCACCGGATGGACAACCTTACCGGCTCCGTGGTTCGTGCAGAAGTGAGCCAGCAGCATACCCGCCTTGGTATCGAGTTTGACCACCAACACTTTACTCATCCCCTGTTCCAAGCCATTCTTGGGCGATAACTTCAGACTGGCATTTTCCGGGGTCTGTCAACGGGGAACTCCCGACAGAGTTCCTGTTCGATCCTGCCAGCCTGTGCGCCTATCCAATTAAACAAAAAGGTTATTGATGAAACTCGATCAGGCAATCCAGGAACGGCGATCCATACGTGGCTTCAAGGATAAGCCCATACCGAAAGAGCTTCTTGAGGAAATCATCGAACTGGCCAATCGGGCCCCGTCCTCCATGAACACCCAGCCCTGGCATTTGCATGTCCTCACCGGCGAGCCCCTGGCGCGAGTCCGCCAGGGCAACACAGAGCGGATGCTCGCTGGCATACCGCCCAGCCGCGAGATCCACGACCACGGTGCCTACCAGGGTGTCCACCGCGAGCGTCAGGTTGAAATCGCGGTCCAGCTGTTTGAAGCCATGGGAATCGAGCGGCATGACAAGGAGCGCAGGCAGGACTGGGTAATGAGGGGGTTTCGTCAGTTCGATGCCCCGGTATCCATTGTCGTCTGCTTCGACCGGGAGTTGCTGGATAACACCATCGCCCACTTCGACACCGGTGCCATGACCTACGGCCTGGTGCTGGCCGCCTGGAGCCGTGGCCTCGGAGCGGTGATCAATGGCCAGGGCATCATGCAAAGCCCGGTTGTGAGGGAAGTGGCCAACATTCCCGAGGACCAGGTTATCCTGACCTGCGTCGCCCTGGGCTGGCCGGACGATGAGTTCGTCGCTAACTCGGTGGTTTCACGGCGCCGGCCGATCAGCAATACCGCCCGTTTTCTGGGGTTTGATGAGCAGGGCGTCATGGAGTCTGAGAACAGGGCGTGAGGAGCCGGCCGGACCTTCGAGGATCCGGCCGACGAGCCCCCGGCTTGCACGTCAGCCCTCATCGCTGTCAGCAGGGATCGCGACATTGTTGTCGGAGAGGATCAGGGAGCGGCTCGTTTCATCCGTCCCTTCGTGGACATCGTGGTAAAAGCGATAGTGGTTCTTGCCCTGCTGCTTGGCCTGATACATGGCCATGTCCGCCTGGCGCAGCAGAATATCCGCATCCACATCCGGGTCCTGGGGATAGAGGGCTACGCCCATACTCGCGGAAACATGAACCCATTCCCCGCCAACTCGAACGCCAGTAGACAGTGCTGCCAGTAGCCGGTCCAGAATCGGCCGGGCATCCTCCGGCCCCTGGACCAGGCCCGGCAGCAGTGCAACGAATTCGTCTCCGCCAAGGCGGGCCACTGTATCGCACTCCCGCAGGACCCCTCTCATGCGCTCCGCCAGCGCTACAAGAAGCTCATCTCCAGCGGCGTGGCCCAGGGTGTCATTGACCAGCTTGAAGCCATCCAGGTCCAGGAAAACCACCGCCAGAACCTCTTTTCGACGCCGTGCAAGGGTAATAGCCTGTCTGAGCCGGTCCGTCAGCAGGATTCGGTTTGGCAGTCCGGTGAGCCCATCGTAATGGGCGATCTGCCGCAGCTTTTCCTCATTCTTTTTGAGGTGGGAGATATCAGCCAGCAGGGTAACGAAGTGGGTCATCTCACCGGACTCACTGCGGACATCGGCAATGGTCATCAGTGCCGGAAACCTGGATCCGTCCCGTCGGGGAACCCACCATTCGCCACTCCAGACGCCCTCGGACTGCAGGGTCCCCGAAATATCGACCCAGAAGCCCTCACTCTCAAGGCCGGAAGTGAGCGAGGTGTAACTGCGGTCAACCACCTCGTTACGGGAGTATCCGGTGAGTTTGGTAAAGGCCGCATTCACGTCCAGCACAATACCGTCAGCACTGGTCAGCACAATGCCTTCCCGCGCGTACCGGAAGACCCCGGCCGCCATGGAAAGCTTCTCTTCTGCTTCCTTGCGGGGGGTTATGTCCTGGTGGGTGCCATACATCATCAATGGCTCCCCCTCATCTGTCCAGGAAGCCACCCGTCCCCGGTCAAGAACCCAGACCCAGTGGCCCGACTTGTGCTTCATACGGGCCTCACACTCATAGTACGGCAGTTCACCACGGAAATGTTTTTCAAGCAGGTCCGTGCTGTGTTGCAGGTCATCGGGATGGGTAAACTTCATCCAGGTCTCAATGGAGACCGGCTCCAGTTCACTGAGGGAGTAGCCGATGATTTCGGCCCAGCGTTCATTAAAAACTGTTTCCCCGCTGTGGACGTTCCATTCCCAGGTGGCGGCCCGGGTTCCGGTGATGGCGTTTTCAAGCCGTAGCCGCTCAATCTTGCGCCTTTCCTTCGCCTCCCGGATCGCGTCCAGCATGGTGTTGATGGTATCGCTGAGAACTGCAATCTCCCGATACCGGATTTTCGGCATCCGCTGGCGGGGAATTCCGTCGCTTTCGCGGTTACGGATGGCCGTGTCGATATAATTTATGGAACGCAATAGGTAACGGCGAAGCACCACGATCAGTGCCCCTGACAGCGCCAGCCCCAGAACCAGGATGGTCAATAATTCTTCCAACAGCACCTGGTCAAGCTTCTGCACCAGCCGCTCATCGGACGCATAGACCGAGACTTGCCCCAGCACCTCCCCGTCTGCCGCCAGGATGGGACGGCGGTCCGAGTAAAAGGCCTGCTGCAGCCGCTCATTCAACCCGGGATCCTCCTCTCTATACGGGAGGTAGCTGCCCTGCCCGTCACTGACGCGGCCGGAGACATAGCTGGTACCGGTAATCTCAGCCATTTCGTAGTCTTCTACCACCACTGCAAAGTGCTGCGTCAGTGCCGTTTCCGTAGCTACCAACTGTTCGTATTCATTGACAGCGTAAGCCTCGATGAAGGGGGCAATGTTGCGGCTCAGTCGCTCCAGGCTCTCGTTGACGTCACTGTGCATGGCGTTAACAATCTCGGTGCGCTGGGTGGAGTAAACGTAAAGCGCGTGGAACGCAAACACCACCAGGATCACAGCGATCATCGACAGTGTGATGCGCACCAGCAAAGAAGGTGCCGCGGGGCTACGGGAATCGGGGCGATCGGTCAACGGGCAGCCTCCAGTCCGAGCACATTGCGCTCGATCAACGGCAGCAGGCGGTCGAGGTTTTGGCGGGAAACCGGCAGCACGGCCAGGCGTTGTATCTTGTCGACCTCAGCCCCCTGCAAATGAAGATCCATGGTTTCCACCGCCTTTTCCCCCATCAGGAACGGCTGCTGCATACCGGCCCCTACCAGCTGTCCCGACGCAATCATCCCGATGAATTCCGGTTCCGCATCAAAGCACACCAGCAGGATCTCGCCAGTCATGCCGGCATCGGCGATCGCGTCCAGCGCACCACGGTAACGGTTGGACCCCTGCAGCCAAATAGCCCGCAGCTCCGGGTGCCGATCGATCAGGGTACGGGTGTGGTCGTAGGTTTCACGGTAGGAAAAATCGGACTGCTGGAGGATCCCAGCGGTCCGGACGCCCCTTTCAGTCAGTGCCTGCAGGAAGCCCTCAGTACGGGCCTTGCCGTTGGCCCGTTTCTGGGGAATGGCAACAATACCCACAGAGCCACTTTCCCAGTCCGCTTCCACCATGGCATCAACGAGCAGGTGGCCCACGTCGTAGGCGCCCTGATGATTGTCTGATTCGATGTAACTGACGTAGCTGTCAGCACCGGCACCGATGTCAGAGATTACGACTGGTACACCAGCGTCGCCTGCCAACTTCAACACAGTCACCGCCGCCGACGAATTGGTGGGAGACAGTATGATTCCGTGCACTCCGGCACGGATAGCCTCCACGGTGAGCCTCAGCTCTTCCCTTGCCTGGTTCCCGGCACTGTATACCGTCACGCCGTAGCCCAACTGACGGGCCTGGTGCCTTATCCCTTCCGCCATAATGCCCCAGAAGGGTATGTCGACGTCCGATACCAGGTAGGCCAGCCGTTTTTCGTTGGTGTGAGCGTCGGACGCCATGGCAACCTGGCAGGCAAGCGACCATGACAGGATTACCATTCGCAAAAGCTTTGTACTGCCTGTCATACGGCCATCTCGTTGCTATACAGACAACAATACGTATACATTTGTTACATGATGCTACAAAGGCTGCCCGGCGCTCAATGAGAAAACGTCGGGATCCGATGTAGAGCCCGGTATCAGGCCCCGCTACTCCTCTGGCAAAGAACGAAACGCCCGGCGAATCACGTCCCTATAGTTACGAATCCGCTGTACGTAGTGCACTGGCTCATAGCCACGGGCGTAGCCATAACGGGTGCTCGGGTAATAGCGTTTGTCCGCCTTGAGCGGCAGCACTTGCTCCATGTCCTGCCAGGAGTCCGGGTTCTTGCCCAGATCCCTTGCCAGCTGCCGCGCATCCAGCAGGTGGCCACGGCCGATGTTATAGCTGGCCAGGGCCAGGAACGTCCGGTCCGGTTCGGGAATGGTTTCCGGCAGGCGGCGGTGACGATCGGCCAGGTAACGGGCACCACCGTCGATGGCCTGGGCCGGGTCGAGCCGGTTTGATACACCAAGGGACTCCGCCGTGCGTCCCGTCAGCATCATGATGCCGCGAACACCGGTCGGTGACCGCGCCTGGGGATCCCAGTGGGACTCCTGGTAGGCCAGGGCCGCCAGCAGATCCGCCGGCATGCCAGTGGTGATCTCGGCTTCCCGGAACAAGTCGATATAACTCGGCAGCCGGTTCTCAATGCGACGATTCAGCGCCCTGAGATCAACAAAGTCGAACTCACCGATGTAGGCGTAGTACCGGTTTTCCATCAGACCCATGGCTTCGTCGCCTTCACGGCTGTTCATCCATTCCCGGGCATCAGAGGCCAGCTCACCGGCCTCGGCAGGCAAGTACCAGCCCAGATTACGACCCTGCGTGAGGTTCATGGCCACTTCCAGGTGCGGAAAGTGGCGACGCATGACCTGGACGATGTTGGAGTCAGCCACCGTGCAGGAGAGGTCCTTTTCGGCTACTTCGGACAGCAGGATTTCCGTGGTTCGCTCACGGTCTTCGCGGAATTCGATACCCGGATGCTGTGCTGCCAGCTTCTCAAGCGTGGCAACATAGCTGGCATCGGCAGTCACGGTGATCTCCCAACCCGGAATATCGGCCGGCTTGCGCGGCAAGGGCCGGTCATCGCGATGACAGACCAGTTGTTCGGTGATTTCCGTATGGGCAGGGCCGCGAGTGTACCGCCCGTTTCGCTCAGGCAGATGCGTCAGGCCGGCAGCGGCCAGGTGGGTTGTGCCTGCCTCCAAGGCATCCAGCACAGCACTGGTGGACTCAAGCATCGTCCACTCGACCTGCCAGCCGCGAGCTTGGGCGTACTCACTGACAAGCGTGAACTCAGGACCGACGGGGTTTTCATGTCGGTCCAGGTAGTAAGTGGTAGAGCCGTTACGTGTGGCGACATTCAATACGCCAGTATCAAACGGTGAGGCCAACGCCTCCGATTTGTGCGTTACTTCCGTAGCGGATTCGCTGCAGCCAGCAACGGCGAAAGAGAGTGCCAGAATAGCGGAAACAAATAGCCGGAAAACCATGAACTACCCTTTGAGCGGCTTTCTAGAATGATAACACCGCTGAATTTACTTCCTTTGCGGCAAATCAGATTCATCACCATCCCCGACGTTCTGTATCAGTGGTGCCTGTTGACACCCGACCATTGTGGACAGCCTGCTTTACCAGGCCAGGCGCAGTGGCAAGAATCAGGTCGCGGCGGGCGCGCACGTGGACATCGGCTGATACCCCGGTCAACCTTCGGCCGAGAAGAGCATTTCATAGGGCCGCTCAATGGCCTGGCGCACGGCCGCCAGGGAAAAAGCCCGGACAAACCTGTCAAATGGCTGTCCCTCGAACCACAACTGCACCACCGGCAATGAAAATACCCGCTGAGCAGCACATAGCGGGCCTGCCGCCTCACAGTCAATCCAGACCATGGCAAGGTGTGGAAAGTCAGCCCTGGCCATCTCCATCAATCGTGGTTTGATGGCCTGGCATACGCCACAGTGGCTGCCGCCAAACAGCACCATAACGGCGGATTGCGCCGCAATCAGCTCATTCAGTTCAGATTCCGTAACGATTTGACGCACCCGGGCCTCCCGGCGGTGAAAGCTCCTCTTGAGCGTGACTTTATCACAGAGAAATAATCCTTCCGGCTCCTATAGTAATTGTGGAAGTTCGATAAACCCGAGAAGCAAGGGAATGCTGCGCGGACTCCTGAAGCAGGGTGGCACAGCCAACGTCTGTGCGCTGTATCTGCCCAACAGCGAGTACACGAAGGATGACCTGATCGACGGCGTTGGCGTAGCCACGCCACCGCAAATGGCGGATCAGATGCTGAACCCGAAGATGCGTACCTTCAGCTTCTGAGCCCGTGCCGCTATGGGACACTAAGGGTTGCTGACCGACTTTGCGGAAGCCCCCAGGTCGGTCAGCGCTCACATATCTGCCTGCCCACTGAACTTTCGGATCTCACCTACACTTCCCCATACTTTGTATGGTTATAATGCGCGCCCTCATTATTCGACCTGCGGACCCAATATGAACGCGACAGACTCAGTGTTTCAGAGCTATGGCCGGTGTTGCCGTAACGAACAGTTTTTCAAGGATTTTTACAGTTTTTTCATGGACAGCTCTGACGAGATTCGCCAGCGCTTCGTGAACACCGACATGGCCGCCCAGCGCCACCTGCTTCGTAACGGCATCATGCAGCTTATCCTGGTGGCCCGTGGTATGTCGGACCGAAAACTGCGCGCCCTGGGAGAAAGCCATAACCGTCATAACTTCAACATCAATCCTGCGTGGTACACGCTATGGCTGAATGCCCTGATGAAGGCAGTCAACAAGCACGATCCTGAATACGACCGTGACCTGGATGCCCAATGGCGGGAAGTGCTTCATCCTGGCATAGAGCTGATCCGGGGGGCTTACTGAGCCTTGCATCCGCGATTGCCGGTGAGAGTTTGCCGGAAACCGGATGCCCAGTGTGTCTGGCTGAAGCCTGGCAGGCCAGACTCCCCCTCGAAGGAAGATCGCAAATCAATGTAATGCCAACAAAAACTTCCGGGTTGACTGGCATTTGGCGATCAGCCGTCAATAATGAAGGCAGGCATCGGATTCAGTCTGACCCGGGTTCGCACTCTGATGCCGGCCCGACCCAGGAGTAATCGTGAAGTTATCGAGGACTGAACAACGCCGCCTGGAAGCCATAAGGCGCCTGGGCATTCTGGATACGCCCCCAGAAGAGCGCTTCGAGCGTCTGACCCGTATTGCCCAGCGTTTCTATCGTGTCCCCACCGCCTTGTTCACCGTGGTGGACGAGGAGCGCCAATGGTTCAAGTCCAGGCAAGGCCTGGAAGTCGATGAGACACCACGCTCCATAGCCTTCTGCGACCACGCCATCAAACGCGATACAGTATTCATCGTGGAGGATGCGACCAAAGATCCCAGATTCCGCCATAACCCCCTGGTTACGGGTGAAGACCACGTCCGCTTCTATGCCGGCATGCCAGTGCGGGAACCCAGCGGGTACAAGATAGGCACCCTCTGCATTATCGATACCGAGCCCCGCAAGGTGCCCGAGTTTGAACTGGACGTGCTGCGCAGCCTGGCCAGCCTGATCGAAGACGAAATCGAGCGGGCCTACCTGTCGGTGCACAGGGAGGAGTATGTGTCCCTGTCACAACTGACCCGGGCCATCCACCGGGCCCAGAATATATTCCTTACCCACGACGACGAAACCGCTGCCTTCGAGCTGATGCTCAGCGACCTGCTGGCCCTGACCGGCAGCCAGTTCGGTTTTATCGGTGAGGTCTTGCAACGGGACAATGGCGATCGCTTCCTCAAGATTGGCGCTATCACAAACATTGCCTGGAGCGCCGAAACGGAGGCCCTCTACCAGGAGGTAAAGCGCCGGGGCATGGTGTTTGACAACCCCCATAACCTGATCGGTGCCTCGCTGGAAAGCGAACAGATGGTGCTCTCCAACGACTTTACCAGTGATCCCCGGCGAGGCGGATTGCCGGAGGGGCACCCGCAAATCACCACCTATCTGGGTATCCCCATCTTTGCCGGTCACAGCCTCATTGGCCTGGTTGGACTGGCCAATCGCGCTGGCGGCTATTCCGAAGCGCTGGCAGACGAGCTCGACCCCCTGCTGCAGACAGTCGGTCAGCTGATCGAGCGGAAACAGCTTTACCGGGAGAAACTTGAGCACAAGCAAAGCCTGGAACGTGCCGCCAACTACGATGCCCTGACAGGACTGCCAAACCGGCGCCGACTGACTGAAATCTTTGAGGAAGAGCTGGTGGAGGCCGATCGACGCAACGGGCTGGTCTCGGTCTGTTTTATCGACCTCGATGGCTTCAAGGAAATCAACGATGAATTCGGCCATGCGGTGGGCGACATGGTCCTCAGGGTCGTTGCCGAACGACTGCAGGAGTCCGTGCGTGAGCACGACATCATCGCCCGGCTCGGTGGTGACGAGTTCGTGGCAATTCTTCGGGATGTCAATGAGGACAAGGTTTACCACCGCATCCTCGAATCGGTGCGCCAGCCTGTCAGTCATCGCCAGCATAACCTGCAGCTGTCCTGTAGCATGGGCGTTACCGTCTACCCGGAAGACAACGCCGACCCGGACCTGTTGCTGCGGCACGCTGACCAGGCCATGTACGCTGCCAAGGAGTCCGGCAAGAATCAGTATCGCCGGTTTGACCTGGATACCCATGTGTCGCGCAAGGAGAAGCTGAGAATCCTGGACCAGGTTCCCCAGGCACTGGAGGACAGCCAGCTTGAGCTCTTCCTGCAACCCAGGATGGACTTGCAGAGTAACACCGTGGCGGGCTTTGAAGCGCTGATTCGCTGGCAGCATCCAACACAGGGCCTGCTTGGGCCGATCGAATTCCTGCCCTACCTGGAATACACCGAGTATGCCGATGCCATCGGGCGCTTCGTCATGACGGACGCGATCAACAAGCTCCGGCAGTGGCACCAGGCTGGCCTGCCCTGGTCCATCAGCATCAACCTGAGCCCGTCCCATTTCCTCAGTTCAGGGTTCGAGGAAGACCTTGCGGAGGCACTGGATGGCTGCGACGAAACGATCCGGAGCAAGCTGATTCTCGAACTGCTGGAAACCACGGCGCTGGACGATTCGGACACCGTCATCAAACGACTGCAGGCGTGCCGCTCCATAGGGGTAGACCTGGCCCTGGATGATTTTGGCACCGGTTACTCCTCCCTCGACTACTTCCGCCGCCTGCCGGTTCAGGAAATCAAGATCGACCGGTCCTTTGTCACGGACATGCTCAGCGATGAAGAGGACCAGATGGTCGTGGGGGCCATCATTGACCTGTCAGAAAACTTTCACCGGCGGGTGGTGGCTGAAGGGATTGAAGATGCAGACACCCGCGATCGCCTGCTGGAAATGGGCTGCCACGTGGCCCAGGGGTATTTCTGGGCCAGGCCGATGCCAGCGGATGAAGCAATGGCATGGGCGAAACGTTTCACCAGAGAAAAGTGAGCACGGACATTTGTATGGAATTACCAGCCTACCTGAAAGTCATGGCCGACAAGGGCGCCTCGGACCTTTACCTGTCCACCGGTGCCCCGGTGATGATGAAGATCGAAGGCAAAACCGGCCCCGTCACCCAGAAGCCCCTGCCTGCCGGTTCCGTCAAGGAGCTGGCCTACTCGGTTATGAGTGACCGCCAGCGGGCGGAATTCGAAAAGAACCTGGAGCTGGATATGGCTGTCGGTATCAGCCAGGTGGGCCGCTTTCGGCTCAACGTCTTCTGGCAGCGGGGTGAGGTAGCGATGGTCGTGCGCCACCTGAAGACGAATATCCCGTCCATCGAATCCCTGGGGCTGCCCCGGGTGCTGGAGCAGCTGATCATGCAACCTCGTGGGCTGATACTGGTCGTGGGCGCCACGGGTTCAGGCAAGTCCACGACCCTGGCATCGATGATCGACTACCGTAACACCCACCGCTCAGGGCACATCCTGACCATCGAGGACCCGATCGAGTACACCCATCACCATAAGCAAAGCGTGGTGAACCAGCGGGAAGTCGGCACCGACACCCTGTCCTACGGTGAAGCCCTGCGCCGAGCCATGCGGGAAGCACCGGACGTGATCATGATCGGCGAGATCCGTGACCGGGAAACCATGAAGCACGCCCTCACCTACGCCGAAACTGGCCACCTGTGCCTGGCTACACTGCACGCCAGTAACGTCAACCAGACCATGCGTCGCATCGTCAATTTCTTCCCGGAGCACGCCCACCGGGAGCTGCTGATGGACCTGAGCATGCACCTGCAAGCCGTCGTATCGCAGCGTCTGCTCAAGACCCCTGACGGCAAACGGGCCGCGGCAGTGGAAGTGATGCTTGCCAGCCCCTACATCCGGGAACTGATCAACAAGGGTGAACTGGAGGGCATCGGCGAAATCATGGAGAAGAGCCCGGAACAGGGCATGCAAACGTTCGACCACGCCATCCTGGAACTCTACCGCCAGGGCCGGATTAGCCGCGAGGAAGCCCTCGCCAACGCGGACTCCCGCCATAACCTGGAGGTCAGGATCCGCCTCGAACAGGGCGGCCTGGACTCCGGCAACGATCAGTTCAGTATTGACCCGTCCTGACGCCTCCGGAAAGACCCTGCATAATCTATGGTAATAAAGTGTTAATGTCCCTAAGCTGAATGCTGTATTTTCCGGGAGGCCACATCGTTGTCGAAACTCAGGATCTGGCTGATCATTATTGCCTTGGGCGCATGGACGCCTTCGCAGGCGCTTGCCCAGACCCTGAGTGTCGCGGTACCCAGAATCCAGCATTTGCTGACCGCCGACAATTCCGGTATCTACCAGCAAGTCATGGCGCTGGCGTTAGAGGGTTCAGGAATCGCGCTGGACCAGAAATTTCTGCCATACCGAAGGGCGCTGCGAGAGTTCGAGCAGGGCAAGGTTGACTGCATTTATTCCTTCACCGGTGTCCTGCAAAGCAGGCTTGGCGTAGATAAGGTCATTTACACCTACCCCTTGGGGACGTTCCGTTTTTATCTCTTCACGGAGCCTGGCGCGGCCATCATGACCTCTATTCCCGACACATTCGGTAAGACGACCGGCGGTATTATAGGCCACGACGTTTACCTGAAACCCTTCATGGAACAGGGAATGGTCATAGATTGGGTGCGCACAGAGGCGCAACTCGTCGAAATGCTCGAACTTGGCCGGCTGGAAGTCATCGTGGCCGCCCTGCCGGATATGCAGCCCTTTACCAATCGGCTGGCCTACGCCGCAGACCAGCCGCTTCTGGAGGACTTCGACCGACTGAACTGCCACAACACCGAACAAAACCGCACCGCGATCAGAACCATCTCGGAAAAGCTGCGCCGACTGCACGGGCAGGGTCGCTACGAGGAGATAGCCGGCGACTATTATTTGCCATTCAGTCACCCCTGATGCCAGAAATCGGGAAGCACCCCCGGTTGATGAACCCACTTCTCCACTCCGGCAACCCATTCATCACCTCCATCATCGTTTTTGCAAAGCCCCAAAATCGAGTCAATTTGTGGCAACCAGGCTCTCCAGGTAAACAGAGAACAGGACGATTCCAGCCGCCAGGTGGTAACATCGACCGCTGTTCATAACGGCGTGCAGTCAATAAACACGGGGGCACCTCCCGGACAAGAACGCTTATCACAATAAAAGGAGAGCACTATGGATATTCAGAATCGCATCGTGGTCGTTACCGGCGCCGCCGGCGGCATTGGCAAGGCCCTCGCCCTTCGTTTCGCGAAGGCCGGCGCAAAGACCGTCGTCTGTGCCGACCTGGACCAGCAAGGCGCGGAAGCCACAGCCGCAGAGATCAACGGCGTGGCCCGGAAGGTCAATGTCGCCTCGGAAGAGGAGATCAAAGCCCTGATCGATGAGGTGGAAACGGAGCACGGCCCCATTGACCTGTTCTGCTCCAATGCCGGCATCATGGTACCGGGTGGCCCGGAAGCCTCGAATGAAGACTGGCAGAAGATCTGGGATGTGAACGTGATGTCCCACGTCTTTGCCGCCCGCCACCTGGCACCCCGCATGAAACAGCGTGGTTTCGGCTACTTCCTGAACACTGCCTCCGCCGCCGGTCTGCTTTCCCAGGTGGGTTCCGCGCCCTATGCGGTAACCAAGCACGCCGCCGTGGCACTGGCCGAATGGCTGGCCTTTACCTACGGCGACGATGGCATCAAGGTATCGGTACTCTGCCCCCAGGCGGTCCGGTCTGCCATGACCAAGGGGCACGAGGAAGGCGTTGCCAGCATTGATGGCATGCTGGAACCGGAACCGGTGGCCGACGCCTGCCTCAAGGCTATCGAGGAGGAGACCTTCCTGGTACTGCCCCACCCGCAGGTACTGAACTACTTCCGCAACAAGGCGGAGAACTATGACCGCTGGATCGGCGGCATGAAGAAGCTCAATCGCGCCTACAAGTAAGTCTCCGGAACACGTCCGCCGCCAGGGCCAGCCCCCGGCGGTGGCCCCCGCACCCTGCACGTCCTGCCCCGCTGACACCTTAAAAGACACTTTTCCGCTGAATGAAAACTTCAGGTCATCAACTTGACAACCCAGTCAGGTTCCATCTTTACTAGAACAGGTTCAAAGCCGGCCGTCACAAACTGCAGTGATTCAAAGCAGTGGCCAGATAATAACAAGAACCCGTCGTCACACCGGCGGGCGAGACAGGGTGACGATCCGTGAGCGAAAACCAGCCTACCTCATCCGTGATTCTGGAAACCCGGGGCCTGACCAAGGACTTCAGGGGTTTCAAGGCGATCGAGGACGTCAATGTCAAGGTGCAGACCGGGCACATCCATGCCCTGATCGGTCCCAATGGTGCGGGCAAGACGACGTTCTTCAATCTGCTGACCAAGTTCCTCAAGCCGACCTCGGGCAAGATCCTCTACGACGGCGATGACATTACCAACCATCGCCCGGCGGATATTGCCCAGCATGGCCTTATCCGCTCGTTCCAGATCTCGGCAGTGTTCCCGCACCTGTCTGCCCGGGAGAACGTCCGCATCGCCCTCCAGCGCAAGCTGGGCATCTCCTACCAGTTCTGGCGCTCTATCAGGGTGCTTGACCAACTTAACGAGGAAGCGCAGCACCTGCTCGAGCAGGTGGACCTTGGAGCGTTCGGCGACACCAAGGCCGTGGAGCTGGCCTATGGACGTAAACGGGCGCTGGAGATCGCCACCACCATCGCCCTGAAGCCCCGACTAATGCTGCTGGACGAGCCTACCCAGGGCATGAGCGCAGAGGATGTACACACCGTTACCGACCTGATCCGGGAGGTGGTCAAGGACCGCACCATCGTGATGGTCGAGCACAACCTCAACGTGGTCTCTACCCTGGCGGACCGTATCACCGTGCTCAACCGGGGCCGGGTGCTGGCCGAAGGGGATTACGACACCGTCTCCACCAACCCTGCCGTGATGGAAGCCTATATGGGGACCACCGATGCCGCCTGAGAACGCCCGCGAACTGCTGAAGATCGAGAACCTCCACGCCTGGTATGGCGAGTCCCACATCCTCCACGGCCTGGACCTCACCGTGCACGAGGGTGAAGTCATCACGCTACTGGGACGCAACGGCTCCGGCCGCAGCACCACCCTCAAGGCCATTCTCGGGCTGGTGGGCAAGCGCACCGGCTCTATCCGGGTCAATGGTACAGAACTGATCAACCTGCCCACCCACCAGATTGCCCGGGTGGGCAAACTCGGTTACTGCCCCGAGGAGCGGGGTATCTATGCCTCCCTCAACGTGGACGAAAACCTTGTTCTGCCACCGGTGATTGCCGAGGGCGGCCTGTCCGTCGACGAGATCTACCAGATGTTCCCCAACCTGGAGGAACGTCGTAAAAGCCAGGGCTCCAAGCTCTCCGGGGGCGAACAGCAGATGCTGGCTATCGCCCGCATCCTGCGCACCGGGGCCACCCTGCTATTACTGGACGAGATCACCGAGGGGCTGGCGCCGGTCATCCTGAAGGCCCTGGACGATGTCATCCGCAAGCTGCGGGCCAAGGGTTTTACCATCATCCTGGTGGAGCAGAATTTCCGCTTTGCCGCGCCCCTGGCGGACCGCCACTACGTCATCGAGCACGGTCGCGTGGTCGAGCAGATCGCCGCCGAGGAGCTGGAAGCCAAACAGGACCAGTTGAACAGGCACCTGAGTGTCTGATCAAGGGTGAGGACCGGTGTCCCGCCCGGGACACCTCCCCACCAAATACAACAAGAAGGGGAAACAACATGCTCAAGAACTGGAAGACAGGTATCACCACCGTAGCGGCTGCCGCTGCGGTTTCACTACCCATGGCCGCCAGCGCGGAGCTGTCCGACGATGTGCTGAAGATCGGCGTCCTCAGTGACATGTCCGGTGTCTACAAGACACTGGAAGGTCCCGGCGCGGTCATCGCGGCGGAAATGGCTGTCGAGGATTTCGGCGGCTCCATCATGGGCAAACCCATCGAGATTGTCTCCGCGGACCACCAGAACAAGGCAGACATTGCAGCCAGCACGGCCCGCGAGTGGATTGATGCCGACAACGTGGACATGCTCACCGCACTGGATAACTCCTCCGTCGCCCTGGCGGTACAGGGCCTGGCGGCCGAGCGCAAGGTGATCACCCTGAACACCGGCGCCGGCACCACTGCCCTCACCGAGGAACAGTGCACACCCTACGGCATCCACTATGTCTATGACACCCACGCCCTGCCGGTGGGCACGGCCACCGCCATGGTCAAGAACGGCGGTGAGAAATGGTTCTTCCTTACCGCCGACTATGCCTTCGGCCATTCCCTGCGGGACAACACCGGCGCCGTGGTGGAGAACCTGGGCGGCGAAGTCGTCGGCAGCATCCAGCACCCACTGTCCACCAATGACTTCTCGTCCTACCTGTTACAGGCACAGTCGTCCGGCGCCCAGGTGATTGGCCTGGCCAACGCCGGCCAGGACACCGTCAATGCCATCAAGCAGGCCAACCAGTTCCAGATCGTACAGGGCGGGCAGAAGCTGGCCGGCATGCTGGTGTTTATCACCGACGTGCACAGCATGGGCCTGGACATTGCCCAGGGCCTGCAGTTCACCACCGCCTTCGTATGGAACCAGGACGAAGAGGCCCTGGAATGGTCCAACCGCTTCTACGAGCGCCACGGCGCCATGCCCACCATGGTGCAGGCCGGGGTCTACTCCGCCGTCAGCAACTACCTGAAAGCCGTGGATGAGGTCGGCTCCGACGACAGTGACGCAGTGCGGGCGAAACTGGGTGAGATGGAACTGAACGACTTCTTCGTAAAGGGCGGCAAGATTGCACCCAACGGCTCCATGCTGCACGACATGTACCTGGTGGAGGTGAAGTCACCGGACGAGTCCGAAAGCGAATGGGACTTGCTGAACGTGGTTTCCCGCATTCCGGCAGACCAGGCCTACATTTCCATGGAAGACACCAAGTGCAGCCTGGTTAACAAATAACCATACGCATCATTCGCCAATAACAAGAAAAGGGGATAACCGACGTGTCGATGCAGGTCATCCTGGCCCAGGCACTGCTTGGGCTGAACGTAGGTGTGTTCTACGCCATGCTGAGCCTTGGCCTGGCGGTGATATTCGGGCTGCTGAATATCATCAACTTCGCCCACGGCGCCATGTACATGCTGGGGGCGTTCATCGCACTGATCGGTTATTCCTACCTGGAACAATGGTTCGGCATCAGCCTGCAGATCGGCTTCTGGGGGTCGCTGATCGTGGCGCCCCTGGTGGTCGGCCTGCTGGGCATTATCATCGAGCGCACCATGCTCAAACGCCTGGCCGACCTTGACCATATCTACGGGCTGCTGCTGACCTTTGGTATCACCCTGATTCTGCAAGGGCTTTTCGCGAATTATTTCAATGTTTCCGGCACCCCCTATCCGGGCCAGCCGGAAGTGCTGGGCGGCGTGCTCAACCTGGGGTTCATGTTCTTCCCCACCTACCGCATGTTCGCCATCGTCTTTTCCCTGGTGGTGTGCTTTGCCACCTGGTATGTGATTGAACACACCCGCCTGGGGTCGAGACTGCGGGCCGGCGTGGAAAACCCACAACTGACCCAGGCCTTCGGCCTCAACGTGCCTCTGATGGTAACGCTGACGTTTGGCTTTGGCGCCGCCCTGGCAGGGCTGGCAGGGGTGCTGGCGGCACCCATCTACTCGGTCAGCCCACTGATGGGCGCTGACCTGATCATCGTGGTGTTCGCGGTGGTGGTGATCGGCGGGATGGGCTCGATTATGGGGGCCATACTCTCCGGCCTGGCCCTGGGGCTGGTGGAGGGCCTGACCAAGGTGTTCTACCCGCCGGCGGCCAACACCGTGATTTTCTTCCTGATGGTGCTGGTGCTGCTGTTCCGCCCGGCCGGTCTGTTTGGCAAGGAGAAGTAACCCCATGATGAATAAAGTCCTGTTTGCCATCATGCTGGTCGCGGGCCTGGTTGCGCCCTTCCTGGCCTACCCGGTGTTCGTCATGGACCTGCTGTGCTTCGCCCTGTTCGCCTGCGCCTTTAACCTGCTGCTGGGCTATGCCGGGCTGCTGTCGTTCGGACATGCGGCCTTCTTCGGTGGTGCTGCCTATATTGCCGGTCATGCCCTGAAGGTATGGGGATTCCCGCCCTTGCTGGGTATTCTCGCCGGTACCGGCTTTGCCTTCCTGATCGGAACCGTTTTCGGCTTCCTGGCGATCCGCCGCCAGGGCATCTACTTCGCCATGGTCACCCTGGCCCTCGCCCAGATCATCTACTTCCTGTGCCTGCAGCTGCCCTTCACGGGTGGCGAGAACGGACTGCAGGGCATTCCCCGGGGCGAGCTGCTCGGGTTTATCGACCTGGGGAACGAGATAACCATGTATTACCTGGTGTTCGCCATCTTCCTGGTCGGTTTCGGCATTATCTATCGGGCCATCCATTCGCCCTTCGGTGAGGTACTGCAGGCCATCCGGGAGAACGAGTCCCGCGCCCTCTCCCTGGGCTACGACGTGGACCGCTTCAAGCTGCTGGCCTTCGTGCTGTCGGCCACCATGGCAGGCCTGGCAGGTTCCACCAAGGCACTGGTGTTCCAGTTTGCCTCGCTGACGTCGGCCCATTGGCAGACCTCCGGCGAGGTGGTTCTGATGACCCTGGTAGGCGGCATGGGCACGGTATTCGGACCGGTGCTTGGCGCCATCACCGTCGCTACCCTCACCCATGAGCTGGGCTCCTTCGGCTCATGGGTCCAGGTGATACTGGGGACCATTTTCGTGGTGGTGGTGCTGGTGTTCCGCAGGGGCATTATTGGTGAGATCCACCATTTTGTGGAGCAACGCAAGGCAGCCCGGGCTTCCGCTGACAATGACTGAGGAGCCTCCTCCTCAGTCGAGCAACCCTTTCAGGTACGCCAGGTCAGCAGCGGTGATGGCCACACCCAGTCGTTGTGACTCGGCCCGCTGCCGGTAACGCCGGTCTCCGGGCTGGCGCGTCTGACCGACACCTACCATTGCCTGTACCAGGGTCTCCGTCCTGTCGGCGAAGTTGCTGCCTGCACCACGGGCCGGATCAATAACGATCAGCAACTCCCCTGTCCAGGGGGTTTTGGCACCCGGGTGGCCAGACCAGTCGAACTCAAAGGAAAAGTTGCCCCCGGTGAGCGCGGCTGCCATCAGTTCCACCATCATGGACAGGGCTGAGCCCTTGTAGCCACCGAACGGTAGCAGGGCGCCCCCATCAAGGATCTTTTCGGGGTCGCAGGTAGGCTGACCGTCGGCGTCCACCCCGTAGCCTTCAGGCAGGGTCTTACCCTCCTTCGCCGCAATCTGCACATCGCCGTGGGCAATGGCACAGGTAGCCAGGTCGAACACCAGCGGGTCATGGCCGGTGCGGGGGGCGGCGAAGCTGATGGGGTTGGTGCCGAACAACGGCTTGCGGCCACCGGCAGGCACCACACAGGCCATGCTGTTGACCAGTGCCAGCGCCACCAGGCCCTGTCGGGCGAAGGGTTCCACATCGGGCCAGAGCGCCGCAAAATGGTGGGAGTTACGGATCGCCATCAGCGCGATGCCGTTTTGCCGCACCTTTTCCAGCAACAGCTCCCGTCCCGCCTCAAGGGCGGGCTGGGCAAAGCCATTGCCAGCGTCCACCGCGACAAACCCCGGCGCGCAATCCTCGACAACCGGCTGTGCATTGCCATCCACCCAACCGCTAGCCAGTGTCGACAGATAGCCCGGCATCCGGAAAACACCGTGGCTGTCTGAGCCGTCCCGCTGGGCGCTGGCGCAATTTCGGGCAAGCACATCGGCAGCGGTTTCAGAGGTGCCGTGTCGGCGAAAGACCTGGGTCAGCAAGGACACCAGTTCATCAAAGGGAATGCGTTCCTGGGACATGGCCTGACTCCTGCAGATTCCGGGATCCGTTAACCATGCGTTGATTACTGGTCTCTGTCAAAACCCTGATATGGCGATTAGAAGAACCCGAGACCCGCGCCGCTCAGGCAACCGACTCCAGCCGGTGGAAATGTTCAAGGAACCCCGGCAGATCTTCCGCAGGCATGGGGCGACCAAGGTGGTAACCCTGTACCATGTCGCATCCCGCAACCTTGAGATGCACCACCTGGTCCCGCGTCTCCACACCCTCCGCCACCACTTTCAGCGCCATGCGCTTGGCCAGGATAATGGTGGATGACACGATCGGGCTGTCGTCGTGGCTGTTGCAGATCGTGGAGATCAGGCTGCGGTCAATCTTCAGCTTGTCCACCGGTACGGCTTCCAGGTGGGCAAACCCCGCGTATCCGGTACCGAAATCGTCCAGCGCCAGGCGAATACCGGCCTTGCTGAGCTCGTGCAGATGGACGACCGCTTGTTTGTCCAGCATGGCGGTTTCGGTGATTTCCATCTCCAGCATACCGGGCGAGACCTGGCAGGCTTCCAGGATCTCCGCGACCTGCCCCGGGAATTCCGGCCGGGCCAGCTGATGGGGCGATACATTCACAGCCACTGGCACCGGCTCCAGGCCTGCTTTCCGCCACTGGCCCACTTGTTCGCAAGCCAGGCGAATCACCTCCAGCCCCAGCGGTATCACAAACCCGCTGCTTTCCGCCAGGCCAATAAACCGGTCCGGATACAGCAGGCCAAACTCCGGGTGCTGCCACCGGACCAGGGCTTCCACGCTGGTCACCCGCATGGTTTCCAGGTCCACCTGGGGCTGGTAGTGGAGAACGAACTCCCGGTTGCCGAGTCCGTCAGCAAAGGACTGCTCCAACAGAAAGCTTTCCACGTCCTTGCGGTTCAGGGACTGATCAAAGAAACGGTATTGGCCCCGTCCGGCCTGCTTGGCCGAATACATGGCTGCGTCAGCGCCCTGGATCAGGTCTTCCAGGGACTGGCCATCCCTCGGACAGATTGCGATACCAATACTGGGACTGTTGTTGATCTCCACGCCATCCAGCTCGTAGGTGGAGGACAGCTTCTGGCTGAGGCCGACGACCCAGCTTTCTATGGAACCCTCCGTCTGATCCCCCGCCAGCATGACCACGAACTCGTCGCCGCCGAACCGGGCGGCCAGGTCTTCCTTGCCCAGTGACCGCTGTATCCTGCCGGCCACGGCCTGCAGCAACTGGTCCCCGACCTGGTGACCCAGTGAGTCGTTGATAGCCTTGAAACGGTCCAGGTCGATAAAGATCAGTGCACTCAGCCTCCGTTGACGCCGTTGCTCCGTCAGCAGGCTGTTCGCCAGATCGATAAACTGGCGCCGGTTAAGCAGGCCGCTGAGGTGGTCGATGGCCGCTGCCCGGCTGCTGCGGGCATGCTCGGTTTCCAGCCGTTCGATCAGTTCCGCATTGGCTTTCTGGGAGGCCTGCAGGGCCTGGAACGCCGCCTGTTGACTGCTCAGGGATCGCTTGAGCCAGAAGGTGATGGCGGTGACCAGCAGGGTCATAAGCAAATTGAGAATCAGCTGACGGAACTGCAACGCCTGCAACGGTGCAACGATTCCCGGTATATCACGGGTAGTCAGCTCAATGTAGGCAGGGTCCTGGCGAAGACTGAGCACCTGATAAAGGAACGACGACCAGATAAAGCCGACAATCAGGACACCCAGAAGAATGGTAGCGTAGCGAACATGGTTCGTAGGCGGCGGCTGGATTGGGGCCATGACTCTTGTCTCACTGAAAACCAGGCTGGAGAAAACACAACACACCCTCCAATGGCCATAATCCCGTTCCGGCGTTGGAACATTGACGCCGAGTGGCAAGACTACGCAAGCTGCATGTCATTCACGTGACAGGTCTTTGATAAAGGAAGGTTTCAATGCGCAAGAACATTCTGATTACCGGCGCCAGCACCGGCCTGGGTGAGGGCATGGCGAGGGCCTGGGCGGCACAGGGCTGCAACCTGGCCCTGTGCGCCCGCCGGACAGACAGGCTGGAGCAGTTGCAGGCCGAGTTACTGGAAAAGCACCCGGGCATACAGGTAACCGTGCGCCCACTGGATGTCTGCGATTACGACCGGGTATTCGAGGTTTTCAGAGACTTTCGGGACGAGCTGGGCACCCTGGACCGGGTAATCGTGAACGCAGGTATGGGCAGCAAAGCCGCCATCGGCCATGGTGATTTCGCCTCCAACCGGCAGGCGGCGGAGACCAACTTCGTTGCCGCCATCGCCCAGTGCGAAGCCGCCATGGAAATCTTCCGTGAACAGAACAGCGGACACCTGGTGCTGATGTCCTCGGTCAGTGGCGTGCGGGGTTTCCGTGGGCCGTTCAATGTCTATGCGGCCACCAAGGCTGCCGTGGCGTCACTGGCGGAAGGGTTGCAGCTGGATACCGAGGGTACACCCATCAACGTCACCTGCATCTTGCCCGGGTACATCCTTACCGATATCAACCGGGAGGTGAAGAACGCCCCCTTCCGGGTGGACCTGGAGACTGGTGTGCGGGCACTGGTGAAGGCTATCGACAGCGAGAAACGCCGGGCGTACGTGCCCTGGTGGCCATGGACACCGTTGAGCTACCTGCTAAAGGCCATGCCGTTCCGGCTTTTTGCCAGGGCCATGTAGTAAAAGGAAAGCGGATTGACTGCCCGGGCGTTACCTTGCCGGCCAGCCACAGATGCTAACGGAGCGCGTCGACGACTTCCTCGACCTGCAGACGCACACTCTGCAGCCCGCCACCGGAGAGGTACCACAGTTCCGGTGACAGCACAGTCACGTCAATCGCCCCACCACCGGCAGCGCCCAGGTCCCCGCGCAGCTGGTCGACATCCAGCGGCGGGTCCCCAATAGCCGCACTGCGGTCGACCACCAACAGATGAGAGGGCGCCATGGCGGCAATGTCTGCCGGCGTGAGCGGTGTGAACACCCGCGTACCCCGGGTCACACTTTCCACGCCTTCGGGAACCCGGGGAGCTTCCAGGTTCAGCAACTGGAACACCACCGGCTCGTCCCGCAAGGAGAACTTGCCCTGGTTGTGGGTTACAACAGCGACGGGGTCACTACCGGCCAGCCCATCCCGCTGTTCCTCCACGAACCGCCACAACTGATCCAGCTTCTCACCGGCTTCATCCAGTTGGCCATAGAGGGTCGCCAGCCCCAGCACCCGGATCTGCACCGCTTCGCGGTAGTCATCCCCCAACAGGGAGACGTCCTGTACCTGGGTAACGGCCTGCAACTCCTCCAGGCTCTCCGCCTGACGGCCGGTGACCAGTACCATATCCGGGGCCAACTCACGGACCACAGCCAGGTCCGGCGTTTTGAGGTTACCCGCATCCGGTCGACCGACCGAAAGGCCGCTCAGGTACTCGGGCAACCCGGTTTTCGGAATCGCCACGATTTTCTGGCCGAGCCCCAGGGCCACCAGGGTATCCGTGGCGCCGTGGTCAAAGCTGATCACGTCCGGCCCGGCGGGTTCCTGGCTCAATGAGGCGCAGCCCGTGAGAATGGCGATGCCCAGGGCAGCCGTAACCAACGATTTCATTGTCATATCCATGCTCTCCAATCCATACTTCCCAGTCAGAAGTCGACGGTCAGGCCGACATTAAGGCGACGGCCGTCCAGTACGACGCCGTAGGTGTCATTGGTCACTCCCTTGTCCACCACGTTGTACAGGCCAGCCTTTACCCGGGCGCAGTCGTTAAGGGCGTAGACCATGCCCACATCGACGAAGGTGTAGTCGGGGGTGCCGTCGGCCATGCTGGTCCGGCTCAGGTAATCCGTGGTTTCGCCCCGGTAGTTCCCATCCAGCCAGAGGTTCAGGCGCTCAGTCGTCTGCCAGTCCAGTCCGGCGTTCGCCATGTGTTTGGGAATCTTGTTAAGGGGCTCACCCTCGAAGTCACCCGACTTCTGCTCTGAGTCTGTGTAGGTATAGCTGGAACTGAACGTCAGGGTTGGTGTAATGCCGTAGTCCAGGGATAGCTCGATCCCCTGCATGGACGCTTCGTCGATATTGTCCCGGGTGCTCAGGAAAAGATAGTTGTTACCCTCGTAGGCGCACTGCCAGGTGGATGGGTCATCGCGATCCCCGCCGGGATTACAGAAACGGTCCTCCGCAATCTTGTCGTCGAACTCGGTGTAGAACACCATGGCGCTGGCATCAAGGTCAGTCGCCAGGCTGTTAAACACAAAGCCGGCTTCATAGCTGACGCTGGTTTCCGGCTCCAGGTCCTCGTTGCCAATAATCAGTGCCCGGGGGTGCGGCGCGGGTGAACCACCGCCCCCGGTACCCCGCCCAAAGCCTTCCGTAGCCTCCGGCAGGCTGGGCTGCTTGTAGCCTGTGGAAACGCCGCCCTTGAAGGTCCACTCCGGTGTCAGCCGATAGTTCGCGTAGACCCGGGGCGTCCAGTGCCCACCAAAGAGCTCGTCGTCGTTATAGCGAACGCCGGTGGTAATGCTCAGGTCATCCAGCACACCCCACTCCACCTCGGCGAACAGGGCGGCAATCCAGCGGTCAACGCTGCGGGTGGCGGTTGGAATACCCGTTCCCAGCAGACCGTTGGTTTCATCGGTCAGGTCTTCGTATTTGTACTGGCCGCCAAAGGTGACGATGTGGCGGCCCATCAGCCAGGTACCCTGGCTGTTGAGCGTGGTGATTTCCTCCTTTTTCTCCAGATCCTGCACACGCTCGGACTCATCCCTCTGCAGGTAACTGTCCAGGGTCAGGTTACCGTAGGTTCCACGGTGACCCAGCACATACACCTCCTTCTGGTATTCATAGGTACTGGCCTCGTTGGGGTTACCGCTGCTATCCGCCTCTGCGATACTCACGCCCGGGTTATGGGTGAACTCCAGTTCCGCCCGGTTATAGCCCAGCTCGATTTCGTTGTTGTCATCCGGCGTGAAAATCAGCGTGGCGCCGCCCTGGCGCCGGTCGCTGTCCGGCGTACTTTCTGCGTTGTCGTCACCACCGATGTAGTGACTTTCATCGGTTCCCTGCCAGGAGCCATTCACCTGGAGTCCGAGCAATCCCGGAATCAATCCGCCGCTGCTGTACAGGCTGACCTGCCGGGCATCCTCGTTTATATCATTCAGGGACTTGGTGTATTCGGTAGTGATAGACCCACTCCAATCGTCCGTCGCCTTTTTGGTGATGATGTTGATGACACCGCCCATGGCCTCTGATCCGTAGAGGGACGACATGGGGCCACGAATCACCTCAATGCGCTCGATAGCGGATACCGGTGGCAACGCGATCTGCTTCCCCCCGTCCTGGCCATTGGTGTTGATGTTGCGGCCTGCAGAAACCGGGCGACCGTCCACCAGGTAGAGTGTGTAGCCCTCGGTCATGCCCCGGATGGTTATATCCTGCGCATTGCCACCACCGTTCACGAAAACACCTGGAATGTTCTTTACCGCATCGGTGATATCCGAGTATGACCGCTTACGCAGCTCCTCACCGGGAATCACCGAGATACTGGCCGGCGCGTCGGAAATGTTCTGCTCAAAGCCAGAAGCAGTAACAACGATTTCCCCAAGTTCCAGGGGTGAGGACTGGGCCAGCAACGGCGAACCCCAGGTTGCCAGGGCAACTGAGGACGCCAGGAGGGTCACGGGACGACGCATGTAATTCTCCTTTGTGTTCAAGAGTGCAGCAAAAAACTCGCATTTAATGCGAATAAATATCATTTGCGACGGACATTAACACAAAGGCAATATTTATTGCGCGGAATGATATGTTCCGGATTCCGGAACGATCCGGGAGGTTCCGCTGGCCAGGCGCCATTCCGGTGGAACCGACGCCCTCAGGTGCTGGATAAACATCCGGCTACGGCGGGGCAGGATGCCGTGGGGGTAAAGCAATGATACCGGCAGGACCGGCCCATGCCATTCGGGCATGCACAGTTCGAACTGACGCGGGTGCGCGTCCAGCCGACGATCCGCAAGCCAGTGGGGCATCAGCCCGACGCCTCTGCCTGCAGCAATGGCATCGCCCTGCACACAATACTGGTCCACGCTGAACCGACCTGTCCGGCAACGTATTGTCCAGGGACCATTGACCGGATGATTCAACTCGACGCCCTGCTCATCGCCCCCCAACATATCAATCCAGGTGTGCTGGTCCAGCTCGGACGGCGATTGAGGGCAACCCCGGCTGGTGAAGTAAGACGGACTCCCATAGACACCCTGCGTCAGGTGCCCGAGCACGTCACAGCGGAAATTACCTTCCGGTACCGAACCCAGCCAGACACACACAGCGTCCGTCATCGCCTCCGGTGGTTGCTGCTGGGTCCGGATACTGACCTCCAGGCCCTCATGCTCTCCCATAAACCTGTCCACAACCCCGGCGAACCATCCCCGCACGAAGGCTTCATGGCAGCGTAGCTCCAGCACGCCGGTCACCCCTTCCCTCAGCTCGTCCAGCGCCTCATGCCCCTGGGATACCAGTGCCAGGATCTCGTGGCTGTACCGGTAGAACAGCCGGCCGGCGTCATTGGGGTAGATTCGCCGGGACTGGCGAAGCAGCAGCGGCTGACCGACCGCTTCCTCGAGCTGGCGGATGCGGCGACTGAGCGTCGACTTGGGCAGGTCAAGCTCCCGACAACTGGCGGTCAGGCTGCCGGTGCGGACAACAGAGGCGAAAGCCTCCAGTTCCCTGAGGTCGTACATTTCGCAATCGTTCCATTTTGTGCAACAGGTCGTGCCAATCTAGCACCTTTCAATATTTAATGTGAATCATTATCATTAAAAGAGTTGCTTGCTATATACTCTTGAGCGCATCGCAGGCCACCCGTCGTGGCCACTACGGAGAAACCATGCAGACATCCCTTATTCATCGCGTCCGTCAGGGGCTGGCGGCTGGCCTGGCCATGCTGGCGATCAGCCAGAACGCCCTGGCCGAGACCCGCACCATCGAAACCCTCTACGGAGACGTCATTGTTGAAGGCCAGCCGGAGCGCGTGGTAACCCTCTACGAAGGCGCGCTGGACTCGGCCATTGCCGTTGGCGTGCAGCCCGTGGGTGCCATCATTACCCGGGGCGGCCAGCATGTGGCGGGCTATATCCGGGAAGCGGCCGGCGATATCGCAATCGTGGGTGCACCGGGGGAGACCAACCTGGAAGCCGTCCTGGCCTTGCAGCCGGACCTGATCCTGGCCACCCGACAGACCAGCAGGGACCAGTACGAACTGCTGTCGCAGATGGCACCCACCATCGTGCTGGATGTGCCAATGTTCCGGCAGGACACCTGGAAGCAGGAATTGGCCGGCTTCGCCCGAGCCCTTGGCCGGGAGGGCCAGGCTAACGACGTCATTGCCCGGGTTGGGCAACGTGCGAAAGAAGTCCGCAAAAAGGTGACCGGCAGCATACCGGAGCAACAGCGCGATACCGCCCTGGTCCGCTGGATGCCCCAGGGTCCGCTGGTGATGTCAGAAAACCTCTTCTCCGCCACCGTGCTGGCCTCGGCAGGGTTCGAGGTCGAGGATGGTGATATCGTCAAGGAAGGTCGCCCCCACAGCCAGCCCCTGAGCCAGGAAAACCTGTCGCTCATGGACCAGGAGTGGATCTTCCTGGCCACCATTAATGACGACGGTCGCGAAGCCCTGGACGCCGCCCGCCAGTCACCCGCCTTCAAGCGCCTGAAGGCCCACAGCGATGACCGGGTGGTACCGGTGGACGGCCACCTATGGACCAGTGCGTCCGGCCCGCTGGCCGCCCTGGCCATTCTTGATGACATAGAGAACGCGCTGTCGCAGCAACCCTGATGACCGATTACGCCTGTCAGCGCACGCCTGAATCCCGTGCCCTTGTGCCGCCACTGCCTGTGGCGGTTTTTTTCGCTCTTGCCGCGGCAATGGCCAGCCTGTTGTGGGGCGCCGGCCCAGTTGGCCCGCTGGAAGCCTGGCAGGTACTCACGGGGAGCGGCGGTGACGAAGCCCGCTTCGTGGTCATGGAACTCCGACTGCCCAGGATGGCCACGGCGATGGCAACCGGCCTGGCCCTGGCAGTGGCCGGCGCCCTGCTACAGGCCCTGACCCGGAATCCGCTGGCTGAGCCAGGGCTGCTTGGGGTCAGTGGCGGAAGCGCCTTTGCGGTCACCCTCGCCATTTTGCTAGGGGCCAGTTCCGCCACCATGACCACCCTTGTTGCCCAGGCCGGCGCCCTGGCCGGGTGCTCCCTGGTGATGCTGGCTACCCGGTCCCGCGGGCTGGCAGCTGACCCGGTGCGCCTGGTGCTGGCCGGGGCCACGGTAACCGGCCTGCTGTTATCACTGACCTCAGTGATGATGCTGGCCGACCAGCGGGCCGCCGACGAAATCCGCTTCTGGATTACCGGCAGTATCGCCGGCACCTCGTTAGCCGACCTGGTTGCCGTTCTGCCGTCCATGGCGCTAGCGGGTGTTCTCGTCGTGATCGTGGCATCGCCGCTGGCGGCCCTGTCACTGGGCGAGCGTGCCGCCATGGGGCTGGGGCACCGCCCCGGGCGGATCCGCGCGCTGGTCGTCGTTTCAGTGGCATTACTGGTGGGAGGGGCCACCGCCCTGGCAGGACCGCTGGTCTTTGCCGGGCTGGTGGTACCGTTCATTGCCCGCGCCTTGGCCGGGCCGGATATTCGCAAAACCCTGAGGCTGTGCCTGCCCATTGGCCCGGGCATGATCCTGGTGGCCGATACCCTGGCCCGGGTCATCGGTGCGCCGGCGGAGCTCCCCCTCGGGGTCATTACCGCCATGCTGGGCGCCCCGGTACTGCTGATCATCGTGCGCTCCGGGCGCATACCCACCCTGTGAGGCTGTTATGTCAGAACTGCTGATACAGCACCGGAACATTGCTGCCAACCTGGTCCTGGCCGCCACTCTTTCACTGGCCATGGCCATGGCCCTGGCGCTGGGAACGGTCAGCGTTCCCCTGGACGGTCTGTGGGATGCATTGCTCGGACAAGGCAACGCCATGCACCGGTTCGTGGTTCAGGAACTGCGCCTGCCACGGGTGCTTGCCGGTGCCCTGACCGGCGCCGCGTTTGCCCTGGCCGGCTGCCTGATGCAGACCGTGGCCCGCAACCGGCTGGCCACCCCCGGCATTATCGGCATTGATAACGCCGCCACTGCATTCGCCGTTGCTTCCGTGGTGGGCACCGGTATCAGCCTCGCCCCTTCCGCCATGGCCCTTGGCGGGGCAGCAACCGCTACCGCACTGGCCTTTGGCCTGGCGGGGGCCAACGGCACCCGGGGTTATCGGTTTATTATCGCCGGTCTTGGTATCGGCGCCATTGCGGGCGCCACTACCCAGGTGATGCTCAGCCGGGTGGCCATTGATGCGGCCAACGCCGCCTTCCCCTGGACCGTGGGTAGCCTGAACGCCCGATCGGCGACAGCGGTATCTGTGCTCGCTGTTGGCCTGGTAACGGGCTGGATTGCGGCCCTGTTGCTGGGCCCGTCGCTGAATACCCTACAGTTCTCTGACCCGGTAGCCATTAACCTGGGCACGCAACTGAAGCGGGTGCGCACCCTGAGCCTGGCCTGTGCGGTGCTGCTCACCGGGCTGGCAGTGGCCGTAGCCGGCCCGGTGGGTATGATAGCCCTGCTGGCACCGGAGCTGGCCCGGGCCCTGTCCCGTCCCGGCAGGGTGCCGCTGACCGCCTCGGCCCTGGCCGGTGCCGGTTTCATGGTCACCGCTGACCTGGCCGGCAGGTTGCTGCTGGCGCCCCTGGAACTGCCTGTAGGCCTGATTACCGCTATCGTGGGCGCACCCTACCTGATCTGGATACTTGTAAAACCGTCCTCACGGAGCCTGACATGAGCCAGCCCCATGCCCTCCCGGCTAACGACCATTCCGAGCAGCCAGGCCTGGCAGTACAGGCGCTATCCCTTGCCCACGGACGCCACCCGGTGATCGATGCCCTGGACCTGGAACTGCCACCGGGAAAGGTCACCGCCATCGTCGGCCCCAACGGTTGCGGCAAGTCCACCCTGCTCAACGGCCTCGCCCGGGTGCACGCTCCCGCCGGGGGTGCGGTGCTGCTGGATGGCAGGGATATCCACACCCTGCCCAGCCGGGAGGTGGCGCGCCAACTGGCCCTGTTACCCCAGGACAATACCGCGCCGGAGGGCCTCACTGTTACTGACCTGATCCGCTTCGGCCGCCAGCCCCACCAGGGCTTTCTCAGGCGATGGACGGAACAGGACCAGGCGATCCTTGACCAGGCACTGGCTGCAGCAGATCTGGACGACCTGGCCGACCGTCCGCTGGATACCCTCTCCGGCGGGCAGCGCCAGCGAGCCTGGATTGCCATGAGTATCGCCCAGCAAACACCGTTGCTGTTGCTGGACGAACCCACCTCCGCCCTGGACCTGGGCCACCAGATCGAAGTTTTCGAACTGATCCGCCAACTCGCCGGCCAGGGCAAGACCATTGCCATGGTGGTCCACGACCTGGTGAGCGCCTGTCGCTACGCCGATCACCTGGTGGCCATGGCCGATGGTCAAATCCTGGCCCGGGGTGCGCCCTCTGACATCCTCGACCCGGCCCTGATCCACCACCTGTATGGGGTCCACTGCGACATCCTGCAGGACCCGGCGGACGGCACCCCGGTGCTGGTAAACCTTCGCAAGTCATTATAAAAACGGATAATTACGGAAGGCGGTCGTCCGGGCTTGTCATCAAGCTGTAATCGCCCGGAGTTATAAATGCGGCCACATTTATTTCTCCGGAGATGCAGTAATGTCCGCCAACGCTTCCCTGCTTGTTGAACAACTCTGGCAACTCAAACGCCTGGTGGACCGGGGCGAGTGCGCCGACATTCAGTTTGTTCACCTGAACAACCTGTTGCGGGAACCCAACTATCGCGCCGACGTGCTGCGCCGGGCGGAGGCCTCCGGCTCCGAGAAAGTCCGTAAACTGGTCGGATCCATCCGCGACCAGGACTCCGGGATGCCCCTGATGGCCAATACCGGCCCGCAGTACATACCGGAGGCGGTCAAGTCAACACCACGCAAACGCCGTCACCTGATATGGCTGGCGCCGCTGGTGGCTGCTGGTGCTGCGGTATCGGTCGGGTTTACCGCACTGGAACCACAAACCATCCGGATCAGCGAAAACATCACCGCCCCGGCCACCTGGGAAGGCGGCAAGACCTACGTACTCGAAGACATAGTGTTCGTGGATAACACCACCCTGACCATCGAAGCCGGCGCCACCATCCTGGGTGAAAACGGCTCCGCGCTGATCGTAACCCGGGACAGCCAGCTGTTTTCCCGGGGCCGGCCAGGCCAGCCAGTGGTGTTCACCAGTGCCCGGCCAGAAGGTGCACGTAGCCGCGGTGACTGGGGCGGCGTGGTTCTGCTGGGTAATGCCCCGGTCAACCAGCCCTCCGCCCAGATCGAGGGTATACCCGCCAGCGATCAGCGGGGAAGTTTCGGTGGTCCCGACGCAACCGATAGCTGCGGGGTGGTGGAATACACCCGCATCGAGTTCGCAGGCTTCGAGGTCTACCAGAACAATGAACTCAACGGCCTGACCCTGGGTGGCTGCGGCAGCAATACCATCGTGCGCCATGTGCAGGTTCACCGTGCGCTGGATGACGGTATCGAGATGTTTGGCGGCACCGTGGACCTGAAGCACATCCTGGTGTCCGGCGCTGCAGACGACAGCATTGACTGGGACTGGGGCTGGCGGGGCCGGGTGCAGTTCGCGGTTATCCAGCAGCACGCCGATGTGGGCGACAACGCCTTTGAAGGGGACAATAACGGCGACCAGCACGAGACCACGCCCCGTTCAGAACCGGTATTCTACAACGTCACCCTTGCCGGTACCGGACATGGTGCGAAAGCCCATCGCGGCATGGTGCTGCGGGAAGGCACCGGCGGCCACTTCCACAACATGATCATCGACAGCTATGCCATGGAAGCCGTGGACACCCGGGATGAAGTCCGCGCCCTTGCCGCCGGAAAACAGCTCGTTTTCAGCGATAACATCATTGCCGCCACCGGCACTATGGGCAGCCGTCAAGCGGAACAGGGAGCAGACGACGATGATTACGGCTTTGACGAAGAGGCCTGGCTCAGGAGCCCGGAGAACCGCAACCACCTCAGCATCAGCAGCGCCCTGCATCCGGCGGCTCGGCACCTGACCGCACCGGACTTCCGGCCCCGTATTCCCAGCCGGGACATGCCCGCCACTGCACCGCCCAAGAGCGAGTTCTTCGATGAGTCGGCCACCTTCTCTGGCGCCATCAACCCGAAGAACCCCGGCAGTTGGCTGGAGGGCTGGACCGCGTTCCCGGAATCCTGACCGGGAAAATTGTGTAGAATGCTCTCTTTTCGGTGACAGGACGTACACCCGTACACTCACGATCTGAAACCAGAGAGATACCATGAACGAGGTTATCGATTTACTGAAATCACACCGCTCGATCCGCAAGTTCACCGAGCAGAAGATTCCGCAGGAGACGTTCCTGGAGCTGATCCGTGCCGGTCAGAGTGCAGCCACGTCCAACCACGTGCAGGCCTATTCCATCATCCACGTGACCAGTCCGGAGAAGCGGGCGAAGATTGCCGAGCTGGCCGGCGGCCAGAAATACGTGGAAACCTGTTCCCACTTCCTGGTGTTCTGCGCCGATATGAAGCGCCCCACGGACTCCGCCGAGCGGGCCGGCGCCGAGGTCATCCGCGGCATGACCGAGCAGTTCCTGGTGGCCAGTGTGGATACCGCCCTGATGGCCCAGAATGTCGTAGTGGCCGCAGAATCCGAAGGCCTGGGCATCTGCTACATTGGCGGCATCCGTAACAACCCCGCCGAAATCAGCGATCTGCTGAAACTGCCTGAGCACGTCTACCCGGTGTTCGGTCTGTGCCTGGGCTACCCGGACCAGGACCCGGAGGTGAAACCCCGGCTGCCGGTGGAAAGTATCCTGATGGAAGACGAATACCGTGAAGACGCCGCCTCGGTGGACGGTTTCGATGATGTGATGCGCACCTACTATGGCGCACGCACCGGCGGCACCAAGGACACCAACTGGTCCGAGCAACTGAGCCCGTTGTTCAATGCCAAGCTGCGCCCACACATGCGGGAATTCCTGGTCAAGCGGGGCTTTGAACTGAAGTAAGCCGGCGTTCACCGCCAACAAAAAAGAGCCGCCGGGGTGACCCGACGGCTCTTTTTGTGTTCAAGGCCCTGGCGAGACCTCGGGCCCCGCCATCCCGCCTTACTCGGTGGGCAGTTTATAGTCCTTGAAGTTCTCCCGCAGCTTGGCCTTCTGCAGCTTGCCGGTGGCACCGTGGGGCAGTTCGTCCACGAACACCACGTCGTCCGGCAACCACCACTTGGCCACCCGTTCCTCGAGGAACTGGAGCACCTCTTCCTTGGTGACTTCCGCGTCGGGTTCTTTCACTGCCACCAGCAGCGGGCGCTCCTGCCACTTCTCGTGGCGGATACCGATCACAGCCGCCTCTGCCAGCTTGGGATGGGCGATGGCTTCGTTTTCCAAGTCGATGGAGCTGATCCACTCGCCACCGGACTTGATCACATCTTTCACCCGATCCACGATTTCCATAAAGCCATCCGGCGAGATAACCGACACGTCGCCGGTATGGAACCAGCCGTCCGCATCGATGGCCTTCTTCGTGGCTTCCTCGTTTTCGTAGTAACCACTGATCACGGCGTTACCGCGAACCAGCAGCTCACCCTGGGACTCGCCGTCATGGGGCAGGTCGTTGCCTTCGGCGTCAACAATCTTCATTTCCACACCGAACATCAGACGGCCCTGGGTACCACGGAGTTTCAGTTCCTTCTCCCAGTCGCCACCACGCTGGCTCGGCCGCGGCGTGGCCACGGTGCCCAGCGGACTCATCTCGGTCATGCCCCAGCCCTGGATAGCCTCGACGTTATGCTTCTCCTTGAACTCCTGGATCATGGCCTTGGGCAGGGCCGAACCACCGATCAGGGTGCGTTTAAGGGTGCTGAAGGTCTCGCCCTTCTGGCGCTTGTGGGCCAGCAGCCCCAGCCATACGGTGGGTACGCCCCAGGCGTCAGTGACCTTCTCGTCCTCGATCAGGTTGGACAGGTTCTCACCGTCCAGTGCCGGCCCCGGGAACACCAGCTTCACGCCGGCGATCAGGCCAAAGTAGGGTGTGCCCCAGGCGTTGACGTGGAACATCGGTACCACCGGCAGGATGGTGGAGTTCTCGTCGATGGGCACCCCGGAAATGCTCAGCACAAAAAGGGCGTGGAGCACGTTGGAGCGATGGCTGTAGAGTACGCCTTTGGGGTTGCCTGTGGTGCCGGAGGTGTAGCACAGGGACGAGGCGGTGTTCTCGTCAAACTCCGGCCACTCGAACTGATCGGACTCGCCCTTGATCAGGGTCTCGTAGCAGTAAACCCGCGGCAGGCTGGTTTCCGGCATGTTGGCTTCATCGGTCATCACCACAAAGCCCTCCACATCCGGGAAGTGCTCGTAGAGCTTTTCCAGCAGCGGCAGGAAGGTCAGGTCCACGAAGATGAACTTGTCTTTCGCGTGGTTGACGATGTAGATCAGCTGGTCTGCCGGCAGGCGCGGGTTCATGGTGTGGCAAATGGCGCCCATACCGGAGCTGGCGTAATACACCTCCAGGTGCCGGTAGTTGTTCCAGGCGATGGTGCCAATCCGGTCTTCCTCGCTGGCACCCAGCTTTTTGAGGGCGTTGGCCAGCTGGCGGGTGCGCTGGGCCATCTCCGGATAGGTGTAGCGATGGATGCCTCCCTCGGTGGTACGGGAAACAATTTCCTGGTCCGGGTAGTTACCGGCAGCAAACTCCAGGATCTGGGAAATGAGCAGGGGGCGATTCATCATCAAGCCGTGCATGGCTTTTCTCCTTTATTCTTGTGCTCTGAGGGTGAATGTTATTACGGGCTGTTGTTATCGGTACGGATACGATATAGCGGTGGATTGGATGGAGGCAACCCGGATAATTGATTTTCTCAGCCATTGATGAACTTTTGGCCAACATCCAGGCTGGCAAGGTGACTTTGTCACTGTGTGCCCGTACCAGAGCGGCTATCTTTGAGGAAGGTAAACATTTCGAACAGAGGTAAGCGTCGTATGGAACAGGTGCACCCATCCAGGTTACAGAACTTTCCCATCTCGTGGTTTGCCATGGTGATGGGCCTCAGTGGTTTCACCATCGCCTGGCACCGGGCCGAAACCAGCCTGGAACTGCCCTGGGGAATCAGCCCTGTGCTGCTGGTCGTCACCATCGGGATCTTCGCCCTGCTGGGTCTTTGCTACCTGGCCAAGGCGTTGCGCTACTGGCCGCAGGTCCGGGGCGAGTTCGGCCACCCCATCAAGCTGAACTTCTTCCCCACCATTTCCATCGGGCTGATCCTGGTCAGTATCGCGCTGTTGCCCTACAACGCGTCGGTATCGCTGATGGTCTGGGCCCTGGGCACCGTCCTGCACCTGGCATTCACCCTCTATGTGCTGTCGGCCTGGGTTCACCACACCCATTTTGAAATCAACCATATGAACCCGGCGTGGTTCATTCCCATCGTAGGCAACATCCTGGTGCCCATTGCGGGAGTACACCATGCCTCGCCGGAGATCTCCTGGTTCTTCTTCAGTATCGGCCTGGTGTTCTGGCTGGTGTTACTGACCATCATCTTCTATCGGATGTTTTTCCATAACCCGCTGCCCGGAAAGCTGCTGCCAACACTGTTTATCCTGATCGCACCGCCGGCGGTGGGTTTCATTTCCTGGGTCCAGCTCACCGGGGCCCTGGACAGCTTCGCAAGGATTCTCTACTACACCGCGGCCTTCCTGACGCTGATGCTGCTGACCCAGGTACAACGGTTCCTGAAGCTGGAATTCTTCCTGTCCTGGTGGGCCTATTCGTTCCCTATGGCCGCTATCACCATCGCCACACTGCTGATGTATGCGCAGCTGCAGCTGCCATTCTTCCGCGGCCTGGCCATGGTTCTGCTTGGGTTGCTGTCGCTGCTGATCGCGGTACTGCTGTATCGCACCGGCATGGCAGTGGCACGGCGCGAGATCTGTATTGAGGAAGGATAGGACTCTTTCGAATCGGGCCTCAGCGTGAGGCCCGGATTCCACACTGCGCAACCTGACGACGCAGGTTATCCATTTCGCGGCTGGACGGCGCAAGCTTGTAAACCTTTACGATCCGCAGGAACCTGGCCACGTACTGGCAGCGGCCCGCAGGTGGCACCCACTGGTCCGGGCCCCGGGCGCCCTTGCTGCGATTGAGGCTGGCCTCCACCGGCATCAGGTTCACCGGATCATTGGCAAAGGCTTCACGGCGATCCCGGGACCAGTCACTGGCACCCCGCTCCCAGGCCCAGGCCAGCGGCACCACGTGATCGATATCCACGTCACCCGCGTTCTGCAGCACATTACCGGTGAACGGTGAAATCCAGCGGCCGGTGACCACCCGGCAACGGCGTTCGTCAGCAAACCGCACCCGGGTGGCGGAGGTGGCAATCAACGCCTCGGCCCGGCTGTCCTGGCAGTCGCCGTCCCGGTCGTCCCAGCCATGGCCGAACTCACTGCGCTGGTAACCCTTGCTGACCGGCTCGTTCCCCGACCGGCTGATGCCATCGGGCAAACGGCCACCCGCCGCCAGGCAGGCGTCGACATCCGGGTATGGGGTGAAGTCCCTGGTGCGTTCGTACCACGGGCTGTGTGGGGGATGACACAGGCCCGAGGAGGACTGCTTGATGGTGGCGACTGCATCCGCTGCCGGGATCAGCCCCAACAGGAATACCGCCACCAGGCTTCGACAACGAACTGAAACCATGGAGTTCCCAGATACAACAGGTAATTCGGAGGGCTAGCGGAGGGCAGCCCTCATCCTGGCGGGCATTCTACGGACGTGTTCGCCAGTCGTCACCTTACCGAACGCATTCTGTATCAGGTTTCAAACCACCAACCCGGAAGCATGGCCCGGTTGGCCGGCTGCAGGAAGCGGTCATCGATCAGCCAGATCACACCCTGGTCCTCCGGTGTGCGTATTACCCGCCCCGCCGCCTGGGCCACCTTCTGCAAGCCCGGGATGCGATAGGTGTAGTCGTACCCGGCGCCGAAGCGCTGCTCCAGCCGGTCCTTCAGGATGTCGTGCCACGGATCGAACGGTGGCAGCCCCAGGGTCGCCACGAAAGCGCCGATCAACTGATCCCCGGGCAGGTCGATGCCCTCGCTGAACACCCCACCGAGTACCGCAAAGGCGACCGCTGGCCGGGGCGACTGGAAACCCGCCAGGAAGTCCTGCCGCGCATGCTGGTCCATTCCGGGCAACTGCCGGCGCTGGGGCACGTCTGGCGCCTCGGTGGCCAGGGCATCCGCCACCTGCTTGAGGTAATCAAAGCTGCTGAAGAACGCCAGGTAGTGTCCAGGACGCTCGCGGAACTGCCGGGCAATCAGCGCTGCAATGGGGGAAAGGGATGCCTGCCGGTCCGGCTTGCGGGTGCTGATATGGGGCGTGAATTGCACCTGTAACTGATCCGCCCGGAACGGACTTGGCAGGGACGTGAAACGGGTATCCTCCGGCAGGCCCAGCAGGTCCCGATGGTAGACACCCGGCGTGAGGGTGGCGGAGAACAGCAGCACGGACGCCAGGCTGGCAAACCGCGGGGCGAGGTAATCTGCCGGCACCAGGTTCTGGATGGTGACACTGGCGCGCCCCCTGCCCGACCGGTGGAATTCGCACAGGGAGTGGTCGCCAAACTGCTCCGCCAGTTTCAGGAAGGCCACGCTTTCAAACAACAGTTCCTGCAGCGACAGGTCCGGTGGGTTGTCCGCCAGGTAGTCGGTAAGCCCCGATATCAAGCCCTGCAGGGCCGGGAGAAGACGGATCGGTAACTGCTCCAGGAAAACCGGCTGGGCACCGGCACCCTCCTGCTCCCGCACCAGCTCCTGCCAGGCCCGGGCGACGCGGTTCAGCGGACCTTTCAGAACCTTCGGGGCCCCTCGCTTCACCCGTAACAGCCGCTGCTGGTCCAGCCGCACCGAATACATGCCCCGGGCCCGGTCCACCAGGTTATGGGCCTCATCCACCAGCAGGCTGGCCCGCCACTGATTCTGCTGCACCAGGGCATGGAGCAGGGCTGACTGGTCAAACATCCGGTTAACGTCGGCAACAACCACATCGCACCAGCGGGCCATTTCCTGGGCCAGGAAATACGGGCAGATATCATGGCCAGCCGCGATGGTGGCCAGTCGTTCCCGGGTCAGGGGTTCGCGCACCTGTACTGCCTCTGCACGGGCCTCCGGCAGACGGTCGAAAAAGCCCCTTGCCAGGGGGCAGGAATCGCCGTGGCAGGCCTTGTCCGGGTGTTCGCAGGCATCGTCTTTCGAGACGAGCTCCAGGGTACGCAGGGGCCAGTGACCCGGTTCCTGCTGGGCCGCCCGCAAGGCTTTCACGGCGGACACCGCCAGCTGCCGGGCGGTATTGCGACAGGTGAGGTAGAACAGCCGGTCCTGCTTTGCCGTTGGCAGGGCCATCAGCGCCGGGAACAGGGTCCCCAGGGTCTTGCCCAGTCCGGTGGGTGCTTCCAGCAACAGGCGACGGGATTGCACGGCATTGCGGTAGACGGTCTCCGCCAGCTGCCGCTGCCCGGCGCGGAAATCCGGGAAGGGAAAGCGCAGGCTGGCCAGGTGCTCGTCCCGTTGCTCGCGGTGACGCTCCTCCTGCTCGGCCCAGTCCCTGAAGGCGTTGCACAGGGCTTCCAGCTCCTGCCAGAGTTCCTCTGCCGTGGCGGTTTCCGTAACTGCCGACTCCTTGTCCCGGACCGTATCGTAATAGACCAGTGACAGCTCGAGCTTTTGGCGGCCCTCCTGGCGACAAAGTAACGCCCCATAAGCCCGCAACTGCGCCCGGTGAAGGGCACGCTGGTGCTCCCGAATGCGCGACAGGTCACCCCGGTGGGTCTTGATCTCCTCCAGCAACCCCTTGTGCAGGTTGTAGAGGTCCGCGCGACCGGAGAGTTGCAAACCCTGGCACTCACCGGTCAGCAGGTACTCACTCTCGTAGCCATACCCTCGCCGGGCCTGCACTGACTGATGACCGGCGATACCCTCCTCCGCCGTGGGGGCCGGTGTATAGCGGAAATCCAGGTCGCCCTTGCGGGCCGCAAATTCACAAAGAGTACGTACGGCGACTTTCATAGGGAGGGATCGAGGACAGACTCAGAGGCGTCCTGCCAGCGCACGTAGCAAACCCGTGCGGCAATGCCCTGCTGCGCGAAGAAGGCCAGCCACCGGCGCTGATGATCCTGTAGCCGGTCGCCGGGACCTTTAACTTCAATCATCTCGTAGCGCTGACCAGGGTCTTTCTCGTGCGGCATAAAGCGGATCAGGTCCGGGAAGCCACTGCGATGTTCCTTCAGGTTATTCAGAAGGCGGCGGAACAGCGCTTGCAGATGACGGGCCGGCATGCAGTCAAGGGCCAGTTCCAGCAGGTCGCCGGTCACCACGTGCCAGTTCACGAAGGGATTGGCCAGGCCCTGCTTGCGTTGGTAGGTATCGACAATCATCCGCCTGTAGCCATCGCCCTCAAGGTTTGCCAGGGCCGTATCAAGCAACTCCCGGCGCCGGGGCACGAAATCCTCCCGGGTCAGGTCCGCCGGCCCCACATGGAAAGGGTGAAAGAAGGCTCCGGGCACCGGCGCGAAGATCACATCCCAGCACAGCAACCCGAACAGGGCATTGATCAGGGTATTTTCTACATAGAATACCGGCTGGTGATCCTGCCAAAGATGCTGCTGTACGGCCAGCTCTACCGGGGCGCCGGTGAAGGGTACTGTTATAAGGAACTCGTCAGGGGCCGGCGCTTGCGCCATGGTTGGCATCGGCTCGCCCACCTTGCGGGCCAGCCGTTTCAGGATTCGCGCCAGGCCCTGGACTTCGGCGTCGCTGAGTTCCCCGGTTTGCCACTGGTCAGCGATGGTCCAGGCTTCCTCAAACCGTTTCATTCGCTCCAGCAGACGTAACTGCTTGAGCCGGGCTTCCCGGTGACCGCTTTGTGTCAGCGCTGCCAGGGCCAGCTCCCGGTTGCCCTGGCGCTCCGCCTGGCGGCCAAGCTCCAGCAACAGCCGGTCCCGGCGACTGGTGAGCCAGGAGTTTTCCGTGGCTGCAGGCACCTGCAGCCACACATCCTCAGCGGCCCGGCCCTCATCCAGCCACTCACGGCAGTGATGCATGGTGAGGTAGCAATCCACGTCTTCCCGCCGCTGGAATGCCCGGGATTCCGGTGTGAAGGGCACCTCTTCGTATTGCTGGTAGCCCAACTCAACCAGTACAAAGTCCGACCAGCTCTGACGCAGGTTGCCAAAGAACATCAGGCGGATGCGGTCAAACAGGGCCATATGCCCCAGCCGCACCAGGTCGTTGCCCTGCTCCGGCAGCCAGTCGGCGAGGTCAATCTCGTCCAGGTGGTCCGCCAGTAACGCCTTCATACGCCCCTTGGGCATGGCAGGGGAATGGCCGAGATCCGTCAGCCGGTCTGCCAGGGCCGGGCGCAACTCCGCCAGGGTGAACAGGCGAAACAACTCATCGATGGTGACCCACTCTACTGATTTCACCCAGCCCGTTGACAGCAGCTCGGCCAGGCCCACCGACTCCGGTTCCGGCAGCTCGGGATAACGCAATTTGCCAGCCCGGAAAAGCTCGCCCGTACGCATCACCATGCGGGTCAGCAAGGCCCGGGCCGACACCGAAAGCCGGCCGAATCCGTCCAGGCGCCCGCGTTCTTCAGCGGTCAGCAGGTCGCCATGGTGATGGCGTACCCAGTTCACCACGGTTTCCATGTTTTCCAGGTAGTACAGGGGATTATCCAGGTCCGCTGCCCGCAGGCGCTGACCGGGAGATTCAGAGGGGCTCATCGATGACGGGAACGACCTGTAGGGAATGGCATCAATCAACAACTCTACGACGGACGGAGGCCCGCCTCAAGCTGAACACCGGGCCTGTAATACTTCAGATACCCATATCGACCGGCAGCAGCCGGACACCGCCCACTTTCCAGCCTTGTTCCACAGGCACCATCCGGTAATAGGCGTCCCAAAGGCGACCCTCGGGGCCCTGCAGGCGAACGACCTGGATATCGAAGTGATCATGGGGCACCCGCTGCCGAAAGCGGATCGCGGTCGCACGGTGGACCGGGGGGTAGACCAGCCGCACCATCCGCAGGAAGGTTTCCGGCGAGCGGAAGCGGCGCTGTATGCCCTCAGATGCCTGTTCCCAGGCGGCAAGCTCATCATCGTTGGCAAAGGCTTCGATCTGGGTGAGGATCACATCCTGGATGGCATCGTCCGCTTCATCGGCCAGGGGTGACACGGAGATCACCGCCAGTAGCCCGGTCAACACCAACAGGACTGGCAGTCCAACCCGCGCGCGCTGTCGTTTGTCCATCAGGTGACCCTCCGCTTTGGATCGTTTACGGATGTACGCGCAGTGCCCCTGACCGGATGGCAAGAATGAACACTTTTTGACCAATTATAGACCGGAACTTACCGTCGTATGCGACCGGGGTTGTCGCGCGGGCCATGGACAATCACATCGGCAATCCGCTGCCAGTTGCGGTAACCTTTGTGGCAGCATTCCGAACCACCCGCCTGGGAGTACCATGACCGATCACGCCAGCATCCAGCCAGGCTTCCATGCCATTCACGCCAACCACCTGGAAGACCTGCGCCGGGCCGTGGTTTACCTGTGTCGGCAGACTCCCATGCCGCCGCTGGAGAACGAAACCTTCCTGGTCCAGAGTAACGGCATCGCCCAGTGGCTGAAGCTGGCACTGGCGGAGAAGGCCACCAAGGACGGCACCGACGGCGGCCTCGGCATTGCGGCCGGCATGGACTTCCTGTTCCCGGCCCGTTTTATCTGGCAGGCCTACCGGGCCGTGTTGCCGGAGGGCGAGGTACCGGAAACCTCGCCCTTCGACAAGCGCCGGCTGGTCTGGCGCCTCTACCGGCTGCTGCCGGAACTGGTCAGCGACGATGACGCCTTCCTGCCCCTGGGCCGGTTCCTGGAAGGCAGCGACCCGGACCTGCGGGCGTTCCAGCTGGCGGAGAAGGTGGCGGATCTGTTCGACCAGTACCAGGTATTCCGGGCCGACTGGCTCAGCGCCTGGGAGCAGGGCCGGGAAATCATGATCACCGCCCGCGGAGAAGAAAAGCCGCTGGATGCGGAAACCCTATGGCAGCCACGACTCTGGCAGGCCCTGGTGCAGGATGTGGACGCGCTGTCCCACACCAGCCGCTCCCGTATTCACACCCGCTTTATGGATCTGGGCCAGCAGTCGTCCGAGCTGTCGAATCCGCATCGTCTACCGAAGCGCATCGTGGTGTTCGGGGTCTCATCCCTGCCCCGCCAGGCGCTGGAAGCGCTCCATGTGCTCAGCCGCTTCAGCCAGGTGGTGCTGTGTGTTCACAACCCCAGCCAGTACTACTGGGCGGACATTATCAGCGACCGCGACCTGCTCAACGCCCAGCGCCGCCGGGGCCGCCTGCACCCCACCCTGTCCGCGGCCGACCCGGACCAGTTGCATCAGCACGCCAACCCGTTGCTGGCCGCCTGGGGAAAGCAGGGCCGGGACTATATCCGGCTGCTGGACGAGTTCGATAACCCGGAGGAGTATGGCGAGCGCTTCCGCACCCCGGATAACCGGATCGACATCTTCTCCGACCACGGCGCCCCGGAAGCTCCTCAACTACTGCATCAGTTGCAGAACGACATCTACAACCTGACACCGCTGCAGGAAATCCGTGCACAGCAGCGGACCCTGAACCCGGCCACGGACCGCTCCCTGGCCTTCCACGATGCCCACAGCCCCCAGCGGGAGGTGGAGATCCTCCACGACCAGCTGCTGGCCGCCTTCAACGCCGATACGTCCCTGCGCCCCCGCGACGTGATCGTGATGGTGCCGGACATCAACGTCTACGCGCCCCATATCCAGGCGGTGTTTGGCCGCCATGCCCCCGGCAACACCCGGCACATTCCCTTTACCATTTCCGACCAGGGCCAGCGTCACCATGAGCCGGTGCTGATTGCCCTGGAAACGCTGATGGGACTGCCCCGCAGCCGCTTTGCCGTCAGCGAGATCCTCAGCCTGCTGGAAGTGCCCGGCATCCGCCAGCGCTTTGGCATCACCGAAGAGGACATCCCCCTGGCCCGGCGCTGGGTGGAAGGCGCCAACATCCGCTGGGGCCTGCATCGCCAGCAGCGTGAAAGCCTGGAGCTGCCCGGAGACCTGGCCCGCAACACCTGGCAGTCCGGGCTTCGCGCCATGCTGCTGGGTTACGGCATGGGGGACGACGAACCCTGGTCCGGTGTGGAGCCCTACGCCGAGGTCGGCGGCCTTCAGGCAGACCTGGCCGGGCGGCTGTCCGACTTTGTGGGGCAGCTGGAGAATCTCTGGCAGGAACTGCTGACGCCCCGCACCCCGGAACAGTGGGAAGCCCTGTTCTCCGATATGCTGGGACATTTCTTCCAGGACCTCGAAGGCCACGACCTGTTGTTGCTCAACCGCTTCCGGCGGCACCTGGAACAGTGGCTGGACGACGCCCTGGCCGCCGGCCTCGCCGAGACACAGCTACCCCTCAATATCGTCAAGGACGTGCTGCTGGAAGGCCTTGACGAAAGTGGCCTGAACCAGCGTTTCCTGGCTGGCAAGGTCAACTTTGCCACCCTGATGCCCATGCGGGCCATTCCCTTCCGGGTGGTGTGCCTGCTGGGCATGAACGACGGTGACTACCCCCGTTCCCGGCCTCCGGTGGATTTCGACCTGATGGCCAACGACTACCGCCCGGGGGATCGCTCCCGGCGGGAAGACGACCGCTACCTGTTCCTGGAGGCCCTGCTGTCCGCCCGGGAGCAACTCTACATCAGCTGGGTGGGCCGCAGTATCCGGGACGACTCCGAGCGGCCACCATCGGTACTTGTCAGCCAGCTGCAGGACCACCTGGACAGTCTCTGGCGGGTCGAAGGTAAGCTGGACAAACCAGTGACGGCTGCCCTCACCACCTGCCATCCGCTACAGCCATTCAGCCGGTCCTATTTCCCACAGGCCAACGGCCAGCAACCGGAACCGGACAGCCCGCCCCGCCCGCTGGCCGAGATCCTGCGGGAGCGGAACCTGTTCACCTACGAGCAGGAGTGGCGCAGCGCCCATGGCATCGAAGCCACCGACACTACGGATGACAGCGCCCTGTCCTGGCAGCCACCGGAGGAACCCCTGACCTTCGCGGAACTGGCCAACTTCCTCAAGCGGCCGGTGGAAACCTTCTTCCAGCGCCGGTTGCAGGTGCGCTTTGAAGGCGTCGAAGACGACGATACCGACAACGAGAATTTCGACCTGGACGGCCTGGATCGCTGGCGTCTGGACCAGGAACTGATCAGCGAGGCCGTCCTCAAGTCCGGCGATGAGCAGGAACTGCACCAGCGCATCCAAACCACCCTGGACCGCATGGCCCGTCGTGGCGACCTGGGCATGGGGCTGACCGAACACCGCTTGCGGGAAGACCTGGCAGAACGACTGCCGGACCTCCACCAGCGCTACCAGCACGCCTTGCTGGAATGGCCGGAAGCGCTGCCGGAGCCGGTCACCTTCCAGCACGGTTTCAGCAATGCCACGGGCTCGGTGGAAGTGCTCGATCTGATCGACGGTTTGCGCCGCAACCCGGAAGGCCAGCTATGCCGGCTGGTGGTCTCCCGTTCCAGCCTGCTATCCGGTTCCGGTAGCCAGAAGAAAGTCCGCTACGCCAACCTGATGGCGGACTGGGTGGTCCACCTGGCCGGCCAGCTCACGGACCAACCCTTCCAGACCCTGATACTGGGCAAGGAGGAAGGCCGAGGCTTTACCTTCGCACCCCTGCCCGCGGAACAGGCCCGCCAGCACCTGGACGCTATCCTTGCCGGCTGGATGCAGGCCACCACCCGCGCGCTGCCGCTGCATTGCGAAGCGGCCTTCGCCTGGATCTACAGCTTCTACCAGAGCAAGAAATACCGGGGCGACCACGACAAGGCCATCGAAGACGCCAGTACCGCTTTCGACACCGCCCTCGGACGGGACCCGGGTTATCTTCGCCGGGCCTTTGACGCCCCGGAAGCACTGGTCAACGAGGCCTTTGAAGGCCTGCTGCACCAGCTCTACCTGCCCCTGTGGGAAGCCGAGCAGGGCAAGTCCGCCAGTGAACAGATCGAGGGCCAGTCATGACCCGTAGCGCCACCCTTAACCCCCTTGCCCTGCCCCTGAACGGCAGCACCCTGATCGAGGCCAGCGCCGGCACCGGCAAGACCTTTACCATTGCCATTCTCTATGTGCGCCTGGTGCTGGGCCATGGTCAGCCGGAGGGCAGCCCCCTCGGCAAGGGGATTGATCCCCCCAACCTGCTGGTGGTCACCTTCACCGAGGCCGCCACCAAGGAATTGCGGGACCGGATCCGTGCGCGGCTGACCCAGGCGGCAGAGGTGTTTTCCGACAACCCGGATGACCCCAACCCGCCCGCCGAGACCGCCCTGATCTACCAATTGCGGGACCAGGATTACCCGGATCCGGCCACCTGGCCTGAATGCCGCAAGCGTCTGTTGCTGGCGGCGGAATGGATGGACGAGGCCGCCGTGTCCACCATCCACGGCTGGTGTAACCGCATGCTCAGCGAGCATGCCTTCGACAGCGGCAGCCTGTTCCGGATCAGCCTGGAGACGGATCAGAGCGAACTGCTGGATGAGGTGGTACGGGACTACTGGCGAACCTTCGCCTATCCGCTCCCTGCAGAGCTGATGGAGGAACTGCTGGATCACTGGAAGACCCCGTCGGACCTCCGCAAGGCCGTGCGCAACCTGCTGTCTGAAAAACCACCCGCGCCCTCCGGCAACATCCATAATGCCATCGACGCCGCCGTCCGCGAACGGAAGGAGGGAGCGGACGCCCTCAAGTCCCTGCCATGGAGCCAGTGGCAAACCGAAGTGGAAGACCTGCTCAAGGGTCTGGGCAAGAACCTCAATGGCAACAGCCGCAACGCCATGCTCAGGGCCTGGCCTAACCTGCTGCAATGGGCCGGGGACGACACCCTGCTGCCGGAAGGACTGGAGAAGGCGGGGTTTCAGAACCAGACTCCGGAGGGCCTTGCCAGCAAGGTAAAAGGCGAGGTACCCCACCACCCGGCCTTTGACGCCATTGCCGAACTGATGGACTTCAGCACCAACCTGCCCAATGCCCGAGCTGACATCCTGCGCCACGCCAGCGGCTGGATCGGTACCCGACTGGAAGCGGAAAAACAGCAACGGGCCGAGATGGGCTTCGATGATCTGCTGACCCGCCTGGATGAGGCGCTCAACGGCCCCCGTGGTCCGCAACTGGCGGCCACCATCCGTCGCCAGTTCCCGGTCGCGCTGATCGACGAATTCCAGGACACAGACCCGGTGCAGTACCGCATCTTCGACCGTATCTACCGGGTTGCCGACAACGACCCGGCCACCTGCCTGCTGATGATCGGTGACCCCAAGCAGGCCATCTATGGCTTCCGGGGGGCGGATATCTACACCTACCTGGAGGCCCGCCAGGGCGTTCAGGACCGCACCTGGACCCTGGGCCGCAACTTTCGCTCCTCCGACGCCATGGTGGCGGCGGTGAACCGGGTGTTCCAGCACGGCGACCAGCAGGCCCGGGACGGTGCCTTCCTGTTCGGCAAGGGTGACAACACGCCACTGCCCTTCCAGCCGGTGGCGGCCAACGGCACCAAACGCCAGTGGACGGTTAACGGTCAGGCTCGGCCCAGTCTCACCCTCTGGACCCTGGAGAGCGACGAAGAAAACAAACAGGGTGAGGCGATCACCCTCGCCAAGGGCCGCGCCACCGAACAGGTGGCCGACACCTGCGCCAGCGAGGTGGCAAAACTGCTGACGGCCGGTCAGCAGGGCCAGGCCGGGTTCGCCAAAGTGGAAGACCCGGCGGACGTGCAGCCGGTGCAGCCGGGAGACATCGCCATCCTGGTGAACAATCGCAACGAGGCCGCCGCCGTACGGGATGCCCTGCGCCAACGCCGGATCCGCAGCGTGTACCTGTCGGACCGGGACTCGGTACTCACTTCCCCGGAAGCGGCGGAAATCCTGTGCTGGCTCAAGGCCTTTGCCGAACCCCGGCAACTGCCCCTGGCCCGCACGGCCCTGTCGACGCCAACCCTGGCCCTGCCCTGGCACTACCTCGACCAGCTACTGACCGACGAGATTGCCCTTGAGCGGGAAATCGACCGCTTTATTGGCTATCACCAGCAGTGGCAAAGCCAGGGCATACTGCCCACCCTGCGCCGCTTCCTGATGGATTTCGAGGTGCCTGGCCGGCTGCTGCAACGGCCCGACGGGGAGCGACGCCTCACCGATATCCTGCACATTGCCGAGCTGCTGCAGCAGGACAGCCTGCAACTGGATGGCGAGCACGCCCTGGTGCACCACTACACCCAGGTCCTGCGGGCCGCCGATGAGGAGGACGAACACCGCACACTGCGCCTGGAAAGCGATGCGGGGCTGGTGAAGGTGATCACCGTGCACAAGTCCAAGGGTCTGGAATACCCACTGGTGTTCCTGCCTTTCGGCACCGCCTTCCGGGCCGAGAACGAGAAACAGGCCTTCGTACGCTACCACGACAATCAGGGGCGCCTGGTCACCATCTTCGATCCGGAGCCAGAGGATGTCGCCCGGGCTGACCGGGAACGGCTGGGAGAGGATATCCGCAAGCTTTACGTGGCCCTGACCCGCGCCCGCCACGCCACCTGGGTGGGTGCTGCGGCCATTCCGGACTGGCACAAGAGCGGGCTGGGATACCTGCTTGACGGTGTGGGCGAAGCCGACGGCGAACTGACCCGCTGCCTGCAGGCCCTGGCCGGGGACGAAGCCGCTATCACCGTCACTCCACTCCCGGCAGCCGAGGCCCTGGAATACCAGGAACCGGCACCGGAAAGCCTGGGCCCGGCACTGGTCTCCCACCGGCAGGCCCGGGAGGACTGGTGGATCGCCAGTTACTCCTCCATCGAGTACACCGCGCTCTCCGGCACGGGTATCGCCTTTGTGGACGAGGCGGAGGACGCCGAGGCCCAGAACCTGATGGAAGAAAGTCGCCAGCAGGAAGGCGAAGACACCTATCGCCCGGCCGCCACCGGGCCCCACCAGTTCCCCAGGGGCGCCGGGCCCGGCACCTTCCTGCACGAGGTTCTGGAGTGGTGCACCGGCCAGGGTATGGCTACCGTTGCCGCCAACCCGGACCGGCTACGGGACCAGCTTGCCCGCCGCTGCCGGGTGAGGGGCTGGGGTGACTGGGTGGAGCCGCTCACCGACTGGCTGGTGAAGGTGCTGACGACGCCCCTCCCCCTGGACCGTGATGGCGAGCAGACCGCCACCCTCGCCGAACTCACAAATCCTCGCCCTGAGCTGGAGTTCTGGTTCGAGAGCCGCAACGTCCCGACCGGCCGACTGGATGACCTGGTCACCAACCAGACCCTGAACGGCGCTGATCGCCCCCGGGTGGAGAAGCAACAGTTCAATGGCATGATCAAGGGTTTTATTGACCTGGTATTCGAGCATCAGGGGCGCTATTACGTGCTGGACTACAAGTCCAACACCCTGGGTGACGACGACCTGGCCTACACCCGCCAGGCCATGGGGGAAGCCATCCTGGAGAAGCGCTACGACCTGCAATATGTGCTCTACCTGCTGGCCCTGCACCGACTGCTCAAGGCCCGGCTGCCGGGCTACGACTATGACATCCATATGGGCGGCGCGGTCTACCTGTTTCTGCGGGGTATCGACGGCCCCGCCAGCGGTGCCTTCGCCGACAAGCCACCGAAGGACCTGGTCGAGACCCTGGACGCCCTGTTCGACGGCGACCTCAGCCGGGAGGTAGCAGCATGAGCCGCAAACAGAACCACGACCAGCAGTTCTCGCTGGACCTGAACGAAGCGCCTGCCAGCGAAGTACAACAGGCTTCGCGAGCCGCTGATGTGTCGCCGGCACCAGTGGATGCGGCAACGCCCTTCTCGGGGCTCGCTCAGATGGAAGAGCTGCTGACACAGTGGCAGGAAGCCGGCTGGGTCCGCCCCCTGGACCGGGAATTCGCCAGGCTGATTCGCACCCTTTGCCAGGAGCAGGGGGAGCAGCCGGAACCCTTGCTGATCCTGCTGGCGGCCCTTGCGTCACACCAGGTGGGCCGCGGCCATGTGTGTGTCCATCTGAACACCCTGCTGGAAGAGCCCGCCCGCACCCTGGCCCTGCCCCCGGAGGAGGCCGCCGGCACCGGGCCAGAGCCAACGCCCTTGCCCACCCCCGCGGACCTGATGGCCCGTTTTGCCCCAGAGGATTGTTACCAGGTACTGGAGAACTCCCTTGCCGTCAGCGACGGCAGCCAGTCCACGCCGCTGGTGCTGGACAGCGGCCGCCTCTACCTGCGTCGGTTCTGGCGCTATGAACAACGTATTGCCGAAAGCATCCGCCAACGCCTGGAGCAGCCGTCAGACCTGGACGACCCCGCCTTACCGCAGGGCGAGACGCTTCGCCAGGCTCTGGGCGAACTGTTCCGGCCCCAGCCCGAAGTGGACTACCAGAAGCTGGCCTGCGCCCTGGCCGCCCGCAACCGCTTTGCGGTCATCACCGGCGGACCGGGCACAGGCAAGACCACCACCGTGGTGAACCTGCTGGCCGCACTGCAAGCTGTCGCCGGCACCAGCCCACAGCGTCAGGCCCGAAAATACCGTATACGCCTCGCCGCACCCACCGGCAAGGCCGCTGCACGACTGAACGAATCCATCGGCGGTGCGGTCAGTCGCCTGCCGCTGGCAGCGTTACCAGGCAATGTGCAACAGGCCGATATTCCCACCCGGGTCACCACCCTGCACCGGCTGCTGGGCAGCCGCCCGGACTCCCGGCAGTTCCGCCATCACCGGGACAATCCGCTACTGGTGGATATACTGGTCATAGACGAAGCCTCCATGGTAGATGTGGACCTGATGGCCTCGGTGATGGATGCCCTGCCCGCCAGCGCCCATCTCATCCTGCTGGGGGACAAGGATCAACTGGCGTCAGTAGACGCCGGTGCGGTTCTGGGGGAACTCTGCCGACGCGCCCTGGCCGCTCACTACACCCCTGAGACGGCGGAATGGTTGGCCGCCCTGACCGGCGACCGCGTACCGGAAACGCTGGTGGACAATGCCGGCCAGCCCATGGACCAGGCCGTGGCCATGCTCCGCAAGAGCTACCGGTTCACCGAGGACAGCGGCATCCGCCAACTGGCCCAGGCGGTCAACTCCAACACACTGCACAGAAACACCCTGGCCGGCCTGGGTCGGGGTGAATTCAACGACGTGACCATGCTGCCCTGCGGCCCGACCCCGGAAGATACCCGGGCACTGATCTGCCGGCACGCGCTCACCGGTAGCCCGGAAGCCTTCAGCAACCAGGGACTCGGTCGCACCCTGAACGGTCAGGCACTGCCACCGCCAGTGGGCTACCAGCACTATCTCAACCTGATGCAGGACCACGACCTGGACGCCGACAGCCTCCGGGAGGACTGGGACCAGCTCGCCCGGCAGGTACTGTCGGCTTTCGGCGACTTCCAGGTGCTCTGCGCCCTGCGTCAGGGCCCCTGGGGTGTGGAAGGCCTGAATGACCTGATCGCCCGCGAACTGACCGCACGCGGCCTGATTCCGAAAGCCGAGGGCTGGTACCGGGGACGACCTGTGTTGGTGACCGGCAACGACTACAACCTGGGCCTGATGAACGGCGACATCGGCATCACCTTCAGCCTGCCCTGGGGCCAGCACGAAAACGGTCAGCCCTGCGAGACACTCCGGGTCGCCTTCCCTGCCAGCGATGGCAGTAACGACATCCGCTGGATCTCCCCCAGCCGTCTTCAGCACCTGGAAACCGTGTTTGCCATGACCGTCCACAAGTCACAGGGCTCGGAGTTCAACCACACGTGCCTGATCCTGCCAGACCGCCTCAGCCCGGTAATGACCCGGGAGCTGGTCTACACCGGCATCACCCGCGCCCGCAACTGGTTCAGTCTGATCGCCGGAGACGAAACGGTGCTGCTGGAGAGTGTGGCGCAACAGGTGGTGCGGGCTTCGGGGCTGGCGGAGAGACTGTGGTGCTGAACTGGACGGCTTTACCCTCTGCAGGGGGTAAACGCGGCTTTATCCCCTGCAGAGGATAACTGTGAGAACCATACCAGCGGTCCTAACCGCATCAATACTTTGACTTCCCGGGCCCATAGCTGCCTACCGGGGCATCATGCGCACTTCAACCTGCTCGCTAAGGGGTCTGGGCTTACCAAGGTGGAAGCCCTGGGCGTAGTCCACTCCCAGCTGCCTGAGCTCGTCGACGATGGCCTGGTTTTCGACGAACTCCGCCACGGTTTTCAGGCCCATTTCCTGGGCAATGTTGTTAATCGATGCCACCATGACCCGGGCGGTGGAATCGACGCAGATATCGCGGACAAAGCTGCCGTCCACCTTTACATAATCCACCGGCAGATTTTTCAGGTAGCCGAAGGAGGAGACGCCTGAGCCGAAATCATCCAGAGCAAAGGCACACCCAATGGCCTTGAGGCTGCGCATAAACTCAAGCGCCCGGCTGAGATGGCGATAGCGTTGGTTTCGGTAATCTCGAAACACAAAGACTGAGGCGGCACCCGCTCCCGTTTTATCCGTTCGTGGACGAATCCCAGAAAATCCTCGTCGGTTAGCGAATCGGCGGTTAAATTGATGCTGTAGTGGCCGGGATTGCCACCACACCGGCGGGCATGGTCACCGATCCAGGCAAGGGTATTGGCGACCACCCACCGGTCGATGGCACAGGCCACGTTGTAGCGTTCGGCTGCCGGCATGAAGGCCCCCGGGGGCACGATCCGACCCTGTTCATCGAGCATCCTCACCAGCACCTCGAATCGTTTCTGGCTTTCCGGTGGCGAGTTCAGTGACTGGATGGGCTGTACGAACAAACGTAACCGGTCATCGTCCAGGGCCTGCCTTATGCGGTTAACCCACTGCATCTCACCCTGGCGTTCCAGAAGCGCCTTATCATCGGTCTGGAAGACATGCACCCGATTGCGGCCGCTCTCCTTGGCGGCATAGCAGGCAGCGTCTGACGCCCTGAGCAATTCGGTAAGACCGTAGCCCTGGCCATCAATAGGCACCAGACCGATACTGACACCCACGGCGAAGGTACGGTCTTCCCAAGAAAACCGGAAGTTTTCCACCAGTTCCCGCACACTGTCCGCCATGGCCTGGGCTTCCTGGATACCGCAGTTCATCAAGATAATGCCGAACTCGTCACCGCCCAGCCGGGCCAGCACATCGGTATCACGAACCCGGACCCGAAACAGGGCCGCCAACTGTCGCAAAAGTTCATCGCCGGCGATATGCCCGCAGGTATCATTGACCACCTTGAACTGGTCGAGATCGAGGTAACAAAGAACATGGCAACTGCCGTGCTCGTCCGTATCCCGCAGGGAGTTGGAGAGACGCCGCTCGAACTCGGCCCGGTTGATCAGGCCGGTTAGGGCATCGTGGGCCGCCTGGTGCTGGAGTTCGCGGGCCAGCTCCCGGGTGACCGAGATATCGATAAAGGTCAGCACCACCCCCATCAGTACCCCCTCCTCATCACGGATCGGCGCCGCCGATTCCTGAACGGGCACCAGCACCCCATCCGCACGACGCAGGGCCCGATGGCGGGCACCGGCACTGGACGGCTGACGCCAGGGTTTGCGTAACACCGCGCGAACCGGGTCTGGCAAACGCTCCCCGCTGGCTTCATCCTCCAGCCGGAAAACATCGCTGACCGGGTGCCCCACGCCCTCGGACACCGAGAGACCGGTCAATTGCTGGGCTACCGGGTTCATATAGGTCACCAGACCGGTACGGTCAGTGGTAATGACGCCATCGCCAATGGACGCAAGGGTGACCTGGGCCAGAGTCTTCTCCCGATGCAGTTGCTCTTCCACCCGCTTACGCTCGGTAATATCCCGGATCATCCCTGTGTAGAGCACCCGGGCCTCCTCGGCGTCGCGGCTGACCGTCAGTTCCGCCAGGAAATGGGAGCCGTCCCAGCGTCGACACACCACCTCTCGACGGACCTCACCACCAGGCACAGGCAGCATGGCCGCCGGGTCCCAGTGACCCGGGTCCAGCAGGCGGGAAAAATGCACCGGGGCCGACTCCGACGGCAGGGCAAACAGGCGCTGTGAACCGGGGTTATAACTGGTCAGCAGCCCCTGTCCGTCAAAGGTCACAATACCGTCACGGATCTCCCGCACGATGGATTGGGTCTTTTCGACCGCCGCCCCCAGGGCGCGGATCACTCGGTTGTACTGGCTGGCGATCTGGCCCACCTCGGTAAAAGGCTCCACCGGCACCTCACCCTTGAACCCGCCAGCCTGAACATCCCCCTCCATGGCTTCCAGCAATTCGATCAGCTCGGTACGGGTGCCATGCTCGGAGATATTCAGGCCCAGTCGCTCTGCCTCAGCCTCTACCCGCAGTGGCCACCACCGGTTAATGAGCCGCAGGAAAACCCAGGCAACGCCAAAACTCCAGAGGCCACAGACCACAACGCCTTCGACCTGAACCAGCAATTGCTCACCAAAACCCAGGCCGGTACCCAACCGCCCGGGATCACCAAACAGCGCGACCGCCAGCGTGCCCCATATTCCGGCCGCCAGGTGAACCGGGATCGCGGCCACGGCATCATCAATCCGCAACCTTAGTAACAGGTCTCCCGCCAACAGCATTACCACTCCGCCCACAGCGCCGATGACCAGAGCGTCCAGGGCGGAAATGACGTGGGCCGATGCCGTTACCGCCACCAACCCCGCCAACAATCCGTTCATTGGCAGGACCACGTCCGTGTTGCCCCGCAGCGCCCAGCTCACCAGCAGCACCGCCAAAACGCCTGAGATGCCTCCCAGCAACGTATTAACGACAATGCCCGGAACGGTGTCGTCTGCGCCAAGGGTGCTACCACCGTTAAAGCCGAACCAGCCAAAGAACAGCAGCAGTGCACCCAACATGGCCAGTGGCAGGTTGGAGCCGGGAATGGCATGGCCATATTTTCCTGTCCCCTCGAAGCGCCCGATGCGTGGTCCGATCAGCAACAGCACCGCAAGCGCAACCCAGCCCCCCACACTGTGCACCACCGTGGCACCGGCGAAATCCACAAACCCCTGCCCGGCCAGCCAACCGGCACCCGTTCCCAGGACGCCTGCCCAGGCCCAGTGACCAAATACCGGATAAATCAGCCCTGCCACAAGCGCCCCCACCATCACATAGGCCGCAAACCGCAAACGCTCGGCGGTAGCACCAGAGATGACGGTGACTGCGGTAGCACAGAACATGGCCTGGAACAGGAAAAACGCGGACAGCCAGGCCTCTTGCTGGCCCACGGGAGGCAGAAAGTGGGTGGTACCGGCCCAGCCGCCGTGGCTGAGCCCGAACATGACACCGAACCCAAACAACCAGTACAGCATGACGGCCAGGGCAAAGTCGGTCATGTTCTTCATGGCAACATTGATGGCGTTCTTGCTGCGGATCAGTCCGGATTCCAGGCACAGGAAACCCAGCTGCATGTTGAACACCAGGGCAGCGCATACCACCAGCCAGAGCACATCAAACAGGGACTTCTCACTCATGTTTTTCTCTTTAGCCGTCGGTGCTGATCCATGACGGCAAGGTCACCGACCACTACCAATCGACGAAGGTTTAGCCATCCCTGGTCGGTACTTCCTTAACCGTCAGGTTGCTAAGCAGGAAGTGCGCCATTCCCGGTGCTGCCCCGGGAACGCCACTGCAGCGGGGGCCAGAGCGCAACACAATGCATGCCTTTACCTCGCCATACGCACCTTTATGGCGCAAATTGGCACCGCCCTGTAAAAGTGCACCATTTTGTTCCATTGCCACGGGCATCACGGAAAAGGGCAGCAACGAAACAACCCCTGTATACTCACTGCTCTCTCGAGAACCCGAACCCTATAAAGATGCAGGAGACTCCGATATGACCATCCGACTGAACGACCAGGTTGCCATTGTTACCGGTGCCGGCGGCGGGCTGGGCCGTTGCCATGCGCTGGCGCTGGCAGCCCGTGGTGCGAAGGTTGTTGTTAACGACCTCGGTGCCGAGCCGGCCGAGGCGGTTGCCGAAGAAATCCGGGCGGCCGGGGGCGAAGCCGTCAGCCACGCCTGTTCCGTGTCCGATTACGATGCGGTGGAAGCCATGGTCAGCAAGGTCATGGACCAGTGGGGCCGGGTGGACATCCTGGTGAACAACGCCGGCATCCTGCGGGACAAGACTTTCGCCAAGATGGAACTGGACGATTTCACAACGGTGCTGGACGTCCACCTGATGGGGTCGGTGAACTGCACCAAGGCGGTGTGGGAAATCATGCGTAACCAGCAGTACGGCCGTATTGTAATGACTACGTCGTCTTCCGGACTGTTCGGCAACTTTGGCCAGTCCAACTATGGTGCCGCCAAGCTGGCGCTGGTGGGCCTGATGCAGACCCTGAGCCTGGAAGGCCACAAGTACAACATCCGGGTGAACTCCCTGGCACCCACAGCGGCTACCCAGATGACCGAAGGTCTGATGCCTGCGGAAGTGCTGGAAAAGCTGAAGCCGGAGACCGTCTCTCCGGGCGTGGTCTTCCTGTGCTCCGAGGACGCCCCCAGCCGCACTATCCTGGCCGCTGGGGCCGGCTCCTTCGAGACCGCCCATATCACCCTGACCAAGGGTGTCTACATTGGTGACGATGAGGATGCCGCCGATCAGATCGCGGCCCACTTCGCGCAAATCTCTGACCGCACCGGCGACCAGGTGCCTGGCATGGGCAGCGCCCAGGGCCAGCAGGAGATCAGCAACCTGATTGCCAGCCAGCAGAAAGGCTGACCACACACGTTACTGATCAGGGATTCCTGGTCAGTGGCGTCCTTCCGAAACCAGGCTTTCAATCCCCGCCAGCATCATCTCGATACTGAACTGTGCATCCGTGTCACTCGTGCCATGGGCCGACGCTTCGTTTACGGGTTCCGGTTCACCGTACAGGGGGCGTAACCGCAGGCCATTGGCCGCCACATTGGCCATACCAATACCGAACGTATAGAGCGCGCTGGTAGCTCGAGGCATATCCTGTTCCGCCACGCCGGCCTTGTGCAGTGCCCGCTGGATATAGTGAAAAATCTCCCGCTCCCGTTCGGTCCCCCAGGGGCTGGTGATCATGGGTGGAAACACCCGTGGATAGCGCTGGGCCAGCTGATGAAATCCCTGCCCCAACTGCCGCAAGGCTTCCTTCCAGTCCGCCGGCATCGGCTCCGGCAAAACCAGTTCTTCCTGGACCGTCTGGAACACCCCCTGCAACAGCGCCTGCTTGTTCTCCACGTGATGATAGAGAGACATGGCGTCCACCCCCAGCGCCCCAGCCAGCTTGCGCATGCTCAGGTCATCGGCGCCGTTTTCCTCAATCAGCGCCAGGGCTGCGCGATAGATTCGCTCCGGGCTCAGGGGTTGTCGTCGTTGCCGGGGGCTGGTGCGTGGCATCACAGGTTTCCTTGCTACATATTGATCGGTTCAATGATGCCCGGATCGTCGGTGATTGACCAGCCTTACAGTGTAGGGTAGATTTTTATCAACCCTACACTGTAAGGCAACAATAACGACCATGAGCCATAACCCGGGCGCCTCCAGCCAGACCCAGCCAGAACAGAACCTGCAGCCTTTCCCCCACCCGCCACGACTGCCGTTGCTGGGTAACCTGCTGCAGATCCCCAAAGACCATATGGCCCAGTACTTCCTGGAGGTCTCCCGGGATTTCGATGGCATTTTCGAGATGGATTTTGCCGGCACCAAAATTCCCTTCGCCTTCTCGGCGGACCTGGTTGAGGAACTCTGCGACGAGACCCGCTTCCGCAAGGTGATCCGCCCGCCACTGTCACTGCTACGGGATATCGTTGGCGATGGCCTGTTCACCGCCAAAAGTGACGAGGCCGCCTGGGGCAAGGCCCATCGCATCCTGATGCCGGCCTTCAGCCAGCGGTCCATGAAGGGCTATTTCGAGGCCATGCGGGAAGTGGCCGAGCAACTGTGCAATCACTGGCAGGCCCATGAGGGCGAAGACCTGCTGGTGGCGGATGATATGACCCGGCTGACCCTGGATACCATCTCCCTGGCTGGCTTCAACTATCGCTTCGACTCCTTCCAGTCCCGGGACCTGCATCCGTTCCTGGGGTCCATGGTGCGGGTACTCGCCGCCAATATGGCCAAGCTGACCCGTTTGCCGATGCTCGAGCGCTTCCGCAAGGACCCGCCGGACTACCTGGCCGATATCGATACCATGAACGAACTGGTGGACGAGGTGATCCGCCAGCGCCGTGAAAACCCCACCGACAGCAATGACCTGCTCAACCTGATGCTGACGGCGGAAGACCCGGAGACCGGCGAGCCCCTGGACGACCTGAACATCCGCCACCAGGTGCTCACCTTCCTGGTCGCCGGCCATGAAACCACCAGCGGGCTGCTGACCTTTACGCTCTACTTCCTGCTGCGCAACCCCCATGTGCTGGCCCGGGCCTATGCCGAAGTGGACCGGGTACTGCCCGGCGACACGGCTCCGGAGTACCGCCACCTGGCACAACTGGACGTGATTGAACGGGTGCTCAAAGAGTCCCTGCGCATGTGGCCCACCGCGCCGGCCTTCATGGTGGCGTCCTACGAGGATGAAGTGATCGGCGGCCGATACCGGCTGCCCCGCAACCAGGGCATCTCCATTCACCTGCCGTCCCTGCACCGGGACCCGAAGGTGTGGGACAACCCGGATGTGTTCGATATCGACCGCTTCCTGCCGGAAAACGAGGCGAAGATCCACCCCCACGGCTACAAGCCCTTCGGCAATGGCCAGCGGGCCTGCATCGGGCGGCAGTTTGCCCTGACCGAGGCCAAGCTGGCCCTGGCCATGATCCTGCAGCGCTTTGCCCTCTATGATCCCCACGATTACCGGCTGGATATCAAGGAAACCCTGACCCTCAAGCCCGATCACTTCTATCTGCGGTTGCGCCGCCGCAAGGAACATGACCGGCTGGTGACCCATACCGCCAGTTTCGCAGTGAGCGAAGCCACTACACCGGAACACCACGGGGTCAGCGGCGAAGGCGAGCCCTTCACCGTTGCCTGGGGTTCCGCCCTGGGCACCGCCCGGGACATCGCCGAGGAGCTGGCCAACCGGGCCGGTGACCTGGACTTCGACGCCCGCAGCGTGCCCCTGGACGAGCTGTCGGAGAACCTCCCAGAAAGCGGAATACTGGTGGTGGTCACCGCCACCTACAACGGGTATGCACCGGACAGTGCCAGGGCCTTCGAGGCCCTGCTGGATGAAAAGGGCCTTTCCGGGATAAAACGCCCGGGGCTGCGCTTTGCGGTCCTGGGTTGTGGTAACACCCAGTGGGTCAACTACCAGGCCTTCCCCCGTCGGGTGGATGATGCCCTGGCAACCACGGGCGCCACCCGCCTGCTGGAACGGGGTGCTGCTGACGGTAACGGCGACTTTGACGGGGCGGTCGAGGACTGGCTCGGCGACTTCTGGCAGACACTGGGAGAGTCGTCACAGCGCGATCCGGCCAGCATTGCCCGGCCCATCACCTTGGTGGACAGCCGCAATACCCGTGCTCAAGTGCTACCCGCGCGGGCGCAATGGCTGACTGTCATCCATAACCGTGAACTGGTAAAAGACGCGGATGCACTCCCGGACTTCACCGGCACCCGGACCCGGGCTTCGACCAGGGACATCCTGCTGGAGCTGCCGGAGGGCATGGACTACCAGACCGGGGACCACCTCGCTGTCTACCCCACCAACCGGGAGGACCTGGTCAACCGGGCCTGCCGACGCCTCCACGTAACGCCCTCGGAGCTGGTCCAGACCGACAACCAGCACTGCCCCGCTCACCTGCCCACAGGCACCACCCTGAGCGTCGGCCAATTACTCGGCCAGTTCCTGGAGCTGCAGGAGCCCGCCAGCCGCAGGGATCTTCGGGTGCTGGCCGCTCACAGCCCCTGCCCCCATACCCGGGAATCACTGACGCAATTGGCCGAGAACAACGATCGCTATCACCAGCAGATCCATGACCAGCGCCAGTCGGTTCTGGACCTGCTGGAACACTATCCGGCGGTGGAGCTGCCGCTGGAGGTCTTCGCCGCCCTGTGCCCGCCGCTGCGGCCCCGACTCTATTCCATTTCTTCCAGCGCCCTGACCCACCCGGGGCAAATACGCCTGACGGTAGGCACCGTCGCCGCGCCAGCCTGGTCCGGCCGCGGAGAATACCGGGGCGTGGCCACCAGCCTGCTGAAAGACCTGGACCCCGGCGATGAGGTTCTGGCGGAGATCCGCACGCCAACCCCGCCCTTCTCTCCGGTGGCCGATCCGGCGCAACCCATGATCCTGGTCGGCGCCGGCACCGGTCTTGCCCCCTTCCGGGCCTTCCTTGAGGAACGGAACCTGCAACGTCAACAGGGACAGGGCGTGGCCAGCAACCGCCTGTTTCCGGGCTGCCGCCACCCGGACCACGACCGCCTGTATGCCGACGAAATGGACCACTGGCAGGATCAGGGGGTCGTCACAATCTACCCGGCATACTCGGCGCTCGCGAACTACCCGCACCGCCACGTGCAGGACGCCCTCTGGGCGCAACGGGAAGAAGTCTGGCAATTGCTGGAAAGCGGCGCCCCGGTGTATGTCTGCGGCGACGGCGCCCGAATGGCGCCTGCGGTTCGGGACTGCCTGATCCGTATTGCCGAAGCCTGCGGCAGCCGATCCCGGGAGGAAGCCTCCCGGTGGCTGCAGGACCTGATGCAGAACGGCCGCTACCACCAGGATATTTTCGGTACCGGCTAAAGATTCCCGGTCCGGGACCGACAACCTGAGGACGTACAAACGGAAACAAAGGTAGCCTGCAGTGTTACACCGCAATCAGCTACCCTGTTACGTCCAAAAGATGGCTGAAACCACCGGAAGTGCCATGACTGAAGCCAGCGCCGTACCCCAGAAACTCCTGCTGTTCCGACTCGCCGGTAACCGCCTGTCGGCCCTTGGCACCCTGAAGATCCGGGAGATCATGCCGATCCAGCGGCTGACCCAGATCCCCCACAGTCATCCGGCGGTTATGGGCACCATGAACTTCCGGGGTTCCGCGGTGCCGGTGATCGACATGGCCGCTGCCGTGGGCTACCCGGCCCTGGATGCCGAGGCCCGCAAGACCGCCTCGATCATCGTCACCGATATCCAGCGCCAGGAAATCGGCTTCCTGGTGCGCAGCGTGGACCGCATTGTCGAGGCCAACTGGAAGCAGGTTCAGGCGCCACCGCGGGCCCTGGGCGACCAGGCGTTTATCACCGGCCTGCTGCAGATCGACAACGACCTGGTACAGCTGATGGACGTGGAGTTGCTGCTGGCCCGGGTATACCCGGAATCCATGCGCGCCAACCCCACCCAGCTCACCGACCTGGAACGGGAAACCCTCCGGGAGCAGCGCATCCTGGTGGTGGACGATTCCCAGGTGGCACGGCGCCAGCTCGCCGACGCCCTGGACCGGGAAAACATCCCCTACGAAGTCACCGGTAACGGCCAGACCGCTCTGGACCGAATCACCGAGGGCAACCGGGACCAGAACCCGGTCACCATCCTGGTCAGCGATATCGAGATGCCGGGCATGGACGGCTATGAACTCACCTTCCACCTGCGTGATGACCGCTCCATGCATCAGCCCTACATCATCCTTCACACATCACTGAACAGTGAGATGAGCGTCAGCTACGCGCAGCAGGTCGGCGCCAATGAAGCACTCACCAAGTTTGATGCGGAAGAGCTGCTGCACGCCATGTTGCGCGGCGCCAGTCATTCAGCAGTGGTTAGCGAGTAAGGTTGAGCAGTCGCACCTGTTGGGTCTTTCCTGAACTTTTGATGACAGTCAGCTGAGACACAGGCCTGTAACGTTCGTCGTGTGCAATAGGCACCTATCGGGGCAACCCATGGGACACGACGATGTTCAGCAAACTGTCAAAGCAGCTCCACAAGGCCAGCTTTTATAGCCGCAACCAGCTTCGATCGCTGGTACCACGGGAAATCTGGCAGGCACGTCGCCGGGCATTGCTTGCCTGGTACAGCCGTATGGACCCGCAAAAACGGGCCGACATTGACGCACGTGTCAGCTATTACAATCGCCTTGAGCGCCCGGTCTTCCCGTCAGGCCAGTGGGAAGCAATCAACCGCTTCAGCAGCAGGAACAAGAGCAGCGCCTACTGTGCCGACTTTCAGCACCTGATACGCCACTTCCCTGGCCACCTCCTGGTCAACTACCGGTTTGGTGATATCACCGAGTTTCAGCAAGAACCCACCCTGGTCAAAAGCCGGCCGGTGACCTCACCCAGGCTCAACGAAAACAGTCTGCTGCTGAAGCTGAATTCTGTCCGCCACTATCGTTTCTGTAAGGACCCGATCGCCTTCCGGGACAAGCAACCCAGGGCAGTCTGGCGTGGCAAGTCCAACCGGGAGCACCGCATCGACTTTGCCCGGCGGTTCATGGATCACCCCCGATGCAACATAGGCTGCACGCGACACAAGGAGCCCGCGCCCCAACCCTGGCACAAGCCGTTCATGTCGATACCCGAGCAACTGGGTTACCAGTTTATCGTCAGCGTGGAAGGCATTGATGTCGCAACCAACCTCAAGTGGATCATGGCATCCAACTCCCTGTGTCTGATGCGCCGGCCACGCTACGAAACCTGGTTCATGGAGGGCACCCTGGTCCCCGGCTATCACTATGTGGAACTCCGTGACGATCACTCCGACCTCCCGGACAAGATCGATTACTATTATCGCCACCCGGACGAGGCCGAGGCCATCATTGCCAACGCCCAGCGACACGTGGCCCGCTTCAGGGACCGGGGTATTGAGGACCTGGTCGGCTTACTGGTCATGGAGCGCCTGTTTCAACTGTCCGGCCAGGTTGGGCCTGCCCGCCTCCCGATAGCGGCAGGCTGATCCAGGCGCCCCGCTGAAAAACCCTGTTATAGACATAAAACATACATATCGGCCTGATCAAAAATGGTACACTTCGTCCCGCACTATCAATATTACCGACGAATCCTTTGCCATGACCCTGCCAACACCAGACCCTGCTGATGCAGCGCGCCCCGAAGATATCAGCTACCAGGCCATAGCCACTGTGCTCAACAGTCTCGACGCCCTCGTGTACGTGGCGGACATGCAAACCCATGACCTGATTTTCTTTAATGACTACGGCAGGAACTACTGGGGTGCTCCGGGGGGCAGGAAGTGTTGGCAGGTACTGCAGAAAGGTCAGACCGGGCCTTGCAGTTTCTGCACTAACCCGCAGCTGGTAGACGACGATGGCAACCCGACCGGACCGCTGGTCTGGGAGTTCCAGAACACCGCCAACAAACACTGGTATCAGTGCCGGGACCAGGCCATTCGATGGATCGACGGGCGCCTGGTCCGCATGGAAATCGCCACCGACATTACTGACCGCAAGGAAATGGAGCAGGCCCTGAAGGCAGCCAAGGCAGAGGCGGAAAAGCTCGCGGATACCGACGAGCTTACCGGCCTGAACAACCGCCGGGCCTTCTTCAACCTGAGCAACCAGGTCATAAGCCAGGCACTGCGAACGGGGGAGCCGGTCGCTGTCATCATGTTTGACCTGGACCACTTCAAGCAAGTGAATGATCGCTGGGGCCATGCTGCTGGTGACACCGTCCTTCGTGGCATGGCAGCCACTGCCCAACGGACAGTGCGGGACTCGGACATCCTGGCCAGGCTCGGTGGTGAGGAGTTTGCCATTCTGTTACCCGCCACGGACCTGCCCAAGGCACGCTACCTGGCCCAGCGTCTGCAACAGGCGTTCAGCAGCCAGATTTTCCCTGTCGCTGACGGCACGGTCCGCTGCACGGCGAGTTTCGGAATTGCGGCCTCCACGGCCCGGGAAATCACCCTTGATGACCTGCTCCGGCAAGCAGACAAAGCACTTTTCAGGGCCAAGGAAGCCGGCCGGAACCGTGTCGACAGCCGCTGCTGAGAGCGAGCTTTTACCACCCTTCCACAAGCCGATATACTCCTGCCAACCAAGCCACACTCGTCAAATCTGATCCGGGGCCAGCCCATGAAAGTCCGCGTTATTCCCGTTACTCCCTTCCAGCAAAACTGCACCCTGCTCTGGTGTGAAGATTCCGGCAAGGGTGTGGTCATTGATCCAGGTGGCGACATGGACCAGATCATGGCGGTGGTTAACGAGGAAGGCATCGGGCTTGAGAAAATCCTGGTCACCCATGGCCATATCGACCATGCCGGCGGCGTGGCGGCTTTGATGGCACAGACCGGCTTGCCGGTTGAAGGCCCCCACAGGGATGACGAGTTCTGGATTGAAGGCCTGCCCATGCAGAGCCAGCGCTTTGGCTTCGCCCACGCCGACCGCTTTACGCCGACCCGCTGGCTGGAGGACGGCGACCGGGTCACCTTTGGCGACCAGGAGCTGGAAGTGCTGCACTGCCCTGGACACACACCCGGCCACGTGGTTTTCTTCCACCGGCCTACCGGCTTTGCCCAGGTAGGAGACGTACTGTTCAACGGTTCCATCGGCCGCACCGACTTCCCGAAAGGGGATTACCAGCAGTTGATCCATTCGATCCGGGACAAGCTGTTTCCCCTTGGAGATGAGGTGAAATTTGTCCCCGGGCACGGCCCCATGTCCACCTTCGGCCACGAGCGCGAGACCAACCCGTTCGTTTCTGACCACCGGGGGTGAAACCATGTCAGAAGAAAGCCGTCATCGCGTCGATATCCACTACTGCACCGGCTGCCGCTGGCTGCTGCGCTCCGCGTGGATGGCCCAGGAACTGCTGACCACCTTCGAGGATGAGATCAACGAACTGACCCTTCACCCGGGCTCCGGTGGTATCTTCGAGGTATGGGTGGACGACGCCCGCATCTGGTCCCGTAAAGAAATGGGCGGCTTCCCCGAAATTACCCGGCTTAAACAACTGGTACGAGACCAGGTCTCCCCGGAACGCTCACTCGGGCACAGTGATCGGAAACCTTCGGGCAACGTCCCTTAACCTTCTGATACAAAAACAGACATAGATCAACCCCTGAACAGTTTCCAAAACAACTCTTCCGGTTATACTTCTCGAACAATTATTAAAAAATATACAGAACCGGAGTAAGCCAATGGCTATCGGTAACGCACTGGGTTTTCGTACCAAGATTGCCCTCCCCTTTGTCATAACTGCCATCGCCGTCATTGTTCTCGGCGTTCTCAGTGTTATCACCGCCCGCAACCTGGTATCGGATACCGATTTCCTGGCGGAGAACCTGCTACCCGCGTCCAGTGAGGTCCTTAACGGCGACCGGGACCTGTACCAGGCCCTGGTGGCCCAGAATGGCTATATCCGCGCCCGGGAAAGCAACGCGGCCGCTGAAGACCTGCTGGCAGCGTTCCATGAAAATGCCGATCAGGCACGGGATCGTATCCATGCTGCCCAGGAACGGCTTACAGGCACGGGAATCGATGCCGAAATGGAAGGTTTTGACGCTACCTTCGAGCAATGGCGAACCTCAGCGGAAACCGCCCTCGAGCGCGCAAGGATCGGCGATACCTACGGTGGACGCGAGCTGATCCGCGAAGAAACTGGTGAACTGTTCGAAGCGGTCCGGGGTTACTTCGACCGCACCGGCCAACTGGCCGACGAGCTGGCCAAGACGCGCGCCGCTGAAGCCTCTGGAGAGGCGAACCAGGCGGTTGTCATCACCATCGTTGTCACCCTGGCAGCGCTGATAATTGCCGTAGTGGTTTTCCTCGCAGTCATGAAACTGATTATTGCCTCCATCCGCACCCTGCGTGCACAACTGGACAATATCGCCCAGGGCGAAGGCGACCTGACCCAGCGGGTGCCGGTGGAAAACAACGATGACCTGGGCCAGCTGGCGGAATCCTTCAATGCCGTGCTGGCCAATCTGCAAGGCATGGTCAGCAATATCCAGCAGCTGTCAGAGCAACTCTCCAGTGGCGCCAACCAGCTTGAGCAATCAGCGGCGGATAACCGGGATGGCGTCTCCCGGCAGACCGAGTCGATCAATATGGTGGCCACTGCCATCAATGAAATGCAGAGTGCGGTCGAAGAGGTAGCTGGTAACGCCTCCCGTGCGGCCGAAGTCACCCGTACCGCTCAGGGCAACGCAAGCAAGGGTGGTGAAATTGTTGAGCAGTCGGCTCAGCAGGTTCGCCGGCTTGCCCAGCAAATCAGTAAAGCGGTGGAGGTCATTCGCAAGCTGTCGGCGGATTCCGATAACATCACATCGGTACTGGACGTGATCCGGGGTATTGCGGAACAGACCAACCTGTTGGCGCTGAACGCGGCCATCGAAGCGGCCAGGGCCGGCGAGCAGGGGCGCGGTTTTGCGGTGGTTGCCGACGAAGTGAGGACCCTGGCCCAGCGCACGCAGCAGTCCACTGAAAACATCCAGGGTATGATCACGGCTCTCCAGTCAGGGGTATCCGACATCGTCTCGGTGATGGAAACCGGCAGTGACCAGGCGCAAGCTACTGAAAAGCTGGCCGCCGACGCCGAAACCGAGCTGGCCTCGATCCTCCAGGCCATGAGCGATATTACCGACGTCAACTCCAGCGTGGCCTCTGCCACCGAGGAGCAGACCCAGGTCATTGACGAGATCAACCGGAACATCACCGACATCAATGACCTGGCCAATGAGAGTGATACCCGCTCAGCGGACCTTAATTCACTCAGTGAGTCCATGGCCGGCTACGCCCGCCAATTGACAGACCAGGTGGGCCGCTTCCGGGTCTGAAGAACCCGGCATTTCCTTACCACAACGGACCTCACTGCCCCGGCATCAGCACCTGCGCCGGGGCAGTCACTCTATTGCCCCATCGCCTTGCCCAACCTGTCCTGAACGTCACATTTGTGGTTCAGTGGTATCGGGCACCAGCCCGATAACAGCTGCTACACTTGCTCCCGACTCACTGTTTTCTTTCCGGAGCATCCGCGCTATGACCGCCATTGTGGACTTCCTGAACAACATCCTCTGGGGCTACGTTCTGGTCTACGGCCTGCTGGCTGTAGGCGTGTTCTATACCATTCGCCTGGGCTTTCTGCAGTTCATCAACTTCAACGAGATGATCCGGGCGATCCGGGGCTCCCGGGAAAGCGATGTGCACGGCATTTCACCCTTCCAGGCACTGTGCACCAGCCTGGCCTCCCGGGTGGGCACCGGCAACCTCGCCGGTGTGGCGGTGGCCCTCTACCTGGGGGGCGCCGGTGCCATCTTCTGGATGTGGATGGTGGCGCTGGTGGGTATGGCCACCGGTTATGCGGAAAGCACCCTTGCCCAACTCTACAAGGTCCGGGACGGCAAGGGGCAGTACCGTGGTGGACCTTCCGTGTATATCAGTAAGGGCCTGAACGCACCCTGGGCAGCGGTTATCTTTGCCATCTGCCTGATCCTGTCTTTCGGGCTTGTATTCAACGCCGTGCAGGCCAATTCCATCGCAGACGCCATGCAGGGCGCCTTTGGTATCCCGAAACTGTGGATGGGTATTGCAGTGGCCATCTTCGCAGGCATTGTCATTTTTGGCGGGCTTCGGTCCATTGTCCGGTTTGCCGAATTCGTGGTGCCCTTCATGGCCGGGGCCTATGTTCTGGTCGCCCTGGGCATCATGGCCTGGAATATCACCGAAGTGCCGGGCGTCCTGGTGGCCATCGTAAAAAGCGCCTTCGGCCTTGAAGAGGCCGTCGGTGGTGCGACCGGCTCCATTACCGCAGCCATGCTCAACGGCATAAAACGGGGCCTTTTCTCTAACGAGGCAGGTATGGGCAGCGCTCCCAATATCGCGGCAACTGCCACACCCGCCCCGCATCATCCCTCATCCCAGGGACTGGTACAGGCCTTTGGCGTGTTCATCGATACCATTGTGATTTGTACCGCGACGGCGGTGATGATCCTGCTGTCAGGTGTCATGGGGCCAGATTCGGAGCTGACCGGAACCCGGCTCACCCAGGCCGCCATGGAAGCTCACATCGGCGAAGCCGGGGGTTACTTCATCGCCATCGCCATCCTGTTCTTCGCCTTCACCTCCATCGTGGCCAACTATACCTATGCAGAAAACGCAGTGGTTTACCTTGGGGGAGGAAACAACCTGGGTATCGGCCTGTTGAGGATAGCAGCACTGGCCATGGTGGTTTGGGGTGGTTACGAGGCTGTGGTGACGGTATTCAACACCGCCGACGCCTCCATGGGGCTGATGGCCGCCATAAACCTGGTTGCCATCGTGTTGCTGTCGGGCACGGTGGTGAAGTTGACGAAGGATTACCTCGCCCAGCGCAAAGCCGGAGAAGTCCCACATTTCAAGTCAAGGGATTACCCGGAACTGCACGAGAAGATCGACAGCAACATCTGGCACTGACCGTTCACTGCCGGGTGCGGGAAAGGGCCTGCGCCCGTCACACTGCCCTGCGATCCTCACGGTGGCGGAAGATGCGGGTACTCAGCTCCTTGTAGCGCTTTACGATGCCTTCAATCTGATCAAGGCTTCGGCGGGTGGCATCCGGGTTGTCGTCGCTGAAGCGGGCACCGTAGATACGTCGTTCCGAGAGGTCACGCACATTGGCCACAGAGGCAGAGGCCTTTTCCACGACAAAGTCACCGGTTTCGGTGGTCAGTCGCAGGCTCATCTGGAAACTTTCTCCCTGGGCCAGCGGCACATCACCGGTAAAAGCAACGCCCCGCTCAGTGACGTCCAGCACCCGTACCGTCAGCCAGTCACGGCCAAATAGCCCTCGCTTGATGCCCACCCGGGCGCTGACCCGGATCGATGGTAAACGCTGCCGGCTCCGACGTTCCTGCATACTGCCCCCTTACTGCACTTGTCGTTATTTCGGGACCTTTTCACTGAGTGTCTCAATTTATCAGAGTCCCGGGCGGGTTAAACCGGGTAATCACGGATACAGGTCACGAATTACGACATTACTTCCCGGGGGCGCCGTAAACCGGGAAACCGTTCCGCAGTCGCATTCCTGACTTTGCGAACGGCCCCACAAGTGGCAAACTGATCCGCTTAGCATCGTAACGAATACGCAACAACCCAATAACAAACCACACAAGGAACGACACGATGAGTAATTCCGTGCTTCTGGAAAAACACGATAACGGCGTCGCCGTGGTGACCCTCAACCGTCCGGATGCCATGAACGCCCTGTCCGGAGAGCTGCGCGAGCGCCTGTACGATGTCATGCAGGAAGTACGGGGCGACGACAGCATCCGCGCCGTAGTGCTCACCGGCGCCGGGCAGAGAGCCTTTACCGCCGGACTCGACCTGAAAGAGCTGGGCTCTGACACCAGTGGCATGAACGCGGCTACCGACCAGAACCCCCGATCCAACCCGGTGACCGCCATCCGCAGCTGCGGCAAGCCGGTGGTCGGCGCCATCAACGGCGTTGCCATCACCGGGGGCTTCGAGGTTGCCCTGGCCTGCGACATCCTGATCGCCTCTGAAAACGCCCGCTTTGCCGACACCCACGCCCTGGTCGGCATCATGCCGGGCTGGGGACTGTCCCAGAAACTGCAACGCATCATCGGCCAGTCCCGGGCCAAGGAACTGTCTTTCACCGGACGTTTCCTGAATGCTGAGACGGCCTGCCAATGGGGCCTGGTGAACCGGGTGGTCGCGGCGGACAAGCTGATGGATGAGGCCCTGGCGCTGGCGGATGACATTACCGTAGTAGAGCCGCCTTTCCTGGCCAAGTACCGCCACCTGATTGAACATGGTGCCAACCTGTCCATGGACGACGCCCTTAACTACGAAACCCTGTTCTCCTCCATCGAGAACGACAAGGTCACCCCGGACGATATCGAACGTCGCCGCCTGGCTGTGATGGAACGTGGCCGCGCCCGCAAGGGGTAACGTGGCCCATGCCGACCTCTATGGAACAGCTTCAGGAGCGCTACGGACAGCGCTATAAATGGTGGGTGATGATCACGGTCATGACCGGCACCATGACCATGTCGTTGTCATCTACCATCGTAAACGTAGCCTTGCCGGACATCATGGCAACCTTCTCGGTCAGCCACACGATGGGGCAGTGGCTGGTCACTGCCTTCCTTGCCAGCATGGCCATTGGCATGCTGCTCAATGTGTGGATGGTGGACCGGTTTGGTCCCCGTACCACCTATATGGGCGCACTGGTCGTGTTCGTGGTAGCCGCCATAGCTGGCGGCCTGGCCATGAATTTCGGCATGTTGGTCGTGGTGAGGGTACTGCAGGGCCTTATCGCCGGTATGGTACAGCCCCTGGCTATGTTGATGCTCTATGCGGTATTCCCCGTTAACCAGCGGGGCCAGGCCATGGGGCTGTATGCCATGGGCGTGGTACTCGGGCCCACCGTCGGCCCGGTGGTGGGTGGCGTGCTGGTGGACTGGTGGTCCTGGCGTGCGGTATTCCTGGTGGTACTGCCCTTCTGTATCGCCGCCTTCTGGCTTGGCAGCACCTTCCTGTCGCGGCCGTCCAGTGCCCCCCCGGTGCACCGTCGCCTTGACGGCGTTGGTCTGCTGTTGCTCACCGGTTGGATGGTAGCGCTGTTGTGGGGACTGTCGGAAGGCCCTCACCTGGGCTGGGGCAGCCTGCCGGTCACCCTGGGATTGCTTGCTGCCGCTGCCCTGTTTGCAGGGTTCACGCTGCACCAGTTACGCAGCCGGTCACCCCTGCTGGCCCTGCGCATCTTCCGTCATACTGGCTTTACGCCCGCCTTCCTGGTCGCCATGCTGACCGGTGCCGGCCTCTTTGGCTCGGTGTATCTGCTGCCCATGCTGGTGCAGACGGCTATGGGGGAGTCCGCCTCAGCGGCTGGCATGTTGCTGATGCCCGCCGGCCTGGCGATGGCTTTCTCCTTTCCGATTATTGGCCGGCTCACTGACCGGGTACTGCCCAAGCTGCTGGTGGCAGTCGGCCTGGTGCTGTTTGCCCTGTCCAGCATCGTGCTGAGCGAGGCACGGGCCGATATGTCACTGGTACTGATTGCGATGATGGCCGCACTGGGCCGGGTCGGGCTGGCCATGACCATGCCCCCGGTGGTGATCGGTGCGGTGAGCATCGTGCCCCAGAACATGATCAACCAGGCCACCGGCCTGATCAGCTTTGCCCGTCAGTTCGGCGGCTCACTGGGGGTCAGCCTGTCCGCCATACTGCTGCAGGAAAATACGCTGTGGACGGCTTCGCTCGGCGTACCCGAAGCCTTCCCCGGCTACCAGGATGCCTTCGCCCTCATGGCGCTGCTCTATCTGATCGGGCTCTACCCCATGGCCCGGATGCAATCACCACCGGCAGAGGACCGCAAACGGCCGCAACCTGCCTGACAGATGTCAGGAAAGGTTCCGTCCCCGTGAGACTTTGTTGTAAGGTGACCCTACGCTCCAAGAGAAACGCCTCGACAATTCGTCTCATCAATAACGAAGGAACAATAATAATGATCCTCACTGATTTGCCGGAACAGAGCCTCGAACGCTTTGGCGAATACACCATGCTGTACGCCGGCGAGCGGGAAGTCACCAACCTGGAACTCCAGGACAGTGCCAACCGGCTGGCCAATGGCCTGCATAACCTGGGCGTCAAACCCGGTGACCGGGTGGTGGTGTGCATGCCCAACAGCCCGGAGGTCTTCATCGCCTACCAGGCAGTACTCCGCGCTGGCGCCATCGTACTGCCAGTGATGTTTGTGCTTCATCCGCGGGAGATCGGCTTTATCCTGCAGGCCTCCGGCGCCAGCGCCGTGATCACCAGCCAGGCCATTCTGCCGTCTATCGAGCAGGCAACTTCCGGCATGGAGACACCACCGAAACTGGTGGTGGCGGGCATCGCCCAGAACCAACCGAGTCCCAACGCCGGCATACCCTGTAACAGCCTGTGCTCACTGATGGCCGCTGCCGACCCGGAAATCGAGCTACCGCCGATCAAGGAAGACGACGTCGCCGTTATCCTGTTTACCTCCGGCACTACCGGGCAGCCCAAGGGGGTGATGCTCACCCACCGTAACCTCTACAGCAATGCAGCTTCCGCCGTGCAACTGGCAGAGGAAGCCGGCGACGAACCCGGTACCACCATTGGCGTGCTGCCACTGGCGCACATCTATGGTTTTACCATGGCCAACACCCTGTTCCTGCGTGGTAGCAGCGTGGTTATCCTGCCCAAATTCGACGTGCGGGAAGTGTTCGAGGCTGTCCAGAAACACAAGGTAACGGCATTCAGTGCGGTTCCGGCCATGATCTACGCCCTGACAACCGCTCCGGAAGCCGAGGAATACGACCTCACCTCGCTGGAATCGGTCGGTTCCGGGTCCGCGCCCCTGCCGGTGTCGCTGATCGAAGCATTCCGCAAGCGCTTTAACGCCGAGATCTATGAAGGCTATGGCCTGTCCGAAGCCGCGCCCACCGTTTCCGCCCACCGCAAGGGCGAGCCCGTCAAGGCCGGCTCGGTCGGCCGCGCCTTCCCCGGTGTGGAACTGCGCATTGCTGACGAACTGGGCAACCCGCTGGCCGTCGGTGAAGTGGGTGAACTGCTGGTGCGGGGCGAGAATATTACCCCCGGCTATTACAACAACGAGGAAGCCACCCGGGCTGCCCTGAAAGATGGCTGGCTGCATACCGGTGACGTAGCCCGGCTGGACGAAGACGGCTACCTTTACATTGTCGATCGCAAGAAGGACCTGATTCTTCGGGGCGGTTTCAACATCTACCCCCGGGACCTGGAAGAGCTGATTTCCCGTCATCCCGCCGTGGCCGAAGTGGCAGTCGTAGGTGTTCCGTCGGAGCGTATGGGTGAGGAAGTCGTGGCCGTAGTCGTTCGCAATCCGGACACCGACATCACCGAGGAGGAACTGCTCGCCTTCTGCCAGGAGCGACTGGCCAAGTACAAAACGCCCCGCAAGGTGGTCTTCATGGAGGCCATGCCCCGCAACGGTGTTGGCAAGATCCTGAAGAAATCCCTGCGAGAGCAGGTTGCGGAACAGGTGGAGATCGATTAAACCGTAACGACACCACCCCGGCCACCAAAAGGCCGGGGTTCAATAATAAAGAACAAGAAGCGGATTCCCATGAGCGCTGAAGCCCCTACGATTATCCCCTTTAGCCATGGCATCTACGCCATTGATACCGAATTTGCCGGCAGCCAGATGATGGATGCCAGTCATCTGATCGTCGACAGCGGCGAAGCCGCGTTTGTGGACGTGGGCAGCAACTTTTCCATTCCCATCCTGCTGGCCGCCCTCGACAAACTGAATATTGCCCGGAACCAGGTGCGCTACGTCTGTATTACCCACGTCCACCTGGACCATGCCGGCGGTGCCGGGCAAATCATGCGGGACCTGCCGGGGGCCACCCTGGTGGTCCATCCCCGGGGTGCCAGGCACATGATTGATCCCAGCGCCCTGTACGAAGGGGCGCGCCAGGTCTATGGCACCGAAACCATGAAAAAACACTACGGTGAACTGATACCGGTTCCTGCTGAGCGCATCCTGGAAGTCCACGACGGCGACACCCTGCCACTGGGCCAGCGCACCCTGACCTTCCTCGACACCCCGGGCCATGCCCTGCATCACTACTGCATCCACGACAGTGAAGCCGGCGCCGTGTTTTCCGGGGATACCTTCGGCATCTCCTACCGGTCACTGGATACAGACAAAGGTCCCTTCATGTTTCCGGCGGCCACGCCGGTGCAGTTCGACCCGGACAAGGCCCACGAATCCGTGGACCGGCTGTGTGCCCTCAAACCCCGTGCCATTTACCTCACCCACTTCAGTGAGGTGACTGCCATTGACGACCTGGCCGCCCAGCTCCATGGCGATCTGGATGCCTATGCGGCCATCGGACGCAAGTACCGGGCCGAGGAGCCGGACATCCAGGGCATCCGCGCCGACCTCAAGGCACTGTTTGCCCGCAGGCTGGCCGAACACGGCTGCAACCTTGATGACGAGGGACTCGAGCAGGCCCTGGGCATGGATATCACCCTCAATACCCAGGGGGTTGCCGTGTGGTCAGCCAAGCAATTCAGAACGTCCACGTCTACGACCAAAGTCTAGGTAGCATATTGAATTAATTCACCCTTCACCTAATCCATGCTACGTTTACCGCGTAAGAATGCAGGTCCCGACCCTGTCGCCGGGACCAAACGTTCGCCATCCTGAACAACAACAAACAGAGGAACGCGCATCATGAAACGTCGTTCATTGTTCAAACGCGCCGCCGCGGCGGTAGCGCTGTCTGCTCTCATGGCCTCTCCGCTGGCCAGCGCCCAGGAAAAATTCACCCTCCGCCTCGCTGAAACCTGGGGCCCGAACTTTCCCATCTTCGGTGAAGCCACCAAGAGTATGGCCAAGATGGCCGAGGAAATGTCAGACGGGCGCCTGCGGATCCGTATCGATTCCGCCAACAAGCACAAGGCCCCGCTGGGCGTCTTTGATATGGTCAAGGCCGGCCAGTACGACATGGGCCACTCTGCCTCCTACTACTGGAAAGGCAAGGTACCCAATACCCTGTTCTTCACCAGCATGCCCTTCGGCATGACCGCCCAGGAACAGTACGCCTGGTTCTACTACGGTGACGGCATGGAGCTGATGCAGGAAGTCTACGAGCCCCACAATATGCTGTCCTTCCCCGGCGGTAACACCGGCATCCAGATGGGTGGCTGGTTCCGTAACGAGATCAACTCCCTGGAAGACCTGGAAGGCCTGAAAATGCGCATTCCCGGCTTTGCGGGTGAAGTGTTCGCGGAAGTGGGCGTCAACCCCACCAACATTCCGCCGGGCGAGCTGTACACCGCCCTGGAACGTGGCACCATCGACGCGGTGGAGTGGGTCGGACCGGCCCTGGACCTGCGTCTCGGGTTCCAGCAAATTGCTGACTACTACTACACCGGCTGGCATGAACCAGCCACCGAGCTGCAGTTCCTGGTCAACAAGGACGTCTGGGAAAAACTGCCCAAAGACCTCCAGCAGATTCTCCGGGTGGCCATGCGCACCGCGGCCTACGACATGATGATTCAGTCCGTGCACGAAAATGCCAAGGCCTGGGCCTCTATCCAGGAGGAACACCCGAACGTGAAGGTGAAGAACTTCCCGGATGAGGTGTTCCAGGCCATGGTCGAAGCCAACAAGAAGCTCCTGCGCGAAGCCGCAGAGGGTGACGAGCTGGCCGCGAAAATCATCGAGTCCCAGGAGAAGTATCTGAAGGACGCCCGCGCCTACATCGACATCGCCGACCGTGCCTACCTGAACAACATGGCTGAAGTCGAGTAAACAGACCGATAAGGCAGGCACAGGTTGTCATGCCCGACGCCGGAGTCTCCCAGCGAGACTCCGGCGTTGTTATCTGTGGGGGAAGTTTGTGAAAAAGACACCGCGTTCGCGTAAACTACCGGCGTTTTTTCCACAGGCCTGCCCCAAAACCGGAACCTGAAGCCGGGTGGCCGTATTCCCGGAGCACGAGGATTCATCATGCGATGGCTCAGACTGATTGATAACGGGCTAGGACGCATAGCTTACATGTGTGGCTGGATTGCCAGTGTGGCGTTCATTCTGCTGACATTGAACGTTTTCTACGACGTGGTCGCGCGCTACGCCTTCAACAATGTCTCCATTGGTATGCAGGAGATGGAATGGCACCTGTATTCGGTGGTATTTCTGATGGGTATTCCCTATGCCCTGCGCACCGACGGCCACGTCCGCGTGGATGTGCTGTACACCAAGTGGAGCGAAACCTTCAAGGCCTGGGTCAACCTGGTGGGCGCGCTCCTGCTGGTCATCCCTTTCGCGGCCTTTATAGCCTGGCTGGGTATCGACTTCGCCGTCGAGTCCTACAACCTGGGCGAAAGCAGTGGTGATCCCGGAGGCCTGCCCCACCGATGGATCATCAAGAGCCTGATTTCCTTTTCATCCTTCTTTACCGCCATCGCGGGTATCAACATGGTGACCTACGCCATTCGCGTGCTGAAACGCGATGCCCACTATGAGAACAGCGAACACAGCGCCGGAGGTCTCGCATGATCGGTATTATTATGTTCGGCGTGTGCTTGCTGATGCTGCTGTGGGGTTTCCCGGTAGCGTTCACCTTTGGCGGTGTAGCACTGCTGTTTGGCCTGATCGCCGAGGGCCCCAGCCTGTTCGCGTTCATGCCCTACCGCATCATGAGCATCATGACCAACACCACGCTCATGGCGGTCCCCCTGTTTATCTTCATGGGCCTGGTGCTGCAACGGACCAAGCTGGCAGAGCAGTTGCTGGAGTCCATGGGCAAGTTGTTTGGCGGTGTACGCGGCGGCCTTGCCATTTCAACCATCCTGGTCGGTGCATTGCTTGCCGCCTCTACCGGCGTGGTCGGCGCGAGCGTGGTAGCCATGGGGCTGATCTCCCTGCCGGTCATGCTTCACCACGGCTACAAGACCGAGCTGGCCACCGGCACCATCTGCGCCTCCGGCACCCTGGGACAGATTATCCCCCCCTCAATCATCCTGATTATCCTCGGGGATGTGATGGGGCTGCCGGTAGGCGACCTGTTCAAGGCCGCCGTGGTGCCCGGGCTGATACTGATCGGTCTCTACGTGGCCTACATTCTGATCATGTCCTTCCTCAAACCGGAAATCGCCCCGGCCATGCCCCGGGATGAAAACCAGTCCAGGGCCCAGGAGGTGCGTAAAGCTCTGCTGGCGGTTATCCCGCCCCTGGCCCTGATCATCGTGGTACTGGGCTCCATCTTTGCCGGGGTGGCCACGCCAACCGAATCTTCTGCCCTTGGGGGCGTGGGTGCGGTTATCCTGGCACTGCTGTACCGCCAGTTCTCCTGGCAGATTATCTGGGATTCGGCGAAGGATACGGTCAAGGTCACCGCCATGGTGTTCGCCATCCTGGTGGGCGCCACGGCCTTCTCCATGGTGTTCAGCTACACCGGCGGCGACTACCTGCTGGAAGAATGGATGCTGGCGCTCCCCGGCGAAAAATGGGGCTTCCTGATCCTGTCGATGCTGATCATCCTGTTCCTGGGCTTCTTCATCGACTTCGTGGAAATCTCGTTTATCGTGGTGCCTATCCTGGCGCCGATTGCGGAACTGCTTGGCATCAACATGCTGTGGTTCGCCATCCTGATCGCCATGAACCTGCAGACCAGCTTCCTGACGCCTCCGTTCGGGTTCAGCCTGTTCTACCTGAAGGGCGTGGCACCACCAGGGGTAGCCACTACCCAGATCTACCGGGGCGTGGTGCCGTTCATCCTGATCCAGATCGCAGTGGTCATTACGCTGTTGGTGTTGCCCGAATGGTTCGGGCTGAGCGCGACCTCCGGATACTGATCAATGTGCGTTCAAGGGGTCGGCACATGCCGGCCCCTTTTTTTTGCCTGCAACCCTATCCAACCTTCGCAATGATTGATGTGTTCCGCAGAACGAGAGAAGATACCGTTTTCAGCATTCACGGATGAACCCTGCTGCCCCTCTATTCAAACCAACAAACACAAAAAGGGACATGCCATGAAACTCAAAGATTCCGTCGCCATCGTAACCGGCTCATCGTCCGGCATCGGCGCTGCCATTGCCCGCCTGTTTGCGGAGCACGGCTGCCATGTGGTGATCAACTACAGCAATAACGAGGACGGCGCCCGTGCCGTTGCCTCTGACTGTGAACAGCACGGCGTACAAACCCTCGTCTGCAAGGCCAATGTGGCCGAAGATGCCGATTGCAGGACCCTGGTGGATGCCACCCTGGAGAAGTTCGGCCGGGTGGATATCCTCATCAACAACGCCGGCACCACCAAGTTCTGCGACCACAACAACCTGGACGGCCTGGACAAGCAGGACTTCCTCGATCTTTACGCTGTTAACACCGTGGGCGCCTATCAGATGACCCGGGCCGCGGAAAAAGCGCTGCGCGCCAATGGTTCCGGCCACATCATCAACATGGCTTCCATCGCCGGCCTGGCAGGCATCGGCAGCTCCATTGCCTACGCTGCTTCCAAGGGCGCGCTGGTCACCATGACCCGTTCCCTGGCCCGGGTGATGGGACCGGAAGTCAGGGTAAACGCCGTATGCCCGGGCTTTGTTCAGGGTGAGTGGCTGAAAAAGGGTCTTGGCGAGGATAAATACAACGCCCTGCTGGAGAAAACAAAGGGCGCCGCGCCCCTGCACGACGCCGCCTCACCGGAAACCGTGGCGGACGTCTGCCTGGGTCTGATCATCGGCGGTGACCTGACCACAGGCGAAACCATTCTGATCGACGGCGGCGCGCACCTGGGTGCAGCCCCGGTCCGTCGATAAAACCAGGGAGCAAGCAATTCCATGAGTGACAAACCCAGCATCCTGATCGTTGGCGCCGGCGCTATTGGCAGTTTTTACGGTGCCATCCTCAAGAAGGCCGGCTGCAAGGTCAGCACGGTCCTGCGGTCGGAATACGACGCCGTGAAGGCCAACGGCATCCGCATCTCCAGCCCCCTGGGGGACCTGTCCTACCGGCCGGATCACGTTTATCGTGACGGCGACAGGCCGGAAGAAACTCCCGATTACCTGATTCTCTGTGTGAAGGTGCTGCCCGGTGTGGATCGCGCGGCGCTGGTCCGTCCCTGGATGGGCGCCAATACCCGCCTGGTACTGATCGAAAACGGCCTGGATATCGAGCGGGAACTGGCGGACGCCTACCCGGACAGCCCCATTATCAGCTGCCTGGCGTTTATCGCCGCCAGCCGCACCGAGCCCGGGGTGGTCGAGCACAAGGCCTATGGCAAGCTGGTGATGGGCCGCTACCCGGAAGGCATCGACGAAAACTGCCGCGAGCTGTCCCAGTTGTTTACCGACGGCGGTATCAACATCGACCTGACCGAGCAGGTGGTGGGAGAACGCTGGCGCAAATGCCTGTGGAACACCCCCTTCAACCCGCTCTCCGTCATCGCCAACGGTGCGGATACCCGGACCATCCTGGACACCGAGGGTGGCGAACAGCTGATCCGAAACATGATCCGGGAAGTCATGACTGTCGCCGAAGCCGAAGGCTACCCCATGGATGACAGCGTGATCGAACAGAACATCGAAGGCACCCGTAAGATGCCACCCTACAAGAACAGCATGGCCCTGGACTACCTCAACGGCCGCCCCATCGAACGGGATGCGGTGCTGGGCAACGTAGTGGCCATTGCAGAGCGCCACGGCATACCGGTGCCTCACCTGAATACCGTGCTGGTCACCCTGAGGATGCGGGCGAACCTGGAAAACCGGGACTGATCGGGAGGTCGAAACGAGCTGGCACCAGGAGGTATTGCCTGTTTCCAATTACGGAATCTGGCTGACGACTTCCTGACCTTGCCCCGCGCAGTCGTGTCGGCTTTCTTTACACTCTCTTCAGGAGGGCTCCGTCCCTCCCTTACGATGCCAGAAACGGTCAGCCGGATTTTTCGTTGAACATGGAAATCCGGCCGCCGTCTACCACCAGGTCGTGGCTGTTAATAAACGAGCCCTCGTCGCTGGCCAGGAATACCGCGGCATTGGCAATATCCAGCGCCAGCCCCGCCCGGGGCAGCGGCGTTGCCTTCGCCAGGTTCTTTTCAAGCTTTTCCATCTTGGCCTGGTTTTCCTCGTCACTCAGCGTGTTAGCCCTTTCCGAACCGCCCCAGAAGATCGGCGTTGCCACCGCGCCGGGAGAAATCGCGTTCACCCGGATGCCTTCAGGCCCCAACTCTACGCCAGCCAGCCGCGTCAGGTGACTGACCGCCGCCTTGGCGCCGGAGTACAGGTAGCCACCCTGACCGAGACGATGGGCTGCAATACTGGAGTTGTTGATAATGCAGCCGGAGCCCTGCCCCCGCATCACCCGGGCGGCATGTTTGATGCCGAAAACCACGCTGCCAGTGAGAAGGCGCATGCTATGGCTGAACTCATCCTCGGTGACTGAGTCCAGTGTTGTCCGATCACCGGCGCCGGCATTGTTGAACAGGCAATCCAGCCGACCGAACTGCTTTACGGTACCGTCAACCAGCGCCTCGATATCGCCCTCAATCATGACGTCAGCTTTCATAAAAACCGCGTTTCCGCCCAGCGCATCGGCCAGTTTCTCACCTTTCTCAACGCTGCGACCCGCAATCACAACCCGTGCACCCTCTTCCACAAATCGGCGGGCCGTCGCCTCTCCGATACCGCTGGTACCACCGGTGATGATAGCGACTTTATCGTCCAATCTTTTACTCATACCTGTTCTCCTGATGATTGTGTTTGTTGGTTGGGCAGCATAACCCGCGTCCCACCAAGAAAACACCGCTGAACCGCCGCCGTCAGCCGGTTTTATTCCTCCGACGGAACACCTCAGAGCACCGCATCACAACAGCCGGTCGACAGACCATTGTACCGTCGGAAATATTTACACATAACATTAGGGCGGCATTTTGACAGGCCGTCATGCAACTGTTTTTTAAGACATTAATCAACAAACAAAACATTGGCCCTATATTTGCTTAAACCCAAAAAAGGAACCTTTGTTGTACCGTCAGCGAGTAGTGTTTGTTTACAACAATGGCTCATAACGCCCAGCCCTGACTCGTCACATAATGGGTCCCATGCTGAGCGGTGTTAATGCTCAAGGGAGTGCAAATTCAATGAATAGAATACTGTTAACAACATCGTTTCTCGCTTCAGCGGTGCTAGCAGGTATGTCTTTCGTGGGAGCGGCCAGCGCTGCGCCAACGTATTGTTCTGCCTCTGATCCAAACCCCGACGGACTGTCCACCAGTGATATGACTTGGGAGGGCGGAACCGCCAGTGATTGCTATGGAGTCGTTTCCGGAAACCCTGACTACAACGCCGGCGCAATATTCTCGAATGACTGGGGCATTTTCGACTATCTGGTTAAGGACGGTGGGAATACGACAGGTACTGTGGGCGGAGTACAGTTCACGCTTGACGCAGACCTCAACACCGATTCAGGCAACTGGGGTCTTAGCTGGACAGAAGTTGGCTCACCGGGACTGCCGATCACGCTGGATTTTGTTGCCATCCTCAAGGGCTCGGACAGATACGCCTCATATCTTTTCGAGGGCATTACCTTTTCCAATGCTGACACTTCGGGTAGCGGCAGCTTTGACATCAACTTCACCAACAATGGTGGACAGACTCCGGACCTTTCACACCTTTCATTGTTCGTGAGAATGGCAGAGGTACCTGTACCCGAGCCCGGCTCACTGGCCCTTCTCGGACTTGGCCTGATCGGCCTGAGGTTTGCCCGTCAGCGCAGCAAGGCTGCCTGATCCGCATTAGCAACCTGTAGAAACAACAAACCCCGCTCAAGGCGGGGTTTGTTGTTTCAGGGAACCGGTCAGCTGGCCGGCTCCCCGAAAGTCACCCAGACTTACTCGACGTCCGAGTTGTTCAGGTACGCCCGGTCAGAGATGTTGGTCCAGGGGCGAATCTGCTCCAGGTACTCACGCTGGGAATCAACGATCTTCTTGGTGAGCGGGTCTTTCTCGGCCATTTCGGCCAGCAGCTTCTTGGTAGACGCACGCAGCGCTTCCATGACTTCATCCGGGAAGGTACGGAACTTCACGTTCGGGTACTCTTCCTGGATGCTGCTCCAGGCCTTGCCGCTTTCGTGCATGGTCTGGATGTACATGTCATAGGCGGCGGTGCGCATGGCGACCCGGAGCACTTCCTGCAGGTCTTCCGGCAGCTTGTTCCAGGTGTCCTTGTTGATGAGCCACTGCAGTTCTGCAGACGGCTCCTGCCAGCCACCGTAATAGTAGTCAGCAATCTGGTGGAAGCCCATGGGCAGGTCCAGTGCCGGGCCGACCCACTCCAGCGCGTCGATGGTGCCACGCTCCAGGGCGGTGAACAGCTCACCCGGCGGGATGTTGGTGACGGCAACGCCGATATCGGACATGACTTCACCGGCAAAGCCAGGTGTGCGCATTTTCAGGCCCTGCAGGTCCTCCAGGGACTTGATCTCTTCACGGAACCAGCCGCCCATCTGGACACCGGTATTACCGCCGGGGAAGGACAGCATATTGTGCTGGCCGTAGACTTCCTGGGCCAGGTCGAAACCTTCACCGTAGTAGAACCAGGCGTACTGTTCCGGTGCGGTCATGCCGAAGGGTACGGTGGTGAAGAACATGCTGTTGGGAATCTTGCCCTTGTAGTAGTAGGACGCGGTGTGGCCGATGTCGTATTGACCCGCCTTCACCATGTCGAAGATACCAAAAGGCGCCTTGTGCTTGTTGGAGGAATCGATGCGGATCTTGATGCGACCCTCGGACATCTTTTCAACCATGGCCTTCAGGCTACGGTTGGTATCCCCCAGAATCGGATAGTTGGGTCCCCAGGTTTCCGCCAGTTTGAGCGTATAGGTTTCTTCGGCGACAGCCTGGCTTCCAGCAAAGGAGAGGCCCAGAAGCAGCGCTGCTGCCGTCAGCTTGGAGCGTAATGTCATAATAGTTACTTCCAGCAGTGATTTTATTATAGGTTGATTGAGCTACCGGTCCGATGGCCAAAAGCCATGGCAGACCAGTATGACCGGATAATGATAGCCTCCCGGGCCGTTCAATGCACATGGAGGATGTCCATGAAACAGCTGTTCCTGATCCGACATGGCAAATCCAGCTGGAGCGATGCATCGCTCAGCGACCTGGATCGCCCACTCAATAAACGGGGCCAGCGCCAGCTGACTGCCATGGCACGCCCCCTCAGGGCCATGGGTGCGCTGGACGGGGAAGTGTATGTCAGCCAGGCCTGTCGGGCCCGACAGACCATCGAGGGCCTGCTGGACCTGTTGGCCGAGCCGCAACTGGTTGGCCGGATCCACTTTGACCCGGATCTCTACACTTTTCGCTATAAACGGCTATTACGATGGATCCGGCACCTGCCCGGAGACCCGGAAAACCTGGCCATCATCGGACACAACCCGGCCCTTTCAGACCTGGCAACCCGACTCACGGGGCACCAGGCACCGGATATGGCCACCGGGTCCGTCCTGCACCTGGAGCTGCCCATTGACAGCTGGGCAAAGGTCGGGAAAGGGCAGTCCAGGGTTGTGGCCTACCTGCCTCCGAAACTGGCCAGCTATGAGCTGTTCCAGCGCAAGGCCTCGCCACCCCCGGACAAGGGCCGGGATCTGCGAAAGCAGATACCCGCAATGTTGCACCATTTACTGGAGCGATTGCGGGCTACGCAACCGGGAGTTGTGACAGGCGTCGACCCGGAGTTCCTGCACCAGTTCCGTATCGCCCTGCGAAGAAGCCGGGCGATCACCGAAGCGCTCTGCACCATCACCGGTGATGAACACCTGGAAAAAGCGCTGCATCCTTTAAAGAGCATGGCCCGCCAGACCAGCACCTTGCGGGACCTGGACGTGTTCCTGATGGAGCTTGAAGTACGCTCCAAGGGAGATCGGCGATTACGCCAGTCCCTGCGGGCATCCGGCGCAGGGGCTTTTTTCAGGCAGTGGCAAGCCGAATGTCAGCGGCAACTTTGCGAGCAGCTCGAGGGAAAGGACTGGCGCAAAGCACTCGCAGCCTGGGAAACGGCTATTAACGGAAAGACTCTGTCACGCCCACTGAAAAAACTGACAACCAGGGCCATTCACGACACAGTCAGTGAACGGGCCGCACTCTGCCACCAGCTATTCGCCCGCCTGGCCCCTGAATCGCCGGACGAACCCTTCCACGAGCTACGCAAGGCCCTGAAACGGCTTCGGTACCTGGCAGAACTGGATACACAGAGCTACCGGAGCCTGCTTGACGAGCTCAGGGAGCAACAGAAACTCTACGGGCGATTCCAGGATCGCCATGTCCAGCTAAGCCTGTTAGACAACCTCGCTGACAATCGCAAGGGCCATCAGCTGCCGCCGGCGCTGGCAGAAATGGCGGCAGAGCTGGACCTGGACAAGCAGGATACCCGGGCAACCATCCTTGCCCACCCGCCAGAACTGAAGCTGGCCTGAACGCCGCCAGCGCGGCTCACGCCAGATACCACCAGAGCATAGCCCCGAAGGCAACCAGCCCGGCAGCCAACAGCAACCAGGGGCCCCTCCCCGGGCTGTCGTCACCTTCATTACTGCGGGCCCGCAAGATCGTCGCCCATGTATGGTCACCGGCAAAGGTGACATCCGTATCCTGCATACCTGGTGCCCAGGTGCACTCCTTTTCCTTATGCTTCATAAAGCTCTCCCTGAAAACCGGCTATCAAGACTGGCTCGACAGCTTACCGGTATGCGCGTGCCGGCACCAACGGCTGGCAAGGAACCAGCGCACAGCAAGGTGATCTGACGGCCACAGCGAGCGTAGGTTTCTGCAGAAGACATCCATTACACCGCACATCCGAACGAGGGCAAACCGCCACCATGGATATCCTGTTCTACGACGGCCAATGCCCGTTATGCCGAAAGGAAATTGAAACCCTGAAGCGACTGGAGCAGGGTGGCCTGGGTTTTGTCGACATCCACCACCAACCGGATGATGGCCCCCTGGCCCCCGGAAAAGAGGCGCTGCTTCGACGCCTGCATCTGGTAAGCAGCCAGGGCCAGTGGTTCACCGGGCTGGACGCGACCGTGCGGGCCTGGTCCCACACTCCCGTAGGCTGGCTCTTCCGCCCGCTGGCCTGGCCCCTGATCCGTCCCCTGGCCCGGCGCCTCTATGAGCGGTGGGCAGACAGACGCTATGAACAACGGTATGCCTGCGACCGCTGCAACGACACGACGACCGAGACGGTTACAACGGAGCAACCGGGGTTGTAATCCGGCACCGGCATACCAACCCTTAATAAGACGCAGTAACGGATGACGGCGACGCCAGGAAAACCGGAGCGTCACCACATTTCACTCTCACACGGGAGGCAAGCACATGAAGGTTCTGATGGTATTAACATCCCACAGCGCAATGGGAGACACCGGGCACAAGACCGGCTTCTGGCTGGAGGAATTCACCGCGCCCTACTATGTGTTCCGTGACGCCGGGGCCGACATCACCCTCGCCTCACCCAAGGGAGGACAGCCCCCGGTGGACCCCAACAGCGAGGCAGAAGACGCACTCACTGACAGCACCCGCCGGTTCAGCGAGGACGAACAGGGGCGCCAGGCCCTGGCAAGCACCAAAAAGCTCAGCGACGTCAACGTGCATGAATTTGACGCCGTATTCTACCCGGGCGGCCACGGCCCACTGTGGGACCTGGCTGAAGATGGTAACTCCATCCGCCTGCTGGAAGAAGCCAACAAGGCCGGCAAGGTCATCGGCGCGGTATGCCATGCGCCGGCCATCTTCCGGCACCCGGAATCCCCCAACGGCGACTGGTTTGTCCGTGGGCGGGGCGTGACCGGCTTCAGCAACAGCGAAGAGGACGCCGTTGGTCTGACCAGTGTGGTGCCCTTCCTCGTAGAAGACATGCTCAAGGAAAAGGGCGGCCACTACAGCCGCGGTGACGACTGGACGCCCCATATCGTAGTGGATGGCAACCTGATCACCGGCCAGAACCCGGCCTCCTCCGAGGGCGCGGCCAAGGCCGTACTCCAGGCCCTGGCAGACTGATCAGTCTGACGGGCTTTCTGCAGGGGGGCGCTCGTCCGCTGGCGCGCCCTCCTCGCACTTCACGCAGTTCAGCCTGAACCCCAGCATCCCCCGTCGCCCTTCCTCGGTGACCACCCAGGGCCGGTTCACCCAGGGGGGTTGATGGCGCACATGCTGATTGTGGCCGCAAGCCAGCTGGGCCACCCAGTGCCCCTCCTCATCACAGTGATAACCGGTAATCGGCTGTTTCATCAAAGCCCCCTCCCAGATGCGCTCTGGTCTGTCACCACAGGCTGTCAGGCAACCTTACCTGTTCAGACAACAGGCCTTGAACTTGCGACCACTGCCACAGGGGCAGCGGTCATTGCGGCCGGGGTCGAGGCGACCCTCACGGGTCTCACCGCTGACGTAAAGCCAACGGCCATCCTCGCGAACAAAGTCTGACGCTTCCTCCAGATATCCGAAACCATCCGGTAGCCGGTAGACCGCCCGGAAATGCACCTGCCCGCTGTCCCGCTGCTCACCGGAGGACAAGACCTGGAGGCTTGTCCAGTCCGGCGAATCGTCCAGCGGCAAAGACGCGGGCCGGGTATCCGGATGCCAGGTGGTCAGCAGATAGTTCGTGAGCTTCAGGACGAAGGCGCTATAACGGGAGCGCATCAGCGCCTCCGGCGTGGGAGCCGCTTCGCCCTGATGGTATCGCCGGCAGCAGTCCCGATAGGGGCGGCCGCTACCACAGGGGCATTCTGGCGTCTCAGGCATAAAGAGCTCCTCTTCCTCCGGTCACAGGCCTATCCGCTGACGGTTGTCGTGATGGGCCAATAGCTACCTATTTTGCCGTGTGTTATAACTGCCTGCTTTCTCATGCTAACCGTCGCAAGGACAGGCCCTGCCGTGCCAGCCGATATCACGATCTACCATATCCTCCTGGCCAACCTGGTGATCCTGGCCGGTTCCTGTCTGCAAGGAGTGGCCGGGTACGGTATCGGCACACTGGCGGCACCACTGCTGTTCCTGATTTCGCCGGCCTTCATACCCGCACCACTGACGCTCAATGCCGGCATACTCACGATCCTGATGCTGATGCGCAACCGCACCGCCCTGCAATTGCGGGAGGTGCGCTACGCCATCGGCGGCGGCCTGGCCGGCGCAGCACTGGCCGGTGGCACCCTGCTGGTGATCACCGCCCAGGGCTTTGAACTGATTTTTGGCACCCTGATCCTGCTGGCCGTGGTTCTCAGCGTAGCCGGGCTGAAACCCCGGCTTAATCCCCGCAACAGCATTATTGCCGGCCTGGCTTCCACCTATATGGGCACCATCACCGCCGTAGGCGGGCCACCGATCGCGATGATCTACCAGAACGAGAAGGGACCGATGGTGCGGGCCAACCTGTCCGCCTTCTTCCTGTTTGCCAATGTGTTTGTGCTGGCCACCCTGATCGTTTCCGGCTACCTGGGGATGACTGAGTTGTGGCTGTTCGTGGCCACCATGCCGGGCGTTTTCATCGGCTTCTGGCTGTCCGCTGGCCTGGTTAACCGACTGCCCTTCGAGGCCCTGCGGCCCATTATCCTGGGCGTCGCGGCCATTGCCGGACTGGCCGCGATTATACGGGGACTGATCAACCTGAACCTCGGCTAATGGTGTCAGCGGGTGGTTTCTTCCCGGCGCAGCTGCTCGATACGCTCGTCTTTCTCGGCCCAGAGCTGGCTGACCCAGGCCTGGAAGGTCTCCCGGAAGGCCGGGTCATTGGCGTAGTCGCCGACAAACAGGTCGGCGGGTACAGTACGTCGCCGGATATCCACCACCACCCGCGATACCTGGCCACTGATCAGATGCCAGAAACCGGGGATGCGCCCCTCCGGATACATGATGGTGACGTCAAGAAGGGCGTGCATCTGGTCCCCCAGTGCAGCCATCACGAAAGCGACGCCGCCGGATTTTGGCTTGAGCAGGTGCCGGTAAGGTGATCCCTGTTGTTTGTGCTTGGCGGGGGTGAACCGGGTGCCTTCCAGGAAGTTCACTACCGTAACCGGCAGGTTATGGAATTTCTCGCAGGCCTGGCGGGTGATTTCCAGGTCCTTGCCCCGATCCTCCGGGTGCCGTGCCAGGTGCGCCTTGCTGTAGCGCTTCATGAAGGGGTAATCCAGGGCCCAGAAAGCCAGTCCGATCAGCGGAACCCAGATCAGTTCCTTCTTGAGGAAAAACTTGAAAAAAGGTGTCTGGCGGTTGAATGCCTCTACCAGTGCCGGTATATCCACCCACGACTGGTGATTGCAGATCACCAGGTAGGGCTGATCCCGGCCCAGGGCTACATCACTGCGAATATCCCAGACGGTCGGCGTCAGCAGGCGGAACAGCCATTTCAGTCCTTCCGCCCAGGTTTCTGCAATCCACATCACCCCCAGGGAACAAACCCGCTGCAGCGGCTTTAAAGGCAGCAGGGCCTTGATCAGACCCATGACCAGCATGGGGCCAATGCCGATCAGGGTAATCAGCAGAACCAGCAGGCAAAAGGTTGTTGCCCGGACAATATGCAAAGCAAACACGTACCGCCACCCCGCCTGGCCGGCCCTCAGATATCCTGGCTGTTGGAAACCTGGCGGGCCAGGCGCATGGCCTCGTGCTCTTCCATCTCCTTGAGGGAATCCATCAGTTCCTTGGCTTCTGCGATTTCCGCCTTGCCCGCCAGGCTGTCATACAGGTCGATCACCTGGTCATGGAACGCGAAGATTTCACGGGCAATTTCATCGAAAGACAGGGAAGCAAAGTGGGTATCGGCCGGATCCGTTACCTTGACCGGCTTATGTTTCATGTAATCGTATAAACGGGTTTTCAGGGCCTTGGGGTCTGCCTGACGTTCAAATTCTTCAGTAATCCGCACAAGCTCCTGCTCGTGGTCGGCCAGGTAGGTCAGCAGCGCGCTTGCCTGATCATTGGCATTACCGGCAGCACTCTCCCGCAGGCTGCGGGAGAGAAAACTGTGCATATCACGAACCCAGTCGACCAGGTCTTCAAACGTCTTGATTTCCATAGGCTTCCCTTTTTATGAGATCAGCAACTTTTGGTCTTGCTATACAGGAATCCTACCTCACCATCCCGGTTTCATCCATCAATGCAGTCATTCTGCCGACTCGCCATAGCCGGTCAGTTCCATGTAGCCACTGCCGTCAACGGAGCCTGAAACCGATACCGGGCTCTCCCAGTATGGGTACAGGCCGTCGTTCCAATAGGTCCCCGGGGGTGCGCTTACCCTGAGGGATAAGCCCATGGCCGGGATATCCAGCTGCCAGGCCACGGGCACGCGGCCCGGTTTTATATCCCGGTAATCCAGTGCAGCGAGCTCGATCTCATCCGTGCCCAGGGAGTGAGCCTCTCCCTGTGGATCGACCCAGGTACCAGAGCGGAAGGCGCCGTCACCGTCACCCACCTGGAACACCATCAGTCGGCTGCCGTCGTCCAGGCGCAGGGCAAACCAGTCCCAGCCCCGCTGGTCTGACCGCAGGAACTGACTGCTCCACTCCCGGTCCAGCCAGCCCAGACCGGCGACTTTGTAACTGTGCCCATCCAGGACCACTTCACCCTGGATGGCGATATCCGTCAGGCTGAAGTACATGGAGCCCTGACCGTCCGGGGTCTTGGCACTGAAGCCCTGTTCACCATGGCGCACGACCTGCTGCCCCGGGATCAAGACAAGGTCATAGGACCAACCGTCACCCGAAGCGGATAGTTGCCATCTCCCTGCTGCCATTTCGCTCAGCTGCCAATGGTCCAGCCAGACCTGCAGGGGCGCCGTCGTGGCGCCTGCCTGGCCAATGTCGCCACGTGCAAACCGCTCATCAAACCAGTGTTGTCCATCAAATGAAACGGCACCGTGGGCCATCCAGGCTGACTGCAGCGGCCAAAGCGTGGCATCGGGGGCTGGTGCGCCTGGCGGGCGGGGTTCCAGGCCTTGCCGGAACTGGGTCCACTGCAGTCCCAGCGGCTGGCCCTCGGCGGTTTCCAGGTTGGCGGTCAGGTACCACCATTCAATGCGGTAGTCGGGGTGAGCACCCCAGTCTTCCGGCAGGCTAATGTGGCCCCCCGGGGCGGGCTGACGGAACCCGTGTTCCTGCCCTTCATCCGCCAGGCCGGCGAAACCGGCGTCAGACGGTTCATCAGAACAGCCGGCAATGGCCAGCAAGGCCAATAAACCAATAAACAGATGGACGGCTTTCATCGCTCCTCCCCGTTGCCCAGGGCTGGTGCAATACCGGTCGCCGGCCGCCGAAGCCAGAATGCACCTGCAATCATCAACGCAGCCAGCGCCAGCAAAGCCATCAACTCCAGCCAGAAACCGGGATAAATCGCCATGGGCAACGACCAGCCAAACGCCAACGGGTTAATGCGCTGTACCAACACCCAGGTCAGCGCGATACCCACCGGGACGGCGGCGGCCCAGATCGAAACCATAAGCTCGGCAGCCAGGGTCAGGATTACCCGGAACCACGATTTGCCAGCCAGTCCCCAGACAACAAGCAACTGGTAATACCATTGCCGTGACCCCAGCACCACCCAGCCGGTCAGCAGCAGGGCCACCGCCGCAAGCCCGAGGGTCAGGTAACTGATGGCACGGGTTAAGGCAAAGGTCTGGCGGAAGATCCGGTTGGCGAGCTGATGTACGGTTTCATTGTCACGCACCTGCAGGGTGTCCACCTGCCAGGCATGTTGCAGCGAGGCCAGCAGTTCCTCCCGACGGCTGTTGGCGCTTCCTTCTGGAAGGGTCACCGTGAGTGATCGGAAGGCGGGCGCGAAGTCCTGCGGAAGGTGCTCCACATCCATCATTACCTCACCCGCCGGGCGACCATAATCGGCGTAGATCCCGGCCACGCTGACCTCCCGGGTTTGTTCGCCGAACCCCAGGATCAGCCGGCTGCCAGGTGTGAGGCCCTTGCGCCGGGCGAGTTGCTCGTTCACCAGTACAGCTCCCCTGCCTACTGCCAGCCAGGGCGAGTTCACGCCCTCAATCAGGGACCAGTTCTGCACGAGTGAGGAACGACTGTCAGTGGCCATCAGGTCAAGGCTGCTGCTCGTATCAGCTCCGGCCAGGATCACCTGCCCGCGTAGGACAGGATGCCAGTTTGCGGCCAGCTCCCGTTGCGACAATACCGGGACAACGTCCACGATCGCTTTGCCGTCGGGGACTTCCACAAACAGATCCCCGGACAGGCGCTGGTCAAGCCACTGGTTGAAGGTGCCCTCGAACGTATGCACCAGGGCATGAACGGCAATCACAGTGCCGGCAGCCAGCTGTAATGCGACCAGCGGCAGCGCCAGGCGCCGGATGAGCACACCCAGTTCACGGCGCCGCCAGAGGCGCAGGGGGGCCATGTCACGATGCGGAGCCGCCAGTCGTTGCAACAACCGGGGAGTGACCAGCCCCGCCCCGAGCAACAACAATGCCGTGGCCAAAAACGCTGACACCAGGGAGCCGGCCACCAGTACTGTGACGGCGCCGGCGATCAGTGCACCAAGCGCCAGGGGCACCTGAAAACGGACCATGCCGGTCTGGCCACGCCCTCCCTTGAACAGGTCAAGACCGCACCAGAACACCACCAGGGCCATCACCGCCACCGTAACCAGAAAGCCGGTCACTGAGTGGGGGGTTGCCAACAGTGCGGTATCGAAAAGGTTGGCCATGGCGGAACCAAACCCGGAACCCAGGACCTCGGCCAGCAACAGCCCCAGTCCGTAACCGGGCACCGCCCCCAGTACGGCGAGGATACTGAGCTCCAGTAACAGGTAACGACGCAACCGGCGGCGCTGCACACCGTATCGCTCCAGCAGCTGCAAACCGTGCCGGCGCTGGTCGAGGCCCAGCGTGTAGACACTGCGAATCAACAATGCCGAAACCAGTACGACCAGCACCGCCAGGGCGTTCAGGTTCAGCAGGAAGCTGTCCGCCAGTTCACCCGTATCCAGTGCTGCAGGATCGACCTGACGCTGCCAGCCTTCGGGGAGGTGACCGATCTCTGTGGCCAGGTACAGCCGCAATACCGAAGGACGGTCCTTTGCCAGTCGGGCAGCCTCTGAGATATCCACGAAGGGTTTACCGTCCAGCACAGGACCGGACCCTGATGGGGCAGCTTCAGCGCAGCTCATGGCCAGCGGATCCAACCCTATCACGCGGGCACCACCACTATCGGAGGCGACTTCGAGCCAGGGCACCACGCAGAGGCCGTTCCGGCGCAAGTCGGCGAAGTCCTGTACCGATACGGCTTTACCATCCTGCCGCACCAGCACTTGCTGCCCGGCCAGCTGGCGATCTCCCGCTGCCATGCTGTCCCGAGCCTGGCTTGTCAGCGTCCAGACGCCAGACCAAAGGGCTGTGGCAAGGGTGAGAATCGCCAACAACGCCAATAACTGCAGGGGATGGCGACGGTAATGACTGAGCATGGCCCGCAGCAACATGGCTCAGGCCCCGCTCGCCAGGTCCAGGTGCTGGTCACAGCACGCTGCCAGCGAGAGGTCATGGGTGGCAAGCACCAGGGTGCAGCCGCTGTGCCGCTGCCACCGGAACAACTCATCGGCCACGGCACTGGCTGTATGACGGTCCAGGCTTCCTGTGGGCTCATCTGCCAGGATCAGGTCCGGCGCCATGGCAAACACCATCGCCAGCGCCGCGCGTTGCCGCTGCCCACCGGAGACCTGGTCCGGATACCGCTGCCCCAGCCCTTGCAGCCCCAGTCGCTCCAGCCAGTCGCGTACCGGACCAAAGGACTGGCCGGCCAGGTCGGCACGCAGGCGTACATTCTCTTCCAGGGTAAGGGCCGGCATCAGGTTGCTGTCCTGGAACACCACTCCGATCCTGCTCCGGCGCAGGTCCGCCCAGTCATCCGGGCCTAGGAGGCCGGCGGGCTCACCCAGCAATGCAAGCTGCCCAGCATCCGCTGAATCGAGCCCGCACAGGATGTTCAGCAGGGTGCTCTTGCCTGAACCCGACGGACCGGTCAGGGCAAGCGAACCACCCTGCTCCACGGTAAAAGTCAGTCCCTCGAAAACCGGCACCCGGCCTGCAGCTGTCCGGTACGACTTGTGGAGATCTGTTACCTCAATCGCCTTCACAATCCACTCCTTCAAGCGGGTACTGGAGCCCCCTGGCGGTTGGACTCAGGCTATAACGGGATTCAATGATGACCGGGGCGCCTGGCCCAGGGGAGGCTGAACCCGGTCCGGGGGCGTATGATGACAGATCACAGCCACCGGGGAGGACACTGACATGAATACACAGGCCATCTTCGAGTCTGTCATCCGGGACGCCCGGCCCTCGACGCTGCTGGTCACTGGCGGTGCCGCTGAAGCGGCTGCCAGGGGATGGCAGTCGTCGGCCAGCGACGTGCGAATTCATGTTCTGGACACGGGCCAGGGTGAGTTGGCCGGCCCCGGTGCAGAACCCCACGACCTCGCCCTGGTAGCCGATACGCTGGAGTCCATGGACCGGACTACGGGAACGCAGTTACTGGGCCAGCTACGCAACCTGGGTAACCGTCAGATTGCTGTGCTTGTGTCGAATACCAGCGAATGGAGATTGACCGATCTCGTTGCCCTGGGTTTTACCCGCCAGGCTGGTGGCGATGGGCGAAGCAGTCATAGCCTGTACACCTACAATATCGACACCTACAACCACAAGCGGGACTGGAACAACCCGAAATACTGGGCCAATCCGGAAATGTGGGACAAGGCGCGGTGGTAACGCCCACAGCCCTCAAGGCAACGCAACCGCCTCGAAACGGGCCAGCCCATGGCCCTGCTCATCCAGCAACTTGAGCACCTTGCCTTCCAGGAACACCCCGGCTGTATCGGCAAATACGTCGTACAGAACAGACTCATAGTTATCATCCGGGCAAGCCATGCGGGTGCTGGCCATGGAATCGAACAGCAGGTTGGCACCGGTTACTGTGTACTCACCCACAAAACGGTTGCAGCCGCTGAAGCCGTTAACCCTGCCATCATCCCGGAAAATCATGTGGGGCTCGCCCTGTTGCCCCTGCGGGACGTTCACCGCGTTGCCCCGAAGCTCCACAAGCTTCCAGTAGGTATTGGTCAGGGGCGCTGTAGGCACTGGCCCGCCCTGCTGTGATCCGGGTCCGGAAGCACAGGCAGCCAGCACCGCCAGGCAACCGAGCACGATAATCCGGCCAGCTACGCTCATTCCTTTCATGTTTGCTATCCCTCCTGAGTCTGCGGCCCGGGCCGCCCTTTCGAAAACGCCATCATACCAGTGCCGGCGGGAAACCGTCCGTAGCCCACATGACAATCCCGAAAATCAGCACACCAGCCCGCGGCATAGTGTCGCACAGGGCAGGATAAGCCTGTACGCAAGGAGGTCATACCCATAAAATTAAACTTATAAGCATATAACTAAAAATTACAAAAGAATCTCCCCTAAGGAGGACTTGCCATGTCCCGAAACCAGGATTCATCCCACGACCTCAGCCGACGCCGCTTCCTCCAACTTGGTGCCGGCGCTGGCACTGCAGCCCTGCTGACGTCTACCGGCCTGCAAGGGCAAACCGTCAATACCCGCGCCCATGTGGTGATCATCGGCGCCGGTGCCGGTGGTATGGCCGTCGCCAACCGTCTGTCTGACCGTCTGCGCGGTGGCAGGATTACCGTGGTGGAAGCCCGTGAGGTCCACCACTATCAGCCCGGCTGGACCCTGGTGGCATCCGGGGTATGGAGCCCGGACAAGACCACCCGCCCCAACAGCCAGTTCATGCCGCCCAACGTTGACTGGATTCGCTCCAGCGCAGCCGCCTTCGACCCGGATAACCGCACCGTCGACCTGGCCAATGGTGACCGGCTCAGCTACGACTACCTGGTGGTGGCCACTGGCATCCAGCTTAACTACGAACAGATCGAGGGCATGTCCGCCGACCTGGTGGGGCAACACGGTATCGGTAGTGTCTATGCCAGCCTGGAGGGGGCCACCCGCACCCGCGATGTGATTGACCAGTGGATCGCCACCGGCGGCGGCCAGGGCATTTTCACCCACGCCCCGACCCCGGTGAAGTGCGCCGGCGCCCCCCTGAAAATGACCTTCACCACCCTGTCGCGACTGGAAGCCTCCGGTAAGCGGGACAGCTTCGACGTGGACTTCTTTGCTCCAGGTGGCGGCCTGTTCAGCCAGCCGTGGGTCAACGATTTCGTCAAGCAGCGCTTTGATGAGCAGGGCGTCCAGCGGCATCACTTCCATACCCTGACCGCTATCAGCCCGCAGGATCAGCAGGCCACATTCACCCAGCAGGATGGCAGCAGCATCACCCGGGATTACGACTTCATCCATGTGGTGCCGCCCATGAGCGCGCCGGATGCAGTGCGCAACAGTGACCTGATTGCCAAGGAGGGCAAGTTCACCGGCAACTGGCTCGACGTTGATATCTACACGCTCCAGCACAACCGTTACCCGGAAGTGTTCGGCATCGGCGATGTTATTGGCGCCCCGCTCAACAAGACGGCCGCCAGCGTGAAGGCCCAGGCACCCATCGTGACCGAGAACCTGTTAGCGGCCATGCAGGGCAAACCCCTGCCCCGCAAGCACAATGGCTACACCTCGTGCCCGCTGATCACCAGTATCGGCAAGGCCATGTTGGTGGAGTTCGGCTACGACCTGGAGTTCCTGCCGTCGTTTCCCTTCATTGACCCGAAGGAAGAGTCCTGGGTGACCTGGACCTTCAAGGACAAAATGCTGCAGCCGGCCTACTACGCCGTTCTGGAAGGCCAGGCCTGAGGAGTGACATCATGACCATTGCCAGCATTCTCACCATTGTTCAGTATGCCCTTGCCCCCTACCTGTGGCTGATCGTCCTGGCCGCTGTGGTACTGCTGGGGGCCCAGCTGATCGCCCGTCTGGGCGGCTATCGTTACCTTCGACACAAAAGTGCCGTCGCCAACGGGCTCGCCCTCGTTGCCGGCCTGTCAGGTCTGGCCTGGATACCCGCATTTACCCACTCGCAACTGGCCTACGTTGCCACGACCTTTGACTGGGTCGTGATGATCGCCGCGATTATCGGCGTCGCCATTTTTGCCCTGTTGGTGTTCCATCCCCTGAGCTATCTGCTGCGCGCCCGTCACTGACGGGGCCAGCGGTCGTATTCCCCTGTGGCAGCCAGGTGCTAGAATCATCGGACAGCCCCCTGACCGACCAGCAAGGCTGAGCGGTGGGGGGCAACCGACATGAATTCCAGCAAACACGAGGATGCCATGGCAGCCATCAGCCAGGAGCGCGCCCGGGAGGAACTTGACCGGGAAAGCAGCAAGGTAAACCGGGACGACATCGAAGCCCTGCTGGAACGGCAGAAAAAGATCGAGGCCAAGGTGCAGGCCGGGGGCAAGCTTGAGCGGTTTTCCACGGATATCCGCCTGATGTTTTCGCTGCTACGGGATTACTGGAACGGCCGGTACAGACAGATTCCCTGGAAAAGCGTGGCGGCCATAGCCGGCGCCCTGCTCTATGTACTGAACCCCCTTGACCTGATTCCCGATGTGCTGATCGGCTTTGGGCTGCTGGACGATGCCGGCGTGGTGGCCCTGTGCCTGAAAATGGTGGAATCGGACCTGCACCGCTACGCTGCCTGGAAGGAGTTGGACGCCGAGGCGGCTGCCCGCGCCTGAAAGCCGGTTTGATGTGCATCAACGTCCTGACCGGCGCCATGGCGTAGGGTGAACGCACATCAGTGTCAGCCATCGTCCAACAATTATCAGGGCCCGCCATGGATTTTGATTATTCGGAAGACGCCCGCCAGGTCCAGGACCTGATGCGGCGATTCATGAAAAAACACGTACTGCCCCGCAACAGCGACTGGTTGCGCAGCGCCGAGGACGGCGTCTATCCGCTGGATATTATCGAGCCCATCAAGGCCCAGGCCCGGGAAGACGGCCTCTGGAACCTGTTTCTGCCAGAGCTGAAAGAACACGAACCGGGCACCCCCATGTCCAACCTCGACTACGCCCCACTGGCCGAAATCATGGGCCGGCTGCCATGGGCCGCCGAACTATTCAACTGCAGCGCCCCGGACACCGGCAATATGGAACTGCTGCATCGGTTCGCGACCGATGAGCAGTACGAGACCTGGCTGAAACCCCAGCTTGACGGCACCATTCGCTCCTGTTTCGCCATGAGCGAGCCGGACACGGCCTCCTCCGACGCCACCAATATCAGCACGACCATCCGGCGCGACGGTGACGAGTATGTGGTGGATGGCCGTAAATGGTTCATTACCGGCGCCAATCACCCCAACTGCCGCTTTGCAATCGTACTGGGCCGTTGCGATGACGGCCCCGGTGACAGCCGCCACCACGAGCACTCCATGGTCATCGTGCCCATGGACGCCCCCGGCCTTGAGGTTGTCCGCAACATTCCCATCATGCAGCACCACTCCCCAGAGGGACATTGCGAGATCGCCTTCCGCAACGTGCGGGTCCCGGCGAAGAACCTGCTGGGCAAACCCGGCGAAGGCTTTGCCATGGCCCAGGCACGCCTGGGACCCGGCCGGGTGCATCACTGCATGCGTACCATCGGGCAGTGTGAACTGGCACTGGAAATGATGACTGAGCGAGCGCTGGAGCGCCGCACCTTCGGCAAGTTCCTCAGTGAGTTCGAAAACGTGCGGGACTGGATTGCGGAGTCACGACTGGAAATCGACCAGGCCCGCCTGCTGGTGTTACAGGCGGCCTGGAAGATGGATCAGTACGGCAACCAGGCAGCGAGAGTGGACGTATCCGCCATCAAACTGGTGGCCGCGCGCCTTCAGACCCGTGTCGTGGACCGGGCGATGCAGGTGTTCGGTGCCATGGGCCTGACACCAGACACTCCCCTCGCCTACCTGTGGACCTGGGGAAGGGCCCTGCGCTTCCTCGACGGCCCGGATGAGGTGCACCTGCGTACCGTGGCCCGGGCTGAAATCGAGAAGGCCAAGGAGCACCGGGGCTCAACGGCGGCTTACTACAACCTCCGCTGAGCCTCTGATGCCCTGTCAGGGGATCGCTGCCAGTCAGCCTCACTCTGCTGGCGCTGTTCCCCTTTCCTCGGCAAAGCGGATGTAGAAATCCAGGCTGCCCGGGTTAGCCATGGCATCCGGACTCGCCACCTGGGACAGGGGCTTGCCGAGCAACAGCTTGCGGATGGGCAGCTCCATTTTCTTGCCGGTCAGCGTGTAGGGAATCTCCGCTGTCGGGATGATCTCATTGGGCACGTGACGGGCTGACAGGTTGTCCCGGATGGCCGCGCGGATTCGCCCTTTCAGGTCATCGTCCAGGGTGACACCTTCACGTAACACCACAAACAGTGGCATGTAGGACTCCCGACCCAGGTATTCCAGGTCAACAATCAGCGAATCCATCACTTCCGGAATCTCTTCCACCACCCGGTAGATTTCACCGGTGCCCATACGCACGCCCTGGCGGTTGATGGTGGTGTCCGAACGGCCATAGATGATGGCGCCACCCCGTGGCGTAATGCGAATCCAGTCACCGTGACGCCAGATCCCCGGATAGGTATCGAAGTAGCTGTCATGATAGCGATGGCCACCTTCATCACCCCAGAAGTAGAGGGGCATGGAAGGCATGGGCTTGGTGACAACCAGCTCACCCACCTCGTCTTCCAGCGGCTTACCGTCTTCATCAAAGGCATACACGGCTGTACCCAGGGTGCGACACTGCATCTCACCGGCGTACACCGGCATGATGGGGTTACAGCCGACATAGAAAGCGGCGACGTCGGTACCACCGCTGATGGGTGCCACCAGCACGTTGTTACCGATCTCGTTCATGATCCACTTGTAACCTTCATCCGGCAGCGGCGAGCCGGTGGAGCCGACAGAGTGAATTCCACTGAGATCCGCATACTCCCGCGGGTGAATCTCTGCCTTCTTGCAGTTGAGGAAGTACGCAGCACCGGCGCCGAAGAAGGTTACGCCCGCCTCCCCGGCAAATCGCCACAGGGTACCCAGATCCGGATAGCCGGGATTGCCGTCGTAGATGCAGATGGTGGATCCCAGCAGCAAGCCGCCGATCTGGGCATTCCACATGATCCAGCCCGTCGTGGTGAACCACAGGTACCGGTCATCCGGCTGCAGGTCCATGTGCAGGCCCTGGCCCTGCAGCCCTTCCAGCAGGGCGCCGCCATGGCTGTGCACAATGGGCTTGGGCATGCCGGTGGTGCCGGAGGAATAAACCACCCACAGGGGATGGTCAAAGGGCAGCTGCTCGAAGCTCATGGGCTCGTCATGGGCCAGCATATCTGACCAGGCCACACTGTTTTCCAGGGCCGCCCCGGCGTCCAGGTAAGGCAACAGCACCACCTGCTCCAGGGTGGGCAATTCCTCCCGCAGCTGCTTCACAACATCCATGCGACTGAAATCCTTGCCGCCATAGCGATAGCCGTCTACCGCAATCATGACCTTGGGATCGATCTGACGGAACCGGTCAATCACGCTACGGGTGCCCATATCCGGCGAGCAGCTCGACCAGATGGCACCGATGCTGGCACACGCATAGAAGGCGACAACCGTTTCAGGAATATTCGGCAGATAGGCCACCACGCGATCGCCGGACTTTACACCCATCTGGCGCAGGGCATGGGCGAAGGAAGCGACCTGTTTCTTGAGATCACCCCAGGATAGCTCCTGCAGCTCACGGATCTCGGAGCGGGAAATGATCGCGGGGCGCCCGGGTTCATCTTCATGGTAACGGAAGGCCTGCTCGATCATGTTCATTCGTGCGCCGTCAAACCAGGTAGCGCCCGGCATCCTGTAGTCGCTGAGCACGCTGGAGTAGGGCGCGGAATGGCGGATATCGAAATAGTCCCAGAAGGCAGCCCAGAACTCTTCCAGGTGATCCACTGACCACTGCCAGAGCGAATTATAGTTATCGAAGGTCAGGCCCTTGTTGTCCGTCAGCCACTGCATAAAATCATGCATGCGGCTACGTTCGATACGGGCCTGGTCGGGTTGCCAGAGGCATTCGGGGGTCTGGTCTGTCATGGCTATCTCCATTGTTGTTGGTTATCGTGAGCTTGCCCGGGGCACAGGTTGCTTTCATCTCACTGTGATTTTCTGGCGTCGCCGGCTACAGTAAAAATCCGGTAAACGCGAATTTACCGGTTGAACTGATTGAGTAAATCAACTATACCTTTGATTCGAGGGGCAAAACGCAACTGCCTGAATCGTTCACCAATTTCAGGAGGTATTTTCATAGTAAAAAATAATGAAAGTCCAGATTGAATAGAACAAGCGCTCGCTATACAGTCTGAACCACTCAGAAACAAATACAAGAAGACAGCTGCCGTGTTGGCAGCGAATATCAGGAGAAAATCATGCTACGAAACAAGAAGACCGGACTGTTCACCGGCACCATGATCGGCCTTTCCATGGCCATTTCATCCATCACCTACGCCCAGGAAGGTCCGATCCGGATCTCCTACATTGAACCGCTCTCCGGCCCCTTCGCCAACGTGGGTGACGCCGGCCTCAAGCATTTCCGCTTTGCCGCTGAAAAAATGAACGAGCAGGGTGGCATCCTCGGCCGCGATATCGAAATCGTCGCCATGGACAACAAGCAGAGCCCCTCTGAGTCAGTACAGCTGGTTCAACGCTCCATCGATGAAGGCATCAACTTTGTCACCCAGGGCAACGGCTCCAACGTGGCCGGCGCCATGGTCGAGGCGGTGGATCGCAACAACCGCCGTAACGAAGACAACAAGGTACTTTACCTGAACTACGCCGCAGTGGACCCGGCCCTCACCAATGAGCGCTGCAGCTTCTACCACTTCCGTTTTGATGCCGCTTCCGACATCAAGCTCGAAGCACTGTCCAACTACATGAAGTCTCGCGATGATGAAATCGACAAGATCTTCCTGATCAACCAGGACTACTCTCACGGGCAGTTCATCTCCAAGCGCATGAAGGAGCTGGTGGACGAGAAGGGCATCGAGGCTGAAATCGTCGGCGACGTACTGCACCCGATCGCCCAGGTTCGGGACTTCTCCCCGTACATCTCCCGCATCCAGCAATCCGGTGCCGATACCGTGGTATCCGGCAACTGGGGTAACGATCTGTCCCTGCTGGTACGCGCCATCGACAGCGCCGGCCTGGACGTGAACATCTACACATACTATGGCGGTGGCCTGGGTACTCCGGCAGCCGTTGGCCCCCGTGGTGAAGGTATCCTTTACCAGATCACCGAATGGCATGCAGACGTGAACGTCGACGAGGGCCTCACCGAGTACGAGAAGTGGTTCCAGGAGTTCAAGGAACGCTACCCGGAAATCGACTGGTACTATCACCGCATCTACAATCAGATGCACATGCTGAAAGCAGCCATCGAGGAAGTGGGCAACGCCGAGGATATCGACGCCATCGCCCGGGCGCTGGAAGGCATGGAATTCGAGTCCCAGACTGGCACCATCACCATGCGTGCCCAGGATCACCAGATCCTGCAGCCCATGTACATGTCCGTGATGGACACCAACGCCAAGTACGATGCTGACAACTCTGGTGTCGGCTTCCGTACCGTGGCCAACATCCCTGTTGAACAGGCTACGGTTGATACCACCTGCGACATGAGACGTCCGTAAGCCCCAGCCATACTCCGGTGGCGCAATGCCACCGGAGCTTTTCAGAAAAATAAACCAGGATTCGTCTCACCATGCTCGAAACCATCGCTTATTCGATTTTCAATGGCGTGCTCTACGGTACGCTGCTGTTCATGATGTCCAGCGGCCTGACCCTGATCTTCGGGATGATGGGTGTCTTGAACTTTGCTCATGCCAGCTTCTATATGCTGGGTGCCTATTTCGCCTATACCTTTGGCCTGGGAACCGGCTTCTGGGTGGCACTGTTCCTCGCCCCGATTGCCGTCGGCGCCATGGGCGCCCTGGTTGAACGCTATGGCCTGCGCCGGGTTCACCAGTATGGTCATGTACCGGAACTGCTCTTCACCTTTGGCCTGGCCTATGTGATCGAGGAACTGGTTGCCCTGTTCTGGGGTACCGTGCCGGTTGCCTACAAGGCCCCTGCCGCCCTGAACACCACCGCATTCACCATGTTCGGCCTGGATTATTCCTGGTTCAAGGTCTTTATCCTGCTGGTTGCCGTCGCCATGTTTGTCGGGCTCTGGGCCCTGATCAAGAAAACCCGTGCCGGCCTGATTATCCAGGGCGCCCTGTCCCGTCCGGATATGGTTGGCGCACTGGGTCATAACGTACCCATGGTCTTTACCCTCGTATTCGCCTTTGGCTGTGCCCTGGCTGGCCTTGGCGGCGTCGTCGGCGGCATTCACTTTGTCACCGACCCCGGCATGGCGTTCATGATGGGCCCGATTGTCTTCGTTGTGGTGGTGCTTGGGGGCCTGGGCTCGGTTCCCGGGGCACTGGTCGCCTCCCTGATCATCGGCATCCTGCAGACCTTCTTCCTGTCAGTGAACTTCTCCCTGGCCGACAGCATTGGCACGCTGGGCATCGAGAATTCCGGCTTCTTCGGTGTGCTCTGGCATATGGAAGCTACCCGTATTGCCCCCGTACTTCCGTTCCTGCTGCTGGTACTGACCCTGATCTTCAGACCCCGTGGCCTGTTCGGGAAGCGTGAAGCATGACAACCACAACAACAACGCAACAGGAAACCAAATCTATGGCTACCAATACCGCAGCAGGAAGCACTAACCTGCTGAAGTTATGGCCCTGGGTGGTCGTACCGCTTGTGGCGATCGTGCTGCCCTTCCTCTTTGATTCGGGTCATGCCATCAACCTGCTCAGCCATATGGGCGTGGCGATTATCTTTGCCCTGTCCTATAACATGCTGCTGGGCAATACCGGCCTGCTGTCCTTCGGGCACGCGGTCTACTATGGCCTCGGCGCCTACGTGGCCATGCACCTGCTACGCAGCATCAATGATGCCGGCGGCGAAGGCCTGCCCATTGAACTGCTTCCCCTGGTGGGCGCCGGTGCCGGCCTGTTTTTCGGCATTATCTTCGGCACCTTCTCGGTTCGCCGGGCCGGCGTCGTCTTTGCGATGATCACCCTGGGCCTGGGCGCCCTGGTGCACTCCAGCTCGCTGATGTTCACCGATTTCTTCGGTGGCGAGGCAGGCCTGTTCGGCTACCGGGACGAAGCGCCGTCGCTGTTTGGCGTGGACTACGCCCCCAGCCGTAACGTGTACTTCCTGGTGGTGGCCTGGGCAATGATTGCAGCCATCCTGATCTACCTGCTCAAGAAGACGCCGCTGGGCTGGATGGCGAACGCCGTCCGGGATAACCCGGAACGGGCCCAGTTCGTGGGTTATGACCCCACCATCGTGCGCTTCATCCAGTTTGCCTTGTCAGCGATGTTTGCCGGCCTTGCCGGTGGCCTTTTCGTGATCACCGACGAGATCGTCAACGACGAAGCTGTGAACGCACTCACGTCAGGTGCTGTATTGCTGGGCACCTATATCGGTGGCATCGGCTACTTCATCGGCCCGATCGTGGGTGGAACGCTGGTGACTTTCCTTGAGAGCTCCCTCTCCGCCTACACCGAGGCCTGGGTGCTGTATTTCGGCCTGATGTTCATCGCCATCGTCATGTTTGCCCCCATGGGCCTTGTGGGTATCGTCCATACCCAGTACCTCAACTGGAAAGCGGGCGGCTGGAAAGGCAACACCGGTGCCCGGCTGTATATCCTGCTGACCGGCCTGGTAGGCATATTTGGACTGGTCTGCGTGATCGAGCTGGCCTACCACTACTTCCGTAGCTGGGATCCGAGCGCTCCCTTCGCCCTGATGGGTGTCACCGTTGATGCAACCAACGCCCTGCCCTGGCTGGTGTCCTTTGGTATCGCCATCATCGGTTTCGGGCTGATGCTGTTCCACGGCAACCCGATGCTCAAGCGTAAACTCGGCGCCAAGTCAGACGGAGGTAAGGCATGACTACCCGTAACGCACTCGAACTCAAGGGCGTAAAGAAGAACTTCGGGCGCGCCGAGATCATCCGCGGTCTGAACCTCGAGGTTCATGAACACGAACGCCACGTGATCATCGGCCCCAATGGTGCCGGCAAGTCCACCATGTTCAACCTGATCAGTGGACGGATGAAGGTTTCCGACGGCTCTATCAAGCTGTTCGGTAACGATATTCACAACCTGCCGGCCCACAAGGTCAACCGCATGGGCCTGAGCCGCAGCTTCCAGGTAACCAACCTGTTCCAGAACATGACGGTTATGGAGAACCTGCGTTGCTCGCTGCTCTGGTCGGAAGGTCATAAATACGCCTTCTGGAAGAGCGTCATGGGCCAGCAGGCGGTGACGGATCGGGCCTACGAACTGGCCGAGCGCCTGAACCTGACCGAGCAGGCCGAGATTCCGGCGTCCCTGCTCACCTACGCCCAGCAACGGTCACTGGAGATCGGCTGTACCGTTGCTTCTGGTGCCAAGGTGATCCTGCTGGACGAGCCCACGGCGGGCATGAGCCGTACCGAAGCCAACGACGTCATTCAGCTGATCCAGCGTATGACCGGCGAAAACACCCTGGTGGTGGTAGAGCACGACCTGAGCGTGGTCTTCGAACTGGCAGACCGCATTTCCGTACTGGTGTATGGCGAAATCATCGCCACCGGCACCCCGGAAGAAATCCGCAACAACGCGGCCGTTCAGGAAGCCTATCTCGGTACGGAGGTCCACTGATGCTCAAGATCCAGGATTTACACGCCTACTATGGCAAGAGCCACGTGCTTCGTGGCGCCAACATGACCGTTAACCGTGGGGAAATTGTCAGCCTGCTGGGCCGTAACGGGGTCGGGCGCTCAACCCTGTGCAAGGCCGTTATGGGCCTGGTACCGCCGGTGGGACATATCGAGTTCGATGGCAAGACCATCAGTGGCAAGCAATCCCATGAGATTGCCCACGCCGGCATTGGCTATGTCCCCGAAGACCGGGCGATTTTCCCGGGCCTCTCGGTGGTACAGAACCTCGAACTTGGCATGAAGAAAAAGGGCCAGACCGGTGAGAAGTGGACCCTCGACAAGGTCTACGAGTGGTTCCCCCGCCTGAAGGAGCGCGAGCATACCCCGGCAGAGGTGCTGTCCGGTGGTGAGCAGCAGATGCTCAGCATGTTCCGCGCCCTGATGGGCGACCCCCAGTGCATACTTGTGGACGAACCCACCGAGGGCCTCGCACCCAAGGTCGTCGCCGATGTAGCTGCCATCCTCAAACAGATGGCAGAAGATGGCCTGGCGGTACTTCTGGTAGAGCAGAAGCTCTCCATCGCCCTGGACATCGCTGACCGCATCTACATCATGGGTGACGGGAATATTGTCTACGAAGGCACACCTGAAGAGCTGAAAAACAACCCCGAAATCCGCAAAGAATGGCTGGAGGTCTAGGAAGCAGCCCACCCGGAGCAACTTGCCCCGGGTGGGCCGCCCCGGAAACTGTCAATGGCAAAACTGCTTAACGATCGCGATCTCGAATTCCAACTCTACGAAGTCCTCGACACCGAATCCCTGCTGCAACGGCCCCGCTACGCGGAGCATGACCGTGCCATTTTCGATGCCACGCTCAACACCGCACGGGATATCGCTGCCGAGTATTTCGCGCCCCACAATCAAAAGGGTGATGCCAACGAACCCACGTTCGACGGCGAAAAGGTTACCCTGATTCCGGAAACCCAGCCGGCCTGGAATGCCTTCGCCGAAGCCGGTTTCCTGGCATCCCACCACGACTTCGACGACGGCGGCTCACAGCTGCCGGAAGTGGTGCTGCGGGCCAGCATGGCCTATTTCAACGCCGCCAACGTCTCCAGCACCGCCTATTCGTTTCTCACCATCGGCGCCGCCAACCTGCTCAAGAGCTTTGGCAGCGACGAGCTGAAAGGCAAGTACCTGCCGTCCATGCTCGATGGCCGTTACAGCGGCACCATGGCACTGACCGAGCCAGGCCAGGGCTCTGCCCTCGGCGATCTGCGAACCATGGCGAAGCCGGCCGATGACGGCAGCTATCGACTGTTCGGCAACAAGATGTACATCTCCGGTGGCGACCATGAGCTGACCGACAACATCGTCCACATGGTGCTGGCCCGCATCGAGGGCGCACCAGCCGGTGTTCGCGGCATCTCCCTGTTCCTGGTACCCAAGTTCCACGTCAACGACGACGGCACCCGGGGCGACCGCAACGATGTCGCACTTGCTGGCCTGCTGCACAAGATGGGCTACCGGAACACCACGTCCACCGTACTGAACTTTGGCGAGAAAGACGGTGCCGTCGGCTACCTGGTGGGCGAGCCCAACAAGGGCCTGGGCTACATGTTCCAGATGATGAACGAAGCCCGCATTGGTGTCGGGCTGGGCGCTGCCGCCATGGGTTACCAGAGCTACCTGGAAGCCCTGGACTACGCCCGCGACCGTCCACAGGGCCGCCTGCCCGGCAACAAGAACCCGGACGCACCCCAGGTCAAGATCGTCGAACACGCGGACGTGCGCCGCATGCTGCTGATGCAGAAGGCCTACGCCGAAGGCAGCCTGGCCCTTTGCCTCTACGCCAGCACACTGGTGGAAGACGCCCACACCGCAAAAGATGAAAGCGAACGCAAAGCTGCCGCTGAACTGCTTGACCTGATCACCCCCATGGTCAAGACCTGGCCGTCCAAGTACGGAGTCATCGCCTCGGACCTCGGCATCCAGGTTCTCGGTGGCGCCGGCTATACCCGGGAATACCCGCTTGAGCAGCTTTACCGGGACAACCGCCTGAACCCCATCCACGAGGGTACGGAAGGCATCCAGGGCATCGACCTGCTGGGTCGCAAACTGGGACCGAAGGGCGGTGACGGCTACGCCGAATTCCAGCGTCGCATCCAGGCAACGCTGGATGAAGCCGCCAACCTGGACACCTGCGGGCCACTGGCCAGCCAGCTGACACAAGCACTGGACACCCTGAAATCGGTAACCTCTGACCTTCAGAAGCAACTGGCGGCCGACCCGGACCACGGCCTGTCCAACGCCACCATGTACCTGGACATGTTTGGCAAGGTACTGGTGGGCTGGATCTGGCTCAAGCAGGCCATGGCGGCCGAGAAGGCCCTCGCTGCCGGCGCATCCGGTTCGGAGGAGCAGTTCTACCAGGGCAAGGTCCATGCGGCCCGCTATTTCATGAACTGGGAACTGGCTCCGCTCGACGGCTACGCCCGGCTACTGGCTAACGGTAACCGCGACAACCTGGATATGCAGAACGACTGGTTCTGATGTTCGCCAGGTTTTGAGTTTGCCTTCCGGAGCCTGATCATGCCCCAAGGCGGTTACCCGAAAGCCTGAAGCAAGGTGGCGGGTGTGGCTTTCCGGGACCTTCAAAAACATGGACGTTTTTGAAGAGCCTACATGGATGTATTCACGGCGTGTCCCGGAAAGCCATGCCCGCCGGCTTGCCTTCCCCGAAATCCCGATATTCAAACTCCAAACTACGCCACTGGAGCAGTAAGCAATGACAAGCCCCCAAGACCACTACACCCCGGAACAACAGCAAGCCCTGGACCATGTAAAACAGGCCGAGAAAGTCGCGAGCGACATCCCCGGCATCAGCCCGGATATCCAGTTGCGCCCCATCAGGAAAGTGGCCGTTATCGGCGCCGGTACCATGGGCGGCGGCATTGCCATGAACTATGCCAATGCCGGCATCCCGGTAGTAATGCTGGAGCTCAAGCAGGAAGCCCTGGACAAGGGCCTGGACATCATCCGCAAGAACTACCAGCGCACCGTCAGTAAGGGCAAACTGAGCCAAGAGGAAATGGACCAGCGCATGGCCCTGCTCTCCGGCACCCTCAGCTACGACGACCTGGGTGATGTCGACCTGGTGATCGAAGCCGTCTTCGAGAGCATGAACGTCAAGAAACAGGTGTTCGGCACCCTCGACAAGGTGTGCAAGCCCGGCGCCATCCTGGCCTCCAACACCTCCACCCTGGACGTGGACGAGATCGCCGCATCCACCAACCGCCCCCAGGACGTGATCGGCCTGCACTTCTTCAGCCCGGCTAACGTGATGCGGTTGCTGGAAATCGTTCGGGGCGAGAAAACCGCTGACGATGTGCTGGCCACCTGCCTGGATATGGCAAAGACCATCAAAAAGGTAGCGGTGGTTTCCGGGGTATGCTTCGGCTTTATCGGCAACCGCATGCTCGAGCCTTACGCCCGTGAAGCCCACCGCCTGATACTGGAAGGCGCCACCCCGGCCCAGGTGGACGGCGTGATGACCTCCACCGGCCTGGCCATGGGTGTACTGTCCATGTACGACCTGGCCGGTATCGACGTGGGCTACCTGGTACGGGAATCCCGCCGGGATGAAATCAGCCAGGACCCGGGCTACTGCAAACTGGCGGACGAGCTCTATCACCTGGGCCGTTACGGTCAGAAGACCGGTCGCGGGTTCTATATCTATGAAGACCGGGAAAAGAAAGAAGATCCCGAGGTCCTCGAGCTGGCCCAGAAGATCGCCACTGACCTGGGCATCGAGCGCCGGGAAATCAGCAACGAGGAAATCCATGATCGCTGTCTGTACATGCTGATCAACGAGGGTATCCAGATTCTGGACGAGGGCATTGCCCTGCGCAGTGGTGATATCGACCTGGTGTGGATCAACGGTTACGGCTTTCCGGCCTGGCTGGGTGGTCCCATGCATTACGCCGAGCAGATCGGGTTGGAGAAGATCCTCGATACCATCCGTCACTATCGCGATACCCTGGGTGATTACGGCACAATGTGGTTTGAGCCGGCGCCGCTGTTGGAAAAGCTGGTTGCGGAAGGCAAGACAAAGATCGAAAAAGTCTGAAGCTGAAAAACGATCTGGCAGGGTAACCAAAAAAGTTTTAAAGGCGGACAGCACGGAGTTCACACGGACTTCCGGTGGGGGTACTTCCGCAGCAGGGCCATGGGTGAGACAAGCGTTTATGAAGCGCAGCTTCATGCGCAGGCGAACGACCGCCATCTGTGATGGTGGGCCGGACCAGCCCGGTGCAAGGTCGGTCCAGGACGGGCCGTGAATTGCAGCGGAGGAAGTACCCCCACCGGGAGGCCAGGCACCGCAATTAACAGGCTGGGGCATCGGCCTGCGGAACAGCTCAAAGGCACGCGGGTAGACCTGATTAAAGGAGTAACCAGCTAAACCGTCGCTCGCCCGCCGGGACATGCTTTCTCCGCCGCAATTCAGGGGCCATCCATGGCACCCGCCTTGCTCCGCGCCATCCATGGCGCTGCTGCGAAAGCCTGTCCCGCCGGTCGATCGACTCCGTGCAGGACCCGGGCTTGCTCCGTGAACGCTAACAAATTCAACCCGGTTTAATGTCGTCCGGGCGTGATACCTGATAAACACCAAGAGGAAGAGATCATGAGAGAAGCAGTCATCGTATCCACCGCACGTACCCCCATTGGCAAAGCCTTCCGGGGTCTGTTCAACAACACCAAATCGCCCACCATGGCCTCCTTCGCCATCAAGGCTGCCGTTGAGCGCGCCAAGGTCGATCCGGCAGAAATCGAAGACCTGGTGATGGGTACCGCCATGCAAGGCGGCACTGCCGGTATGAACCTGGGACGCCTGGCAGCATTGGCCTCAGGGCTGCCCCTGACCGTCAGCGGCATGACCATCGATCGTCAGTGCGCCTCTGGCCTGATGGCAATCGCGACCGCCGCCAAGCAGATCATGTATGACGGCCAGGACGTCGCCATTGGCGCCGGACACGAGAACATTTCCCTGGTTCAGCAGAAGAACTTCGAGTGGATGGCCAGCGAGCGTGACGAGACCGTCATCAAACATGCGGCTCACGCCTACATGCCAATGCTGGAAACCGCGGAGAACGTGGCCAAGGTCTACGGCATCAGCCGTGAGGCCCAGGACGAATATGCGCTTCAGTCCCAGCAGCGCACCGCTGTCGCCCAGGAAAAGGGCCTGTACGATGACGAAATTGTACCGGTCACCACCACAAAGGCGGTGATGAACAAGGAAACCAAGGAAGTCACCTACGAAGAAGCCACCCTCGACAAGGACGAAGGCAACCGTCCGTCCACACAGCTGGAAGGCCTGGCAGGCCTCAACCCGGTCATCGAAGGCGGCTGCATCACTGCCGGCAACGCCAGCCAGCTCTCCGATGGCGCCAGCGCCTGCGTGCTGATGGACTCCAAGCTGGCCGAACAGCGTGGCCTGCAGCCCCTGGGTGCCTACCGTGGCATGGCCGTCGCGGGCCTCAAGCCCGAAGAAATGGGTATCGGCCCGGTCTACGCCGTACCCAAGCTGCTCAAGCAACATGGCCTGAAAGTGGACGATATCGGCCTGTGGGAGCTGAACGAAGCCTTCGCCGTACAGGTGCTGTACTGCCGCGACAAGCTGGGTATCCCCGATGAGCGCCTGAACGTCAACGGTGGCGCCATCTCCATCGGTCATCCCTACGGCATGAGTGGTGCCCGGATGGTAGGTCACGCGCTGCTGGAAGGTAAGCGTCGTGGCGTCAAATACGTGGTCGTTACCATGTGTGTCGGCGGCGGTATGGGCGCAGCTGGTCTGTTCGAGGTGCTGTAATGAGCCATCCCCTTGATGCATTCTCGCTCAAGGGCAAAACCGTCATGGTCACTGGTGCTTCCAGTGGCCTTGGCGCACACTTTGCCCGTATCTGCAGCCAGGTAGGCGCCCGTGTTGTCATCGGCGCTCGCAGGGTAGAAAAACTCAATCAGCTCGCTGACGACATTCGTGGCAATGGTGGCGATGTCCTCGCCGTTGCCATGGATGTTACCTCCCGCGACAGCGTCGAAGCCGCCTTCGACGCCGCCGAGGAAGCCTTCGGCGTGGTGGACGTGGTACTCAACAACGCCGGTGTCGGCGGTGCCGCCCGGGCGCTGGAAATCAGCGAAGAGGACTGGCGTTTCATGCTGGGCACCAACCTGGATGGCGTCTGGCGTGTCGCACAGTGCGCCGGCCAGCGCATGGCGAAGGCCGGCAAGTCCGGCAGCATCGTCAATATCGCGTCGATTCTTGGCCTCCGTGTGGGCAAGGGGCTGAGCCACTATGCCACCTCCAAGGCGGCCGTGGTGCAGCTCACCAAGTCTCTCGGTATGGAACTGGCCCGCTACAAAATCCGGGTCAATGCTATCGCACCGGGTTACTTCCGCACCGAGATCAACGAAGACTTCTTCGACACCGACCAGGGTCAGGAGTTTATTCAGAAAGGCGTACCCATGCGCCGTCTCGGCCAGCTCGACGAGCTTAACGGCGCCATGCTGTTGCTCGCCAGTGATGCCGGTCAGTTCATGACTGGCTCTGTGGTCACAGTGGATGGCGGCCACGTGGTCAACCCGCTGTAAACCATTCCGGCCACGCTCTCGTGGCCGGAATCCTCCCCATCAACCTTACGAAACCATTAATCCCTCCGCTCTTTTCTGTACCCCCGGGCAACCCGTTGCCATCATGTAGGGACGGATCACCCACCAGAGCAGGGATGGAATGCAGAGTCATCCAGGAAACACCCCGCCATCCGGCGACGATCAGAAAGGCAGGTCCGTTGCGGCCAATGCCATCAACTTCGCCCACATCGCCCCCGTGCTTATTGCCGGCATGGGCTTGATCGTTTTCCTCGACTGGGCGCAGGACGTACTGTTGCCACTGGTAGCAGGCATCATGATCAGCTATGCCCTGGACCCGGTGGTCTCGTCACTGGACCGTCTGCGTATTCCCCGCCCGATCAGCGCCGCACTGGTACTCAGTAGCCTGCTGGCGATCCTCGCCCTGGCGGCCATGCCCTTGCAGAGCGAAGCCATGAAAATGCTGGAGCGCATCCCGGCCGCCGTTCAGCAATTCGAGCGGGAGAGCAGCCGCCAGCCCAAATCTGAAGGGTTGATGGAGAAAGCCCAGGAGGCAGCCAAGGAGATCGAGGAATCAGCGTCCAAATCCAGGGAGGAGCAACGCAGCCGTGTACAGGCGACAGCCGTGCGTGTCGTTGAAGAGCCCTTTAACCTCAGGGACTACCTTATGGAGCGCGCGGCGGGCGGAACCATGATGGTTACCCAGCTGTTCTCCGTGCTGTTCCTCGTCTACTTCGTACTCGCTATCGGCAAGCTCTACAAGCGCAAGATCGTACGCATGTCCGGTCCGGATTTTCACAGCATGCGCAAGGTTGCTCGCATGCTCAATGAGTTCCACTACCAGATGCGCCGGTTCATCTTCGTCATGTTCCTGGGCGCGGTGTTCGTTGGTGTTCTCACCTGGCTGGCATTCATGTTCATTGGCGTTGAACAGTCCCTTCTGTGGGGTGTCCTGGCAGGTATTGCCAGTGCCATCCCCTATCTGGGTCCGTTTCTGGTCTTTATCGGTTCCGGTGCAGCAGCCTTTATCCAGTTCGGTTCCATGGATATGGCGATTGCCGTGTCAGGGGCATCACTGGTGATTACCAGTATCCAGGGCTACCTGCTGACGCCATGGCTCACCAGCCAGGTATCCAGTCTCAACGCCGTAGTCATCTTCATCGGCCTTCTGTTCTGGGGCTGGCTGTGGGGCCCCGTGGGGCTGATTCTGGCCACGCCGATCCTGATGATGACCAAGACACTGTGCGACCATGTGAAGAATCTGCAGGGGCTGGGGGAGTTGCTCGGAAAATAACCGGTGAGAGTATTCTAACGACAGGTAATATGTGATCAAATTCATGCACAAAAATTACCGGATCGCAGAGCCCATGGACGCCCACCCGGATACTCTCACACAGCTGGCCCGCCCCCACCGCAAGGCAGTACTGGTCGCCCTGCTCTGGATCACCATCAGCGGGGGCATTCTTTTCGGCTTCCTCAATGCCATGAAAGGCACCTGGGCCCTGGCCGGCGTGGAATGGGGTATGGGTCTCTACTCAGCTGTCCTGCTGTACTACGCCCACCGGACCCGGCACCTGGAGCGGTGGATACTGGCGTATATCTTCCCCTTCTTCACTGCCATGATGATCGCCCTCGCCACACCAACGGCCAGCGTGACCATATTCGGCTGGGTACTACTGATCCCGCTGGTGAGTCACCTTCTGCTGGGTCGCCGTGCAGGCCTGGCCATCTCCCTGCTGTTTATCGTCGTCGCCGCCATTATCTTCCTGTGGAGGTTCATGGATGACACGGCCGTCATGGATGCTCGCTCGGTTGCCAACATGATTGTCCTGACGGCCTGCATCACGGTGTTTTCGCATGTTTACGAAGTCAGCCGTGAGCGCAGTGAGACCCAGTTGCTGCATATGGCGCAGACCGACTTCCTCACCGGGTTGCCCAACCGGTCCCGTATCAAGATGTTCTTCGAACGGGAAAAAAGCCGTGCGGTGCGTGAGGGGCAGCCATTGTCACTGCTGGTCATCGACCTGGACCACTTCAAGCAGGTGAATGACCACCATGGCCATGAGGCGGGTGACCGCGCCCTGATCTTCTTTGCCGACCTGCTTCGCCGTCGCCTGCGGACCACCGACCTGGCAGGCCGGCTGGGCGGTGAGGAGTTTGGCGTCATCCTGGTTAACACCGCCACGGTCACGGCCAGCCAGGTGGCAGAAGAACTTCGGCAGGCCCTGGCCACAGCCAATATCGAACACTCCGGTGAAGCCATACCCTTATCACTGAGCGTCGGCGTTGCCGAACTGGGGGTGGATGGTGAAACTCTCCAGGACCTGCTGGCGGTTGGCGACAGCCGCCTTTACCAGGCCAAGGAACAGGGGCGTAACCGGGTAGTGCCCCCACCAGTGACCAGCCGGGCAGCAGCATCATCTCAGTCTGATCGCTGACCGGAAGGCCTCGGTTGGTGCCGACAATCCACCCGGACAGGCAGACACCAGCACCGTGACCAGCTAACATTACCCCTATTGGTATTGCCCTCAATTCATAAACAGAGATAGTGCCTGCGGATGGAGCTTGCTGACCACGCCAGCCTGATCAACGTGACGCTGTTAAACAGCTTGATTGTGGTCGCCGTAGTGCTTATTCATCATGAGAGCCTGGTCCGGCTCAGCGGGATACTGGAAAGCCTTCACCACACCCGCACACGACACTTCCGGCTCATAGTGGCGGTGTTCGGAATACTGATTGCCCACACGGTCCAGGTCTGGCTGTTCGCGAGTGTGTACTACTTCATGCACCACGCAAAGGGATGGGGCGAACTTGCCGGAAACTTCTCCGGAGCATTTATCGATGCCGTGTACTTCTCCTACACCACCTTTACCACGTTGGGCTTTGGCGACATCGAGCCGCTGGGGGCACTGAGGTATCTCACCGGGATCGAAGCATTGGCCGGGCTGGTACTAATCACCTGGAGCGCCTCTTTCCTCTACATGGAAATGCAGCGGTACTGGCCTACCCGATAGTAGCATCTCGCATGGTAGACGGTGCCGTGCAAATACCGGCTCAAAGGTTGAGGGACCGTTTTCCCTTGCTGAAACTACGCCACAGGAGCCGGTACGCCAGCGCCGCCGGTGAGCGGGGCGCAAACCAGTGGACGGGCTGGCGCAGTTCACCCATGCGTTCCACGTCACTGGCATAGGGAATGTAACCCGGCATCAGTTGTTCCAGTTCTTTGGGGGGCTGCTCCAGCAGTTGCCGGTGAAGCCTTTTACGGCGGTCGACCATGGTCCAGAACGGATAGAACTTGCGTCGATCGACCTTCTTGTCGGCAATGAAAGCCTGCATCTGGTGCCAGCTGTTGAGTGACAGCCAGGTGGGCACCAGTGGAACCAGCACCCGGTCCGAGACCCGGAATACCTGTTCCGCCAGCCGCGACAGGGAAGGCGGGCAGTCCAGGACGACCAGGCCGTAATCCTCCCCCAGGGGCTCCAGCCAGTCCGCCAGGGTGTTGCGGTCGCCGTGCTTTTCCAGTTGCAGGTCAATATTGCGGAAACTGACGTCCGCGGGGATCAGGTCCAGGTTATCAATCCCGGTCGGCACAATGGTCTTGCCGATCGGCGTCTTGCCCTTCACCAGCTTGCCCGCCTTGGGCACACGGGCGTCGCCGTCACCGGTGTTACCGAAATACCAGCTGACCGCTCCCTGGGGGTCCAGGTCCCAGAGCAGGGTGGGAATTCCGGACTCCGCAGCCAGGGCGGCAATGTTGGAGGCAGCGGCTGTTTTACCGACACCACCCTTGAGATTATGAAACGCAATGATCTTCACTGACCGAGCCTCGTCCGTTCAGGTTTCTGGCCCTTCGACCTGCCTGGTTGGGGCTCGCCACTCGTGAAACTGCTCCAGCAGTGACAGAAGGGCGGGAATAACAACCAGCACCAGCACGGTTGCCAATGCGAGACCGAAGGTGATCGACGCCGCCATGGGTATCAGGAACTGGGCCTGCAGGGACGTCTCGAACATCAGCGGCAACAGACCGCCGATGGTAGTAAGAGAGGTCAGTATAACGGCCCTTACCCTTTGTACCACCGCTTCGTTCAGTGCTTCATTAACCGCAAGCCCCTTCCGTCGCTCTGCCTGGTAGAAAGACACCAGGATAATGGCATTGTTCACCACGATACCGGACAGGCCGAACAGGCCGAACAGGGACAGCACCGTCAGCTTCAGCCCCATCAGCCAGTGCCCCAGCATTGCACCAATCAGGGCAAAGGGAATAATCGCCATGACAATCAGCGGCGTGGTCCAGGAGGCGAATACCCACACCAGCACCACGTACATCAGCGCCAGGCCTGCAATAGCGCCAACTTTCATGTCATTCAGGGTCTGTCGCTGGTCCGCCGAGCGCCCCTCAAAGCTGTACCGGACGCCCCAGGTGTCCGCCAGTTCCGGCAAGGTGTGGGTACGCAGGGACTCCAACACCTGGCCGGCGGTGGTTTCCGCCGGGTCCAGTTGGGCCGTCACTTCCACCGCCAGCTGGCCGTCGGCATGGCGCAGCGCATCAAAGCCCTGGCGGGGGCTGAGGGTGATCACCTGTTCCAGCGGCACGAAGCGACCATCAGGGAGGCGGATGGTCAGCCGTGACAGGGTGCTGACCCGCTCGCGCTGCTCCCGGGGTAACTGGACCCGGACCTCGATCTCGTCCCGGTCATCCTGGTAGATCTGCACCACCCGGCCATCAAAGGCCGCCCGCAACTGTCGCCCAACATCCAGGGTGGTCAGCCCGAGACTCTCACCCCGGGGCGAGACTTCGTAGATCAGCTGCTGCCGCCCCCAGGGCAGGTCATCCTCGGAATCAAGCACACCCGGCAGGGAGCGCATCGCTGCGGAGAGAGACTCTGCGGCCCGCTTCAGACTAATGGTATCTGCCCCGGTAAGGCGGACATTCACATCCCGGCCCGGCGGACCCGCTTGCCGTTCCGTAATCGTCAGGTTCTCCATGCCCGGGGGCAGCTGGATCCGCTCTCGCCATGCCCGCACAAACCGGGCATTGCGCACGGTGCGATCGTCAGGATCGACAAGCTCCAGCATCATGGAACCCACATCATCACCGGAACGAGCCGAACCGTCACCGGACTGGGCGCTGCCGTGGGTGGTGACTGCGTGGAGGATCAGGTTACCCCCCAGGGCTTCCTCGGTTTCATTGAGGGTTTCTTCCAGGTGTACCAGGAAGCGGTCCACGGTCTCCCGGTCGGTACCGGCGACAAAATTGGCATTGGCATAGAGCACGCTTGGTTCGGGCGTCGGAAAGAAACTGAAGCCGATACGGTCACCCGCCCACAGGCCGAAGGTGCCTGCGGTCAGTGTGAACAGGCTCGCCAACACGATGGAACGGTGCGCCAGTGTCCAGCGGGAAAGCCTCCGGCAGGGCCCCTGGCGGAACGCCTCAAAACGCCGGTCGAAGCCCTGTCGAATTCGTTCCAGCCGGCCAACGCGGGCACCTGGTTTACCCGGGGTAAAGGCATGGCGGAGGTGGGCCGGCAACACGATAAAGCACTCAAGCAGCGAGGCTACCAGTACACAAATCATGACAACGGGGATATCCCCCAGGATGTTACCGATGACGCCGCTGACCACCAGTAACGGCATGAACGCCGCCACGGTGGTCAGTGAAGAGGCCAGCACCGGCCACACCATGCGCTTGGCAGCCCCCTCGGACGCATAGGCGGACTGCTCCCCCATCCGGGCATGGGCATCGGCATCTTCCCCCACCACGATGGCGTCATCGACGATGACACCCAGGGCCATGATCAGGGCGAATAGCGACATCATATTGATGGAACCGCCGTACAGCCAGAGCGCACCCAGTGCGGCCATGAAAGCCGTGGGAATACCCACTGCCACCCACAGGGCAACCCGCCCCGGCAGGAACAGGTACAGTAATATCAGCACCAATACCAACCCGCCCAGGCCGTTACTGGTCAGCAGCGAGATCCGCTGATCAATCAGCTCCCAGGTCTGGTCATAGACTTCCAGCGACACCGTCGAGGGCAGCTGTGGCCGGGTTTCGTCCATCCACTTTTCCAGTATCTCAGCCGCACGCAGGGAATGCCCCTGCTCGGCCCTCAACAGGCGCAGCTCCACGGCGGGTTTGCCATCCTGGGTTAAAGTAACCTGTTGGTCCCGGGCCTCCTGCCGGATAATGGCAATATCCCCCAGGCGGATCCGTTCCCGGTTGTCTGCAATGACCGAAAGGTCGGCAAAGTCCTCCGGGGAACGCCCCTGGCTGGTAGCCCGCAGCTCCCGGGTGGCATCCTGCTGCCCCATCAGCCCGGCGGGCAGGTCCCGTGACTGGGCCTGGACCCGGTCGGCAATGTCATCCAGCGACAACCCCAGGGCCTGCAACCGCTCCACCGGCACATCGATGCTCATCTGCACTTCCGGCAGCCCGGTGATTTCGATACGGTCAATACCGGCCCGTAACAGCTCGTCCTCATAGCGATAGGCCAGGCGACGGAGTTCTTCCGGCGCCAGGTCGCCATGCATCAGCAGACGGGCCACCGGCTCATAGCGGCCAACCCGGCTGACCCGGGGTGTCTCGGCATCTGCCGGCAGGTTACTGAACTCCTCTACCTGCTGGCGTACATCATCCACTGCCTGGATGGGCTCGGTGCCTTCCTCGAACTCCAGGGTGATACTGGCCACCCCCTGGGCAGAGGTAGACGTCATTTTTTTCAGGCCATTGATACTCCGGAAGCGCTGCTCCAGTGGATCAGTAATGCCCTGCTCTATGTCTTCCGCCGCAGCCCCGCTCCAGACCACCTGGACATTGACGATATCCAGGGCAAAGGTGGGAAAGAACTGGATGTTCATGCGCATCAGGCCCAGGGCACCGGCCAGCAGCATGAGGATCATCACCAGGTTGGCGGCAACCCGGTGGTGCACAAAGAAGCCGATAATTCCCTTGCGGCGACGGCTCATTCAGTCTCTGCTCCCGATGCTTCCGCCACGGCGACTTTCAGGCCTTCAATGGCATTGGGCAGGTGGGTGGTGATGATGAGGTCACCCTGCTGCAACCGCTCGCTACGCACCAGGGCGTCGTAATAGCCACCTTCCCTGAGAACTTCCCCCACCTGCTCGACCGGCACCCGGTGCATCCGCCCCTCTTCGGTCATCACATACAGACTGTCGCTCCCGTACAGGGCGCTGTAGGGCACAGCCACCACCGAATCCACCGCCGGACGAAGCACCACCAGGGGCACCATGTCGCCAGGTCGAAGGCCAGCCTGGTCTTCCCGGAGCCGGAAAAGACCCAACGGCCCCCGGGTATCGCTCTCACCCGCAAAGCCGGTCAGTGTCAACCGGAACCGCTGATCTTCTGACGTTGCCTGCACTGGCTGATCGTCCTCCAATGCTTTCTCCAGCGCCTGCGCAAACCGGGCAGGTATACGGGCACGCACTTCCAGGGCCCGGGGTTGGTAGAGGGACAACAGCGACGAATTGGCGGTCACCCGGTCACCCACAGCCACTTCAACCCGTGCTACCACGCCATCGAAAAGGGCCGTTGCGGTGGCCCGCTCAGCATCCCGCCGGGCCGCTGTCAGGGCTGCCTCGGCACGTTGCAACCTGGCTTCCAGGCTGTCCAGCCGGGCCGGGTGCTCTGCCAGGTTCTGCTCCCGCAGGGTAACCGCCAGCTCTGCTTGCTCCATGGCGTCCCGGGCAGTGTCCAAATCCCGCTGGGAAGCCAGGTTGCTACCCTGCAGCGACCGAGTACGTTCAAGTTGCCGGCGGGCGTTTTCACGAATGGCCTGTTCCCGGGCCAGCGCCTTGCGGTCGGTTTCCACCCGGATCTGCTCACTGCGTATCTGGGCCCGCAGGTCAGCTACTTCGGCCTCCGCCTGTTGCAATGCGGGCTGCACGTCGGCGGGATCCAGGGCCACAAGCAGGTCGCCACTGGCAACACGGCTTCCCTCACTGACCGGTCGTTCCGCTATCCGGCCCGAAACCGGTGCAGTAACGGTCATCAGGTCGGGCGCCACCACCTCGCCATAGACCGGTAGCGCCGGCTGCCAGGCGCCAAATTCGGCTTCCATCACCTGCACAGGCCAGGAGCGTTCGGTCTGACCCGCGGGCTCAGGCTCCGGACGAGTCAGCTTGAGCAACTGGAAAATGGCGATACCGGCAATGATGATAAACAGGGGGATCAGGCGTCTGATCATGGACAGGCACTCGTTGGAAAAGCGATTGCACCAGGAGACAGGTACCCGGTGCCTATTACGAACTGCACAGTATAGGTCAGCGGGCTTTAATGGAGGACAGGGGCACCTTGACCCGCATCATAAAAAAAGCCCTGAACGGAAAATCCGCGCAGGGCTGAATCGGTTATGCCCGCTCTGTGGATACGGACAACCGCCATTACCGGGTCAGTATATAACCTTCGCCGGCCCCGGGAATGAGGCAGAACGTCGCAGGCCAGCGGCGATAGTTGCGCCGGTAAACAAATGATCCCGGACAGAAACCTGGCGGGTTCCGCTGGCATTACAGGGTATAGCGCCCTTAAGCTTGGCATAATGGTTTTCGAACCCTCGACCAATCACACACGGACTGCGTTATGTCGGCAAAGAAATGGCTCCCCTGGATCCTGGTGGCATTACTGGCAATTGCCGCAACCTGGGCCTGGAACCAATACCGTCCCGGCGAATTGCCGGACTACGTCGTCAGTGGCAATGGCCGCATTGAAGCTACGGAAATCGACATTGCCACCCGGTCCGGTGGACGATTGCTGGAGGTGATGGTCCGGGAAGGTGACTTTGTTGATGCCGGACAGTTACTTGCGCGAGTCGATACCGAAAGCCTGCAGGCCTCACTGGCGGAAGCGCAGGCCCAGGTCCAGCAAGCCCGGCATTCCGAAATGGCCGCCGAAGCCCTGGTGTCACAAAGGGAAAGTGAAAAAGCGGCCAGCCTGTCCGTGGTGGCGCAGCGCCAGACTGAGCTGAACTCCGCCCGCAATCGCCTGAAGCGCTCCCAAGCCCTCGCTGACCGCGGCTCCATCTCCACCCAACAGCTGGAGGATGACCAGGCCGCCGTAGCCGGCGCTACAGCCGCCCTGAATGCGGCAAAGGCCCAGGTCTCCTCCATGGATGCCGCGATCGCCGCAGCCAAGGCACAGGTAGTCCAGGCGCAGTCCCTGATCAGGGCAACCGAAGCGACCGTGGAAAGACTGCAGGTAGAGATCGACGACGCGGACCTCAAGGCACCCCGTGCCGGCCGCGTACAGTACCGGGTTGCGGAACCCGGTGAGGTGCTGGCCCCCGGGGGCCGCGTGCTGAACATGATCGACATCAGCGAGGTGTTCATGACCTTCTACCTGCCGACCACCGCTGTCGGGCGGGTGGCCCTGGGCACAGAGGTGCGGCTGGTACTGGATGCCGCACAGGATGTCATCGTACCGGCCAGGATTTCCTTTGTGGCGAGCGAGGCCCAATTCACACCAAAGACTGTCGAGACCCAGAGCGAGCGGCTCAAGTTGATGTTCCGGGTGAAGGCCAGCATTGATCCGGCACTTCTCAAAAAATACGCCCGTCAGGTGAAGACCGGGCTGCCCGGCATGGCTTACCTGCGGCTGGATGAGTCCCGGGACTGGCCAGCGGAGCTCCAGATGCCACAAGTGCAATAACCGGTGAGCCCCATGAATGGCCGCACGGACGCCCGACCCGCTCCAGTGATCCGGCTTGACGGAGTCACCCTCCACTACCGCAAGCACCCTGCCCTGCAGGACATCACCCTTGAGGTCCCAGGCGGCTGCATGGTGGGGCTGATCGGGCCGGATGGTGTCGGAAAGTCCAGTCTGCTGTCCCTGATTGCCGGCGCCCGCGCGATCCAGCAGGGCTCGATCCATGTGCTTGGCGGTGAGATGGCGGACGCCCGCCACCGCAGGCTCACGGGTCCGCGGATCGCCTACATGCCCCAGGGGCTTGGCAAAAACCTCTACGCCACCCTGTCGGTTCAGGAGAACCTGGATTTCTTTGCCCGGTTGTTCGGCCATGAGCGGCAGGAGCGCGACCAGCGCGTCAATGAACTCCTTGCTGCCACCGGCCTGCTGGAATTCCGTGACCGGCCCGCCGGCAAGCTGTCCGGCGGCATGAAGCAGAAGCTGGGGCTGTGCTGTGCATTGATCCATGACCCGGACCTTCTGATACTGGACGAGCCCACCACCGGGGTCGACCCGCTCTCCCGCTCCCAGTTCTGGGCACTGGTGGAACGGGTGCGAAGCCGCCGCCCGGGCATGAGCGTGGTCATTGCCACTGCCTACATGGAAGAGGCCGAGCGCTTTGACTGGCTGGTCGCCATGGACGAAGGCCGGGTACTGGCCACAGGGACCGCAGAGGCACTGCGGGAGCGCACCGATACAGACACGCTGGAAGCGGCATTTATCCGCCTGCTGCCGGAAGAGAAAAGCCGCAAACACCAGGCAGTCACCATCCCGCCACGCACCAATGGAGCGGACGGACAACCCGATATCGCCATCGAGGCCGAAGGGCTGACCATGCGATTTGGCGACTTTGTGGCGGTGCAGGGCGTTAACCTGCGGGTGGAGCGGGGCGAGATCTTCGGCTTCCTGGGCTCCAACGGTTGCGGCAAGACCACCACCATGAAAATGCTGACGGGCCTGTTGCCAGCGTCGGAAGGCAATGCCCGACTGTTCGGGCACCCGGTGGATGCCACGGACCTGGATACCCGCCGCCGGGTGGGCTATATGTCCCAGTCCTTTTCCCTGTACTCGGAGCTGACCGTACGCCAGAACCTGGAGTTACACGCCAGGCTGTTTCACCTGCCACCACACAGCATTCCCCCACGTGTTGCGGAAATGCTGGAGCGTTTTGGCCTCGAGGCTGTAGAGGACGAACTTCCCTCCGCCCTGCCCCTGGGGGTCCGGCAGAGGCTGTCCCTGGCGGTGGCAGTGATCCATCGCCCCGAGCTGCTGATACTGGATGAACCCACCTCCGGGGTGGACCCCATCGCCCGCGACCAGTTCTGGCAACTGCTGATCGACCTGTCCCGGGAAGACAGGGTAACCATCTTTATCTCCACCCATTTCATGAACGAAGCGGAGCGCTGTGACCGGGTCTCGCTGATGCATGCCGGCCAGGTCCTGGCCAGCGACACACCCACCGCCCTCAGGGAAACCAGGGGCGCAGAAACCCTCAACGATGCCTTCGTTGCCTGGCTGGAAGAGGCCGCCGGCAAGGCTGATGAAAGCGTGGCTCCGCCAGTGGCCAGGGGCAATGAAAACGGCAGGACACCCGGACGCTTCAGCCTGCTGCGCCTGTTCAGCTACAGCCGCCGGGAAAGCCTGGAACTGCAGCGTGATCCGATCCGCGCAACCCTGGCCTTACTGGGATCGGTAATCCTGTTGGTGATCATGGGTTACGGCATCAGCATGGATGTGGAAGACATCCGCTTTGCCGTGCTGGACCGGGACCAGACCAGCACCAGTCGCCAGTACCTGCTGAACCTCAGTGGCTCAAACTACTTTATCGAGCGCCCCCCGATTACCGACTACGGTGAACTGGACCGGCGCATGCGCAGCGGTGAACTGGAACTCGCTCTGGAGATACCGCCGGGATTCGCCCGTGACCTGCAACATGGCCGCCCGGTTGCCATGGGTGCCTGGGTGGACGGCGCCATGCCCAGCCGGGCAGAAACCGTAGCCGGCTATCTGCAGGCGCTGCATGGCGGCTGGTTGCAGGAGCAAATGCGTTTCCAGTCCACACCCGTCAGTCAGTCTCTCTCCATCAATGTCGAAACCCGTTACCGCTACAACCCTGACGTCGCCAGCCTGGTGGCCATCGTGCCCACGGTCATCCCGCTGTTGCTGATGATGATTCCCGCCATGCTGACGGCCCTGAGCGTAGTACGGGAAAAAGAGCTGGGCTCCATTATCAACTTCTACGTTACACCGGTGACGCAGCTGGAGTTCCTGTTGGGCAAGCAGATCCCCTACATCGCACTGGCCATGGCGAACTTCCTGCTGCTCACCGCACTGGCGGTTTTCGCCTTTGGCGTTCCCTTCAAGGGCAGTTACCTCGCCTATGTAACCGCCGCCCTGCTCTATGTAATGGCCGCCACCGGCCTGGGGCTGCTGGTGTCCAGCTTTATGCGCAGTCAGACGGCAGCCATCTTCGGCACCACCATAATCACCCTGATACCTGCTGTGACCTTTTCCGGTATGACGACACCTGTATCGGCGCTGGAGGGTATTCCCCGGGTAATTGGTGAGATCTATCCCACCTCCCACTTCCTGACCATCAGCAGTGGCACTTTTTCCAAGGCGCTGGGGTTTGCCGACCTGTCCGGCTCGTTCTGGCCGCTGGCGTTGTCCGTTCCCGTCATCCTGGGTCTCAGCCTGATAGCCCTGAAGAAGCAGGAGCACTGACCGTGGAACAACTGGGCAACATCTTTCACCTGACCATCAAGGAATGGCGCAGCCTGGGCCGGGACCGGATCATGCTCGCGCTGATCCTGTTCGCTTTCAGCGTCAACATCTACATCAGCAGTGCCAGCATCCCCGAAACCCTGCACATGGCACCGATTGCCATCGTCGATGAGGACCGCTCCCCCCTGTCGATTCGCATGACGGGGGCTTTCTACCCACCCTGGTTCCTTCCCCCGGCCAGTATCGAGCAGCGCCAGATCGATCCGTTGATGGACGCCGGCGACTATACGTTTGTACTGGATATCCCTCCCGGCATGCAGCGGGATCTGCTCGCCGGCAACCAGCCCACTGTGCAACTCAACGTGGATGCCACCAAGCTGACCCAGGCATTTCTCGGAGCAGGCTATATCCAGGCGATTCTCTCTGATGAAACCCGGGCGTTTGTACAGGGAGACCGCAGCGTCACGTCTCCCGTGGAACTGGAGATCCGCAACCGCTTCAACCCGGCCCTTAGCCAGAGCTGGTTTGGTGCGGTGATCGAACTGATCGACAACATCACCATGTTGTCGATCATCCTCACCGGCGCGGCCCTGATCCGGGAACGGGAACACGGCACCATCGAACACCTGCTGGTGATGCCGCTGCGGCCGGTGGAGATCATGGTAGCCAAGGTGGTGGCTATGGGGCTGGTGGTACTGCTCGCTTCCAGTACCTCCCTGGCACTGGTGGTAAAAGGATGGATGCAGGTGCCTGTTGAGGGGTCAACACTGCTCTTCGTTCTGGTGGCGGCCCTGCATCTGTTTGCCACCACCTCCATGGGAATCTTCCTGGCAACGGTGGCCCGGTCCATGCCACAGCTGGGGATGCTGATCATTCTGGTGCTGATCCCCCTGCAACTGCTTTCCGGCGGCGCGACGCCTTTCGAAAACATGCCTGCCTTCATCCAGGTCATCATGCAGCTGGCACCCACCACCCACTTCATCAGCCTGGCCCAGGCCATCCTCTTCCGGGGGGCGGGGCTGGCCATCATCTGGCCATCCCTGCTTGCCCTGTTGGTGATCGGCGGGGTGTTCTTTGCCCTGTCGTTGCGGCGTTTCCGCAAGAGTATTGCCACAATGGCCTGATATCAGGCCTTCTTGACGAACTCGGACTTCAGCTTCATCGGGCCGATGCCGTCGATCTTGCAATCGATATCATGGTCGCCGTCTACCAGGCGGATGTTCTTGACCTTGGTACCAACCTTGACCACCAGCGAGGAACCCTTCACCTTCAGGTCCTTGATAACGGTCACCGTATCACCATCCGCCAGTGGGTTGCCGTTGGCGTCGCTGACGGAAAGCCCGCCAGATACTTCGGACGGCTCGCCACCGGCTTTCCATTCATGCCCACACTCCGGGCAGACAAGGAACTCACCATCTTCATAGGTGAATTCGGACTGGCATTCAGGACAACTCGGTAAAGTGCTCACGATAAGCCTCGCTCTGTGGAAGGTCACAAGCGCTGGATGAGACAGACGGGACACTAGACGCCTGGCCACTCAGTACCCAACACTTCAAGGGGCGGGCATTATAGCGTATGGAGACAACTCAATGGGGGGCACACCCCACATGGGTGCCTGGGGACTGTGGGTTGCCTCCCTGAACTACCCCTTTGCCGGCACAAAAACCGGCGCACCGTCGGCTTCCACGGTGATCAGTTTCTGGTTATACAGGCTCTCCAGGGCAGACGGGACCAGCATCTGGCTGGCATGGCCCCAGCAGGCCTCACCATTCGGAAAGAGTAACAGAAGGTGGTCGCACCAGCGGGCGGCCAGGTTCAGGTCATGCAGGCACATGAAAATGGCCCGGCCGGCCTCGGCCTGCTGCTTCAGCAACTGCATGACGGCAACCTGGTGGTGAAGATCCAGGTGGTTGGTGGGTTCATCCAGCAACCAGGTATCCGGGTTCTGGGTCAGTACCGTGGCGATGGCTACCCGCTGGCGCTCACCTCCTGAAAGCGTGCTGACCAGCCGATCCTTCAGGTGAACCACATCCAGGGCCTTTAGCGCTGCCTCAGCGCGGTTCAGGTCATCGCCGCTTTCCATCTGCCAGAGGGACAGCCACGGATGGCGTCCGATCAGGGCGGTTTCCAGTACGGTGGCCGGAAAGCCATCCTGCCGGTCCTGGAACACCAGGCCCAGCTGTTGGGCCACGCTGCGCCGACGCACCTCCGTAAGCGGGTACTCACCCAGGCGAACCTCACCCTCCCGCGGCAGCCGCAGGCCCGCCAGCGTATGCAGCAAGGTGGTTTTGCCGGCACCATTCGGCCCCAGCACACCCCACACCTGGCCCGCTTCAACCGTCAGGTTCAGCGGGGAACCACCCGTCCGCCCCGGAATGTCGATCACCAGCTGACGAGCCTGCAAGGTGTCCATCAGCGACTCCGGTACAGCAGATAGAGGAACGTGGGCACGCCCAGCAACGCCGTAATGACACCGACTGGCAGTTGTTCGGGGGAAATCACCACCCGGGCCAGGGTATCTGCCAGTACCAGCAGGGCGCCGCCGCCCAGGGCGCAGGCAGGCAGGATAATGCGCTGATCATTGCCCAGCACCAATCGGAGCATATGGGGCACCACCAGCCCGACGAAGCCGATGCTGCCAGCGGTGGTAACCGCAGTAGCGGTCAGCAGGCTGGCGCCAATGTAGATGGTCCATTCCATGGGGCGCACGTTTACCCCCAGGGCAGCGGCCTGCAAAGGCCCCCGGGCGAGCACATTCAGACTGCGGCCCGCAGGTATAACCAGAAGGCAGGCGAGTACCAGAAGCACAAAGGCCGGCCAGGGGGACCCCGCATAAGCCACGTCTCCCATCAGCCAGTAGAGCATGCCCGGCAGCTCACGGGTCGGAGCGAGCGCCAGCAACAGGGTAATAATTGCGCCCCAGCCCGCCGCCACAACCACGCCGGTCAGTAACAGCCGGGTGGGCGTCCAGCTTCCGGTACCGTGGGCCAGGCCGAAAACCATTAGCGTTGACAACAGGGCGCCACCAAAGGCGGAAGCGGTGACAATAACGCCGGCCACCCCCGCGAGCATACTCAGCAAGGCACCCACCGCTGCGCCGCCGGACAGCCCCAGCACATAGGGATCTGCCAGCGGGTTACGCAGCAATACCTGCATCAGCGCGCCGGCAACCGCAAGCAGGCCGCCGGTAGCGAAGGCGGCAAGGGTTCGGGGCAGGCGCAGTTCCAGTACCAGCGTCCGATTCAGTTCGCTGCCGCTACCCGTGAGAGCCGCCAGGGTATCCGCCAGCGACAGGCCGGCGCTGCCCACGCTGACCGATAACACCATGGCGCCCAGCCCTGCCAGGGCCAGCAGTGCCAGGGGGCGAAAGGCGTCAAAGGCGGGCACGGGCCTGCTCCAACAGGTCGCACAACTCACGGGTGCCATCCAGCATGCGGAAGGTGGCTCGCTGCAGCAGGTCCGGGGAAACCTGGAAGAGATTGTCACTGGCCACTGCCGTCAGCGAGGGATAGTCCCGCCAGCGTTGTAGCCAGCCCTGTTCGGTATCGCCACGGCCGGCGGTAACGATTACTTCCGGGTCCACCATCAGCAGCGTCTCCACCGATATGCGGGGGACGAGGCGGGGCAGGTCACCGAACACGTTGGTGCCACCACAAAGCTGTATGGCCCTGCTGATCAGTTCATCGCCATTAATGGTCATCAGCGGCTGGTCCCACACCTGGTAGAACACCCGCACGGGCCTGGCCGTTTCATACTGCGATTCGATGGCCCTGATACCTGCCAGAAATTCCCCGGCACGCTGTTCTGCCAGCGGCTGGTGGCCGGTAAGCAGACTCAGCGCCTTCACAGTGGCGGCGATATCCTCGAACGTTCTGGGCGCCAGCCAGAACACGGGGATACCCAGCTCTGCCAGGCGGTCCAGCTGAACCCTGGAGTTTCCGTCGGTCCAGCCAATCACCAGATCTGGCTCGAGGGTCAGGATGGCTTCCAGGTCTACCCGGTTACTGTCGCCTACCCGGGGCAGCTCCCTCGCTTCAGGCGGATAGTCGCTCCAGGCGCCGGCACCCACCAGTTGGTTGCCAGCGCCAGCCGAGTAGACCAGTTCGGTGGCGCCGGGCGACAGGGATACAATCCGGACGGCCCGCTCCGACAGGCAGACCTCCCGTCCAAGGGCATCAACCGCACATAGTCCACCCGCCTTGCTGCCTGCGGCCAGCATGAGCAGTAACAGAAAACCAACTATCGAGCTTAAGCGCCACGATAGCATTACCGGGTCACCTGTCTGGACCGGGACTTACTGAAGGAAATCATAACGTACTGACAGCATTGCGGTCCTGCCGGCGCTGATGAAATATTGATCACCACTATACTGTGCCAGACGATGCTCCTCATCGAGTACATTATCCACGGTCAACTTGACCGACCATTGATCTGCCAGATTGACTCCAGTACGAAGATCCCAGTTGCCATACCCCGGGATACGCTTACGCTCGTAACTGTACCGGTGACTCTCCGCCCGAAGGGTCGTGCCGACGTACCAATCGTCGAAATGACGGTCGACATCAAGCCTGACGGTCTGCTCCGGTCGCCGGATCAGTGTGCTGCCGTCTTCCCTGTCTTCATAATCTCCAGCACTGGCACCAGCGCGCACAGTCCAATCGCTATTCTGCCAGCCCGCTGAAACTTCAATACCCCGAAGCCGCGCCTCCTTGACATTCAGAGAACGAAACTGGGTATTGTCGAAGATGATAAGCTGATCTACATCACTCTGGTAAAGGGCGACATCCCAGAACCAGTTTCCATAGTTACCTTCCATACCGATTTCGTAGCTGGTTGACTCTTCTGGCTCCAGGTCCGGATTACCGCCCCAGGCTGGTGGAGCGTACAGATCCAGAAAGGTTGGTACCTTGAAAGCTGTGCCAACACTGGCCCGTAGCCGATGGCTGGAATCAATCCGGTAGCCGTAGGATGCGCCCCATGTCTCATGGGTGCCAAACGCATCATTGTCGTCACTGCGAGCACTCAGATGAAGCTCTGATGGGCCGAAATTGAACAGGGCCTGACCAAAATAGGCATCGTTGCCGCGTTTGTCTTCGGTGAAAGACTGGGTCGAATCCAGCTGATCGGTCATGGTTTCTGCGCCAAGCACAAACTCATGCGTGCCAACCGTAAACCAGTTTTCCAGGCGAGATGTACGGGTGTTGGTATTGTATTCACCCGGGAAGGCACTCACATCATCCAGTTCATCCCTCGCATCAGAGAACTGCAGGCTTGCCCGCCAGTGGTCGGTAAGCGGAAAGTCGACGCCCACGCCTGCCACCTGGAACAAATAATCGTTGTACCCTCCTTCATACTCTGAGCGACCTTCGGCGCCAAGATAGGTCATATAAGCGCGAACGCCATTGGAAAACTCGTGACTTGCATTGAAGCTACCGGAGGTATTGTCGTAGGACTTGTCGTCTCCATTCTCCACCACCGGGGCGCCATCTGTCCGGAACCGGTTAATACCGACACCAAGAGAACTGTTTTCCTCGACGGAGGAGAGTCCAAGGGTGTAGTTCTGGGTGTCCAGGTTCCCGGCGCCGACCTCAACCCACCCTTTGGAACCCTCACCCTCTGGTGCGGTATATGCCTGAACTACCCCACCCATTGCATCTGCACCGTAAAGACTGCTCCGACTACCCCTGACGATTTCCACCCGGTTGATCAGTTGAGGTGGCAGGTAGTGCCAGGCTGGCGAGCCAGATGTTACTGAACGAATACGAATACCGTTAACCAGCAAAACCGTCCCGTCAGACTCGTGCCCACGAATAAGTACCGTCGCATTTTTGCCGAGAGAGCCGTTTGCAGAGATGGCTATGCCGGGGCGCGAAACAATGACATCCTGGAAGTCTTTAGGTTGCTGCTGGCGTATTTCGGCTTCTTCGATCGTGGTAACGGACGAAAGACTTTCACCAACCGTTTTCGGACCCAGGGTGGCGGTCACCACGATAGGGTCCATTGGCTCGGTATCGGTCTCTGACTGGGCAAAGGCATTCAGGGAAGGGGCGAGCAGGGACGCGCCTGCTACGAAAACGGGAACCTTGAGCATCATACTACTCCACAAACCGCGCGCACCCGCACGGGTTCAAGACATGCATTACGGAGTAGTCAGCGGGGCAGGCAGGACGGAGAGCGGAAAGATGCCGGGAGTCGCCTACCCGAGCCGCCCTCCGCAACTCCGGGTGTGTTCCCAGGCCGGTCTCCGGGCTTTTGAGCGAACCGCGGTGCGGTTACGGGCAACCGCCTTCCCACGACAATGCGCAGTGGCGGATTGGTTACCCTTATCTCAATTACCGTTGCGGGGGCAGCGTCGGACTGGCCCGAAGGCGCACCGACTTCCCGTTTCATCCCGCGCCATACTGGCAGCAGGACACCTGAAAACAGGGCGCAAGGCTAGCAACACCCCTTGTGGTGGTCAATGTAATTCATCAAGTGTTGCAGGCCACCCGTTCGCGAACCGCCTTGCTGCCCTGCTATATTGCAGTGGTTACCCTCAATGACACCATAGCAACAGGGCGGCCCATGCAAGCGGAACTGATCGACATCCGTAACCACTTACAGCAGCACGCACCCTTCGATGAACTGCCGGATGAGGCGCTGGACCGGGTGGCCGGCAGTATCGAGATTGCCTATTTCCAGGGCGGGGAAAAAATCCTGGAGCTGGGCCAGAAGAATACCGACCTGCATTATATCCGCAGCGGTGCGGCAGAACTCTACCGACGCTCCGGGGAGCTGTACAACCGGCTCGGCGAGGGCGAAATCTTCGGCCAGATCGGTCTGTTGATGGGTCGCCAGGTGCGCTTTCCTGCCACAGCCCTGGAGGACACCCTCATCTACCTGATCCCGTACCCGGTGTTTCAGGACCTGTTCGATAACCATGATGTCTTTGCCGACTTCGTGGAGGTAGAGGACAAGAGCCGCCTGCGCCAGGCCGTCACCCGATCGGACCAGGTCAACGACTCGATGACGGCGAAGGTCTCCCGGCTGATCTCTCGCCAACCGGTAACCGCCCCCTCCACCGTGCGCCTGCAGGAGGCCGCCCGCATCATGACCGAGAATCGGGTATCGTCCCTGCTGCTGGTTGAGGGCAGCGGGGACGACGAGGGCAACCTGGTGGGTATCATCACCGATCGTGATCTGCGCACCCGGGCCGTGGCCGACGCCCTGCCGTCGGAAACCCCGGTGGCCGATATCATGTCACCGGATCTGATCACCATCCGTCCCGATGCGCTGGTGTTCGAAGCCATGTTGCAAATGCTGCACAACAATGTGCATCACCTGCCGGTCATCGAAAAGGGCAAGCCCCGGGGTGTGGTGGCCCTGTCCGATATCGTCAAGTATGAATCCCAGAACAGCCTGTACGTGGTCAGCAACATTCACCGCCAGCCCGATGTGAAAGGCCTCAAGGCCATCAGCCAGGAAGTCCGCAACAGCTTTATCCGGATGGTAAACGAAGACGCCAATTCCCACATGATCGGCAGTGCCATGGCCGGTATCGGCCGCAGCTTTACCCAGCGACTTCTGGAGCTTGGAGAGGAGAAACTTGGCCCGCCACCGGTGCCCTACTGTTTCCTCGCCCTGGGGTCCATGGCCCGGGATGAGCAGCTTATTGTCACCGACCAGGATAACGCCATGGTACTGGATGACAGTTTCGACCCGGCTGAGCACGACGCCTACTTCCTCGCCCTGGCAAAGTTCGTCAGCGATGGCCTGGCCGAATGCGGCTATGCCTACTGCACCGGCGATATCATGGCGACCAACCCCAAGTGGCGGCAGCCCCTGAAAGTCTGGAAGGACTATTTCACCGACTGGATCGATAATCCCAAGGCGGAAGCCCTGCTCAACAGTAATATCTTCTTTGACCTGGACGGGGTGTACGGTGAGGAGCGCTACGCCGAAGCCCTCAAGGAGCTGATCGCAGAAAAAGCACAGAACAGTCAGCGATTCCTGGCCATGCTGGCCCGCAATGCCCTCAATCGAACGCCACCCCTGGGCTTCTTCCGCCAGTTTGTGATGGAGGAAGATGGCAAACAGCAGAAAACCTTCAACCTGAAGCGTCGGGGTACGGCGCCGGTATCCGACCTGATTCGGGTGCATGCATTGGCCTGTGGATCCCGGGCCCAGAATTCCTTTGACCGGCTGCGGGACATTGGCAAGACCCGCTTACTGCCGGAAGACGGCGTGGGCAACCTGAGGGATGCCATGGAGTTTATCGCTATCGTCCGTATCCGCCACCAGGCCCTGGCCATGGAAGACGGGCGCGAACCGGACAACAACGTGCGCCCGGAAGATCTGTCCCCCTTCGAGCGCAGCCACCTGAAAGACGCCTTCCAGGTCGTCAGCCAGGCCCAGAAGTTCCTGCGCTATCGTTACAACGCCCAGATTCCCCGGTAGTCCCCGTGATAACAACGTTGTACACAGGAGAGCCATGAGCACCAGACGTAGAGCATCCGGTTACGGCCATCGGCCAACCGGCGACTGGCCAGATAGAATGTCGTCACTGGCAAGGGAAACCAGTGACCCGCGCCTGAGGACCTTCTATGAGGCCTTCTCCATCACGCCCGACACCACCGTGGAAGAGGTCCCGATGGTCGCCATGGACTTCGAAACCACCGGGCTGGACCCGAACCAGCACTCCATCGTCAGTATCGGCCTGGTGCCCTTCACGTTCCGACGAATTCGCCTGGCCGAGGCCCGTCATTGGGTAGTGCGTCCGCAGTTGCCACTGCACCAGACGTCGGTCACCATCCATGGCATCACCCATACCGATATCCAGGAGGCACCAGATTTGGGGGATATCCTGGATGAGTTATTGCCGGCCCTGGCCGGCCGTATTCCGGTCGTTCACTACCGGGCCATAGAGCGGCCGTTCCTTGATGTGGCATTGCGGTGGCGTCTGAAGGAAGGGATAGACTTCCCGGTGATCGACACCATGGCCATCGAAGCCCACCTTCACCCGGACCGTAACCCCACCCGCTGGCAGCGGTTATGGGGCAAGAAGCCGGTGTCCATCCGCCTGGCGGACAGCCGGCTGCGCTATAACCTGCCCCACTACCCGGGCCATAATGCGCTGATTGATGCCATCGGCACGGCGGAGCTGCTGCAGGCACAGATTCGCCATCATTTTGGCCCGGATACGCCGATTCGGGATCTCTGGCTGTAAATCAGTCCTCCCGGACCTTTTCAATGTAATCCCCGTAGCCGGCTGCTTCCATCTGGTCCAGGGGGATAAACGCCATGGCCGCCGAATTCATGCAGTAGCGCAGGCCCGTGGGCTCCGGACCATCGTTGAATACGTGCCCCAGGTGCGAGTCGGCATAGCGGCTGCGAATCTCGGTGCGGGTCATCCACAGCTTGTTGTCTTCCCGCTCCACCACCGCCTCCGGGTTGATGGGACGGGTAAAGCTGGGCCAGCCGGTGCCTGATTTGTACATATCCCGTGACGAAAACAGGGGCTCACCCGAGACGATATCCACATAGAGACCTGGCTCCTTGTTATCCCAGTACTCATTATTGAACGCCCTTTCGGTACCGTCTTCCCGGGCCACCTCGTACTGGAGGTCGGTGAGTTCAGCCCGCAGCGTCGCCTCATCCGGCATCCGGAAACTCTCCGGATCGAAGCCGGGGCCAGCCACGATGCGGTCAGTCACCGAACTGGTGGTGCCAGCCGCCTGGCCCTGGCGATCCGGCCGGAACTGTGAGAAATCCAGCTCCTGGTCTTCACCCCAGACCTTGTCAATAAACTGGAAACGGCCGCTGTTGAAGGTGTAGACCTTGTAGCGGATGGGGTTCTTCTCGTAGTAGTCCTGGTGGTATCCCTCGGCGTCCCAGAACTTGTCCAGGGGCACGATTTCGATCACAACCGGGCCGTCGTAGCGGCCGGAATCCGCCAGCGCCTGCCTTGAGGCTTCGGCGATTTCCCTTTGCGCGTCGTCATGATAGAAAATCGCCGGGCGGTACTGCTGCCCCCGGTCCACGAACTGGCCGTTGGCATCCGTTGGATCCATAAAGCGCCAGAAACCTTCCACCAGGCCCTCGTAGGTGATCTCTTCCGGATCGTAATACACCTGGACTGCCTCGGTATGACCGGTACGGCCTGAGGACACCTGCTCATAGGTGGGTGAAGGCTCATCCCCCCCGGCGTACCCGGAGACAGCTTCGACCACACCTGGAATCTTTTCGAACCCTGCTTCCACACACCAGAAGCAGCCGCCGGCAAAGGTCGCTACGGCGAGACCCGGGTTTTCCGGTGCGTAGGCGGACTGCTCGGGCTCATTCTGGGCGACGGCCACTGCCCACAGGCCCAACGCACCTGTGATTAACAGCGCCATCCATCCTGTTCGTTTTTTCAAAACACTATCCCCTTTGCCACATCGGTCAACAAACCGCCGTGCCCTGGCAGCACCAGGGGATTCAAGCGGCCTTTCAGGCTTTGAGGGGTAACGGCCCAATGGGTTCCCCTCGAGTGAATGCCACGCCGGCTGGCGTGGAGAAGTCTGGGAAGGTATACGAACGAGCGCACTGGATAGTGCATAGGGGAAGGCCGAAAACCGGCTCCCGGGCCGTTGCAGCCCGGGAACCTGGCACCTGAATGACAGGTCAGGGGTTTCCAGCGTGAGGAACCGCCACCCGGGCGGTGTACAGGGTGGCCTCGTTGGCCTGTTTGCGACGTTTCGCGGAGGAGTCCGGCGCACAGCACATCAGCAAGGTGCGGCCATCGGTATCACCCAGCATGCAGGCGAACACGCCCTGGCCTTCCGGGGCCTTGATCTCGTCGGTGATCTCGCCGCCTTCAGCCACGCGGATACAGCGCTGGTTGAAGGCATCGGCAATCCAGATCTGCCCTTCAGCGTCCAGACAGCAGCCGTCGGGGCCGATGCTGAGCTGTTTCAGCATATCGGCACGGGGGCCGGGCGCTGGCCTCGGGCCGAACTCGGCCCAGTCCCGGCGGTCATAGAGTTCGCCGTCGTCCGCGATGGTGAAAGCGGTCATGCGGTTGCCGAAGGTTTCGCCCACCACCAGGGTTTTCTGGTCCGGTGTAATCACCATGCCGTTGGGGAAGTACAGGTCTTCCGCCGCGACACTGAGCTTGCCTTCCGGGTCAATACGCATGAGCTTGGCCGGCTGCAGGTCGGCCCCTTCCATCAGGTCGAAGCCGAAATTGCCCACCCAGACATTGCCGTCATTGGCTGCCACCAGGTCATTTACATGCCCTGTTGCGTAGCCTGACAGGTCAGCATACACGCTGGTCTCACCCTCGGGTGAACGACGCATGACCTTGCGATCCACCATCGACACGTAGACCAGGGAACCGTCCGGCAACCAACCCAGACCGGATGACTGCTCCGGCGCATCCAGTACCTTTTCCACCAGGCCGTCGGTGGTAACCGTGTAAACACCGTGGCGGTAGAAGTCGGACACCCACCAGCGGTCATCTCGCCAGCGGGGGCCTTCGAAGAAACTGCCACCATCAGTAAGAAGGTTCAGTTCTGCCATGGTTGTGTCTCCTCAGAGAGCGCCCATCAGGCGATCACGAATGATGCTTTCCGCCTCGCCCATGATGCGGTTGATCAGCTCTTCACAGGATGGCACATCGTGGATCAGTCCGGCCACCATGCCGCAACTCCAGGCGGCCTCGTCCATCTTGCCCTCGTGCAGCACCATCTTGCCCTTGGCACCGGTGACCAGGTGACGGATGTCGTCGATCTGGGTGTCTGCGCCCTTCTCTTTCTCGATCCGCAGGATCTCATCCACCGCGGCGTTCTTCATCACCCGTTCGGTATTGCGCAGCGGGCGCATCACCAGCCGGGTCTGGAGCTCGTCGGCTTCCACGATGGTCTGCTTTACCGTGTCATGGACCGGGGCATCCTTGGTAGCCAGGAAGCGGGTACCCATATTCATGCCGTCCGCGCCCAGGGCCATGGCCGCCACCAGGCTACGTCCGTCAGCCATACCACCGGATGCCACAAACGGGATATCCAGCTCCTCGGCCGCCCGGGGCAGCAGGATGAAGTTGGGAACGTCATCCTCACCCGGGTGACCGCCACATTCAAAGCCATCGACGCTGACAGCGTCGCAACCGATCTTCTGGGCCTTGAGGGCATGGCGCACCGAGGTGCACTTGTGAATCACCTTGATACCGGCTTCCTTGAGGGCCGGCATGTACTTCTCCGGGCTGCGACCGGCGGTTTCAACGACCTTTACACCACCGTCGATAATCGCCTGGATGTACTCGGGATAGGGGGGTTCCTGGAACGACGGCAGGAAGGTTAGGTTCACGCCGAAGGGCTTGTCGGTCATCTCCTTGCAGCGGGCGATTTCCTTCGCCAGGTCTTCCGGGGTGGGCTGGGTCAGCGCAGTGATAATGCCCAGGCCGCCCGCGTTGGAAACGGCGGCTGCCAGCTCTGCATAACCAACCCAGTGCATACCACCCTGGATGATCGGGTGCTCGATACCAAACAGTTCAGTGATTCTTGTCTTCATGGAACTCCCCTGATGAATATCAGTGTTGTTTATCGAAATGGCGTTCCATTATTCATCAGGGAAAAGGGATTTACAAAGGCGGTGGCGATTCAGTGCAGGAACCCATGAGACGCCACCCTGCCACACCCCTGGCTGACCTGTTATCAGGTCCCGTCCGTTGCCAGAGGAGGATCCGCCCAATAGGCACAGTTGTGGACATCCGCCGCCACGTCTACAGCTATCAGGGCTTCCGATGCCGGCGTATTTGGCGACAGCTCCATGAGCTGTTTTCCGGTGCCGAAGTCCGGCCAGGCTGCGGTGCCATCCGCAGAGCTGGGGTCGCCATAGCGAGCAAACTGCACCCAGTGGTCGATCATCCGCTCCGACAGCGCAAGCTGCTGATCGTTGGCGCCACGGGCTTGCATTGTCGCTTCACTGTTGAGCACATACTGGATTTCCAGCGCATGGGCGGCGCCCAGGTCAAAGCTCAGCATCGGCGTTAGTTCAGGACCAAACAGGCTGGGTGCCTCTTGATCGGTGAACCAGTAGCCATAGGTTGGAACGTCCTGGTCCGCCAGGCTTTCGGCCTGGTCCAACTGATTGCAGGCAAAGCGCCAGGATGTCTGGATGGACGCCAGCGCCAGGCTGAACCGGTCGGGATCATCGGGATCAGTGACTACCGGTGTGCTGAGAGGCCCACTGCCATCGGCAACCAGGTAGTCAGCCGCAACCTGGCCAGCATCGATTTCCCTGGGATCAGACGCGAGCAGAATGCCGACTTCAGCCTCGTACTCTTCCGGTGTATCCACCGGGTCCGGTGCGCCCGCCAGTACCGCTGAAATTTCGTCCAGCGCCAGGAACAACCGTCCCTCATTGAGGTTGTTTCCGGTCATTACGGGGACGCCTTGCGGGAAGGACGCGCCCCCGACCTGGCTCAATGCTGACTGAATGGAGTAAGGCAGCATCCCCTGCCCCCAGGTTGGGTTGAACCACATGTCCCCCTGCACTTCGAGGATCCCGGCAGTGGTCACTGATTCGTCACGCAGACACGCGGCGACGTCGGCGGCATCAGTGCAGCCCAGCACTGCAACGACCGGCGCACCGATGAAGGCCTCGCCATACTCCTGAGGGATCTGGGTAGGCTGGTAGGCCCCACTTTGCACAATGGCCTTGTGAAACAGTCCTTCAGAACCAGTACCAGCCCCTGCTGAAACCAGTTGTGACAACACGCTGTGACCACCGGCTGACTCACCGAAGATGGTGACGTTACCGGCATCACCACCGAAGGCATCAACATTATCCTGAACCCACTTTAATGCCAGCTGCTGATCCAGCAAGCCGAACTGGCCGTTACCTTCCGGCAACCCCGCCGCCGGCAGGAAACCCAGCACACCCAGCCGGTAGTTCATGGTTACCACGACGACACCCTGCTCCACCAGCCGGGACGGTTCATAGGATGCTCCTCCGGAGCCGGTGATAAAGGCACCACCATGGATCCAGACCATGACCGGATGATCCTCTCCCTCGGTGGGTGTGTACACGTTCAGGAAGAGACAGTCCTCTTCCAGGCTGTCGGTAAAACCATTAAATACGCTGCCGCCCTGGGGGCAACTGTTACCGAACTCACTGGCATCAAGCACCCCTTCCCAGCCCTCGGCTGGCCTGGGTGGTGCAAATCGCAGCTCTCCTACCGGTGGTTTCGCGTAAGGGATACCCCTGAATGCAAGCACGCCGTCCAGCTCAGTGCCCTCTACCTGGCCCAGCTGGGTCTGGCGCAGATTGGACGGCAATTCAGCGCTGGCATCATCGTCAGAGTCCGAGGACGAGCCGCCACAGCCAGCCAGCAGGGTGGCCGCCAGCACGGTTGTCATCGACATGCGCCAGAAGTGGTGATGCGGAAGGACATTCATGGTTGTTCTGCCTTGTCTGTTGTTGTCGTTATCCGGCGGGCTTCATAGCGGGACGCCAGAGGCGTTTTCGGCAAGGCAGGTCCAAGGACCAACCCGTCGAAAACCTGTACACAGATTAAGGGCAGCTGGGGATACCTGTCTGGCGCCCCGGGGAAGAACTATGGCAAAGAAAGGTGTGTCGTGTCACTTCCATGTGACACACTTTCACGAATCGTCTCAGTAGTCGGAAAGACGACGTCGCAGGGTAAAGGGTGAGAAGTAGCGTTTGCCGGGGAATTCGTTCTTGAAGGTACGGGTACCTTCCGACTCATTGATCAGGCCAGTGGCATGGTAGATGCCTTTCGACAGGTCATGGTAAACCTCAAGGTCTGCCCACACGCCCGGCATATCATAGAAGTTCTTAAGCATCGCCATGGTAACCCGATACAGGTTGCCCTGATCGTCGTACTGGTCAACCAACGCTATGTTCCAGCTGTCCTCGTCAATGTAGAACACCCGCTTGTGGTATAGGTGGCGGGCATCCTCCCGCAGATTTGCTTCCACCACGTGAACACGGTGCAACTCCCAACGCATCAGGTCAGAGTTAAGGTGTTGCTTGTCCAGCACATCATCGTAGGTGTACTTGTCGCTGGTGATCTCGAAATTGTTGTAGGGGATCAGCATTTCCTGCAGCCCCTTGTATTCCCAGTTATACCGGTCGAGGGCGCCATTGAAGGTATCCGTGTCATCCACCGTGCGCAGATTGCCCGCGGAGGCGATGGGGGCATCGTAACCAAGGCTGGGGGCACGGCGGACTTCACCAGCGCTGAATCCCCAGGCCTTACGGGGTTCTTTTACCTGGTCGAGCGTCTCATGCACCAGGATACCGCCGCCGGCATACTGCTCGGGTGCAATAACCGTGGACAGGTAGTAGTTGACGATGTTGTCCAGGTCTTCCGGAGAGCCGCCTTCCATGTTCCAGTTGAAGAAGACCTCCTGGCGCATGGTGACGCCACGGTACTGACCGTTCACCACGACGACTTCGGTGTACTCACGCTCGGCCCAGCGCCCCCGCCAACGGGTAAGGTGATTCCACATGGCCTGCATGGCCTTCTCTTCGCTGGTACCGTGAAGTATCGGGAATGGATGTCCGCCAAAGGCATTCTGCACGCCGTTACCGCCATCGATCAGGCTTGCTCTCACGGCGTTCTTGCGGGTGTTTTCTGCGATGTGGTCCGGCGCTGTATGGGTACGCCGGGTGGGGAAGACCCTGAGCCGGAAAGTTTCCGGATAGGCTTTCATCATTGCCACGACACCATCCGCCAGCACGTCACGATATTCAGCCATATTTCCGGCGGTCACTTCGTACCGGGGCTTATCGTCAGGATAAGGGTTAACGTGGTGGTCCCCCGTGCCCTCGTAACCATCCGGCCTGGTGGTGTCGCCACCCGTCCAGCGAGGAATGGTACCTGCCGAGTTACCGGAACGAACTGCACCGAACGGCGTCAGGCTATTGCCCAGCCGGTTCGCCTCGGCCTGGGATACGGCAGCCTGGGTGAATGACGCACTGGTGAGGACCAGCAGTGAAATACACAGGGCGGGGATCAGTTTTTTTTGCATAGTCTCGTACATCGGGGCCGACCATCTTATTGTTTTGACTGCCTGGCAAGACTCCGGAAGTCGGAATGCCTGCCGCGTGGATCTTCTGGGCATTATGGAATTTCGTCTCATTCTTTACTATTTACCGGGAGCTTGCCACCCCGGGACCGGCAGGTCGTGAATGGCCACTCAATCTTTGGTGAAAGGTCACACTGATTTAACGGTTTTTTACATTTCTGCTTCAGGTACCAGGCGCTCCCCGACGGTGCCCTCAAGCTGTGACCACAGCAGCCGTTAATAAGGGCATGACGAAAGCCCGGTTACATTTCGGAACGGCATTCCTTCCGCACATCCGGATAATTCGCAACCAACCTGTCTTGACCCGATGTCTTTTCCGATTGTCTGGAGTTTTACCATGAAACTGATGGAGCGACTGCGCATCCGTTCACGTCTGCTGATTGCGGTGCTGGTACCGGTGCTGGTTACCGCCGGCGTGATCGCCTGGATTACCGCGAGCCAGCTTAAACAGAGTGGCGAACAGGAGGTGGAACGACTCAGGGAAAACCTGATCGAAGCCCACAAGGAAGGCCTCAAACACATCGTGCAGGCCGCCAGGAACGCTATTGAAGCAGATTACTCCAACCCGTCCCTGAGTGAAGAGGAAGCCAAGACGCGCGTCCGGAACACCATCCGTTCCATAGGCTACGGCAACAACAACTACATCTTTGCCTACACCCACGACTCCTTCAACCTGGCCTTCAGGCCCAAGCCGTCGGCGGAGGGGTACGTAAAAGACAGTACACCGGAAACCAAGGCCCTGCTGCGCAACCTCTTTGATGCCGGCAAGTCCGGAGATGGTTTTCATGCCTACGAATGGAAGAATCCCGCAAGCGGCAATGTTGAGCCGAAGCTTTCCTACTCGGTTCACCTTGAGAAATGGAACTGGGTCATCGGCTCGGGCATCTATGTAACCAGTGTCGACCAGACCATTGCTGCCGCCCACGCCGAAATCGAAGCACAGATCGACAGGGCTTTGCTGAGCATTTTTGCCATCACCCTGGTTATTGTCATTCTGGCGGTAACTTTCGGGGTATTCATGGGCCGCAGCGTCACCGTTCCACTCAATCGTGTCACTCGCACCATGGAAGATATTGCCAGGGGCGAAGGTGACCTCACCCGCCGACTTCCGGCCGAGGGCAACGATGAGCTGGCCGACCTGGGGAGCCAGTTCAATGCCTTTGTCGCCAAGATTCATACCACCATTCGCGAGGTGGGAGACACCACCGACCAGGTGGCCTCAGCGGCGGAAGAGCTGAGCCGGGTGGCGGAAGAAACCCGCGCCTCGGTGCAGACACAGGGCTCCGAGACCGACCAGATAGCCTCGGCCATCAACGAAATGGCAGCCACCATCCACCAGATCTCCAGGAACGCTAACGAGGTCCAGAGTGCCGGGGCAGACGCAGACCGGCTGGCGAAGGACGGTGGCCAGACCATGGCTGGCTCCCAGCAGTCGGTCAACGAGCTGTCACGGAACATCCTGCAAAGCGCCGAAGCCATCGAAGCACTGGCCTCCCGCAGCGATGAAATCCAGAAGGTACTGGACGTGATCCACGAGGTCACCGACCAGACCAACCTGCTGGCCCTGAACGCCGCTATCGAAGCTGCCCGCGCCGGTGAGCATGGCCGTGGCTTTGCGGTGGTGGCCGACGAGGTGCGCCAGCTGGCCAAGCGCAGCGGTGAGTCCGCAGGCCAGATCCGCGAGATGATTGAGGGCTTCATTAACGAATCCCGCAGCGCGGTAGAGCGGATGCGTTCATCCCAGGGACTGTCCGAGGAGACCGTAGAGCGGATCAACCATGCCAGCTCGGCCCTCAATACCATCGAGCAATCCGTGGAACATATCCACGACCAGGTAACCCAGATCGCCACGGCCGCCGAGCAGCAAAGCCAGGTGGCCGAAGAGATCAACCAGAACGTGGTACGCATAGTGGAAGCAGCCCAGAACAGCGACACCGGTGTTACCCAGACCAACGAAGCCAGCCAGGAGCTGGCACGCCTGGGCGAGCGGTTAAGGGAGCTGGTCTCTCAGTTCAGGGTATAGGTTCCCGGCTTTTTAACCGGTACTGTGGGGAGTCTGCGCGGCAAGCACTCAGGCAGACTCCCCGCTCTCCAGGTTGCCGTCGTCCGCAGTTGCAATAACGACCCGGTCCCGACCTTGCTCCTTGGCCTGGTAGAGTGCCCGGTCGGCCATCCTGAACAGGGTTTCCCGGTCTGACGCGTGGTCCGGGACGCAGGCGAGTCCTGCGGAGAATGTCAGCCGCACTGGCCCTCCCGGACTGAAGTCCATGTCCGAGAACGCACTCCTGAGGCGCCCTACCACCTCCAGGGCACTTTGCGGATCGATCCCCGGCAATACGAGCACAAATTCCTCACCACCGAAACGGGCCGCTACATCCTGCTTGCGGCTTCCGTCCTGCAGCAACTTCGCCAGGGCCACGAGGATGCGATCGCCCACATCGTGCCCCCAGTCATCGTTCACCCGCTTGAAGTGGTCCAGGTCCATGATGCAGAAAGTGAGTGGTCGCTGCTCCCGTAAGGCCCGGGGAATTTCGCGCTCCAGCACCTCATCCAGCCAGCGTCGGTTGTAGAGCCCTGTCAGCGGATCGCGGATGGACTCTTCTTTGAGAGCGCTACGCAACTCCTCGATGCGTTCAAGTTTTTCCCGCAGATCGGCTTCGGTCCGCTTGAGTTCGGTTACGTCCCGGAAGACATAGACAATACCCCGCAGCTTTCCGGTTCCAGTGCGAAAAAGGTTGCGCTGGACGCTGAGGATGCGGCCGTTGGCCTCAAGTTCGGGGGTGAACTGATGCCCCTGCAGTAAACCGGGAACCAGCTCACCGACCATCTCGCCCCTGAGCAGCCGGCGGCCATCTGACTCAAAGAACTGCCGGGCAGCGGGGTTTCGGTCCACCAGGCGGCCGCGGGCATCAGCAACCAGCACACCATCGGCCATATGTTCAAACACCAGCGAGCGAGCAATGGGCATGACATCCAGGAAGCCCTGCTTGCGGATGTTCAGCAGCATCAACACCGCCGTCACCAGGAACCCGAAGGGGCTGATATCCAGCCCCTGCAGAGGCTCGGGAAGGGCGCGCAATATGGTCAGGATATTGGCGAGGGAAGAAACCATCCCCCCGAACAGCAACAACGCGGCCTGTTTACGGTATGACCGGGACTGGATGATAAAGCGGATCAGCAGCACATAGGCTGCAAGGGTGACCACGTAGGAATAGAGGGCATGCAACCAGAAAGCCGGCCCACCCCTGAAGGGCTGACCGCTGTCTGAGGTAAAGCCTGCCAGGAACCAGTCATGGAAGGTGCCGTCCGTCAGGGCAACCAGGACGACCAGAACAGGTTCCACTGCGAGCAAGGTTATCAGCTTGGCACTGATACGCTCTTTTACGCCGGTGTACAGCAATACGAACACCAGGAAAGATGCCGGCAAGAGCACAACGCCGATAAACATCAGACGAAACCAGAACAGTGGCAAGGCGCCCGGCTCCGGAGCTAGCCCGGGGGCGGAAGAATGGAGCAGTTCCAGGGCATAGCACAGGGTCCACCAACTGACGCCTGCCATCATCACCGCAACAGCCCTGGCCGTCGGCGCATCCCGCCGTACCCAGGCGTAGCGAGCAAGCAAAAGCGTGACCAGGCAGGAGACGAACAGCGCCGCAATAAACAGCATCAACGGGCTCCGGATTTCAGTTTGCTAAATTGGTTATTGTTTTTATCGCCAATATGTTGGAAAGTCGTACCCATTCCCGAGACGTTACCGGGGAAGGTATCGTCCATTTATAGAGCGCTGGCTCTATTCCAACAGACTCACGTAGTCTATGAAACAAAAACAATGTCAAAAAAGGTAGCGACAAGGATGCTTTTAGTACCTTTTTAGTTCCAGAAGTGAGACCCCTGTGGCAGTTACCCATTCTCCATTGCAGCGTGAACTGCAGAAAACCCGTAAACGCTCCTCCGGGGCAACGCCTGCTGACGCTTTCAGTCGCGCCCGCCGCATCTGGCTGAAGGGCGATCGCCTGCACCTGGCTGACCTGGCAGAGGATCTCGGGATCGGGCGAGCCACCCTCTTTCGCTGGGTAGGCAACAAGGATCTGTTACTGGGGGATATTCTCTGGTCCCTGTATGCCCCGATCAGGGCTTCGGTGGTGGCATCTACCCCCGGCACCGGGGTGGATTTCGTTGTTGAGGTGTACCGGCGGATTACCATCGAACTAGTGAGTGCCAAGCCTCTGCGGGACTTTATCAAGCAGGACCCGGAGCATGCGTTGCGGGTGCTGACCTCTTCCGCCTCTACCATGCACAGCCGGGTGGTGGAGGCGAACACGTTGATGATCCAGGACCAGATTGACAAGGGATACCTGAAGAAGCCGCCTATGCGGGTGGAGAGTCTGTCGTACTTTATGGTGCGGTTGGCGGAGTCCTGCCTGTATTCCGATGTGATTATCGGGCGGGAGCCCAACATCGAGGAGGTGGAGGAGGCGTGCCTGGCGGTTAAGATTTTGCTTGGGGGTAAGCCCTAGACTTGCCCTGGACAACGCCGCTGAAGCGCTCTCTTCGATAATCTCTTTCCAGACTCTGCAGCCTTGGCCAGCCCGACTTAATGTGACGTTCCGGAATATCCGAGATACCCTCTCAATGCCGGGCCTACTGGCTTTGGGAGCATGCACCCGCAGGCCGAGATGGCTTTCCGGGACACGCCGTGGATACATCCATGTAGGCTCTTCAAAAACGTCCCTGTTTTTGAAGGTCCCGGAAAGCCATCTCGGCCCACGGGTGCCCCAACCTTTCAGTGATGCTCGATTTCTTCAATACCGTGCCAAATCTCCCGGGCTCAGAGCAAACGGAAGAAAACGAAAAGAAGAACTTTACCGTTCGCCCTGAGCCTGTCGAAGGGCTGTCGACCCGGAGTGCATTGAAGAGTTATGAGTCAACGCCGGGTGTCTGGATAACTGGCTATTGAGCCATCACATATTTGACCGGTGTTGAGCACCATCCACGGGGATACACGCGCCGGTCACCCAGCTGGCCGCGTCAGAGGCCAGGAAGACAGCGACATTGGCCACTTCTTCCGGTTTGCCGAAACGGCCCCAGGGGATACGATCCAGGGTGCTTTGGTAGCGGGGTGAATTGGCTTTCTCGGCCTTGTCCCAGACGCCGCCGGGAAACTTGATGGAACCGGGGGCAATGCTGTTGACGCGGATGCCGTCCGGGCCGTGGTCTACCGCCAGGGACTTGGCATAGCTGATCAGCGCGGCCTTGGTGGCAGCGTAGGGCTGGGTGGTACCCACTTCGATGCCGGAGATGGAGGAGAGGATGATGATGTTGCCGCTGCCGGCTTCTTTCATCCAGGGCAGCACCTTGTCCACGGCGCGTACGGTGGACATCAGGTCCAGGGTCACGTTCGCGTCCCAGGCTTTCAGGTCGTTACCGGCGCCAAGCGCGGAGACGTTGCTGACCAGGATATCCACGCTGCCCAACGCTTGGCGGGCATTATCCAGGAACCCGTCAAGACTGGCCTTGTCACCCACATCGCAGGCTTCGCGATAGCCTTTTACGCCCAGCGCCTGGATTTCCTTCAGGGTTTCATCCAGCGGTCCCTCACTGCGGGCGCAGATGGCCACGTTGACGCCCTCGGCAGCCAGCGCCAGGGCGATAGAGCGGCCGATACCTTTGCTGCCGCCGGTTACGACGGCGTTTTTGCCTTTCAGTCCAAGTTGCATGGGGATAGCTCCTTTATTGTATTTATTTGCCACGGAATCCACGGCCCTTCGACAGGCTCAGGGCGAACGCAAAAACACGGACAAAACAAAAGATAAAGACACTATTGGCCACGAAAACCACGAAAACCACGAAACTTAAAGCCAAAGACAGTCTCTCCAGTAACCATTTTTCCTTTTTTTCTATGGCTTAGTGACTAAGTTATCTTCTCTTTCCGTCTTCTTTCGTGGGTTTCGTGGATTTCGTGGCTGAAAATCTTTTCATCTTTTCTTTCCGTGCCCCCCGCTCGCCCTGAGCCTGTCGAAGGGCCGTGGCTAACCCTTAAAGATTAATAACCGCCATGGTGATGCGGGATACACACACCAGCTTACCATCCTCGGTCTCGATACGGATTTCCCACACCTGGGTGGATCCGCCGGTGTGCAGTGGCCGCGCGGTGCCGTGAACCCAGCCCGACTTTACCGAGCGGATGTGGTTGGCGTTGATTTCCAGGCCGACACCGGCGGTGCCCTCTTTCTTCAGGCAGTGGTTGGTGGCGACGCTGCCCAGGGTTTCGGCCAGTACCACCGAAGCGCCACCATGCAGGATGCCATAGGGCTGCACAGTGCGGGTGTCCACCGGCATCCGGGCGCTGATGTAGTCGTCACCCACCCCGGTGAACTCGATACCCATGTTGTCCACAGCGGTGTTCTTTACCCGCTCCTGCATGCCTTCGATGGTTGGGGTAATTGTCCAGATACTGCTCACGAATGGTTCCTCTTCAGTCCTGTAAACCAAAAGCGGGCATTCCCTGTGGGATATGCCCGCTTTCGTTAGCCTTCTATATTTACCTTATCGGTATCAGCCATTACAACTGCAATGCGCGAACCTCGAGGAACTCTTCCAGGCCCCACTTGCCAAACTCGCGGCCGATGCCGGAGTGACCGAAGCCGCCGAAGGGCGCCAGCGGGTTGAAAGCACCGCCGTTAACAAACACCTGGCCGGTGCGCATCTTGCCGGCGACTTTCTTCGCCTTTTCCTGGTCGCCGGAGAAGACCGCACCGGACAGACCATAGGCTGTGCCATTGGCGATGCGGATGGCTTCTTCCTCGGTCTCGTAGGGGATCACACACAGTACCGGCCCGAAGATTTCTTCCTGGGCGATGCGGCTGTTCGGATCCACATTGCCGAACACGGTTGGCTTGACGAAGTAGCCGTTCTCCAGCCCTTCAGGGGCCTCGGCACCGCCGGCCACCAGGGTGGCGCCTTCTTCGATACCCAGCTTGATGTACCCACGCACCTTGTCACGCTGATCCGCGGAGGCCAGCGGGCCGAGGCGGGTATTCTCGTCCAGGGGATCACCCAGCTTGACGCCGTTGGCAATGGCACCAGCGATTTCACAGGCCTGGTCGTGCTGATCCTTGTGCACCAGCAGGCGGGTCAGCGCGGTACAGGTCTGGCCGCTGTTCTGCAGGCAGTTCATGAAGGAGCCCTTCACGGAAGCCTCCAGGTCGGCATCCGGCAGGACGATGGATGCGGACTTGCCACCCATTTCCAGGGCGATGCGCTTGAAGTCGTCCGCCGCCGCGTGGGCGATCAGGTGACCCGTGCGGGTCGAGCCGGTGAAGGACACCATGCGCACTTTCGGGTGCTTGATCAGGGTATCGCCCACTTCCTGGCCCAGGCCACAGACCATGTTGAACACGCCCTTGGGCAGGTCGGTACCGTCCAGGATTTCCGCCAGGATAAAGGCACTTTGCGGGGACACTTCACTGGGCTTGAGTACGATGGTGCAGCCAGCGGCCAGGGCCGGGACCACTTTCAGGATGACCTGGTGCAGCGGATAGTTCCACGGGGTGATGCAGCCCACCACGCCCACCGGCGCGTACTGAACCTCGGAGTTACCGGACTGCTCGGTTAACGGGTAGTCCGGCAGCATGTCCAGGTAGGTCTCGGTGACCTTGATGGGCATACCAGCCTGGATGATGCCAGCCAGCTTGATGGGCATGCCCACTTCCCGGGCTACGACCTGGGCAATTTCCGGGGCACGTTCTTTCAGGCCGGCATGCAGCTGTTTGATGACGTCAATGCGCTTCTCCAGCGGGGTTTCACTCCAGCTGTCGAAGGCGGCGTCGGCGGCGTCGATGGCCTGCTCCATGGCGGCACGATCGGAAGAAGGCACCTTGGCAATAACGTCGCCGTTGGTACCTTCGTGTACGTCGATGGTGTCGCCGGACCAGTCAACCCATTGTCCGTTGATGTAGTTCTTGCTCAGATTGTTCATGGTAATGCTCCTTTCGGGAGTCGATTTGTTGGATTCCCTGGCCTCAGACATTATTCGAAAACGATCACGCCACGGGCGTTCTTGCCGGCAATCATGTCTTCGAAGGCCTGCGGCGCCTCGTCAATGCTGTAGGTCTGGGTGATCAGCTCATCCAGCTTCAGGCGATTGGCCTTGTACAGGTTCAGGATCTTCGGGAAGTCGTACTGGGGCCGTGCGGAACCCAGCCAGCTGCCCTTGAGTGTGCGCTCATCCGCCGGCAGGGCAAAGGTGCTGATGGACGTCTTGTCCTTCATATCGGCAACACCGACCACTACCACGGTACCGGCCCGGCCCAGAGCCTTGTAGGCCTGCTCGACCACCTTGCCGTTGCCGACGCACTCGAAGGCATAGTCTACGCCACCGGCGGTCATTTTCTTGATGGCCTTGCTGACGTCTTCCACTTCGTTGATGTTGATGGTGTGCGTCGCGCCGAATTCCTTCGCCATCTCCAGCTTGGCCTCGTTGGTGTCCACGGCGATGACCATTTCAGCACCGGCAGTCACACAGCCCTGAATGGCATTCAGACCGACACCACCAATACCGAATACCGCAGCACGGGAGCCTGGCTCCAGTTGGGCGGTATTGAACACCGAACCCACGCCGGTAATGACGGCGCAGCCCACCAGCGCAGCACTGGGCAGGGGCACACCTTCGTCGATCTTGACGCAGTTGTCCTCGTGCAGGGTGGCGTATTCCGCCATCACGCCGCAGGCGCCGAACACATACAGGTCTTCGCCGTCCTTGCCATGGGTGCGAACCGTACCGTCCGGCAGGGTCACCATGGACTTCTTCGCATTCTCACAAAGCACCGGGCGGCCGCGCACACAGTTGCGGCACTTGCCGCACATGGTGATGAAGGTGGTCACCACGTAGTCACCTTCCTTGAGACCGGTTACGCCCTCGCCAACTTCAACGACAACGCCCGCACCTTCATGACCGACCACCAGGGGTGGCGGGTACTGGATCTTGCCGGTGGTGGCGGAATGGTCACTGTGGCAGACGCCACAGGCTGCAACCTTGATGGTGACTTCGCCCCGCTTGGGGCCATCTACGGTGATGGTTTCCACCTGAACAGGTTTGCCCCATTCACGGCAGACCACTGCTTTTGCCTGACGGCTCATGGTGTATCTCTCCTGGTATCGATTGTTGTGTAGTTTCGGTCTCGAGCGGTTTATCAGAAGCCCTCGGCTTCCATCTCCAGGGCGGTGGCGTCGACCTCCCTGAGTAATTGCGTCAGCCCCTGTACCCGGGGCAGTTCATAGCGGCTGAAGAAGTCACAGGCTTTCAGCTTGCCCTCGTAGAAAGCAGCGGGCTGGGGGCCGCCCTCGTCGAGGCCCTTTGTCGCCGCCAGCGCCTGGCGGAGCCACAGCCAGCCCACTACGGTGTGCCCGAAGGCCTCAAGATACAACGAGGCATTGGCCAGCGCACGCTCTACCTGACCTTCCTGCTTTACCGCCTGGATACAGTCGGTGGCCTCTTTCAGGGATTCCACGGTGGCTGCCAGGCGACGGGCGTTGTCCGCCAGCTTCGGATCACTACTTGCTTCATCCACCGTTGCGGCGATACGACGCAGCAACTCCTGATAATATCGGCCGCCGGCCATGGAAACCTTGCGCCCCAGCAAGTCCATACCCTGGATGCCGTGGGTACCCTCGTGAATGGGGTTCAGGCGGTTGTCACGATAGAACTGCTCCACCGGATACTCACGGGTATAGCCGTAGCCACCGTGCACCTGGATGGCGAGACTGTTGGCTTCCAGGCAGAACTGGGACGGCCAGGACTTGATCAGCGGCGTCAGCAGGTCGAGCAACCCTGCGGCCATTTCCTGTTCTTCGCCAGTCTGCGCCACCTTCTTTTCGTCCACCAGGCGGGCGCCCTGCAGGGCCAGGGACAGGCCGCCTTCCACGTAGGCCTTCATGGTCAGCAGCATGCGGCGGATGTCCGCGTGCTCAATCAGTGGCACCTGGGGTGACTGCGGGTCCTTGTTGCCCACCGGGCGGCCCTGGCGACGTTCCCTTGCGTATTCCAGGGCGTGGAGGTAACCGGTGTAGCCCAGCATGACTGAGCCCAGGCCAACGCCAATGCGGGCCTCGTTCATCATGTGGAACATGGCGGCCAGGCCGTTATGGGGCTCGCCCACCAGGTAGCCAACCGCACCCTCTTTCTCACCAAAGTTGAGCATGGTGGAGGTGGTGCCCCGGTAACCCATCTTGTGAATCAGGCCGGCCAGGGCCACGTCGTTGCGCTCGCCCAGGGAGCCGTCGTCGTTCACCAGGAACTTCGGCACGATAAACAGGGAGATACCTTTTACGCCCGGGGGCGCATCTGGCAGACGTGCCAGTACCATATGAACAATGTTATCGCTCAGCTCATGGTCACCGGCGGAAATAAAGATCTTGTTGCCCTTGAGGCGATAGCTGCCATCACCGGCCGGCTCGGCCCGGGTGCGCAAATCCCCCAGGGAGGAGCCGGAATGGGGCTCGGTCAGGCACATGGTGCCAAAAAAGCGTCCGCTGAGCATGGGTTCGGCGTAGCGGGTCTTCTGCTCCTCACTGCCCTGCGTCAGGATCAGGTTGGCGGCCGCGATGGTCAGGCCCGCGTAGGCCTGGGTGCCCACATTGGCGCCCTTGAGCAAGCCCACACACATCTGGCCCACAGCGCTGGGCAGTTGCATGCCACCCCGCTCATAATCCTGGCTCGCCGCCAGCAGGCCGGTTTCCCGCAGTACGTCCAGGGCTTTCTTCACTTCCGGACGCATCACCACCCGCCCGTTCTCGAAAATGGGCTCTTCCTCGTCCACCAGTCGCGTGTGGGGGGCAAACTCCTCCTCCGCCACCTTCAGGGCGAGATCCAACGCCGCCTGCAGGGTTTCGCGGTTGTGGTCAGCGTAGCGGTCGTATTTGAGGAAGTCGTCGACCCGGTGGAGTTCAAAGAGCTGGAATTCGAGATCGCGGATGTTGATGATGTTTTGTTGCACGCTGGTATGCCTTTCTGAAATACCTGATATAACACAGAGCCTACTGCCCTTCGACAAGCTCAGGGCGAACGGAAGAGCACTGAAAGAAAATGCGTTACCGGCCGTTTCCCGTTCACCCTGAGCCTGTCGAAGGGTGCCCGTCGAAGGGTGCTTGTCGAAGGGCCGTGGATTCCGTGGCTAAAACCAAAAAGGGGGCGAACTCTCGCCCGCCCCCTCCTGATTCCGCCTGTTTATACCACTTCAAACAGGCCGGCTGCGCCCTGGCCGCCGCCGATGCACATGGTGACCACCACGTACTTGGCGCCACGGCGCTTACCCTCAATGAGGGCATGGCCGGTCAGGCGTGAGCCGGTCACACCGTAGGGGTGACCCACGGCGATGGAGCCGCCGTTCACGTTGAGCTTCTCCATGGGGATGCCCAGACGGTCGCGACAGTACACAACCTGGGAGGCGAAGGCTTCGTTCAGTTCCCACAGGTCGATGTCGTCCATGGTCAGGCCGTTACGCTCCAGCAGGCGCGGGATGGCGAAGACCGGGCCGATACCCATCTCGTCAGGCTCGCAACCGGCAACGGCGAAGCCACGGAAGATGCCCATCGGTTCGATGTTGTTCTTCTCGGCGTAGGTGCTGTTCATCACGGTGCACACAGAGGCGCCGTCAGACAGCTGGGAGGCGTTGCCGGCGGTGACGAAGTTGCCTTCACCACGTACCGGGTCCAGGCCCTGCAGACCTTCAATGGTCGTGTTCGGACGGTTGCACTCGTCCTTGTCCAGGGTGACCTGCTTTTCGCTGACCTCTCCGGTTTCCTTGTTTTTCACCAGCATGGTGGCGTCGTAGGGAACGATCTCGTCAGCAAACTTGCCGGCTTCCTGACCCGCAGCGGTGCGCTGCTGGGAGATCAGGGAGTACTCGTCCTGGGCTTCACGGCTGACGTTGTAGCGCTGGGCTACGATGTCAGCGGTCTCGATCATGGACAGGTACAGCTCCGGCTTGTTCTTCATCAGCCACTCGTTGGTGGCGTGGAACTGGTTCAACTTGTCGTTCTGCACCAGGGAGATGGACTCCACACCACCCGCGACGATCGCCGGAACCTTCTCGGACACAACGCGCTGGGAAGCAATGGCGATGGACTGCAGGCCGGAGGAGCAGAAGCGGTTGATGGACAGGCCAGCGGTGGTCACCGGCAGGCCGGCACGGATAGCTGCCAGGCGGGCCATGTTCTTGCCCTGGGCACCTTCGTGGAAGGTGGCGCCGAGGATCACGTCCTCAACGATGTTCGGATCAATACCCGCGCGCTCGACGGCGTGCTTGATCACGTGACCAGCGATATCAACGCTGTGGGTGTTGTTCAGGGCGCCCCGGTAGGACTTGCCCAGACCGGTACGGGCGGTGGAGACGATAACTGCATCAGACATTCGAGTGTCCTCTTGAACTTGAGTTGGCTGCGGACGAGGCTCTTCACGGGAGCTGGAGGGCGAATACCAGATCCAGCGCCCTGCATTCCCTCTCCCCAACGAGGGAGAGGGCCAGGGTGAGGGGGAGCACCCGAAGGGTGCCGGAATTCAAGTCCAGGCGTTTGCCTGCTTCCCCTCACCCCCAACCCCTCTCCCGCCAGGGGAGAGGGGAGGTAACGCCGCAGCGGAGCGATAAAGGTTTACAGGTCGCCGAACTTCTTGCCTTCAGCAACCAGCTTTTCCAGAAGCGGAGACGGCTCCCACTGCTTGCCGCCAACTTCCTTTTGGTACTTCTTGATGGCATCCAGGATCTTGTCCAGGCCGATCTGGTCAGCCCAGAACATGGGGCCACCACGGTAGGCCGGGAAGCCGTAGCCGTAGATCCAGGTAATGTCGATATCCAGGGAGCGATCGGCAATGCCCTCGTCCAGGATCTTGGCGCCTTCGTTGATCATCACATACATGCAGCGCTCCAGGATTTCCTGGTCAGACACCTCACGGGGCGTGATGCCCTGTTCCTTGCGGAACTCGGCGATGAGCTTGTCGGTTTCCGGATCCGGAATCGGCTTGCGGTTGCCTTCTTCGTACTTGTAGGTACCGGCGCCGGTCTTCTGGCCCAGACGGCCCTGCTCGGCCAGCTTGTCCATCCAGCTCGGCGGGACATCCTCGCCAGCCTTGCGACGCTCTTCACGGATGCTGTAGCCGATGTCGATACCGGCCAGGTCACCCATGGCAAACTGACCCATGGGGAAGCCAAGGTCAGTCAGTACCTTGTCCACCTGCTGCGGGGTGGCACCATCGTTCACCAGGGCCATGGCTTCGGCACCACGCTTGTGCAGCATGCGGTTGCCCACGAAGCCGTGGCAGTTGCCAACCAGTACGCCCACCTTCTTGATGCGCTTGGCCAGGTTCATGGCCGTGGCCTTGACGTCGTCAGCGGTTTTCTCACCACGGACGATTTCCAACAGCTTCATAACGTTGGCCGGGCTGAAGAAGTGCAGGCCGATCACGTCTTCCGGACGCTTGGTGGCAGAGGCAATCTCGTCAATGTCCAGGGTAGAGGTGTTAGAGGCCAGGATAGCGCCCGGCTTACACTTCTCATCCAGCTGACTGAAGATGCTCTTCTTGATATCCATGCGCTCGAACACGGCTTCGATCACCAGGTCGACGTCTGCAAAGTTGTCATAGGTGAGGGTGCCGTTGATCAGGCTCATGCGCTCTTCCACCTGTTCCATGGTCAGGCGGCCTTTCTTGGCGGTGTTCTCATAGTTCTTGCGGATGATGGCCAGGCCCTTGTCCAGGGCTTCCTGCTTCACTTCCGCGATGGTGACGGGAATGCCGACGTTGGCGAAGTTCATGGCGATACCACCGCCCATGGTGCCAGCACCGATAACACCGACCTTCTTGATGTCACGGATCGGGGTGTCTTTCGGCAGGCCCGGAACCTTGGAAACTTCACGCTCGGCAAAGAAGGCGTGGATCAGCCCGGCGCGCTGGTCGGATTCCATCAGCTCACCGAACAGTTCACGTTCGCGCTTCATGCCTTCCTCGAAAGAGGAGGAAGTAAACGCTGCTTCAACCGCGTCGGTGCACTTGAACGGTGCCAGCAGGCCACGGGCCTTCTTCTTCAGGCCTTCACGGAACTTGTCGAAGACATCGCTGCCCTTCTCCGCTTCCAGCTTGTCGGTCAGCTCGCTCACGCGACGTACCGGCTTGCCTTCATCAATCACTTTCTGGGCAAATGCCAGGCCAGCGGCCTTCACGTCCTCGCTGCCGGCCACTTCATCAATAATACCGGCCGCCTGGGCATCTTTCGCCGCGACGAAGTCACCGGTGGTGATCATTTCAAGGGCCTTCTGGGCACCAGTCAGGCGCGGCAGGCGCTGGGTACCACCGGCACCAGGCAGCAGGCCCAGCTTCACTTCCGGCAGACCCACCTTGGCACTCGGTACCGCTACGCGGTAATGACAGCCCAGGGCTACTTCCAGGCCACCGCCCAGGGCAGTGCCATGAATGGCGGCAACAACCGGCTTGTCAGAGGCTTCAATAAAGTTGACCACTTCCGGCAGCCCGGGCTCCTGCATGGGCTTGCCGAATTCGCGGATATCAGCGCCGGCCATGAAGGTACGACCTTCGGCCATGATCAGGAGAGCCTTGGCGTCCGCATCATCCTGACCCTGTTGTACGGCGTTCTGAATACCGGAGCGAACCGCGTGCCCCAGGGCGTTCACCGGCGGGTAGTTGACGGTGATAACGCCGATGGCGCCTTCCCGGTTATAGGTTACGACGTCGGACATAGATCCTCCTTGCGCAAAACATGGAATGGAGTTTTATTCAGCGAAACAGACCGGTGATTTAATACAAATTTGCGGAATGTTTCAACCTTGGGCTGGCTGAACATCGACCAGTTGGTGTTTGGGGACAACGATTGTACGCCTGATGGAGCGGGAGGGGAAAATTCGCAGAAAGCCGACTATTCGCAGGCCAGACCAAGGGCAGGCCACCTTCACCCTCTCCCCTCGCGGGAGAGGGCCGGGGAGAGGGGGCGCACCCGAAGGGTGCCAACCAAAATGCTGGGGTCGCCCCCCACCCTCTCCCTGTCCCTCTCCCATCAAGGGAGAGGGAACCCAGACCGGCCACAGGGAGAAGTCAGCTTATACAGAGGACAATTAAACCCCGAGCGACTCGATATCACTCGCCAGCATTGCGAGCTGATGGGCAATGGAACTGCGCAGCTTGTCACCGGACACCAGGTAAGACGGCGCCGCACAGGTCAGGGCCATGGTGGTGCCATCCTGCAGGCGCACGGGCACACCGGCGGCATTGATGTTGCGGTCCCACTCGCCGAGGGACAGGCAGAAGCCATGCTCCCGGTAGTCCTCCAGCGCCTGGTCAAGGCCCTTCTTCTTTTCCGGCCAGCCCTCCGGGCCGTACTTCTCGGCCAGGGCTTCCATCAGGATCTTGCGGCCGTCTTCGGTCAATGAGGAACAGTAGGCCCGCCCCGCGGCGGTCGTCGCCATGGGCAGCTTCAGACCGATTTCCATGCGCAGCAGGGACGCCTCCGGGGGCATGCGGTTCTCGACATAGATCATGTGTAGACGGTCACGGCAGGTCAGTCCCACGGACATATTATTGCGGCGCGCGAACTCGTCCATATAAGGCTTGGCCAGCTGTCGCACCTTGAGGTTGGAGACGTAGGCATAGCCCAGGGCCAGCACGCCGGAGCTGAGCTGGTACTTCTCCAGCACCGGGTTGTAGCTCAGATAGCCAAGCTTGGTGAGGGTATAGGTCATACGGGAGACGGTGGGCTTGGGGAGCCCGGTCAGCCGTGCGATGTCCTGGTTGCCCAGAATCACGGAACCCTGACTGAAAGCCCGCAGTACATCCAGGCCCCGGGACAGGGCTTCGACAAACTTGCGGTCTTTCTCGGGCTTGTCCGGGGAATCCGCGGACGCTTCGACCAGATCTGCTTTTGTTTTAGTGCTTAAGGTCATAGTTTCCGGTGCCTCAAAAAGCCCCGTGACAGCCACCGGCACGCACCGGGTTGTGGCAATGCCCACAGGGCAACTCAGAAATAGATGAAAAAGTCAGAAACCCGCGCATTTTACTTGTGCGTTTTCGTCCCGACCATGGCCTGTTCCGAATTTGTTTCAAAAAACCTGCCAAACCGGAACGGCGTTGCGAAACCAGTGCCATCACCCTGCCAATAATGACCAGATGCGGAACGCCGCCCACAAGAAAAATATTTTTTCGGTATAGAGTTCTGCTTTGCGGAACAGCTTAGTCAATTCCGTAACAAGTTGCCAACCAGAATTGACCTGGCCTGGCACCGACCCTCCCATGAGGACCCCGCCATCACCAGACATGAAGGGGAACCACGCACCGATTGGCGACTCCAGCCCGGAGCCATTGCCGGCAACGCACGGCAACGCACGGCAATCCAGCCATTTCACTGTGCAGCACAAAATCATTACAAATCCTGTAAAAAAGTCACCGAGGCTATTGCATGACAAAAAATTTATTCCTACTATCCGGGAGACTGCTAAATGGAAGGCGTCCTGACTGAGTGGCTGGTGACAGGCTGCGGTCGGAGCAGAGAACAAAAAAAGCACCATGGAAGTGTGATTCTCATCAGACACACGACAAAAAGTGTGATCCTGTCCCATCAAGGCCCTTGCCTTTGTTGGATTCTCTGCTAAGACTGTACTTGATCATTCGCCCATAACCGCCTTGATAGAATTGCAAAATGCATTCAGCCAGGGTGGCAGTCGACCAGAATAACTGCAGGCTTTATACGGCCTGGCATCAACTGGCCACAGGGATAACAACCGGAGGTTTGATCAGGCAGCAAGGAATAATCACAAGCAAAAACAAGCAGTAATAGCGTCACTGAGTCCAACAATCGAGTCGATTAGACATAAAAAAAGGGTTTAAAACCATGGCACAACAAAGCAAGATCACTTCCCGCCCGCTGACCAAGGCACTGGGAACCGCTTCCATCCTGGGCATGGCAATCGCCGGCGCCAATATGGCGAATGCTCTCGAAACTGATTTTGGCGTCGAGTACAAGGCAACTGCATTTGCCGTTGAGAACGAAGCTGAGAACCCCTTGGCGAACCAGAGTGACACTGATGATGGTTTCGCCCATCTGATCCGCTTGAAGGGTAACTTCAAGCACGAATCTGGCGTGTCACTGGTAACCAGCATTGAACTCGCTGGCGACCGCTGGACAGGTGACGGCGGCCGTAACACCCCAGTTGGTAACAACAACAACGGCGCCTTCAACACCGGCAACAAGGGTGACAACGTACGACTCGACCTCGGTTACGTTCAGATTCCCATGGGTGGCAACCTGCTCCGCGTAGGTCGTCAGGCAGCTAACTGGAACAACTGCTTCCTGGTTTGTGACGACCGCCGTGACCGTATCAGCGGCATCTTCCCGACCCAGGTCGGTACTGTCGTCGCCCTTTACGACCGTCGTCAGGACACGAATCCTCTGCAAAACGAAGATGATGGTGACATGGTTGCTGCTGGCCTTATTACCAAGGCTGCCGACATGAACATCGGCTTGCTCTGGGTTCACTGGCTCAAGAATTATGAAGGCAATATTGCCACTCCGGCAATCGAGGGCGCGGGCACTCCTTATGGTGGTGCAAGCTATGCACTGCAAGATGTACACCTGTTTTCACCTTACGTAAGCGGTAACCTCGGTGACGCAGTAACCTTCGCAGCTGGCTTTAACTACACTACAAATGGTGGTGTTGATGCCGCAGCGACTGAAAATGGCCAGTATTTCACCGATAACAGCCTGTCTCAGTATGTTCGTCTCGGCACTTCTGTCGGTATGGCAGACTTGGATTTCCAGTACATCGGCTCTCAGGATGGCGGCCTGATCTCCTCAGGCTTTGACAGCTATGCCAGTGTCGTAAACACCAACCCTGAGTCTACCGCAAGCGCCGCTAGCCTCTACCGGATGGGCGGAACACTTGGTCTGGAAGACTATGATGAGCAGTTCATCGTAGGTCGTGTTGGCCTGAACCTGACCCCTCAGTTCAAGCTGCAGGCTTCTGTTGGCCACCTGACCGTGGATAACGGTGATGATGACGACAGCTCCATGGTTTACGACCTGCAAGCCCATTACCAGGTGAACGATGCCGTGAAGACTTGGCTGACCGCTGGTATGCTGTCCGACAATGAAGTCGGCGGTCTGTCTGGCAACTCTCTGGCCAACATCGCTGGCGACTGGGATGAGAATGACGCCATGGCCGTTACTGCAAACCTCGCAGTTAACTTCTAACCTGGCGAGTTAACCTGGTTTTAGCGACACTCGGGCAGCATGGTAAATTCCATGCTGCCCTTTTTGTTTTTCAAGGACCCCAGTTAACATGTTTTATCACTTTTCGCTCAAAAAATTGGCCGCTCTGTCCTCCGCTCTATTGCTCTCAGCTTGCGCTTCACAGCAACAGTCCCAGGAACAGGTAGAAATCGCCAGTGAGGCACTTGGACACGAAGAACCCGAGTGGAGCACGCCATTCTGGGAGCGGTGGACCGAGGGCGGAAACGAGAATCAAAGCAACGCCAAACAGCGGAACCAGAGCGTTGATAACAGTAGAAAGCCCGGTCGAATTATTGAGTTTCCATCTTCTCTGGCTACTAATCTCGCCATCATTGGCGCACCTGACTCGCTTTATCGTGAGCTGGACAATATGGCTGCCGACTATGGCTATCGCCTGATTCCTCGCTCAGAACTGAGCGACGCCTTGACCCACACCCCGGCCTGCGAAGACACCACCTCTGAGGCCTGCGCCGAAGCCCTGGCCGCTTACCCGGGTGCTCGCCTGGTGGTCACCATTGAAGGGGGCAACGCGGTCACCATTACCGACGCCGCCAGCAATGCCCGCTGGAGCGCCACAGAGCTGACCTCTGGCAAGCAGGGTGAAGAACTGCTGGAACTGGTCTCCCAGCGCGCTGATATCGCGCCCTGGGCCATGAAAGCCTTCCGTGCGGATGATGGCCGCCTTTACCTCTCGGCCGGTCGCGCCAATGGCCTCGAAGCCGGTGACGAACTGGCCATTCACGAGCCAGGCACCCTGGTTCGCGCCCCTAACGGACAGCCCATTACCTGGCGTGCAGGCGAGCGTGTAGGAACGGTACGTATCGGAGAACTGTTTGGCAGCGACCTGGCCGCCCTGGTACCCGTAGCAGGCCAGCGGCCAACTCCAGAGCATGATCTGGTTTTAATCGACAAATAACCCCACCGAGCTCGTTCTTTAGAGCCTGACATCGGATCAACTGAAGGCACACGGGCAATTAACTCATTGCCCGGGTGCCTTCAAAACCTCAAACCAGAGATCTGGTGCGCACTTCGTTTTAAGGACGCAACCCGAATGCTGGCTTCCCCAGCTGTTTTGGTAACGTGCGATAAGCGTCCTCGACCCACTCGCAGAGCAGTGTGCGACTCTCCCTGGGATCGATCATATTCTGCACGCCAAAGCTCTCGGCTGTACGGAACGGCGAGGCAATCTTTTCCATTTCCTGACTGATGCGCTCCAGTTCCTGCTCTCGATTCTCCGCCTGATTCAACTGTGCACTGAAGGCTGCTTCAATACCGCCCCGTGACGGCAATGAACCCCAGGTGCCCGACGGCCAGGACCAACTGGGCGAGGCCCGATGGCGGTTTACCATACCCGCACCGCCCACACCGAATATTCTGCGCAGAATCAGTTCTGCCTGGGGCACGCGAGCCTGGTAGATGGCAGATATAGCCCTCACTCCGTGGCGTATCGTGCCTCTGCGCTCCGCCGCAGAACCGATGGAAACGCCACCCTGATCCGTCAGGCTGACAATAGGCAAGTGGAACGTGTCACAGAGATCCACCAGGCGAGTAACAGCCTGAGCCCCCTCTACGGTCATCGTGACACCCTTGAGCGGGTTCGTTGCCAGCACACCCACCGGATAACCGTTCAGCCGGGCCAGAGCGGTAACCGTCGAGCCTCCATATTCCGAGTAGGTGAATACAGATCCCTGATCGAAGATGGCTTCCATAATCCCATGGATGTCATAGGGCTTTCTGGAATTCCGGGGTATGGCGTTGAGCAGCTGCTCTTCGCGCCGCCCTATCGGATCACTGCACGCCTGCCTGGGGGGCAGTTCGTCCACGTTGCGTGGCAGGTAGGAGAGAAACTTCCGAATAACGTCGAAGGCTTCCTGCTCTGTTTGTACAAGACGTTCAACCACTCCGCTCTCAGCATGGATTCCAACCCCACCAAGCTCTTCCAGGGAGAGGTCTTCACCAGTGCTACCTTTTACTACGGGTGGACCTGCAGTAAACGCCTGGCCGATGCCCCGCACCATCACAGCAAGGTGCGACATGGCAAGCCTGGCGGCGCCAAGCCCCACGGTTGGTCCGACGGCTGCAGCAACCACTGGTACCAGGGAAAGGTTGTCGACTACGGCATCCCAGCCAGGGTTGATGGGAACGTAGTGAAAGCCATGCTTCAGCGCCATCTTGACGCTGCCACCGCCGGAGGCGCCATCAAGCAAACGGACAACTGGCAGACGCATATCCCTGGCATAGTTTTCCAGGAATATCTGCTTGCCATGAATCGCTGCATCCCCTGAACTCGCCCGCAAGGTGAAGTCATCAATTCCGAGGGTTACCTTTCTTCCGTCAAGGCGAGCTGTGCCACCGATAAAGTTAGCGGGTTGTACGTTGATCAGATTGCCCTGCTCATCGTATTCAGCAAACCCTGTCAGTGCACCGACCTCCGAAAATGAGCCCTCGTCGACCAATGCCTGTACTCGTTCACGGGCGGTGAGCTTGCCTTTAGCTTTTTGCTTACTGACTTTGTCCTTGCCGCCCATCTGTTGCGCCATGGTGAGGCGCTGCTGGATTTCTTCAACTTCGACACCCCAGCCTGCGTCTTTTTCGCCAAATGGTAAAGCGGCAGTTTTAATTCTGTCGCCAGTTGATGAGTCGGCGTCATCGGGCTCAATAATGGCGAGTATGTCGTTTTCCTTGATGACATCACCAACCTTGGCCGTTACTGCATTAACCCGGCCGCTGTAATCCGCCCGAACAGACTGCTCCATCTTCATGGCCTCGATCACCACGAGCGGCTGTCCCTGTTGGACAAGGTCACCGACCTCCACATCGACTGTTACGACCATACCCTCCATAGGGGCATGGAGCGCTTCATCAGGATCGTACCCCATCGGGAGGGATGAGGGCGGCGGACTACTATGGGACTTGTCGTAACCCGCGTCTTCTGCTGCAGGGGGTGCTAGCGGTGAAAAGGTACCAATTGCTGCCTGTATGTCCGACTGATGGGTTTCAATAAAGGATGTGTTGTACTCACCCTGAAGAAACGTTGGATGACCCAGAATTGCCCCGAGAAGCGGAATATTCGTAGGCAAGCCAGTGATGTGGAATTCGCGCAGGGCACCGGTGAGGGTTCCGGTAGCAGATAGGAAGCTCTCGCCACGCGCAATCACCTTAGCGATCAACGAATCATATCGGTGACTGGTGTTGTAACCCGAATAACCAAAAGTGTCGACACGTACACCCGGCCCTGACGGCGGAATAAACCCGGTAATCAACCCGGACCTGGGCAGACTTGTTCCATCTTCCATGAACTCTTCCAGGTTGACCCGGGCCTGGATGGCAAAGCCCTTGGCTTGCGGCGCCGATACCAAATCAAGGTCTGAAAGGGACCTCCCAGTAGCAATTCTGATTTGCGTCTGAACCAGGTCGACCCCGGTGATCTCCTCCGTCACTGTATGCTCAACCTGCAGACGGGGGTTTGCCTCCATAAACCAGAAGCCTTCGTCGGACACCAAAAATTCAAAGGTGCCGATGTTTTCGTAACGCGCATGCGACGCCATTGTCTGTGCGGCGTCCAGTATCTGTTCGCGCATCGATTGAGGCAGCACCGGGCTTGGCGCGATTTCCAACAATTTCTGGTGACGCCTTTGCACCGTACAGTCTCGCTCCCAGAGGTGGGTAACCTTTCCAGACCCGTCACCGACAATCTGCACCTCTATATGGCGTGCGTTATGGAGCAGCCTTTCAACATAGAGCTCACCATTACCAAAGGCTTGCTCTGCCTCGGACCGACAACGCTGGTAGGCCTCATCGAGATCATCCACTGACCTCACGACTCTCATGCCCCGGCCACCACCCCCAGCCAGCGCTTTCAGCATTACTGCGCCACCATTTTCCCGGGCAAACGCCCTGGCCTGCTCCAGAGAAGTCGGCTCTGAAGTGCCCGGCATAACCGGAACTCCCAGCTCAGAGGCCAGCTTCAGCGCCTGCACCTTACTGCCGAACAGATCCAGGGTTTCTGGCCGCGGACCAATGAAGCGGATGCCACCATCCTCACAACGTCTGGCAAAGTCACCGTTCTCACTGAGGAACCCATAACCAGGATGGATGGCCCAGCATTCATTATCCCGGGCAGCAGAAACCATGGCCCCGATATCGAGATAAGCAGCCGCGCCCTCCCCGGGCAGTTCGCAGGCATCATCAGCGTAGCTGACATGCAGGGCTTCGGAATCATCAGGCGCATACACTGCGAGTGTCTGAAATCCCAACTGACGAGCCGCCCGAATGATCCGGATAGCGATCTCGCCACGATTGGCGATGAGGATCTTCTCCATTACTTGGTTCACCTTAATCTTGTTATCGGTCTCCCGGCAGCCGGCTGAGCTGGCCCGGTTCTCAACGAGCCTGAGATTCAGTAAGCATCTGCTTCAGCTTGTACTTCTCTATTTTGTTCGTAGGCGTCACTGGTAGCGCATCCACAATCCGGACGTGGCGAGGTCTCATATATTTCGGCATATTCTCAGTGGCAAATGCAGCAATATCGCTCTCTGTACAGGTGCCGGCCTCCTTGAGCTCAATGAACACCGCTATATCATCTTCATTACCCTCCTGGGCCGGTATCGGAACGGCCGCTACGGCCCGAACGTCCGGATGATCCACAAGCAGGGACTCCACCTCATAGGAAGAAACATTTTCACCTCGCACCCGGAAATAGCCCCCCATCCGGTCGACAAACCGGAAGGTGCCGTCGCCCTCTTCGACTACTGCATCGCCGGTGTGAAACCAGAGATTTCGCCAGGCTTTGAGGGTGGCCTCAGGTTTGTTCAGATACTGTTGAAGCAGCAGCCCGGGGAATCTTGGTCGGAACGCCAACTGGCCAACCTGGCCAGGAGGGAGGCGATTGTCATCCTCATCCAGAATGGCGACATCCACCAGCGGCGACGGCCTGCCCATAAAGCCGGGCGGCAGGGCGGTTTTACCGCTGACAACCAGACGTCCTGATGCTTCGGCAGACGCCCTGAGCTCGGCCTTCGACAAGCCTTTATACAGTTCAGGTGGTGTACCTGTCTGGTCACCAAACTGGTCGATAATGGCCATAAAGCCGGCCCCCGACTCAGTCTGACCGAACCCACAGGTAACAAAGTCAAACCCGAACCGTTTGGCGACCTCGTGGTGGTTCGCCGGGAGCGGCTGCATGTGCACCTTATTAAGGGTGTTGTTACGATCACCTTCCGAGGGCGGTGCGGACATGAGCCATGGGATCATGACATCCAGGAGAATTCCGGCGCTTGCACCGCACTCGCGGATCCGGGACCAGAACTCGGAGGGACTGAACCGGTTCCACAGGCCCACGGTGTTACCCTTCCAGACCGCTTTTACCAGAAGCGCGTAGGCGCCACCAACGTGATACATCGGTAAATCGCAATACACCACATCCTCCGATGTCCATTGGCTGCGTCCCGCAAAGGCGTACTGATTGATCCAGCGGAAAGGCAGCAAAACGCCCTTGGCGGGCCCGGTCGTTCCGGAGGTATAGATAATGGTCGCCGGGTCAAACGGACCAAGCTCAGGATCAGCCAGTGAGATGCCGGACGTCGTCAGGGTATCAAGCCGATGTACCGTCGACTTTGGCAACTCAACGCCAGACTCACTGGTCTCACCGGAGGTGTCCGGACCGATTACGACATGGTCTGGCGTAATGTCTGGACCGATTTTGTCCAGTTCCGGCCCAAAGGACGGGTCAGTAATCAGAACAGGAGCCGCGGTATCATTTATCTGATAGCTGAGCAGCTTGCCCCTGAGGTTGAAGTTGATCGGCGCATAGATGGCCCCGACCTGCCAACAGGCAAACATTGAAATCGCGGCGAGTAATGAATTACTGGTGAGTACACTTACCGGCTGACCCCGTCCGATGCCCAGGGAAGCCAGTCCACGGGCGATCTCCTCGCTCCGGTCATGCATCTCCCTGAACGTCAGCTTTTCGCCCGTTTCCCCGTAGTGGATAAATACCTTGTCGCCGTTTTCAGAGGCATGCCGTTTCAACTGATAGAGCGGCACATCCCCTTCCGATACCATCTGATCAAAGATTTCTTGTGGCTGTTTCATGCTGGTCTTCCTTTTGTTTTTGTTACTCTCAGCGTTTCTGAAGACGTTACCAGGTGTCTACCATCGGGCGTCGGCGTCCAATGCGTGGACCAGGTTTCCTGACCGATTTGAGGCCACGAAGGATCCAGTTACGGGTCTCGGCCGGATCAATAACCGCATCAATCTCCAGGGAGACCGCCATACTCAGGGCCTTCCCCTTCTCGTACTGTTCCGCCACCAGCTTCTCGAACATGGCTTTCTGCGCGGCCTCATCACCGGCATTGGCAATTTCATTGCGATAGCCAAGGCGAACGGCACCTTCGAGCCCCATTCCGCCAAATTCACCAGTGGGCCAGGCCACGTTGAAGAACGGCGCATGGAAAGAACCTGCCGTCATGCCCATGGCACCCAGGCCATAACCTTTGCGAAGAACAATGGAAAGCACGGGAACCTGTAGGCTGGCAGCGGTTACGAACATCCGGGTGGTATGACGAACCAGGCCGGTTTTCTCAGCCTCGGGACCGACCATGAACCCCGGTGTATCACACAGACTGACCAGCGGCACATCATAGGCATCACAAAGCTGCATGAAGCGGGACGCCTTATCAGCTCCATTCGCACAAATTGCTCCGCCCAGATGGCGCGGATCGTTGGCAATCAAACCAACCGGGCGCCCCTCGATACGAGCGAAGGCCGTTACCATACCTGGTGTAAACTCCGGCCGGAGTTCAAGGTAGCTGTCGGTATCGACCAACGTACGAATCAATGACCGAATGTCATAGGAGCGCAACCTGTTCTCCGGAATACTGGATCGAAGCAGCCTCTGATCTGCACAGGTCCACTCCGGCAGCTTGCCCTGGAAGTAAGACATGATCTGGCGGGCGACCTGAGCGGCTTCCCGCTCGTCCTCGACCAGGCAATCCACGACGCCATTGGCAACCTGTACCGACATGGGGCCGACCTCTTCTGCCGAATAGACGCCGAGCCCGCCGCCCTCGATCATGGCCGGACCGGCCATCCCCAGGCTGGCGTTCCTGGTGGCGATCAACAGGTCACTGGAGCCAGCAAACACCGCGTTCCCTGCGAAACAACGACCAGAAACAATCCCGATACGAGGTGCCAGTGCGGTTAACCTTGCGTACTGAAGGAAGCTGGGCTGATCGAGGCCAGCCACCTTGGTGCCGTTATCCGTATCGCCTGGTCGCCCGCCACCCCCTTCGGCAAAAAATATGACCGGCAGCTGCTGCTCTTCGGCCACCTGTAACACACGGTCCGTTTTCTTGTGGTTCATGGTCCCCTGAGTGCCAGCCAGCACGGTGTAATCGTAGGCCAATACAGCACACCGGGCCTGGTCTTCATCGAACATTTCACCATTCACTGCACCCACACCGGCCACCAGGCCGTCAGCCGGGGTCGAGCGAACCAGGTCCTCGACGGAGCGCCGGCGCCGCTGAGCAGCAAAGGTCAGGGCCCCGTACTCCATGAAGCTGCCTGGGTCGCAGATATTGCCGATGTTTTCGCGCGCCGTGAGCATGCCCAGCTTGTGACGCTTGGCAACCGCATCCGGTCGCGCCTTGTCCAGTGTCAGGTCGTGACGCTCCATGGCTTCAGCCAGATCCGGACGAATGTAATCAAGGTCGATTTTCTGCTCAGTTTTCTCTTCGTCCACGTCCGTTTCGCCAGGCTCAATAAAGGCGATGGCCTGCCCTTCATTGACGTAGTCACCCTCACCCAAGGGCAGCCGCCGGATAAGGCCTGCTGTCGGCGACTTTATTTCATGCTCCATCTTCATTGCTTCAAGGATCGCCAGGGTCTGCCCTTTGGCCACGAGATCACCTTCAGCCACCAACGTGGTTACCAGCTGGCCCTGCATGGGAGCGGAGGCAGGTTCGCTCCCTTCCGGAGCTTGTTGTTGAACAGCGGGTTTGTTCGTGTCTTTGGCGACATCGGAAGTACGGAACAACTGTGGATGGCTCTGCCCTGCCTCGGCGACAAGGTCCGCCATATGATCATCAACGAACCGTGTATATATACGGTTTTCAGCAACGTCCTCGCGACTCAGGAGCGCCTGCAGAAAAGAGGCATTCGTCTTGACGCCCTCAACCCGGAACTGACAAAGGGCCCGGTAGGCCTTACGAACGGCTTGCCCGTATTGCCGTGCTCCCGTGTGAACGATCAGCTTTGCTAACAGTGAGTCAAAGTGCGGGCTGGTGGTGTACCCCCGGTACCCGAAGGTGTCGACACGAATACCTGGCCCGGAAGGCGGCTCGAACGTCTCAAGGGTGCCTCCACTGGGGTGGGTGGAGCCATCAGCGTCCATGGATTCCATGTTTACCCGGCACTGAATCGCGTAGCCTTTCGGATCAGGTATCTCAGTCTGCGAAAGATTAAGTCCTGCCAGGCTTGCACCACCCAGGACCGCGATCTGTGACTGGACAAGGTCAACACCAGTAATTTCTTCGGTGACCGTATGCTCCACCTGAAGCCGGGGATTCGCTTCTATAAAGAAAAAATCCCGGCCATTTTCGTCCACCAGGAATTCAAAGGTACCCAATCCGGCATAGTTAACATGTCGCGCCATTCGCAGTGCCGCATCCAACAGCCTGTCTCGGGTTGCAGCTGCCAACGTCGGGCTTGGGGCGACTTCGACGAGTTTCTGGTTACGACGCTGCAGGCTGCACTCCCTTTCCCACAGGTGAACCGCGTTACCGCGTCCATCTCCGAGTACCTGAACTTCAATATGCCTGGCCGTTCGGACCAGGCGCTCAACGTAAAGCCCCTCGTTCCCGAATGCAGCTTTGGCTTCGCGGGCACATGCCCGGTAGGCCTCTTCCAGGTTTTCGCCTGGCAACACAATCCGCATACCACGACCGCCACCACCGGAAATGGCCTTGATAACCACCGCCACATCACTGCCAAGGCTCGCTGCAAACTCGCGAGTATCGTTTAATGAAGTACGGCCCTTGGTACCAGGGACGACGGGCACGTCACAGTGCTCTGCAAGCGCTCGCGCAGCCGCCTTGTCACCCAGCTCTTCCAGCGTAGCGGGATCAGGTCCAATAAAGGTGATGTTGTGTCGGCCACACTGTCTTGCCAGTTCGGCATTCTCACTGAGGAAGCCATAACCCGGGTGCAGGGCATCCGCCGATATCTCCCTCGCGGCCTGAATAATCGCGTCGATATCCAGATAAGCGCGAGCGCCTTTTCCGGGCAAGCATACTGTGTAGTCCGCATGGGCAAGGTGGAGGGAATCCCGGTCATCCTCGGAATAGATGGCCACGGTTTCCAGCCCCATCTCAGAGGCGGCCCGGGCAATTCGGATAGCAATTTCACCACGATTGGCAATCAGCAGTTTTTTGAACTTCACAGGATGACCTCTTCCGATTATTGGCTTTGTTATCAGATCGGCAGCCAAGGCCAGGCAAACCAGGCGCCTCTCCCCGCTTCGCTGGTATTATTGAGGTGATTCACTTGACGCCCAGCGGAACAGCTACCACTCTCACTTACTTACACGTCAGTCAGTTTTATCCAAAAAAAACTGACTTGCAAGCAAGTCAGTAATTGGCAATGATAAGGGATGCCGAGAACCGCTAACGGAGAATTCATGCCAGCAACTGTCACGTCCCCTGCACCATCACGCGCTAAAGCGAGCGACACCCGGGCACGCATCCTGGAGGTCGCCAGGCGCCTGTTCATCACCCGGGGGGTCGATGCAGTCAGTTACGGCGATATTGCAAAGGAAGTCGGTTCAACCCGCGCAAACCTGCATTACCACTTCGGCAATAAGGCCGAACTGGTCAAGGAGGTATTTGCAGACACCTTTGAGGAAGTACGCCAAAAGCTCGAAGGCATTTGGCTGAAGCCCGGGCTCTCACTGGAGGACCGGATTGACCTTTTATTCGAAGACGCCCGGGATCGGTTTCACGAGTTCAATCAACCAGGTGACGAACGAACTCCCTGGAGCCTTTCCTCCCGTGCTCGATTTGATTTCAGCTCGGTGGACACGGAAGTGGTTGAAGGTATCGGTGAAATGTCCCGCTTCTTTGAAGAATGCGTGACACACGGCGTAAAGATTGCCATTGGTGCCGGCGAGTACCGAACCGACACCCCGGTAAAGGATGTGGTTCTGATGATTACCCCACTATGGTATTTCGGTTCACCGATTACCCAGTTCTCGGGAATCAAAAGACTGAAAAACCACTACGCAGCGACGAAGAGAACGATAAAGGCTGCCTACGGTGCCTGAGTGATCTGACCGCTCACTCGACACTACTCTACGAAACAAGAACAAACAGCCCGGACTGGATTCGGGTGCGTGGAGGAAACATGTTAGTTGCATCGAACGAGCAGGCTTCGGGCTTCGATGCCCGGCCTGCGGGATCGCCGGCGGAGGCCGGGCAATCCACCAATGCTAGTGTGACGCCCATTCTCGATGTGCGTGGTTTGAGCATTTCTTTCCGGGGCCGTGACGGAATCACCCATGTGACCCGCGACGTCTCCTTTACTGTCGCCCCCGGCGAGCGGGTCGGCGTCGTCGGAGAGAGCGGCTGCGGCAAGTCGGTTACCGGCCTTTCCCTACTCCGCCTGTTACCCGAGCGCACAGCGATCATCGACGGAGAAATCCGGTTTGATGGCCGTGACCTTATGTCCATGCGCCCCAAAGAAGTCCGTGCCATCCGGGGTCGCGACATCAGCATGATATTCCAGGAGCCGATGACTGCGCTGGATCCTGTATTCACTGTTGGGCAGCAACTTGTCGAGACGCTTCGCACGCACTACCCGGTACCCCCGGCAGAAGCCAGGGAGCGTGCCATCCAGGCACTGAAGGATGTCGGGATACCTTCGCCCGAAACCCGGGTGGACGAGTACCCCCACCAGTTCTCCGGCGGGATGCGCCAGCGAGTCATGATCGCGATGGCGCTGATCTGCAAGCCAAAACTGATTATCGCGGATGAGCCCACCACGGCGCTGGACGTTACGGTACAGGCGCAGATCATCGATCTGCTGACGGAACTGAGCGAAAACACCGGCGCCGCCTTGCTGTTCATTACACACGACCTCGGTGTTGTGGCTGAAACCTGCAGCCGGATGATCACCATGTATGCCGGCGAGGTCGTCGAGACCTCCCCCGTGGACGACGTACTCCGGCGCCCGGGCCACCCTTACACGTCCGGCCTCTTGCGTTCACTCCCCCGGCTCAGCGACCGTGGCGGAAGACTTCCGTTCATCCCCGGTCGGGTCCCCTCACCGAACGCCATGCCTGAGGGGTGCCGCTTTCAGGCTCGATGCCCGCACGCCAGTGAGGGTTGTGAGCGATACCAGACCATGACGGAAATCGATCGGCAACGACACGCCCGATGTCACAAGGCAACGCAGCTGAAACTCGAGGGGGCGGTCTAATGGGTGTCACTGTCAGTCAGTCCACGGGGCCGAACACCGACAATATCGTGACGGTCGACAACCTGAAGATTCATTTTCCGCTCAAGGGCGGACAAACCGTTAAAGCGGTGGATGGAGTGAGCTTCCAGATACGCTCCGGTGAAACGCTGGGGATTATCGGAGAGTCCGGTTCGGGAAAATCCACGGTGGGTCGAGCGCTCGTTGGTCTTTTGAAGCCCACAGACGGCACCCTACGCTATGGGGAGACCGATATTTCCGAGTTATCGGCCAACGAGTACAAGCGACTTCGCAAAAACTACCAGATCATCTTCCAGGACCCCCATGCAGCTCTGAACCCCCGCATGACCATTCTGCAGAGCCTGGTTGAGCCCATGGAGATCCAGAACGAAGGCACCCGTGAATCCCGGCGCAAAACGGCGCTGGCCTCACTTGAGCGGGCGGGCCTGGCTCCTGAAATAGCCCTTCGTTATCCCCACGAGCTGTCCGGGGGACAAAAGCAACGCATTAATATTGCGCGAGCGCTGACCGTCCACCCCCAGTTCATCGTTTGTGACGAAGTAGTGGCAGCGTTGGACGTGTCAGTACGCGGCTCGATACTAAACCTTTTTGCGGATCTGCAAGAAGAGCTGGGCCTGACCTACGCGTTTATTACCCACGACATCTCAGTGGTCGCCCATGTCAGCCAACGGGTGGGAGTCATGTACCTTGGCAACATGATGGAGCTGGGGCCCACTGACACCGTCATCGAAAAGCCGCTACACCCTTACACCCAGGCATTGTTGTCGGCTGAGCCCCGCCCGGTACCCAGCGATATGCGAGAAGACAGGCGCATCCATTTGCAGGGAGAAATACCAAGCCCGGTCTCCCCACCCAGCGGCTGCCGCTTCCGTACCCGTTGTCCGTTCGCCACCGACAGGTGCCAGACAGACGTTCCTGAATGGCGTGAAATCGCTCCCGAACATTGGGTCGCGTGCCACTACGCCAAACTGGAAGGCCTTGAGCAAGAAGTGTGACAACGAAAGCAGTTCACAGAACCCACAGAACAATCACAAAAAGGGAGTACCCCTATGCGAAGTAAAGACAAATCCGTAGTTGCAAAAGGTAATGGTTTTACACTTGGGCGCCGGGAATTCCTGGGGCTGATGGCGGGAACCGCTGCCGTTGCCAGCATGGCGGGCCCCTCGGCCTTGCTCGCGAAAGTTAAAGACAATGGGGGGACGCTCCGTGTCGGCGCCGCGGCCAATCCTTCCAGCATGGATCCCGCTACCGGCGGGTCCGGGTCCGATCACGTCTTTTTGTTCCCGGTCTTTGCCACGCTGGTCGATTGGGAGTACGACACTCTCAAGGCGATTCCCGGCCTCGCAAAAAGCTGGGAGTATCCGGACCCACAAACGCTCGTCCTGAACATCCGCGAGGGGGTCACCTTCCATGACGGTACAACCCTCGACGCCGAAGCGGTGAAGTTCAACCTTGATCGCAACCGCACCGATCCCCGTTCCAATATTCGCGCAGACCTGGCCTCCGTAGAAAGTGTCGAAGTCAGTGCGCCTTACCAGGTCAAACTGAACCTCAAGGCACCCGACACCTCACTGCCGCTGGTTCTTTCGGACCGGGCCGGAATGATGGTCTCACCGAGCGCCATTAAGAAATTTGGCGAAGACTCTGATCGCAACCCTGTCGGTGCCGGTCCGATGAAATTCGTCGAATGGAACGATGGGGACAGCATTACCCTTGAGCGCAACCCTGATTACTGGAAAAACGAGCGCCCCCTGGTAGACGGCATTACTTTCCGGATCATCACAGACAGCTCTACGCGCCTGCGATCGGTCATGTCCGGGCAAAACGACCTGGCGTACCAGCTTGAGGGGCGCCAAAAGCCATTGATTGAGCGTGGCGGATCCGTCGAAGGCGTATCAGGCTCGACGGTTTATTGTTTCCAGATCTACCTGAACCATTCCAAAGGTCCGCTGAGCAACGTGAAGGTACGCCAGGCGCTCAACTACGCTATTGACCGAGAAGCCCTGGTCAGGGCCTCAATGCATGGTGCAGGCGAGCCAGCTTATATGAACCTGCCATCTTCGCATTGGGCCTATGATGCCGACGTGGCGAAACTCTATCCCTACGATCCCGATAAAGCCCGCCAGTTGCTGACTGAGGCCGGGTACCCCGACGGAATCGACCTGGATATGCGCGGTTACAACGATCAGGGATCGGTTCAACGACAGGAAATCCTTATGGCCATGCTCAAGGACGTGGGAATCCGAGGCCGCTTCAAGACCGGAACTATCTCGGATATGTCTGCCGCGTACTTTGCCCGGGGTGAAGGTGACTTCCTGGTCTCCGCCTGGACCGGTCGTCCGGACCCCTCATTGACCTATGCGCTGCTGTATGCCGGTGATTCGTACTTCAATGCTGGCAAGGTAGAACCGCCAGAAGGGTTGATGGATGCTATCCGTGCCTCCCGCAGCACCAATGATATTGAGGAACGGAAGAAAGCCTTCTCTACCGTACAGCGCATCGTCATGGAGAACGCGCTGGTTGTTCCCCTCGCCTTCCGCCAGGACATCATGGCGCACACGGACAAGGTCAATAACCTGCAGACCAATTTGCTTGGTAAGCCCAAGTTCGAACACGTTTATCTGGAAAGCTAACAAGTGTGATCGGTCAGGGTAAGCGGCATTGCCCCCCTTACTCTGACCGCTATCTACTCTTTTTCACGTCGGACTGATTATGATGTCTCGGACCAAACAGCTTATGCTGCTGAATCGCTTGGTACAGGCGATTCCCATCATGATTCTCGCCACCTTCCTGGTGTTTTCGTTATTGCAACTGGTACCAGGTGACGTTGCGATCACCATCGCTGGCGAAAATGCCAGTGAGAAGCGAATTCAGGAAATTCGTGAGCTTTACGGCCTGAATCAGCCGTTTCTTGTCCAATATGGAAACTGGTTGGTTAACGCAGTACAAGGCGATTTCGGTGAGTCGCTGCTTAGCGGCGAACCCGTGCTCGAAACCATATCGCGGGTATTTCCCAACACACTGTTCATAGTGGCTTATGCCGTACTTCTCTCAGTTGTTATTGGTGTACCCCTTGGCATTATGGCGTCAAGTCGTCCGAACTCGAAGCTGGATGGCGCCATTATGGGCGCGTCTTCCCTTGGTGTGGCCGTCCCCAACTTCTGGCTGGGTATGGTCCTGGTTTCCCTGTTCGCGCTGACCTGGAACTGGTTCCCCGCAACAGGTTTTACAAGCCCAGGCGAGAGTTTTACCTCCGCCATCTGGTTTGCCACCTTGCCTGCTATCGCACTTTGCACCAACGGTATTGCCGAAGTTGCCCGCCAACTGCGGAGCTCCCTGGTTGAGATTCATAGCTCGCAGCATGTCCGTACGTTACACGCCAAGGGCTTATCGCCTGGCGCCATTCTCTGGAAACACGGTCTCAAGAACGTCAGCGTAAACCTGCTGACCGTTATCAGCCTGCTATTTAACAAAGCCCTGGCAGCGACAGTGGTCGTTGAAACCGTATTTGCCATTCCCGGAATGGGAAACACCATCGTAAAAGCGGTGCTGGAAGGCGACTTCCCTGTGGTTCAGGGTGCGGTGCTGGCCATGGTCATCACCGTCATCCTGGTAAACCTCGTGACTGACCTGCTCTACACGGTTCTGGACCCAAGGATTCAACAGGTATGACGACACAAGCCCTTGAAATGTCAATCAGAGAAGATTCTCTGTTCAGCAAGTTTGGCCAGTGGTGCCGGCGGGACAAGCGGGGAGTGGTTAGCCTGCTGGTACTGACGATCATCATTGGGATCGCAATCTTCGCACCCTGGATTGCTCCGTACTCCCCGACAGAGCAGGACTTCAGCAAAATGCTGATGGCGCCCAGCGCAGAGCATTGGCTTGGCACTGATGATCTGGGGCGTGACGTACTCAGCCGTCTTATCCATGGCACATCCAAATCAGTGTATGCCGCGTTTCTGGCCGTGGGGGTAGCCTTGCTGATTGGCGTACCTATTGGCCTGCTGGCCGGCTTTCTCGGCGGCTGGGTCGATGTCGGTATCAGCCGTGTCATCGATACCTTGCTTTCGTTCCCGGCTATTGTCTTGGCTGTGGCTGTCACCGGGGCCATGGGTATAGGCCTGACGAACGCGATGATCTCGGTGGGCATCGTATTCTCACCTCACCTGGCCCGACTGATAAGGGCGAGGACACTGGTCATCCGTGAAGAACTGTATGTAGATGCAGCCAGATGCTTTGGTGCGTCGACCACCCGTCTATTGGTCAAACATGTGACGCCAAACGCCATTCAGCCGGTGATTGTTCAGTGCACGCTACTCCTGGCGGTCGCCCTTCTCGCCGAAGCCAGCCTCAGCTTCCTGGGCCTCGGTGTCCAGCCCCCCGATCCAAGCTGGGGCCAGATGCTTGCCCGCGCCTATATGTATATGGAAATCACGCCTGAACAGATGTACGCCCCGGGCTTGATGATCATGATCACCGCGCTGACCTTCAATACGCTGGGAGAATCCCTGAGGGTAGCACTCGATCCAACCATGAAAGGCCTTTGATCCTGAATAAATCCCACAATAACAAGGAGCAAAAACGATGAGTCTCCCGAACGCCCACTTTGCCGACGCTGCCAATGAAATTACCTATCGCAACGGTGCCCGGCCGATGCACGATTACCTGCTTCTGAATGCGAAAGAGGCACCAGACCAGGCCGCGTATATTTTCTATGGCCGCGAAGTCCCCTGGAGGGAATTGGCAGACTCAACCAGGAGGCTTGCCGGATTCCTGCGAGAGAAGGGCATTGGCAAGGGAGATCATGTCGGACTCTATCTCCAGAACTGTCCACAATACGTGATCGCTCATTACGCCATTCAGATGCTGGGGGCGGTCATTACACCCCTTAATCCCCAGTACAAAACTGCCGAAGTCGAATACCAGCTTGATAACGCCGAGGCCAAGGCTGTTATTTGCGGAACTGACCTGTATCCCATGGTTGAGGCTGTCAGAGACAAGCTGTCTCAGCTGAAACTGGTCATCACTACCCGCTATGCAGATTACCTGCCCGGCTTGCCGACTCTTTCGGTTCCTGATGACCTGACACAGGCGCCTGCGACCCCTGAGAACACATTTGACCTGGTGTCCGCCATTGATGAAACTCAGCCGATCAATGAGCCCGAACCTGTCGATTTCGACAATGACATTGCCCTGATGACGTTTACCTCTGGCACCACCGGCCGCCCTAAAGGCGCCATGTTGCCGGTTGGTGCCGCGACGTTCAAAACAGCTGCGCTATTCCAGTCCAATGGGCTGGAGCAGGGTAGCACTTCTCTCGCAATCGCCCCTTTCTGCCACATAGCCGGTATGTGTCTAGGTGTCTATGCGGGCGTCTATGGCCGCTGGACAACCATTATCTTGCCAAGATTCGATCCGGAGACCACCGTCCAGGCCCTCGAGAAGTATAAAGTCGATATGTGGTACAGCATCGCCCCGATGAACCGGGCGATCCTCAGCTTGCCGAACGTTCAGTCCCGCGATCTGAGCTCCCTGCGATTTAACCCGGCCACGAGCTTCGGCATTCCCGTTACCGAAAGCCTCGCCGAGGAATGGAAAGCACTCACCGGTTGCCAGATGCACGAAGCGTCATACGGTTTGAGCGAAACTCACACCATGGACACCTACATGCCCCGTGACGCTATCGTCTGGGGTAGCTGTGGTCGGCCTATGCCGGGAAATGACATCCGCATTGTCGACATTGAAACCGGAAAAGAACAGCCACCAGGCCAGTCTGGCGAAATTGCAGTCGGCAACCCCTACGTATTCAAGGGCTATTGGCAGCGCCCCGATGCGACCAATGAAACCCTGAAAAACGGATGGGTCTTCACCGGCGATGTGGGTCACTTCGATCAAAACGGTTACCTGTTCTTCACCGGTCGGATCAAGGAGATGATCAAATGCTCCGGGTACAGCGTTTTTCCGGAAGACGTTGAAGCCCTGATGTTGAACCACCCGGCCATTGCCCAGTCTGCCGCGATCGGAGTGCCTGATGAGAACCGGGGTGAAACCGTGAAGCTCTTCGTGGTCCTCAAGCCCGACTATGACGGCAAGGTCTCGGAGCACGACATCATCGATTGGGCCAAAGACAACATGGCAGCCTACAAATACCCCAGATACGTCGAATTCCGTGATTCTCTGCCCGCCACAGGTGCCGGTAAGGTGCTGCGACGTCTGCTTAAAGATGAATAAAGGACCCGCTATGAACACCAAGAACACGGATTACTGGCCCCCCGGGCTTCCCCGGGAGGTTTCCTATCTCAATGGCGAGAAGCCCATTCATGAATATCTGTTCGATAACGAGCGGGATATTCCGGATAGACCAGCGTATATCTTTTACGGCAGGGCGGTGACCTGGAAAGAGTTAGGTCAGTCAACGCGAAAACTGGCAGCTTTCCTCAAGGAAAAAGGGGTTAGCAAAGGAGACCGGGTCGGCCTGTATATGCAGAACTGCCCCCAGTATCCCATTGCGCACTATGCGATTCAGATGATCGGTTCCATCGTTTCCCCACTGAACCCCCAATACAAGGATGCGGAAGTCGAGTATCAGCTTGGCAATGCTGAAGCCCGTGCTGTCATCGCTGGCGCTGACTTGCTTGCCACCGTCCAGCGGGTTCAGTCAAGTGTGCCCAGCCTTGAAGTCGTCGTATGTACAGCCTATGCGGACTACCTTCCAGAGAGCCCGACCCTGGACGTGCCCGCTTTTCTGAAAGAGCGACCCTCGGTCGCTAATGGCGCGGTCGATCTATCGCAGATACTGGCCGAGTACCAACCTCTGGAAGAACCGGAGCCAGTCGACCTTTGGAATGACATTTCTCTGATGACATTTACATCCGGCACAACCGGCCGGCCAAAAGGTGCCATGCTGAGTTTCGGAAGCGCTCTCTACAAGACCGCCGCCTCCATGATGGCAAACAAGGTCGAACCTGACGGGTGCTCGTTAGCCGTGGCGCCGTTCTGTCACATTGCTGGCATGAATTCCGGCGTTTACATGCCGGTCTACACACGCAGGACAACGGTTATTCTGCCCCGGTTCGATCCGGAAACGGTGGTGCGGGCGTTTGAGGTTTACCGTTGCGACATGTGGTACAGCATTGCCCCAATGCTGCGTGCAATTCTCGATATGCCCGGTATCGAACAACGGAACCTGCGATGCATCCGCAATAACCCGGCAACAAGCTTTGGCATTCCGGTAACAGAGAAGTTGGCCGAAGAATGGAAAGCACTAACCGGTGCCCAGATCCATGAAGCTGCCTTTGGTCTGAGCGAAACCCATACATCTGACACTTTCATGCCAAAAGAAAGAATCAAGTGGGGCAGTTGCGGTATACCGATGCCAGAGAACGAGATCCGTATCCTGGACCTCGAGTCGGAAGAGCCTTTACCCAAGGGACAGAGCGGTCAGATCGTAATTCGTAACAAAGGTGTTTTCAAAGGCTATTGGAAACGACCGGATGCGACGGCCGAAACGCTGCGCGATGGCTGGGTCCATACCGGGGACGTTGGCTATTTTGACGAAGACGGCTACCTGTTCTTCACGGGCCGAATCAAGGAAATGATCAAATGTTCCGGGTATAGCGTGTTCCCGGAAGATGTCGAGGCACTGATGCTTCGTCACCCCACGGTCACCCAATGCGCAGCCATTGGGGTCCCTGATGAAAAGCGAGGAGAAACGGTAAAGCTCGTTGCGGTGCTCCATCCCGACCATAAGGGACAGGTGACCGAACAGGAGTTAATCGACTGGGCCCGGGAGAATATGGCGGCCTACAAGTACCCTCGCATCATCGAGTTTCGGGACTCCCTGCCGGCTACGGGTGCCGGAAAGCTCTTAAGGAGACTTTTGAAGGATTAATGTGACCACTTTGACCTGACCGCCCTGGTACCCGACACCGGAGCATGACCTGATTCTTATCGAAGATTGATCCGGACTTATTGTCCTGTTTGCTGCAAACGCCCGGGCCGGATATCCCCTTCCGAAACGAGAACCCTGTTCTCTGACTGGTTCGGAAGGGGATATCCGGCCCGGACTTTCATAACAAGGGGACAGACCTCGCCAGACGACAAGATTGCGTTCTGCTCAGGCCGCATGCTCCCGCCACAACCGCTTCCGGTGCCACTCGGCATTACCCAGTTGCAGCTCTATAGACGTCAGTCGCTTGAAATAGTGACCGATATCCAGCTCGTCGGTCATACCGATACCGCCATGTAGCTGAATGGCCTGCTGGCCCACATAGCGGGCGGCCTGGCCCAGGCGGGCCTTGAGTTTTGAGGCGAGGATGGCCTGCTGGTGGACGTCGGCCCCTGTCCAGCGATGGGCGGTCTGGGTCAGCAGGTTGGCGAGGCTGGTGGTTTCGATGTACATCTCGGCCATACGGTGCTGCAGCACCTGGAACTCCGCCAGGGCGACGCCAAACTGTTTGCGGGTGCGGGTGTAGGCGACGGTTTTCTTCACCAGGGTTTCCATGATGCCCACCGCTTCCGCCGCCAGCATCAGCAGGCTTTCACTGTGCACCTGCAGGATAATGGTGGCAGCTTCGCCCTCGTCGGTCAGGCGCTGGGCAGCACTGACCGCCACCCCGTCAAATCGCATGTTGGCACCCTGATGGCCATCGATCATCGGATACCCGGTGACGTCCACACCCGGCGAGTCCAGCTCCACCAGGAACAGGTCGATACCCCCATGGTCGGTATAATCGCCTTCGCTGCGGGCGGACACGAGCACATGGCTGGCTGTCAGACTGTGCATGACGGCGATTTTTTCACCGCTGAGGCGATAACCGCTACCATCAGGTTCGGCACGGGTTGCCACTGCCAGGGGGTTGCCCCGGCTCTGAGGTTCTTCGCAGGCGAACACTGCCTGGCGGGCGCCAGAGATAATGCCTGCCAATAACTCAGCACCCTCACCTTTCGCTTCAGCAAGCGCCAGCAGGCGTGCCGCCGCCAGCACGCCCAGGTAGGGTTCAGTCACCAGGCCTCTGCCAAAGCCTTTCATCACACCCAGGGTGTCGGTGTTGTCGCCGCCCAGGCCACCCTGTTCTTCAGCAAACGGAATAGCCAGCCATCCCATCTCGGCAAAGGTCTGCCAATGACTCGGGGATTGCCCCTGATGCTCCTTCAGATTGCGTTTGCGGTCGTCGAAGGTGTACTCGCCCTGTACGAACCGGTTAACGCTGTCCTCCAGCATGGAGCGGGTTTCCTGGCTGAGGGTACTCATGGTCCGTCTCCTTACCGCAACAGGGTCTTGGCGATGATATTGCGCTGAATTTCGTTACTGCCACCAAAGATAGAGGCGGCACGGTTGTTCAGGTACTTGGGCATCAGGGTTACAGCATCGTCGTCACCGATGGGTTCCACGCCACTGGCCACGGTCAGGGCGGCCAGTTGCAGTGCCAGTGACGGGGTTCCCGCCACATCGATGGCCAGCTCGGTGATGCGCTGGATGGTCTCCATGGAGGTAATCTTGATCATGGAGCTCATGGGGCCGGATTCCGGCGAGCCTTTCTCCATGGCTGCAAACACTTCTTCGGTGGCCTCCAGGGTGTCCACCTCCAGGTGCAACCGGACGTAGCGGTCCTGGAATACCGGGTCATCCGCCAGGAAGCCACCGAAGCCGTCACCGGTGCGGCCAGCCAGCCGACGGATGGTGGCCAGTTCATGGCGGAAGGTGGTGGCGAAGGAGGTTCCCCCACCCCGTTCGTGCTCCAGCAGGTACTTGGCCACGGACCAGCCGTCATTCTCCTCCCCGAGACAGCAATCCACCGGAACCCGGACGTTGGTAAAGAACACGTCGCACTGCTCCGGTACACCATCAAGGCCGATGATGGGCCGGATCTCGATGCCCGGGTCGGTCAGGTCCTCGATCAGGAAAAAGCTGATGCCCTGCTGCGGTTTGCCAGCACCACCGGTACGCACCAGCAGGAACAGGCGATTGGCGTGGTGGGCGTAGGTTGTCCAGGTCTTGGAACCATTGATCACGTAGTGATCCCCGTCCCGCTCAGCCCGGCATTTCAGGGACGCCAGGTCGGAACCGGCATTGGGTTCGGAGTACCCCTGGGCCCAGAAATTCTCACCGGAAAGGATGCCCGGCAAGTGCTTGCGTTTCTGCTCATCGGTGCCGTAATGGATGATGGCAGGGCCCACCATGGAAATGCTCTGGGGCAACAGCAGGGGCACGCCAGCACGCCGGCACTCTTCCTCGAAGATCAGCTGCCGCGGCACATCCCAGCCAGTACCGCCGTATTCCTCTGGCCAGCGGATGGCGGACCAGCCCTGACTATGGAGGATACGGTGCCACTTCATCACCTGGTCGAAGGGCGGGAAAAAGCTGGTGGTCTTGCGGCCAGCTTCCAGGATCTCATCATCCGCGTGCTGTTCGATGAACTCGCGGATCTGGTGACGGAAGGTGTTGAGTTCGGTGTTCATGGCGGCCTCGGGGTCCATCTAAGGCGGTCGCGCAATTGCACAACCTGAGAGACATTAATTCCCTCTCCGTTGATGGGAGAGGGTCAGGGTGAGGGTGAACGGCGGCGAACTGCGGAGTTGGAGCTTCCCCTCACCCCCGGCCCCTCTCCCGCATAGGGGAGAGGGGAGTAGCTCACCGAGAGCTTTGGGTTATAGAGCGTAGCTGCTCACATCCACTTTGGAGTAAAGCTCATCCCAGTACAGATCGGCAAGGTCATCCACATTGTCGATGTCGCGGGTCAGCTCTACCCACTTGCCCAGCAATTCACGGAAGGTGGCAGCCAGTTCTTCAGCGTTTTCAATGCCGTGACGCTCCTCGTAGTTAGCGGCAATCTTTCCGATATCGCTGCGGACAAATTCACTGGAAGCCTGCTGCAGCTCTTCGGAAGCTTCATGCACAGTGATGCCATTACCTTCGGCAGCCTCGAGTTCTTTGGCCGCACCTACCTGGTAATCCCAGCTGATCACAGCGCCCAGAACAGCGGTCGCCTTGAGCACGTCGCGGCGCTGCTGTTCACTCAGACCGGCCCAGACATCCCGGTTGACGTTGTTGACCGCGGTACCGCCATAGACACCCCCGGGGACCTCGGGAGTGATGTCTGTCACCACTTCCTTCAACTTGAAGATGTCGAGGTCAACACTGGAACTGATGCTGCAGTCCAGCACACCCTGGTTCAGGGCCTCATAGGAGTCACTGACCGAAAGGGTAACCGGCGTGGCACCCAGGGACTCTGCCCAGCGAGCCCACTGGGGGCCGGCACTGCGGATGCGCTTGCCCTGCAGCTGATCGAGGGTGGATACCTCTTTATTGCACAGCAGCATATAGTCAGAGCTGGCCGATGCGCCGGTGAAGACCTGGTTCTGGCCGGCAAATTCATCGACGCAGGTATCGCAATGGTTGAAAACAAACTCCGCCAGGGCGCCCACATAGGCCAGGCCCGAATGACTGGGCGGAACATCCTCAAGATCCACCAGCATACTCAGCTCACCGGCCAGGTTGGCCGCAGGAAATTCACTGGGGTAGTAGGACAGCAGTACAAAACCTGAATCGGCCATGCCATCCCGGATACCCGGCGAGGTCTCCGAGAAGCTCAGCAACGAGCCTGCATAGACCTTGGCCGTCATGTCGCCACCGGAGATTTCCTTCAGGGCTTCGGCAAAACTGTTTGCTGCGTCGGCGCCAATGGAATTGGGCGGATATCCGGTCGCGTGGGAAATGGTCTCTGCGGTGGCCGTACCGGCCACCAGGATGCCTGCAGCCGCGACGGACGTGAGACCGGTTTTGATCAGTGTTTTCATGGTGCTTATCTCCGAACCGGGGCGCGACCGCTGCGGCGCGCCACCGGTAAAGTTCTTGTGGATAGGATTGTGGGGGGCAATGTAGAACGATGACCGAAAGGAACCATCGTCTTTAAGGACGATTTGGCTACCCATGCTGGCTGGTCAGCCAATATTTCGGCCCTTGCCTTTCCAGTGCTCTTCCTTGATCTTGAATTTCAGCAGCTTGCCGGCGCCGGACATGGGCATCTCGGTCCGTACCTCAAAGCTGCGGGGGCACTTGTAGCCGGCAATGTGTTCCTTGCAGAAGGCAATAACATCAGCCTCATCCAGCTCGTGACCGTCCCGCAGGACAATGGCCGCATGCACCCGTTCACCCCACTTCTCGTCGGGCACGCCGATGACGGCGCACTGGGATACGGCAGGGTGTTGCAGCAGGACATCTTCCACTTCCACGGAATAGACGTTCTCGCCACCGGTAACAATCATGTCCTTGATCCGGTCCACCAGGAACAGGTAGCCGTCATCACTCATGTACCCGGCATCGCCGGTGTGCATCCAGCCGTCGCGGATCGCGTCACGGGTCTGCTCTTCCTTGTTCCAGTAGCCCTGCATGACCATGGGCCCGCGGGCGCAGATTTCACCAACCTGTCCCCGCTCCACCTCATTATCCATTGGATCGACAATGCGAATCTCGGCGATGTGAGTGGGGTTACCGGCAGACATCAGCTTGTCGTGCTGGGCCGGGTCGGCGTGCACTTCCGGAAGCAGCATGGTGACCGTGGGCGAAAGCTCGGTCATGCCGTACATCTGCAGGAAATCCGCATTGGGCAGCTTGGCCATGGCTCGCTTGAGCAGGGCGCTGTCCATGGGCGAGGCGCCGTAGATCAGGCAGCGCAGGGAACTGGTGTCGTGCTTGTCAAAGTCCGGATGGTCCAGCACCGCCCGCAGCATGGTGGGCACCAGGAAGGTCTCCACTACCGTTTCCCGTTCGATAGCCTCGATCACCGGAAGCGGCTCGAAGCGAGGCAGGATAACGTGGGTGCCACCACGAATGGAAAGCTGAACGATAAGGCCTATGCCTGCCACATGGAAGAAAGGTGCTGCTTGCAGCCCCACAATGCGGTCACGGCGGCAGGCGGGGATGACCGTGCTCAGGGCGCTCAGGTAAAGATTGCCGTGGCTGAGCATGACACCCTTGGGCTTGCCCGTGGTGCCACCGGTATAGAGGATGCCGGCCAGGTCCTTGTCACGACGACCGGCATCCGGCACCGGGCTGGCACCAGCCATCAGGCTTTCCAGGTCTTCACAACCCTCCGGCGCTGTGCCCTCTCCCATATAGACTACGGTCTTGAGGGCAGAGGATTTCGCCTTTACCGTCTCGATTAACGGCGCGAACTCGTCATCCACGAACAGAATCTGCGTGTCGCAGTCATCCAGGGAGTAGGCAATCTCCGGGGCGCTCCAGCGGATGTTGACGGTATTGAACACGCCGCCACCCCAGAGTGAGGCGAAAACCGTCTCCATATAGCGGTCTGAATTCAGGCCAAGGATACCTACCCGGTCACCCTCGCCCATGCCGAGCTTCTGCAACACACCCGCGAGGCGAGCAACGCGGTCGGTGAGCTGGGCCCAGGTCTGGCGGCGGTTTCCGAATACCACCGCCTCGTCATTGGGGTATTCACGAACGGCCTTATGGAGAAATTGCGTCAGGTACATGGGTGAGGTCTCTTGCTGTTTTTGTAAAGTGCTGGAACGGTTGGGAGTGATAGTGCCAAGGGGGAACGCAAATCGGCGTCGTCGGTACAGACGAAATTGGACCGGAAATAAGGGAAGGGCAGGCAAAAGAGGTTGGAGAGTGAGGCTTCCCCTTCTGCCAGAGAAGGGGAAGCAAACGCGATGGGGCCGGTATTACTGGCTGTACTGACTCACATCCACTTTCGAATAAATCTCGTTCCAGTACAGGTCCGCCAGGTCATCGGCGTTATCGATGCCTTCCACCAGGCCTGCCCACTTGGTCAGCAGGGAGCGGAAACTGTCGATAACCAGGTCTGCGCCCACAACGCCGTACCGCTCTTCATAGCGCTCTACGATCGTGTCCAGGTCATTGCGGATGAACTCCTCTGTCACCTGAACCAGCTCTTCGGAGGGCTGATGTACGGTAATGCCGCTGTCACCCGCATTTTCCATCTCACGGGTGGCACTGAGCTGATATTCCCAGCTGATGTCGGCCCCCAGAACCGCCGTGGCCTTGAGGACATGGCGACGCTGCTCTTCCGTCAGGCTGTTCCACACATCCTGGCTGACATTGTTGACCGCGGTTGCCCCGTAGACACCACCAGGAACCTTCACGGTAATGTCGGAAGTCACTTCCTTCAGCTTGAAGATGTCCAGCTCCGTCGGGGAGCTCAGGGTGCAGTCAAGCACACCCTGGTTGAGGGCTTCGTAGGTTTCGGCAATGGACATGGAAACCGGTGTGGCGCCGACCTTTCCCGCCCACCTCGCCCAGTGGGCGCCAGCCGTACGGAAACGCTTGCCCTTGACCTGCTCCATGTTGGTTACCGGCTGGTTGCACAGCAGGAAATAGGCCGTACTGGCCGAGCCACCGGTAAATACCTGGTTCTGGGCAGCAAATTCCTCGATGCATTCCGGACAGTCGTTCATGATGAATTCAGACATGGCCCCTACATAGGCAAGGCCGGCGTGACTGGGCGCCACGTCCACCAGTTCGGTCAGCATGCTCAGCTCACCAACGAGGTTGGTAACCGGGAACTCGCTTGGATAATAGGACAGCAGGATAAACCCGGAATCCGCCATGCCATCCCGGATACCTGGCGAAGTTTCCAGGAAGCTGAGCAGCGAGCCGGCGTAGACCTTCGCTTTCAGGTCACCACCGGAAATTTCTTCCAGGGCCTTGGCGTAGACCTCGGCAGAGTTGGCACCAATAGAGTTGGGGGGATAGCCCGTTGCGTGGGAGATGGTGGTGGCGTTGGCACCAGCGGTAAGCATCATGCTGCCAAGCGCCAGTGGCGCTGCGAATTGCTGAATGGCCTTGCGTAATGTCATGGGAACCTCCGGGTTCATCTTCGGCGCGTTTTGGTTACGGCGCCTGTTTGTTGTTTTTCGAACAGCCTGCTTCAGCTTATTACTGACATCCTGAACCATCCCCCGTCGGATACGACGAATTATTGAACAGATAAAAAAAACGATGCCGGCGAACCGGCATCGTTTTCATTACCCGACTTCGGATGGGTACTAGTGCTTGTTCGGCCCCAGGTAACCAAACAGGAAGGCCCCCACCTTGCGCTTCTGGATTTCCTCAGAGCCTTCGGTAATGCGGTAACGGCGGTGGTGCCGGTAGATGTGCTCGAACGGCTTGTGGCGGGAATAGCCAATGCCACCATGGACCTGCATGGCCTGGTCGGCTGCCTGGCAGCACAGTCGGTTGGACCAGAAGTTACACATGGCCACCTTGTCTGAGATCTGCTTGGCCACTTCCGGCTTGGACATCTGATCCATTTCCCAGGCAGTCTTGCGGATCAGCAGACGGAGCATCTCCACCTGGGTGGCCAGTTCCACCATGGGGAACTGGATACCCTGGTTGCGGGCAAGCTCCTGGCCGAAAGGTTTACGTTCGCGAGCGTATTTCACGCTCTCGCGGATGCAATAGTCCGCCGCGCCAAGGCTGGAGGCTGCCTGGCGGATACGGTTCTCATGGACAAAGTGCTGGGCAATGGCCAGGCCACCGTCCATGGGGCCGAACACGGCGGCTTCCGGCACCCAGACGTTGGTAAAGCTGACCCGGGGATGGTCGGTGGGCATATTGAAAGTCCACAGATACTCTTCCACCTTTACCCCGTCGGCATCAGACGGCACGATCAGGGCGGTGATCCCCTTCGCATCGCCATCCTTGCCACTGGTGCGCACGAAGGTGACACAGTGGGTGGCGGTGTGCATGCCGGTGGTCCACATTTTTTCGCCGTTGATCAGCCAGCCATCAACCCCGTCCCGCTTTTCGGGTACCGCGCGGGTTTCCATATGGGTGGCGTCCGAACCATGCTCCGGTTCGGTGAGGCCGAAGGCCAGCTGATACTCTTCATTAAGCATCTTGTCGACGAACTCGGCGTACTGCTCCTTTGTACCAAAATCGCGGAATAGCAGAACGAAGGGGTTATTGGCCACGATGGAGTGCTCGTTCTGCAGGTCGTTATGCAGGCCGAGACCCTTTGCGGCGAGGTGCTCTCGGATCACCGTCATTGCCAGGTTGGAACCGTCCTTGCCCCCGAAATCCGATGGCAGCGGGAAGCGCAGGTGACCCGCTTCGTCTGCCACGCGCCGCGCTTCCTTGAGCAGGTCCTCCCATTCTTTACGAGGCAGGCCACCGCCCTCGAAATCGGTACGGGCCCATTCACGACGGTGATCGAAGAAACGGATATTGTCGTCTTTCTGTTCCAGTGGCTTGATCTTCTGTTCGATAAACTGGTCCAGTTCCGCCAGGTAGTCAGTCAGTTCTTTTGGCAGGTTAAAATCCATCAGAGCTCTCCAGGAATGTTAGAAAAAGCTTTTACAAATGAGGGTGCTGTGCGGGTGTCGCCGCCCGGAACGCGGCCCATTCCTCGCGGGCACGCCGGTATCCGGAATATTTCGGCTGGTCTACTCCCACCTTTGCCAGGGTAGTGAGCCACAGGTAATCCCGAAGGCGGGGGTCGTCCGGCGTCAGGTTGCCTGAGGCAATCAGCTGACACAGCTCGGCCGTCTGGCCAGCCAGGGTGCCCTTCTTGCCGATCAGTTGGGTTAGCAGTTCACGTTCATCGTGAACGCCATCCCTGCCGGCCTGTTCCAGGTGCCGACGGACCATGCCCAGCACATTGGTGGATACCCGTGCACGAAAGGCCCCGGCAGCGTCCAGTTGTGGCATGACTTCGTCTTTCAGGAAGGCCTCCACGGAGGCCAGCAAGGCGGTGTTGTCCGGTAGATCCTGCATGGGTTCACTCTTTCCAGGGTTCAGGCCTGTCAGGGGTTCAGGCCGTTCAGGGGTCAGGGGATCAGGAATTCAGGGGTACCAGTTCACGGAGCAGGTCCACCTCGGTTTCTGACGCCCGGCGTCCGATGGCACCCCGCTCCGGGGAAGTGTCATGGCCGGCCACGAACGACGCAGCCATGCTCTGGCACATGATGCCCCAGCGCAGGGTTCCCAGGATTTCCCAGAAACGAACACGCTGCGGATCAGGCCGCTGCCCACTGGCGGCTTCGTAGCCATCAAACAGTTGCTCGCGGGTGCCGAAGCCACCGACCGGCTGATCGATGTTGCCGAAACGCCAGGAGTTCACACACAGCCAGCCAAGGTCGGCCATGGGGTCGCCAAGGAAGGCCAGCTCCCAGTCCAGCACAGAGGCCAGGCCGCGCTCATCCACCATCAGGTTGCCGTGGCGGAAATCGCCATGAACCAGGGTCAGTGCCTTCGGTGTTTCAGGCAGGTTGTCCCTCAGCCAGCGAAAGGCCAGTTCGAAGATCGGCCGTGACTCACCGTACCCCTGATATTCCCGATAAAGGCTTTCCACCATGTCTCCGGGAGTCAGGGAGTTGAGGAAGATGAAGTCATCCACCGGCAAGCGATGGATCTCGGCCAGGACCTCGCCGCACTGGCGCGCCAGTATGTCCCGGGCTGCTGCGTACTGTTCGCCTTTAAGAATCTTCGGCGGCAGGGTTTCACCCTCCACCCGGGCCATCAGGTAGCCACTGCCCAGCCTGTCACCTGGCTGCAGTATCTCGTGGACCCGGGGCACCGGCACACCACCCTCCCCGGCCCGTATGACCAGGCGCGCCTCGTCGTCCAGCTGCATGACGTTTTCAGCATCCTGGTTCCAGCTACTCGCCTGGCGCAGGATCATGGACAACCGATCCGTATCCGTTACCACATCGAAGGACCACATCTGCTGATTGGCACCACCGGTGAGACGACTCAGGTTCTCGACGCGGGCACCAGGGTGCAGGCGTTGCACCACCCGGGTCAGCTTCTGAGCCATATCCTCCCCGTTGGCGGGGCCTTGCAGATCATGTGCGGGTTCGGCCATGGCTTGGTTACTCCCCGTGGTTACGATGGTAAACAGGTCGTCGGATCCGGTAACCGGTCACTTACCCTTGTTCTTGAAGCGGGCAATAGCCTCACGGGATTCGTCGCTCTGCAGGCAACGTTTCTGCACGATCGCTTCCGCCTGGAAGATCTCATCGTAGGATGCGGTGGCCGCCTGGCGCAGTAGCGCCTTCGCTTCGGCCGTCGCGATGGCTGAGCGCTCGCACAGGGTCGCGGCAATGTCCGCGGCAGCCTGCTCGGTCTGGTCCTGGGGCACCACGGTTCGGGCCAGGCCCAGCGCCAGGCATTCCTGGGCACTGATGCTGCCACCCTCGGTAATCAGGGCAAAGGCGCGGTGGTAACCCAGCGTCTGGAACAGTAGCCAGGTGGCGCCGCCATCCGGCACTAGCCCGATATGGCTGAAGGCCATGTAGATGCGCGACTCTTCCGCCATGACCACCTGGTCGCAGCTCATCAGCACTGAGGCGCCAACGCCGGCAGCAACGCCCGGGGCCACGCCGATCACCGGCTTGGGCATGTTCTGGATGGTATCCAGGATGGGTTTGTAAGACTCCAGCAACTGCTGGGTGACATCGGACTTGTCCGGAGAGTTGTCCTCCAGCAGGTCAGCACCGGCGCAGAAAGCACGACCATTGGCGGCCAGTACCACTACCTTGATGGCGTCGTCATCGGCGGCCTGACGCAGGGCAGCAGCCAGGTCACGGCGCAGATCTTCGTTAAAGGCATTGAGGGAGTCCGGGCGATTCATGTGAATCCAGGCGACGGCATCACGGGCCTGGTATTCGACGGCGGTGTAGTTGCTCATGGGGCATTCTCCTTGTTTTTCTCCATCCTCGGCCCGAAGCGCTTTCGGAGCATCGTCTGAACCGACGAATCCGGTCGGGTGGGAGTGTTTTCGTCGCAAAGGACGATGTCTCCGGGCGCTGGCTGCGTCACGGTGGCACGATCACAAAAACCACAAGAGGATTGGCATCATGAGCGATTCCCCCGCACGTAACGTGCAGCAACTGTTCGACCTGAAAGGCCGCACCGCACTGGTGACCGGCGGCTCCCGCGGGCTTGGCCTGCAGATGGCCCATGCCCTGGGTGAGGCCGGTGCAAAACTGGTGATCAGCTCCCGCAAGGAAGCCGACCTCAAGGAAGCCGCTGAGGAACTGCGGGCCGCCGGCCACGATGTCACTCCCATCGTCGCCAACCTGGCCAACGAGGACGATGTTATCGCCCTGGCCGACCAGGCCATTGCCACCCTGGGCCATATAGATGTACTGGTGAACAACGCCGGAGCCACCTGGGGCGCGCCCGCCGAAGACTACCCCATGGACGGCTGGGACAAGGTGATGACCCTTAACGTGCGCAACCTGTTCCTGCTGACCCGTGAAGTGGCGAAAAAGAGCATGATTCCCCGCAAGTATGGCCGCGTCATCAATATCGCGTCCAACGCCGCCATTGGCGGCAACCGGGACCTGATGACCGCCATCGGCTACAACACCAGCAAGGGTGCGGTAGTGACCTTCACCCGTGCGCTGGCCGCGGAATGGGGCATTCACGGCATTACCGTCAACGCCATCGGCCCGGGCTATTTCCCCAGCAAGATGTCGAAGGGCCTGAAGGACCAGCACGGCGACGAAGGCCTGATCCGCAACGTCCCCCTTCGCCAGACCGGCGACGACGAGGCCCTCAAGGGCGCCACCGTCATGTTCGCCTCCGACGCCGGCAAGCACACCACCGGCCAGGTTCTCTACATCGACGGCGGCTGTTCCGCCATGATCGCCGGATAAGGAGTTTCCATGAGTCAGTTTGAAACCATTACCCTTGGCGTCGAGGACGGCATTGCCACCATCACCCTCAACCGGCCGGACCGGATGAACGCCTTCACCCTGCAGATGATGGATGAGCTCATTGCGGCCTTCGACCAGACCGATGCCGACGACAACGTGCGTGCGGTAATCGTCACCGGTGCCGGCAAGGCGTTCTGCGCCGGGGCGGACCTGTCTGGTGGCGCCGACACCTTCAACTACGAGGAGCAGAAAGGTAATGCACCGGACCCGCTGGCCAACGGCGTCAATCGCGACGGCGGCGGCATGGTGTCGCTGCGCATTTTCCGTAGCCTGAAACCGGTGATTGGAGCCATTAACGGCGCTGCCGTCGGTGTGGGGGCCACCATGTCCCTGGCCATGGACATTCGCCTGGCCTCCGAAAAGGCCCGCTATGGCTTCGTCTTCGCTCGCCGGGGTATCGTACCGGAAGCAGCTTCGTCCTGGTTTATCTCCCGGGCCGTCGGGCTGTCCACTGCGCTGAACTGGTGCATGAGCGGACGACTGATCAACGCCGATGAGCTGGAAAGACGCGGCCTGGTGGAATCCGTCCATGCGCCGGAAGACCTCTACCCCGCCGCCGTCGCCATCGCCCGTGAAATCGCCGACAACACCGCCCCGGTGTCCGTCGCCATGACCCGCCAGATGCTGTGGCGCATGGCCGGCGCCAGCCATCCCATGGAAGCCCACCAGCTGGATAGCCGCGCGGTCCAGGCCCGTGGTGCGTCAGCGGATGCCAAGGAGGGTGTGGCGTCGTTCCTGGAGAAGCGGCCAGCGGAATATCCCAACAAGGTGTCCACCGACATGCCGGCGTTTTTTGACTGGCAGGGGGAGCCGGAGTTTCGGTGATTGGACTCCGGTGCAAGCCGCTCCGAGGCGGGGAGGTCTTTCGCCGCCGCGTCGGAGGGGCGTCCTGCCACCCCAACGCTTCCGGGGCATCCATGCCCCTGCTCTGAAAGACCTCCCCACCCCGGATCGCCCCAGACCCTGGGTGTGCTTCCAGAGCTAACCTCCCGACAGATCATGCCAACTCCCTAAGCAAAAAAACCGGAGTACCCACTAAAGGTCTCCGGTGACAGTATGGTGGCTGTCTATCGCCTCCGCTCGAGGTTCGCTCGCTTTACAGGAGAAGACTCATGGCATGTAACTTATGGCTCTTCTGACACCCTGACCATCAGCTTGCCGTCGTTACCGCCGGTGAACAGCAGTGAAAGACCATCCAGGGCATTGTCCAGGCCCTCGACCACATGGTTCTTCCACTTCAGCTGATCCTTGCTGACCCACTCGGTCAGTGCCTCCAGGGCCTCGGGGAACCGCTTCTGATAGTCGATCACGATAAAGCCCTTCACCGTCAGGCGCTTCATCAGCACGCGGCCAAAGTCCTTCGGACCGGGCATCACGCCCTCATCGTTATAGCGGGAAATCATGCCACACAGGGACAGCCGGCCATTGAGATTCAGGCGATTGTAGATGGCGTCCATGATGTCGCCGCCCACATTCTCGAACTGGATATCCACACCGTCCGGACACAGGCGGTCCAGCGACGCCGGCACGTCGTCATTGCGATAATCAATGGCACCGTCAAAACCCAGCTCGTCGGTCAGCCAGCGGCATTTTTCAGGACCACCGGCAATACCGACGACCCGACAACCTTTCAGCTTGCCAATCTGACCAACAATGGAGCCCACGGCACCGGCAGCGGCGGACACCACCAGGGTGTCACCCGGCTGGGGATTACCGATATCCAGCAGGCCAAAATAGGCGGTGATCCCGGTCGAACCCAGCACCGACATATAGGCCGACAGGGGAATATCCGGATGCCGGTCCACCGGCCGCACCATCTTGCCATCGGCAACAGTGAAAGCTTCCCAGCCTCCAACGACGGGTTTGACGATATCCCCGGCCTTGAAGCGGTCGGAACGGGATTCCTCCACCACGCCCAGGGTACCGCCGCGCATAACGTCACCCACCTGGACCGGCGGCAGGTATTGCTCGCGGTCGCTCATCCACAGTCGGTGGGTGGGATCCAGTGACAGATAGATATTACGAATAAGGACCTGGCCGTCCTCAAGATCCGGAACCGGTTGGGTAACCAGTTCCAGATGCTCAGCGGTAATGTCCGCTTCCGGGCGCTTGCGCAGCACCCAACGCTGGTTCTGACGCTTCTCGGTCATGGGAGCATCCTGTTGTTCTTGTATGTGATAACAGTTTGCGCCCTATGCACTATCCGGACATCGTCCGTTACGACGAATCTGGCCCCACTCAGTTCGAGAACGAAAAAAGTCGAGACTGCCCCGGAGGTCCGGGGCGTCACGGTGTTGGGGAGGTCTTTCAGAGCAGGGGCAGGGACGCCCCGGAAGCGTTGGGGTGGCAGGACGCCCCTCCAACGCGGCGGCGAAAGACCTCCCCAGCGCCGGGACGTCTTGCACCCAGGCAAGACGCCAGGCCGTTTGTCACTTAGGTCTGAGCCACAGGCTCCGCCTCCGGCCCGGACGGCGGTGGCGACTTCCGGTTACGCCGCTGCAAAGCCCAGATCCGCAACTGCCCCACCACCCCGGCGGGGAAGAAGTACACACTGAGCACAAAGAGCACGCCGAACCAGAGCAGCCAGTGGTCCTCACCCAGCAGGTTCTCCACCAGCGGAATCCCGGCGGTGTACTGACCGACCCAGCCCAGCAGGTCCTGCAGGTAGTTCTGGGCCAGGATGAACAGCGTGCTCCCCACAATGGCGCCATACAGCGTACCCATGCCCCCGATAACGCACATCAGCAGGATGAACACCATCAGCTCGAAGTTCAGGGTGTTCTCCGGGTTCACATACCGGTTGATCAGCGCAAACCCCGCACCCGCCAGCGTCGCCACCAGGGCAGACAGGATAACCACCGCGGTACGATAAACCACCGTACGATAGCCCAGCGCCTCCGCCCGGAACTCGTTCTCCCGGATCGCCTGCAATACCCGGCCAAACGGCGAATTCACCAGCCGCAGCAGGAACAGGAACACCCCGGTTGCCATGGCCACCAGCACGTAGTACATCACGTTGCGACCATTAAAGCGCACCTCGAACGTGGCTTCCTGCCACACCTGCCCGATATTCCAGGGCTGGGTCAGCAGTCCCTTCAGCAAGGTGGGAACATCGATACCTGGCAACGAATTCTCAAAGGGCCGGAACGCAGGGCCCAGCTCACGGGGCACCCGTACCCGCATACCATCCTCACCGCCGGTGATGTTATACAACTGGGTAACCAGGCTGAGGAAGGCAAAGGCCACCGCCAGCGTCACCAGGGCAAAGAAGATGGCCTTTACCCGTAGGGACAACAGCCCCAGCAACAGAGACAGCACAAAGCTGACCGCCAGGGCGCCAATAATGCCCACCAGTACAGCCCCGAACGAATTACCCATGCCGTCTACCGCCATGGCGACACCATAGGCACCGATGCCAAAGAACATGGTGTGCGCAAAAGATACGATGTGGGTGTATCCCAGCATCAGGTCATAGGCCGCCACCACCATGATGAACACGCAGATCATACCCAGGGTGGTAAACGCCCGGATACCGTCAAACAGGAAGGGCCCGAGCGCCAGGCTCACCACGATGACCAGCAGCAGCGCCGTCAGGGTTTTGCTGCGGGGGAAGTCTTCCGACAGAATTCGACTTAACATCTTTGCTTCTCCCTAAACCTTGATCACCGGGATCAGCCCCTGGGGCCGCCACATAAGTACGCCTACCATCAGCCCCACCGTGGCCACGGCCGCCAGCCGGGGCTCGACAAAGCCGATGTAGAGGTTGATCAGCCCCACCAGCAGGGCGCCATAGAAACAGCCACGGATGGAACCGAGACCGCCGAGGATGATCACCACAATCACCGAGATCATCATTTCATCCCCCATATGGGGCGTGAGCAGCTCCTTGTACATACCCCACATGACGCCGCCGAGTCCCGCCAGCGCCGAACCCGCAATAAACACACCCAGGAACAGCAGGTGAATCCGGTAGCCCTGGATTTCCACCATCTCCCGGCTTTCCACGCCAGCCCGGATCAGGATGCCGATACGAGTGCGGTCGATAATCCACAACATGCCGGCGTAAATCGCCAGCCCCAGTACCACGGCCACCAGGCGATATTTCTCCAGCACAATACCGCCAATCAGCGGCAGGGCCTCTGGCACAAGGAACGCGCCCTGCAGGGCTTCCGGGCGGGTAACCGGGATCTCGTTGGGCCCCCAGATCACCTCGATCAGCTGCATCAGGATGATGGAGCCGCCAACCGTCACGAGGATCTGTTTCAGGTGGTCACCGTAGACCGGTTTGATGACCAGCTTCTCAAACACCAGGCCCACCACACCGGCAATGAACGCGGCAAAGAGGAGCGCGGGTATTATTGCCACCAGGTTGGTGAGGAACGAGGGCGAACTGGCGAATCCATCCAGCCAGAAGGCCAGCACGGTGCCGCCGGCGAAGGCGCCAAGCGATATAAAGGCACCGTGGGCAAGGTTCAGTACGCTCATCAGGCCAAACGTCAGGGTCATACCAGACGCCATCAGGAACAGCACGGCACCCATGGCTACACCGCTGATGGTCAGCACCAGCCAGGTGCGAAAGTCGATAACGGCTATCGATGCGAGCAACATGATGGCCAGCAGGAACAGGTGGGCCCGGTGCTCTCGCTGGTCCCTCAGCCACTCAATGGGACTGCGGCGTTCCCGCTCGCTACCGGAACCGGTTTCGGACAGCGGCATGGCAGTGGTCTCCTCAGTCATTGGTGTGCTCCCAGTCCAAGGCCCAGCAGGTCCTGCTGGAGCTCTTCATTCTCCGCCAGCTCGGCCATGGTGCCGGCATGCACCACCGCACCATCGTTCATCACGGCCACGGTCTGGCCCAGGCGGCGAGAGAAGTTGAAATTCTGCTCCACCAGCAGGATGCTCACCTGCTGCTCTTTGAGCTGATCAAAGGCATCCGCCAGGTCATTGATAATCGCCGGCGCCAAGCCCTTGGTGGGCTCGTCCACCAGCAACAGGTCCCGCGGTTCGATCACCGCCCGGGCGATGGCCAGCATCTGCTTCTGGCCGCCGGAAAGGGTACCGGCCGGCTTGTCCCAGAACTTCTTCAAGGGCGGGAACAGGTCGAATATCCATTGCAGCCGTGCCTCATCCATGGGGCCGCTGACGGCAGCAAGAACCAGGTTCTCCCGCACGGTCAGCAGGCCGAAAATGCCCATGCTCTCCGGCACGAAAGCGATACCCGCCCGAGCAATTTTCGGGGTTGGCCAGCGGCTGATGTCCTGGCCCTGGTAGGTCACGGTGCCACCGGTCAGGGTGGTCAGACCCATAATGGTCCGCAAAGTGGTGCTCTTGCCGGCGCCATTGCGGCCCAACAGAACCGTGAGCTCACCTTTTGGCACCACCAGGTCGACACCGTGGAGAATATGGTACTGGTCAATGTCCGCCTTCACGCCGGACAGTTTCAGTATGGGTTCAGCCATGGGCCACCTCCGGCTGCTGATCCGGTGAGGCACCGAGGTAGGCTTCCTGCACGACGGGAGAGGCAATCACCTCCGCCGGCTCGCCATCGGCGACCAACTCACCGTTATGCAGGACAACGATGCGATCGGAGAGCGACCGCACCACGTCCATTTTGTGTTCTACCAGCAGGATGACCTTGTCCTGCTGTTTCTTGATATCGGCGATCAGGTCGAGAATGACCGGCACTTCGTCGACGCTCATACCCGCTGTTGGTTCGTCGAACATGAACACTTCCGGCTCCAGGGCGAGCATCAGGGCTACTTCCAGCTTGCGCTGATCACCGTGGGGCAGGCCCGATACCAGGTAGCCTGCACGGTTAGCCAGGTTGACCCGGGTCAGGTACTCCATGGCCCGGTCCGTCAGGTCCCGGCGGTGGCTGGCCATCTGCCAGAACACATGACCGATATGGTGACGGGCGGCGACGGCCAGGCGCACATTTTCCAGCGCCGTCAGGTTGGGAAACAGGTTGGTCAGCTGAAACGCGCGCCCCAGGCCCTTGTCGGCCCGACGTGCTGCCGTCAGCCCGGTCAGGTCCTCGCCATTGAGAAGGACCTGGCCTGCGGTGGCCTTCAACTGCCCGGAAATCAGGTTGAACCAGGTGGTCTTGCCGGCACCATTGGGGCCGACAATGGAGGTCAGGGTCCCCTTGTGGAACTGGCAGGAGACCCGGTTGACCGCCACGTGCCCACCAAAATTGATGGTGAGATCACGGGTTTCAAGCACCGCTTGTTCGGATGACATGAACAACTCCGGCTGTCTGCTCTTCATTGTGTGGCCCCCGGGGATCCGGGGGCCTTCCAGGAGGGAATCGTTCAGTTACGGACCGGGATGTCCATTTCACTGCGATCAATAATACGGATCAGCTTGGGCACGCCCGCTTCGACAGTGCGACCTGCAAACCAGTCATCACGCTCTTCCACTTCAATCTCGAAGTGATACATGTCCTGCATGGCCTGGTGGTCCTCGGCACGGATCTCCATTTCACCTTTCGGGGTCTGGAAGGTGAGGCCCTCAAAGGCGGCGATCAGATCCTCGGTGTCTGTGGAGCCACCGGCCTTGCGAATGGCTTCAGTAATCGCCATCGCCTGGGCAAAGCCCTGGGCGGTGAAGAAATCCGGGGCCGCGTTGTGGCGATCAAAGTGCTGCTCCACAAGCCAGTCGTTGATCTCGTTATCCGGCGATTCGAAATAATAGAAGCCGGCACCCTGCATGCCCGGGAAGTCCGAGTATCCAACCAGTGCTGCCAGGATATTACCCCCGGTAGCCAGCTTTATGCCGAAACGGCTCGGGTCCAGGTCCTGGATACGGCCCAGCGGGTTGGAGGAGCCTGCCCAGATAGCAAAGATGTACTTGCCTTTCTCACAGTCACTGCGATCCTTCAGGGAGTCAAACAGGCGCTGTGCCGCGGCGGTAAAGTCGGTAGCATCGGTGGGCAGGTATTCCTCGTGGACAATCTTGCCGCCCTGGGCTTCCATCGCTTCCTTATAGGCGGCGACACCGTCACGGCCAAAGGCGTAGTCCTGGGCAATGGTGGATACGCATACACCCGGCTCACCCAGGGCAACCGCATTGGAGACGGCATCCTGTGAGGAGTTACGGCCTACCCGGAACACGTAGCGGTTCCACTCGGCACCGGTGATGGCATCCGCCACCCCTTCCGGCATGATGATGCGCTCGTAGTCCTGGGCCAGCGGCAAGGTCGCCAGGGCGACACCGGAAGACACCGGTCCCACCACGATGTGCGCGTCATCCTCTGCATAGGCTTCCTCTACCAGCGCGCGGGCCCGGGCCGGGTCCAGCTGGGTGTCCTTGCGGGAGATCTCGATCTGACGGCCCTCGATTTTCATGGTGCCGTCGGTGGCGTACTCAAAACCCATGTTCAGACCAATATCCAGCTGCTCGGCGTAGGGCGCCAGCGGGCCGGTAAAACCGGTGACATGGGCAATGCGGATGGAGTCGGCTGCCTGGACGGAAACCGCCCCCATGGAAATGGCGGCTGCAAGCATGATGCGCTTCATAACACTATCCCCTGTTCTTGTTGTCGGGCGTTACTGTTAGGCGAGCGGTGAACCTGTCGGACACCACACCTTTTGTCGTTGTTCGGGATAAAATATGACAACTGATTCAGGTTTTATCAAGAAAAAAGTGCAGGTTTTTGCCTATCAATCACTCAACTATCGATAGAAATTAACTAGCAATTAGCCTGTAAGACCACTAATAATGGGACTATCCGCCTTGACAGGCTTACCGCACCTTTCTAAATTAGTTGACGACCGATTCATGTTTCGTGATGATAAATCATCAGAAAAGTCACCCCCTCTACCCGGGGAGCGGACACTATTCCGCCCTGCCACCGACGCGAAAGGAACAGGCTGATGAGTACAACAACACAAGCCCCGCAGTCTCCGGGCGCACCAAAAACCGCCCGGGGCGCGCGCACCCGGGCAAAGATACTGGTAGCCGCGGAAGAGACATTCGGCAGCCTTGGCTATCACCGCGCCGGGGTCACTGACATCACCAGGGCCGCCGGGGTCGCCCAGGGCACCTTCTACACCTACTTCACCAGCAAGGAAGAAATCCTGCGGGAGCTGGTGATGGACCTGGGCCACAAGCTGCGCGCGCACCTGGCGGCCCAGGTAATCAGCTCCGGTGACCGGCTGGAAGCGGAAGAACAGGGACTGCGAGCCTTCCTACAGTACCTGGCTGACCACCCTTCCCTCTACCGGGTTCTGCAGGAGGCCCAGTTCGTAGACGAAGCCATCTACCAGGAGTACTACGAAACCTTTGCCCGGGGTTACACCGACATGCTCAATGCTGCCGCCCGCAAGGGCGAGATCCGCGCAGGCAACAACCAGCACCGGGCCTGGGCCCTGATGGGCCTGTCCCATTTCCTCGGGCTGAAGTACGCCCTGTGGGATCAGCGCGCGAAACAGGGTGACGGCGCCTTCGACCCCATCGTGGAAACCATCTCGGACCTGTTCCGTAACGGCCTGGCGCTGAACGGGAGGGACAAGGGATGAGTGAGAATCGCTACCGCCACGTTATCTACCGGGTAGAAAACGGTATTGGCAGGCTGACCCTGAACCGTCCTGAACGGCACAACGCCCTGGTACCTGAACTGCTCGAAGACCTTGAACGCGCGCTCAACCAGTGCCGACAGGATTTGCCGGATGTGCTGGTGATTGATGCGGCCGGCAAATCCTTCTCCACCGGTGGCGACGTGGCCGGTTTCTACGACACGCCGAGAGCGGAGCGGCACACCTACGCCAGTACCGTGGTAGGCACCCTTAACAAGGTGATCTGCCAGCTGCTGGAGCTGCCAGTTCCTACCATCACCGCAGTGCACGGCATGGTCACCGGGGGCTCCATCGGGCTGGTGCTGGCCAGTGACATCGTGGTGGCCGGGCCTAAAGCCAGCTTCGCACCCTGGTACACCGTCGTAGGGTACAGTCCGGACGGCGGCTGGACCGCCCTGCTCCCGGAACGTATAGGCCGGGGTCGCGCCCTGGACGTGCAACTCACCAACCGCACCATTACCCGAGACGATGCCCTGAGCTGGGGGCTGGCCCAATACGGGACCGCAGCCGGGGAACAACTGGCCACGGCGCTATCTCTCGCAACCACCCTGAGCGGTCATAAGACAGGAAGCATTGCCCGCACCCTGCGGCTGAACCGGCCCGATCCGCAACATACAGCTGTCGCACTGGAGCGGGAGCGACAGGAATTCCTGGAACAGATCACAACCGATGAGGCCGATCGCGGTATGGCCGCCTTTCTCGGGAGGAGTGCATGAACTGGTTTGACCTGGCGGGCCACCGGGCCCGCGTGACCCCCGACCGCCTGGCCCTGGAAGACCTGGCGTCAGGATCCTCGTATAACTACCGGCAGCTCAACGAACAGGCTGCGCGGTTTGCGGCGGCCGCCCGTGGCACCTGGGGCCTGGGTGAAGGCGACCGCATTGCCTTCCTGGGCCACAGCCGGGCAGAGTTCTTTGTGATGCTCTTTGGGTGTGCCAAGGCCGGCCTTGTCCTGGTACCCCTGAACTGGCGCCTGGCCCAGCCTGAGCTTGAGCAGCTGATGGAGGACTGTACGCCGAAAGCGCTGGTCTTTGGCGAGGAATTCACTGACGCCGCTCAGAAACTCAGGACCTCCGGCCACGTCGAGACACTGGTAGACCTTGATGGCAATGCGGAAGCTTGCCGCCATTACGACGCGGACCTTGCGGACACCACCCCGGAGCTCACGCCACACTCCGACCGGGACCCGGACACACCCTGGTACCTGCTGTACACCTCCGGAACCACTGGCCGCCCCAAGGGGGTGATCCAGACCTTCCGCATGATGATGAGCAACTACCTGAACATTGGCCTGGCGGTGGACCTGACGGGCCAGGACACGCTGCTCAATGTACTGCCCCTGTTCCATACCGCCGGCATCAACCTTTACTCGTCCGCCGTATTCCTTGCCGGAGGCACGGTGCTGGTGGCTCGGGCCTTCGAACCCGACCAGGCCATGGACGTGCTGGAGAACCGCGCCACCATCTTCTTCGGGGTACCGGCGGTATACCAGGCCATCCTGGAACACCCCGCATTCAGCGGAGACCGGTTACGCAACGTTCGTTCCTGGGGCTGCGGCGGCGCGCCGCTGGCCTTGCCGGTAGCCCGCCGGTTCGTCGAACAGGGCATCCGCGTACGTACCGGCATGGGGATGACCGAAACCGGCCCCACCGTCTTCCTGCTGGACGAGTCGGATGTGCTGGACAAGATCGGCTCGGTGGGCCGCCCGCAACTGCTCACCGAAGTACGCATCGTCGGCACTGACGGCAGGGACGCAGGCCCCGGAGAATCCGGCGAATTGCTGATTCGCGGACCCAACGTCACCCCCGGCTACTGGAACCGCCCGGACGCCACCGCCGATGCCATCGAACCGGGCGGCTGGCTCCACAGCGGTGACGTGGCCCGCTGCGATGAAGACGGCTGCTACTACATCGTTGACCGCTGGAAGGACATGTTCATTTCCGGCGGCGAGAACGTCTATCCCGCCGAGGTAGAGCGGGTCCTGGTGGAGCACCCGGAGGTCAGCGAAGTGGCTGTGGTGGGCGTTCCGGACGAAAAATGGGGCGAGGTAGGCAAGGCTTTCCTGTGCCTCAGACCCCACAGCCAGGAGCCGGATCCTGCCACCCTCAACGCCTGGTGCCGGGAACGCCTGGCCGGTTACAAGGTGCCCAAATATTTCCAGGTGGTGGATGAACTGCCGCGCAATGCGCTGGGCAAGGTTACCAAGCAGGTACTCAGACAGGACTGAACAATGAGTGATGCCAATATCCCCTGTGAGCAGAATTTCATGCTTACCCAGGAAGACTTTGACCGGTTCGCCAGGCTCAGCGGCGACCACAATCCGATCCATGTAGACCCGGAGTTCTCCGCCCGCACCAGCTTCGGCCGCACGGTATCCCACGGCATGTTGCTATTCAGCGTGGTTCGCAGCCTGCTGGCCCAGACATGGCCGGGGTCGACACTCAACCGCCAGAGCCTGATGTTCCCCTCCCCTGCCTACGCCGGCGACACCCTGGCGTTGGTGGTGGAGCAACAAAAAGCGGAAGGAGACCGCCTGGTTCTGAAAACCACCATCACCCGACCGGACGGAGAAACCTGCCTGACCGGCGAGTGCGAACTGACTGTGCCTGAAAAGGAGGCATCATGAACCTGGACCGCTTTGATGCCCTGAAAGAAGGACAGTCAGCCAAGCTGAACCGGACCTTCACCGCAGAAGATGTCCGCGAATGGTGCGAGCTTTGCCAGCTTGACCAGGACTGGCCGGGGGTTCCCGAACCGCTGATCGCCGGCCTGTTCTCCTGCCTGCTTGGAGAAGACCTGCCTGGCCACGGCACCAATTACCTGAAACAGGCCATGACCTTTCACACCGCCGCCGACACCAGTGAAGCCCTGCAGGCCAGCGTGACTATCAGCCGCCTGCGGCGGGACAAAGCGCTGGTGAACCTGACAACCGTCTGTACCGGCCGCGATGGCCGCCTGATCTGTGACGGCGAAGCGCTGGTCCTGTTCCAGCACTGACCCCGCCCGCACCGGAGCAACCTGATGACCGACGTACATCCCAACCTGCGCGCCTGGCTTGACCAGCTCAACCCCATGGTCGCCGAACAAAAAGCCCGCGGCGTGGAAGCCACCCCCCAGATGGTCCGGGACAGCCTGGCCGGTCTGACGACCACCTTTGTCACCAGGGCACCAGAACTGCCTCTGGTCCGGGACCTGCTGGCAGAAACCCCGGACGGTCCAGTACCGGTGCGGCTCTATCACCCCCAACCGGATACCGCCAGGCCCGTTATGGTGTTCTTCCATGGTGGCGGCCATATGGCAGGCAGCGTCGCTGTCTACGACCCCATAGCCCGGAAGCTGGCCGAGGCCACGGGCATGCTGGTGCTTTCGGTGGATTACCGGCTCGCGCCGGAAACGCCTTATCCGGGCGGACTTACTGACTGCCTCAATGTTACCCGTCAGGTATGGGCGTTCCTGGAACAGGCGCAAGTTCCCTTCGAGCGGCGGCTGGTACTTGCCGGCGATTCCGGTGGGGCCACCTATGCGGCCACCGTCAGCCGGCAACTGGCAGGCAACACGGAGCTGAACCTCTCCCATCAGGTACTCATCTATCCGAGCCTGGACTACACCATGGACCACCCATCCATTACCGGGCATGGTGACGGTTACCTGCTGGAGGAACCCCGTATTCGCTGGTACTTCGACCATTACTTTGCCGATGGCGAAGACCGCAGGGCGGCCTCGCCGCTGCATATGCCGGTACCTGACGGCATGCCTGCCACACTGGTCATCACCGCCGGCTACTGCCCCCTGCACGATGAAGGTGTGGCCTATGCCCGCAAGCTCGAGGGTGCCGGTGTGGCGTGTCAGCTAAAAGACTACGCCGACATGATCCATGCCTACCTTAACCTTGAAGACCTTGTGCCTGAGACCTGTTCGGATACCTACAATTTGATTAGCGAATTTGTTGGTCGATAACACCAGGCCCTCAGGCTTGGGATGAAGCTCCGCGCCGGGGGTGGTCTTTCGCCGCCGCGTCGGAGGGGCGTCCTGCCACCCCAACGCTTCCGGGGCTTCCCTGCCCCTGCTCTGAAAGACCACCCCCACCCCGGAGCCCGAACTCTGCAGACGGGCCTCTTGCGCCAAAGCAAAAAAGCCAGACCGGATATCCCGGCCTGGCCTTCGTTTTTCACATTACAGGGCTAGCTAATCAGCGACTACCCAAGTCCCGGCAGGAACAGAATGATATCCGGGAAGGTCATCAGCAGGAACAGCACGAACAGGTCCATGATGAGGAACCAGAAGATCCCCCGGAACACCTGCGCCGTGGTGACCAGCTTGCCCACCACACTCTTGATGACGAACACGTTCATGCCAATCGGTGGCGTGATCATGCCGATCTCCAGCAGCTTGGTCAGCACCACACCGAACCACAGCAGGCTCAGGCCCAGGTTGTCGATGATCGGCAACACAATGGGCAGGGTCAGCAGCATGGCGCCGATGGGCTCCAGGAACATCCCCAGCAGTACGTAGATCAGCACGATGGCCAGCAGGATGACCACGGTGGAAGCGTCCAGGCCGATGATCCAGTCAGACAGGAAGTCACCGGCACCGGAGAGCGCCAGGAAGCGGGTCAGCAGGCTGGCACCCACCGCGATGATGATCAGCGCACTGGTGGTCAGCAGGGTCTCCAGGATGGCATCCCGGAACCGCTGCCAGGTCAGGCTGCGTTTGATGGCAGCCACCACCAGCGACAGGAAGGCGCCGACGGCACCGGCCTCGGTCGGCGTGAAGATACCGCCAAACAGGCCCCCGAAGATACCGATCATGATCAGGATCACCGGCCAGGTGTCCTTCAGGGCCCAGACCTTGTCTGCGAACGGAATATGTTCGTTGGTGTCCGGCGCCAGTTCCGGGTTCAGTTTCACCCGTATCAGTACCACGGCGATATAGCCGATGGCGGTGAGGATACCGGCGGAGATACCACCAAGGAACAGCCCGGTGATGGACTCCTGGGCGATGATGCCGTACAGGATCATGATGATGGACGGCGGAATCAACGCCCCGATCGTACCCGCTACCGCCACGGTACCGGTGGCCAGTTCCGGGTTATAGCGATACTTCACCATCTCCGGCACTGCGATCCGGCCCATGGCCGCCGAGCAGGCCACCGAGGAACCGGACACCGCCGCAAAGCCGGCGGAACCGAAAATAGCCGCAATCGCCAGCCCCCCGGGGATACCGGACAGCCACATCCGCGCTGCCCGGAACATGCCCTGGGTGAGCTGGGTGTGATAGCAGATAAAGCCCAGCAAGAGGAACATGGGCACCGAGCTGAGCACCCAGTTGGCGGCAAACTGGTAGGGAATGATGCCAATGGAGCCCCAGGCCACATTGAAGCCCATCAGATACCACAGGCCACCGAAGGACACGCCAATCAGCGTGACACCAATAGGAATGCGCAGCGCAATCAGGAAGATAATCAGGCCAAGACCGGTGAGGCCAATCTGTACGTCACTCATTGTTGTTATCTCTCGTCAGTCCGGGTCGAGTTCGTCGGCTTCAGCACGTTCCGTGTCCAGGCCGCTCTCATGGGGCAGGAAGCTGTTGATCAGCTTATACAGCACCACCAGCGTCATCAGACCGGCGCCCAGGGGTAACATGTAATAGGTCACCCAGATGGAAATATCCGAGTTGCCCTGAACGATGGAAGCACCCATGGAGTACTTTTTCTGGGCCTCGCCAAAGGTACGGACCGCCAGGAAGCTGAACACCACCAGCGAACACAGCATGGCGAAGCGCTCCAGGTTGTGGCGTAACCAGGCCGGCATGTGTTCGGTAATCACCTCAACAGAGATGTGCGCATCCTTTTGCTCCGCAAACGCCAGCGGAATAAAGGCCGCGATGGACATGTAGTAGTAGGAAACGATGGTGATGGTGCCCGGGATGGGCGCGTTGAAGAAGTAACGCCCGACCACATCAGCGGTGATGTGGAACATCATCAGTGCGATCGCCAGACCGCCGATAATGGATATCACGTTGGTTATCTTCGACAGGAACCGACCGATTGCAAACATAGTGCAACCTCCTTGCCCATGGGGGCTGATTGTTATTGTATGGCTGCGGGCGGAGGAAATGAGGGTGGCCCGAAGCAGCCACCCTCAGACCGTCAGAGCCGCTCGATGATGGTCACGTTGGCCATGCCGCCACCTTCACACATGGTCTGCAGACCATAGCGACCGCCTCGGTCGTGCAGGGCGTTGACCAGTGTAGTCATCAGCTTGGTGCCGGATGCACCCAGCGGATGACCCAGCGCGATAGCGCCACCATTCACGTTAAGACGCTCCGGATCCGCGCCGGTTACCTGAAGCCAGGCCATGGGCACAGGAGCAAAGGCCTCGTTGACCTCAAACAGGTCAATGTCATTGATGCTCAGGCCTGTCTTTTTCAGTGCAGCCTGGGTAGCAGGTACCGGGGCTTCCAGCATGATTACGGGGTCATGACCAATCACGCTCATATGATGGATACGGGCCAACGGCTCAACGCCCAGTGCTTTCAGGCCTTTCTCACTGACCACCATGACGCCGGTGGCGCCATCACAGATCTGGCTGGCCACGGAAGCACTGATAAAGCCGCCCTCCTGAATGGGCTTCACTGACGCAATGCCTTCCAGGGTCGCGTCGAAGCGGATGCCCTCGTCCACCAGGTGCATTTCATTCTGCAGTCCACCTTCAGCGGTATTGACCTGCACCGGCAGGATCTCGTTCTTGAACTTTCCGGCTTCAGTGGCTGCAATGGCGCGCTTGTGGCTTTCCAGGGAGAACTTGTGAAGGTCTTCCCGGCTGAAACCATATTTCTTGGCCATCATTTCGGCGCCCATGAACTGGCTGAACTCAGGCACGTCCGGGTAACGCTCGCGGATCGCCGGGCCCATGTAATGGTCTGCCATGTTGGCTTTCTGGGCCAGGAACAGGGCGGAACCCATGGGGGTACGGGTCATGCTTTCCACACCAGCTGCGATCACAACGTCCTGGCTGCCGGACATTACGGCCTGAGCCGCAAAGTGAAGGGCCTGCTGTGAGCTGCCACACTGACGGTCAACAGAGGTGCCAGGTACAGATTCCGGCAACTTGGAAGCCAGCACCGCGTTACGGGCAATATTGGTGGACTGCTCGCCAACCTGCATGACACAGCCCATGATAACGTCGTCGATCAGCTTGGGGTCTGCATCGACACGGTCCACCAGGTCATTCAGCACAAGACCGGCCAGGTCGGTGGAATGCCAGCCTGAAAGACGGCCACCACGGCGGCCGCCAGCGGTACGTGATGCGGCTACAATATATGCTTCTGCCATTTTACTATCCTCGTTTTGGCCGCCCTGCGGCGCATTTGATTCAGCTACGGTCCGGCCAGCTCTGGGCCGGATTGTGCCGGAACGTGTGGCGCCATTCTTGCGTTCACACACTGCCCCGGCGTCGTCGAAAGCGACGAAATGCGAGCCTGACTGTCTTAACGGGGCGCCATACGGATGGCGCCGTCCAGGCGAACGCTTTCACCGTTGAAGTAGCCGTTGGTGACCATCAGCTCTACAACGGAGGCGATCTCGTCCGGTTCACCCAGCCGCTTGGGGAATGGCACGGAAGCGGCCAGCGCTTCTTTCACATTGTCCGGCAGGCCGTTCATCAGCGGCGTGTTGATCAGTCCCGGCATGATGGTGTTGACCCGCACGCCTTCATTCATCAGATCCCGGGCCATGGGCAGGGTCATGCCTACCACACCGGCCTTGGAGGCGGAATAGGCGGCCTGGCCAATCTGGCCATCCTGGGCGGCGACGGACGAGATATTGACGATAACACCACGCTCACCGTCTTCCATTCCCTCAAGGCTCAGCATCCCGGCGGCACTCTTGGCGGCACAGCGGAAACTGCCAATCAGGTTGATCTGGATGATCTTCTCGAACTCAGACAAGGGAAAGTGCTTGATTTCACCAGTCTGCTTGGCGCGGCTGGCTGTCTTGTGGGCATTACCGGTACCGGCACAGTTAACCAGGATACGCTCCTGGCCGATGGCAGCGCGGGCCTTCTCCAGGCCTGCGTCAACCGCTTCTTCAGAGGTCACATCCACCTTGCAGAACACGCCGCCCAGCTCGGCAGCGATGGCTTCACCGCGCTCCTCATTGAAGTCAAAAATCGCCACCTTGACGCCGGATGCCGCCAGCCGGCGGGCCACGGCCTCACCAATACCGGATGCACCGCCGGTTACCACCGCACTGATAGAAGAGTCGAGCTTCATAGCGTTTCCTTTTTATCCTGATATCTGGTTTGTTCAGCTATGTGAGGGAATACACACTGGTTTTGCCCCGGAGGCAGGGCGCGAACCTTGGGCACAGATTAGGTACTCCCCCCGGAGCCAGCATCGTCGTATCCGACGAATTGCCGGAGGAAACCCGGGGGCACAAAAAGATGCCATTTGCACAGGATTGATTTACAAGCAATTATTGACCTTGCTCAGCACTTGCGGGGCACTCGCCAGTCGGCATAGACTGTCGGACCTGTGGTACGCATATCATTCTCCCAACAACAGAGTGCGACCACGACCCAGAATAAGGACAAATAGCCGATGGCAGCCGCTTCCCCCAATCGGGTCCTGATGACCAGCAAACTCAACCCGCCAACATCACGGGCAGTACAGGTGCCCCGTACCGATGTGGTGGACAAGATACTGGGCGCCTCCGCTGCACGCCTGGTACTCGTTCGTGCGCCCGCCGGATTTGGCAAGACCACCGTCATGAGCCAGTGCATGAATCGCATGGAAGAGCAGGGCATGGTCACGGCCTGGCTGACCCTTGATGATGCCGACAACGACGTATCCCGTTTCCTGTGGTACCTCAATGCCGCCGTCTCGAGACTGACCGAAGATGGCAAGGACACCGGGTCTCCCGAAGACCGCACCTTTACCTCTACCGGTGATGCTGCGCTGGATATCGTGGCGCGACTGTCAGAACACCAGTCCGCTTTCGCGCTCTTTCTGGATGACTTTGAACGGGTGCAGGATACCGCGGTTCTGGGCCTGATACGGGAGATCGTTGAACACCTACCCAGACGTGGCCAGTTCGTCATCGGTACCCGCAATTTACCGGAGCTGGGCCTTGGACGGTTGCGGGCCCGGGGCCAACTCCTGGAGATCGACGCCCGCCAGTTGCGGTTCACTGTGGAGGAAACCACCGATTTCCTGATTTCCCGCAGGCACCTGGCACTGACCCAGGAAGACCTGATCCGCATCCATGACCGCACTGAAGGCTGGGTGACCGCCCTGTGGCTGGCCTCTCTGGCGCTTGAGAGCCACGACTCCCCCGAGGCGTTCATAGAACGCTTCTCCGGCGCCGACCAGACCATCTCTGACTACCTGGCCTATGACGTACTGGCCCTGCAACCGCCGGCAGTGCGAGACTTCCTGCTGCGAACCAGCATACTGCGCCACCTGAACGCATCCATCTGCCAGGCCCTGCTGCCGGAGACCGACGCCGAGGCCATGCTGTCACACCTGGCAAGCAGCCATACCTTCCTGACGCCACTGGATAACGAAGAAAACACCTATCGATACCACAGCCTGTTTGCGGAATTCCTCAAGGCCCAGCTGAATGCCGAGCACCCGGAAGAGATTCCCACCCTGCATCGCGCTGCATCCCAGTGGTACGAGAACGAGAACCGGCCGGTACCAGCGATTGACCATGCCCTGGAAGGCGGCGATTACGACCGGGCCCTGGGTCTGTTGCGAATCCATGCGTCAAACCTGCTATCCCAGGGTCGCATGCGGCTGCTGTCAAAGTGGTTCAGCACCATTCCGCCAGAACAGCTGAAACAGGATGAAGAACTTCAGATGACCTGGGTATGGGCCCTGTGCTTTACGCGCGGCCCGACGGAAGCCCTGGAGATGCTTGAGGAAACCGGGCTGGAGCAGTCCACCAACCCGCATATCCGCCCCCATGTCCTGGCGATAAGGCCGCTGACCCTGTCCATGATGGACCGCCAGGAAGAGGCCATCGAAATCGGTGAGCGCGGCCTGCCAGAGTTGCCGACCTGTCAGCCCTTTGCCGACATGGCGCTGATCAACTCCATGGCAAGCAGCTACTCGGTCATGGGCCTTTACAACAAGGCCAGGCAGCTTCTGGACGGTGCCCGGGATGCCCAGGGCACCTATGCCAGCTCGTTCAATGTGATGTATTCGGAAACCGTGGAAGGCATCATCGATATGCAGGAAGGGCGCCAGCGCCAGGCTGCCGCCCGCTTCCGCCTGGCCGTAGGCGCCACCCGCCAGGCCTCATCCTTCAGCCAGGCCAACGGCAACGCCTGGGCTGGCGTGCTCCATGCCGGTGCCATATACGAACAGAACCAGCTGGACCTGGCCGCCCGCCTGCTGCACGTCTACGGCCCCCTGGCCCGGGACGTGGGCCTGCCGGACCATATGCTGCTGAGCGATATCATGCTGGCACGAATCGCCTTCTCCAAGGGTGAAATTGACCAGGCATTCCGCATCCTGACCGAACTGGAACACCTGGGCCACATTCGCAACCTGAGCCGCGTAGTCGCAACAACACGGCTTGAACGCTCCCGCCTACTTCTACTGCAACAGCGTTATGACGCGGCCCGCCAGGAGCTGGAGCGGGCCGGAGACAAGGATCTCTGGCAACGGGTCCAGACCCTGCGGCTACCGGCTAATGACCTGGAGTACCGGGAGCTGGCCGAGATCCGGATGGAAATCGCCAATGGTGATCCGGACAAGGCACTGGCCGAACTGGAGCGGGAACTGACCTACGCCAATGACGAACAGCGCTTTCGCCGGGCCCTGAAACTGAAACTGCTCAAGGCCATCGCACTGCACCGGTGCGCCCGCTTGCGAGACGCACTGGAGGTTATGGCGGACGTCCTGCACGTGGCGTCTTCGGAGGGCTACCTGCGACTGATCGTCGATGAGGGGGCGGCAGCGGGTACACTCGTGCTGCTCTATTCGCAGAGCCTGAAGGAACAGGGGGAACGCACAGATCCGATCCTGGCTGGCTATATCCAGTCACTGCTGGATGCCTTCGGCCCGGAAATCCAGGAGCAGGCCCCTTCCTCCGAGCCTGAAAACACTCTGCTGGACCCCCTCACCCGCAAGGAAATCCGGGTTCTGCAGTTATTGTCGGAGGGGTATTCCAACAGTGCCATGGCGGAGAAGCTTTTTGTCTCTGACAGTACTGTGCGGACCCATCTGAGGAATATTAACTCCAAGCTGAATGCCAGTAGCCGGACCCAGGCTGTGGCTATTGCGCGGCGTCTCGGTATTGTCTGAGGTTTCGCACTAAGGGCGTATTTCTATCGAATTTCTGGGGTGGCGGTTTGTTTGGGCCCCGGGGGCTGGAGGCATGGTGGGGGGGGGTGTTTCCTCCGCTGCAATTCACGGTCCGTCCTGGACCGACCTTGCACCGCGCCATCCCTGGCGCTGCTGCGGAAACACCCCCCACCACACCTCCGTCAGACCTTGGCGGGAAAACGCTTAAACAAAACCAGACTTCCCTCGGTAGTTTCGTCCCTTACAGACACGAGCCCAATCAATAATGCGATCAGCAACTCAGTCTGACGGATCCGGGGTGGTGGTCCTTGCAGAGCAGCGCCAGGGATGGCGCGGTGCAAGGTCGGCCCATGGATGGGCCGTGAATTGCAGCGGCGAAAGGACCACCACCCCGGAGCCAGCCCCCAAGCTTTCCAGTCTGGGAGCTGAACCCAGCAAAGCAAGCTTCAGAGAGACCGGGAAATCACCTCTTTCATGATTTCGTTGGTACCACCGTAAATCCGCTGAATACGGGCATCGGTATACATCCGACCGATCATGTACTCATTCATGTAGCCGTAGCCACCAAACAGCTGCAGGCACTCATCAATCACCCGGCACTGGTTCTCACTGCCCCAGAGCTTGGCCATGGACGCCTTGGTGGTGTCCAGCTTGCCTTCCAGCATGTCCCGCACACACTCATCCACAAACGCACGCCCCACCTTAATGGTGGTGGCAATCTCCGCCAGCTTGAACTTGGTATTCTGGAACTCAGCGATGGGCTGACCGAAAGCGGTACGCTCACGCACATAGTCCAGGGTGGCGTGGTAGGCACCTTCCATCGCAGCTTGAGCACCAACGCCGATGAACAGACGCTCATAGGGCAGGTCACCCATCAGCTGGAAGAAACCACGGCCTTCTACGCCGCCGAGCAACTGGCTTTCGTGGACACGGACGTCCTCGAAGAACAGCTCGGAGGTGTCCTGAGCCTTCAGACCAATCTTGTCCAGTACGCGACCCACCTTGTAGCCCGGCTGGTTCTCGGTCTCCACGATCATGATGGACATGCCCTTGGCGCCCTGGCTGGTGTCCGTCTTGACCACAACCAGTACCACGCCGGCCAGGAAACCGTTGGAAATAAAGGTCTTTGATCCGTTGATCACATAGTGATCGCCGTCCTTCTTGGCGTGGGTGCGCACACCCTGCAAGTCCGACCCGGTGCCCGGCTCAGTCATGGCGATGGCGCCCACCAGCTCGCCACGGGCCATGCGGGGCAGGTACTTTTCTTTCTGCTCGTCGGTACCGTGGTTGAGGAAATAGTGGGCCACAATGCTGTGAACCGAATGGTTGAGACCGGTCAGGGCGCGCTTGCCCATTTCCTCGGCCACAACCGCCTCGTGACGGAAGTCGCCGCCGGCACCGCCGAACTCTTCGGGAATGTCCGTACACAGCAGGCCCATCTCACCGGCCTTACGCCACAGCCCGTGGCCCACGTTACCCTGTTTGCGGGCCTCTGCATCATGGGGCGCCACTTCGGCTTCCAGGAAGCGACTCACGCTGTCACGGAACATGGACAGCTCTTCGTCTTGCCAGCTCGGCGTCAGATCAATCGACATAATTCAGTCCTCGGTTCATCAATCGGTTTAAAGGGCGCGGATCAGGTCATCCGGAAGGCCCCAACTGGAAAGCACATCCGCGGGATTCTCCACCGGCGCAGTGGGTGCGGCAGGCGTATCCGAAGGTGTTCTGCTGAAACGGGGCGCGGGCGCCGGCTGGGTGTAGCCTCCGGACTCCACGAAGGTATTCCTGGCCTTGTTGTGGGGGTGCAGGGGCGCTTCGTCCCAGTCCAGTACCGGCGCAAAGCAGGCGTCGGTGCCCTCCAGGATCTCGCACCATTCATCCCTGGTACGGGTCCGGAACACATCCGCCAGCTTGAGTTTGAGCATGGGCCAGCGACGAGGGTCCATCTGGGGCTCGAAGGCCTGCTGTTCCAGACCGCAGCGTTCGAGCAGTTCAGCATAGAACTTCGGCTCGATCGCCCCGACCGCCACGTACTTACCGTCGGCGCAGGTGTAGACATCGTAGAAGTGGGCGCCACCATCGAGTAGGTTCTCACCCCGGTTATTGCTCCACTGCCCGGCGGCCTTGAAGCCGTACATCATGGAAGACAGCAGCGCGGCACCATCGGTCATGGCAGCATCGATTACCTGGCCCTTGCCGGAACCGGCGGCTTCCAGCATGGCCGCAAGGACCCCTACCGTCAGCAGCATACCGCCCCCGCCAAAATCACCCACCAGGTTCAGGGGAACCACCGGTGGCTCATCCGCGCGGCCGATAGCGTGCAAGGCGCCGCTGATGGCGATGTAATTCATATCGTGGCCAGCGGCATGGGACAGCGGACCGTGTTGCCCCCAGCCGGTCATCCGACCGAAAACCAGCGCCGGGTTGCGTGCCAGGCATTGGTCAGGGCCCAGCCCGATCTTCTCCATCACGCCGGGCCGGAAGCCCTCGATGAGCGCATCCGCCTTCTCCACCAGCTTCAGGACGGCCTCTACGCCTTCCTGCTTTTTAAGGTCAATGCAGATGGTGGTGCGGTTGCGGGAGAGGATGTCGTATTTCCAGGCACCATCCTTGCCAGCACCGGGACGGTCAATGCGGATCACCTCCGCTCCCATGTCCGCCAGCATCATTCCGCAGAAGGGAGCCGGGCCCAACCCGACCATTTCTATAACGCGTTTACCTGTCAGTGGACCTGCCATTGTTCCCCCGGATCACATTGGGTATTCAATAACCCGGGTCGCGTGGCGACCCGGTTGATAACGGATGTCGGGTATTGCTCAGAGCCCGTGCTTTGACACATCCACCTTGGCGAAGATTTCGTCGTAGTAGATCTCGGCCAGTTCATCAGCGCTTTCGACGCCCTGAACCAGGTCAACCCACTTGTCCAGCAGGACCGCGAACTCATCCAGCATCTCGCCGCCACGCTCTACACCGTGACGCTCCTTGTAATACTCGACGATCGTCTCGAGATCCTTCTTGACGAAGGCTTCTGTCGCCTCGTGGAACTCCTTCGACGCGTTGTGGATGTTGCCACCGTTCTGGCGCACAGCCTCGAGGGCCTCATCCTGGGTCTGCTCATAACGCCATGGCGTGATGGCGGTCAGATAGGCACCGGCCTTGAGCATGGCACTGCGCTGGTCCTCGGACAGTGACGCCCAGACGTCCTTGTTGACACTGGCGCCACTGGAGCCGGCATAGATACCGCCCGGCAGATCTACGGTGACATCTGTAACGACTTCGGTCAGGTTCAGGTTGGTGATTTCCGGCAGCGAGGAGATGGTGCAATCCAGTACGCCCTGGCTGAGACCCTCACGAATTTCGCTGATAGTCATGGACACCGAGGAACCGTCAAACTCCGATACCCAGCGGGACCAGTGCGACCCTGCAACCCGCATCCGCAGGCCTTCCATATCTTCCGGGTTAACCACCGGTTCATTACAGATCATGCCATAGCCACTACTGGCTACGTTGCCGGTATACACATGGTTCTGTTCCGCCAGTTCCTGCAGACACTCCGGGCACTTGAAGAAAATGAACTCGGTGATGGCGCCTTCAAACGCGTAGGTGCCCAGCCCGTTGAGCCGGTCACGGTCTATCAGGTTGACCTGCATGGCGGACTCATTAAGCAGGTTGATATGGGGGAACTGGGCCGGGAAGTACACGGTCAGCAGGTAGCCCACATCCGCCATACCATCCCGCACACCCGCGGATACTTCGGAGGCGCTCAGCAGTGACATGGCGAACACCTTGGCCTTGAGGTCACCACCGGAGTATTCCTCCAGTTTGTCTGCCCACTCGTGGACAGCCTTGTCAGCTTCCGACCCGGCCGGATAGACCGACGCGTAGGACAGGGTACGGGCCTGGGCAGGCGCGGCGAGCATTGCAGCGGTGAGAACGGATGCGGACAGGCCGCCGAGGGAAAGCAGGGATTTGCGTGAAAACATGTGGATCTCCTGATCTTTTTTATTGTTGTACCGATATCGGGGCAACGTAGTGTGGAGATCAGTGTAGGTAGCCGCACAGGGGGTCACCATCGTCGAAACCGACGAACTGTTCGTGGTTTTCAGCTGGGGTCCGACGATGGTGATGAGTGGTTACAGGCGAAGTTTTTCCAGCTGTGTCCGGATGTTATCGGTGATGGGTGCAGGCCGGTTGGTGTCCAGGTCCACAACGACCATAACGCTGTTGGCAATGGCATGGACGCCGTGGCGACTCTTTGCACCGCCGGTCAGGTGGAAGGAGGTGTTTCCGATATGACTGACACCGGTTACCAGTTCCACGGGGGTCGAACTGGGACGGAAATGGAGGTAGGTAATGTCCATGGCAGCAATCAGCAGGCCCAGGTTGCCGATATCCACGTTCTGCAGGGTGCCGAAACGCGCCTGCTCCATGTAGCGCGCAAGGGCGGCCTCGCTGCGCTGGCTGTCCGCGTCCATGTCGGCATAGCGGGGCGTCAGTTCCCGGTGGACCGGGAAGTGTGCGAAATCTTCGGCAAACTGGCGGTAGCCGTCATCCGGCATGGCCGCCGGATCGGCATCCACATCATTCCGGAAGCTGCTGAACATAGCCTGCGGCAAAGCCACCCGCTCATGGTTCAGGAAAGCGCCCAGCCAGGCATCCTGAATGCCTACGAGCTGGTCATTCTGGTGCAGCTCGGTGCGCAGCTGTACCTGGTCGTGACTGGCGCCCATGAGGGTGACCACGAAATGGATATCGCTGCCGTAAAAGCTCATTTCCCGGAACTGGGTGATGGCCCGCAATGGACGCAGGCGCTCGGCGTCGGAGAACCACGCGTCGGGGCCAAAGCGGTTAACCAGGGCCTGCATCCGGGCCTCGATGTGCAGCTGGTAGGCGCGGGAGTTATTCACATGGCGCCAGGTGTCCTGGTCGGTGTAGCGGGGTGTCAGGGCACCGCGAAAGACGGCGCCGGATGGGGATTCTGCATTCATGGTGAGACGATTTTCCTGCAAGTGATGAACCTTCTAGGATCCATTTTCCACGCCGGCATCGCAAGCTACTTCGTCGTAAGCGACGATTGCCAGCGGTTTACCTGAACGCCAAGATGAGTGGCAATAACCCGTTTTCCAGACAACAAGACCAGCAGGGAGATGTCCCATGAGAAGCAAGGCCAGTACCGTTTCCGAAGCCGTCGACACACGCATGTCGGTGCGCGGCTTCACCGACCAGCCGGTGGACGGCGCCGTCATCCGGCGAGTGCTGGAAAAGGCCGCGCGCTCACCTTCGGGCGGCAACCTGCAGCCCTGGCAACTGTATGTCGTTGGTGGCGATGACCTCAGGGCATTCAAGGAGATCATGGCCACACGGGTAAAAGAGGCACCTACCGGGGAAGACCCGGAATACAGTGTCTATCCGCCGAGCCTCAAGTCCCCTTACCGGGATTACCGTTTCCAGGTCGGGGAAGACATGTACGGCTTGCTGGGCATTCCCCGGGATGACAAGGCCGGCCGTATGGGCTGGTTTGCCAGGAACTATCAGTTCTTCAACGCGCCTCTGGCCCTGTTCTGCTACGTGGATCGGCAGATGGGCCCGCCCCAGTGGTCCGACCTGGGCATGTTCCTGCAGACGGTGATGCTACTGCTTCGCGAGGAAGGCCTGGACTCCTGCGCCCAGGAGTGCTGGAGCCTCTATCACAGGTCGTTACAGGATTTCCTGAATCCCCCAGACGACCTCATGCTGTTCACCGGTATGTCCATCGGCTACATGGATGAGGAAGACCCGGTCAACGAGCTCCGCACCCGCCGTGCCGCCCTGGAAGACTTCGCCAGCTTCCGGGGTATCTGAGCCAACAGCCCTGTCCAGCAGCGCCCCTGCTTCGTCGGTTCGGACGACGACAGCAGGGCCCCGCCACGTTATTTGTTCCAATAGACTTCAGACAACAGGAGGCAAACACATGTCCGGACTTTCCGCCGAACTCAAACAGGTTTTCAAGGAACACGGTGACAAAGCTCGCCCGGTGAAGCAGGCAGCGGTACTCGGCGCCGGCATCATGGGTGGTGGTATCACCATCACCAGCGCCGCTCACGGCGTACCGGTGATCATGAAGGATATCGCCCAGGAGCAGCTGGACCTGGGCATGAAGACAGCCACCAGCCAGGTGAATCGGCTGGTCAAGAAAGAGCAGATGACGCAGGAACAGGCCAACCAGGTGCTGGCCACTATCGAGCCAACCCTGGAGTACGAGGGCTTCGACAAGGTTGATGGCGTCATCGAAGCGGTGGTGGAAAACCTCGGCCTCAAGCACAAGGTACTGGACCAGCTGGAAGCGGTGGTTCGTAAGGACACCCTGATTGCCACCAACACCTCCAGCCTGCGCATCGATGATATTGGCCAGCACATGAAGCACCCGGAGCGCTTTGTGGGCATGCACTTCTTCAACCCGGTGCCCGTCATGCCCCTGGTGGAAATCATCCAGGGCACACGCACCTCGGATGAGTCCGTCTCCACCGCCGTCACCTGGGCCCTGAAAATGGGCAAGACACCGATCGTGGTACAGGACTGCCCTGGCTTCCTGGTGAACCGTATCCTCACCGCCTACACCCGTGCCTTCCTGCAGCTGATTGAAGAAGGCGCCGACTTCGAGCACGTGGACAAATCCATGGAGGCCTTCGGCTGGCCCATGGGCCCGGCCTACCTGGAAGACGTGATCGGCATCGACACCGGCAGCCACGTCTCTGACGTTATTTCCGCCGGCTACCCCGAGCGCATGCCCCACATCGAGAACGACGCTTTCCGCCTGATGAAGTCAAAGGATCGCCTCGGCCAGAAGAACGGCAAGGGGTTCTACGAATACACGCCGGACGACAGCGGCCGGCCCCAGAAGCATTCCAGCGCCGAGGTCCATGAATTGCTGAAGGCGATCCAGCCCAATGGCCAGAAAGACGTCAGCGTCGAGGAAATCCAGCAACGCATGATGCTGGCGATGATCACCGAAGCGGTGCACTGCCTGGAAGACAAGGTGGTCAACTCCGCCGAGGAGCTGGACACCGCCCTGCTGATGGGCGTGGGCTTCCCCCGGGACAAGGGCGGCGCCATCCGCTACGCCGACAGCCTGGGCGCAAAGGCCATCCTGGAACAGTGTGAGCAATACCGTCACCTGGGCACCCAGTACGAGCCCACGGCCACCATCCGCAAGCTGGCCGAAACCGGTGGCAGCTTCTACGACGAATTCCCGGCGGGTAACTGACAGGAGATCCGGCCATGAGCTACGAACGCATCCACCTGGCCATTGAGGATGGCATTGCCACCCTGACCCTGGACCAGCCCAAGACCATGAACGCCATGTCAGTGCCACTGCAGCAGGAGGTGATGGCCGCCCTGGACGAGATTGCCGGGAATTCCGACATCAAGGCCCTGGTCATCACCGGCACCGGCAAGGCGTTCTGCTCCGGCGCCGACCTGGGTTCCATGAGCCCGGACTCGGACGGACCCAGCCTGGGCACCCAGGTGAAAAACCTGATGGAAGAACTGTCCAATCCGATGGCCCTTAAACTGCGGGAGCTGCCCTTCCCAGTGGTCTCCGCCGTCAATGGCGCCGCAGCCGGTGCCGGTGCCAGCATTGCCCTGGCCGGGGATGTGGTTTTGGCGGGCAAGTCTGCCTACTTCCTGTTCCCCTTCATTCCCAAGCTGGGCATCCTGCCGGACCTCGGTGCCACCTGGATCCTGCCGCGGCTGATCGGTCGAGCGAAGGCCATGGCCGTCAGCCTGCTGGGTGAACGCATGTACGGCGAAGATGCAGTCCGCGAGGGTCTGATCTGGAAGTGCGTGGCGGATGAAGACCTCCAAAGTGAGGCGGTTGCGACCGCACGCCGGCTGGCGGCCGGACCAAACCATGCGGCGCCGGAACTGCGGGAAGCGTTCGACCGGGCTGACACGGCCACCCTTGCCGAACAATTGTCCTATGAAGCAGAGCGCCAGCAGGAACTGATCGACAGCCCGACCTTCCAGGAAGGTGTTCGCGCCTTCCTCGAGAAGCGGGATCCGAAATTCTGACCCCTGGGTCAGACACCGTCTACCTTCCCAATAACCGAGCCCCATCCGGCAAACCTTTAACGGACGGGGCCACGGAGCGAGGCACGCCATGTGGAGCTTTGAGACAGACCCGGATTTCCAGCAGGAACTGGACTGGATCGACCAGTTCGTCCGTAACGAAGTGGAACCCCTGGACCATGTACTGGGTAGCCAGTGGAACATCCATGACCCGGAGTTCCAGCGCCTGGTAAGACCGCTGCAGAAGCAGGTGCAGGAGCGAGGCCTGTGGGCCTGCCACCTGGGACCGGAGCTGGGCGGCAAGGGCTACGGCCAGCTCAAACTGGCCCTGATGAACGAAAAATTCGGCCGATCCCGCTTCGGTCCGATCGTATTTGGCTCTCAGGCCCCCGACACCGGCAACGCCGAAATCCTCGCCCATTACGGCACCCCGGAGCAGAAAAAACGGTTCCTCGACCCGCTGCTGGATAACGAGATTGTTTCCTGCTTTACCATGACCGAGCCCCAGGGCGGTGCGGATCCCCTGGTGCTGGAAGCCTCGGCGGTCCGGGAAGGCGACGAATGGGTGATCAACGGCGAGAAGTGGTTTGCCTCCAATGCCCGTTTCGCCAGCTTTTTCATCATCATGGCGGTCACCGACCCGGACGCATCGCCCTACCGGCGCATGTCCATGTTCATCGTGCCGGCGGACACCCCTGGCATCGAGATTGTTCGCAACTACGGTTTCTATGGCGAGCCGGAGGACACCCACGCCCACCTGCGCTGGACCAATGTGCGGGTACCGGCCGAGAACATGCTGGGGGAACAGGGTGACGCCTTTGTCGTGGCACAGGTTCGCCTGGGTGGCGGCCGCATGCACCACGCCATGCGCACACTGGCCCAGGCCACCCGGGCCTTCGACATGATGTGTGAACGGGCGGTATCCCGCTTCACCAAGGGTGAGCAGCTGGCAAAGAAACAGATGGTACAGGAGAAAATTGCCGATTCCTGGGTGGAGCTGCGTCAGTTCCGCCTGCTGATCCTGGAAACCGCCTGGCTGCTGGACCAGGGACATGACTACAAGGCCACCCGCAAGAACATCGCGGCGGTCAAAACCGTCATGCCCCGCATCCTCAATGACATTGCCGCCCGCGCCCTGCAGATCCATGGCTCTCTGGGCATTTCACACGACATGCCCTTCGCGGAGTGGATCATCAACTCCTTCCACGTCGGCCTCGCCGATGGTCCCACCGAGGTACACAAGGTCACGGTCGCTCGGGAAGTACTCAAAGAAGTACAACCGGCCAAGGGTCCGTTCCCGGATTACCTGAAATCGGAACAGACCCGCCGCGCCCGGGAAAAATTCGGGCTGAAAGGAGAGGAGTGAGCCATGACCGGAATCACTGAGCTGAGCCGCTCCCTCAAAGGCAGCCGCGTACTGGTAACCGGCGCGGCCAGCGGCATGGGACGAGCGACGGCGGCGGTTTTTGCCAGTGAGGGTGCCCGGGTAGCCGTAACGGATTACGACTCCGATGGCGCCCGGTCGGTGGCGGAGCAGCTAACCAGTGCCGGCTGTCAGGCCCAGGCCTGGCACCTGGATGTCGGCGACCCCGAAGCCATTCGCAGCGTTGTTAATGACGTAGCAGATACTTTCGGCGGGCTCGATATCCTGGTCAACAACGCCGGGATTTCGGGTTTTGCAGCGATCGACGACGACCAATACGACACGGTCTGGGGCCGTTGCCTGTCCGTGCTGCTAACCGCCCAGCAGCAACTGGTCCGGGCCGCCCTGCCCGCCCTGCGGCAGTCATCCCACCCACGTATCGTAAACATTGCATCCACCGAGGCCCTGGGAGCCACGGCAGAGAATAGCCCCTATGCAGCAGCCAAGGCCGGTGTTACCGGACTGACCCGGGCCCTTGCCGTGGAACTGGGCCCGGAAGGCATTACCGTTAACTGCATCTGCCCGGGGCCCATCGACACCGCAATGACCGAATTCGTGCCACCGGAACACAAGGTCATCTTCGCGAAACGGCGCACGGCGCTGAGACGCTATGGCACCCCGGAGGAAGTCGCCCACATTACGGTCAGCCTTTGCCTGCCCGCGTCTTCATACCTTACAGGGGCAGTGATTCCGGTGGATGGTGGCCTGATGGCTCGTAATGCCTGAATTTGCTGCGGAGTTTATCGCCCTTCGACAGGCTCAGGGCGAACGGGACAATTAAGGGAAAGCTGCCTCGCCAAGAAATCCACGAAAATTAAGTGATTGATAAGGTCTAGATCGTCACTTTTTTTTCGTGTTTTTCGTGTTTTTCGTGGCTAAAAACCTCTTTGTATTTATCCGTCCGCCCTGAGCCTGTCGAAGGGCCAAGGATTCCGTGGCAAAAACCTTCGTCAGGAAAGTGTGAGCCCCCCATCCACAATCAGCGTCTGCCCCCGCATGTAGGAAGCCAGCGGTGAGGCCAGGAACAAGGCAGGTCCCGCCATTTCGTGGGGCTCGCCCATCCGCCCTACCGGAATGGCTGCCTCGGCCATCTGCTTTCGTTTCGGGTTGTCGGTGGTCACTTTCGTCATCTTGGTGGCGACAAACCCGGGCGCAATGCCGTTTACCGCGATACCCTCCGGTGCCCAGGCCTCGCCAAGGGTACGCACCAGTGCCACCGCCCCTGCCTTGGAGGCGTTGTAGGCCGGGTTACCCTTGGTGGAGTGGAACGCCGCCGTGGAACTCACAATGATCAGCGAACCCTGGCTTTCGGCTAGCTGGTCATGGAACTTCATGGCACAGGCCCGCAGGCTGTTGAGGTTTACGTTGATGACATGGTCCCACCCGGCACGCTCGAACTCGCCGCGCTTGTAGACCACCACGCCCTGACACAGGATCAGCACATCGAGTTTGTCGAAGGCAGGCTGGACACGCTCAATCGCATCGATATCACCCACATCCACCTGGGTATAGTGCAGACCGCCAAGATCCGAACCCTCAGAAGCGTCATAATCACCTGCCGACGCCCGCGTGCCCCATACATGCACCTCGGCGCCCCGGGCACGGAAGGCTTGGGCGATACCATTACCGATACCACTGGAGCCTCCCACTACCAGTACCGTTTTCCCGGTGTAGTCCAGATCGTTCATTGTTGTTTTCTCCTGCCGTGATGGGTCGTGGGTATAACGATCCACGGTAATCAGCGTTTCGAGGCAGAGCATCGTCCGATCCGACGATGCTCGGGCAAACGGCGCCCGTTAAGGTGAAAATCAACAACAATAAAAGGACCCTTGTCGCGCCATGATGCCTCCCTCCATGCCCTCAGACCTGCTTACGCTCAAATCCCTTTATACCGGCGCCCTGGGCCGTTTTGGCGACCGCTGCGCCCTGACCATGCACGGATTTAAGCTGACCTATCGGCAGTTACTGGAGCAATCCATTCGCGCTGGCAATGGCCTGATTGACCTGGGCGTTCGCCCCGGCACACCAGTGGCCATTGCCATGGCCAACTGCCTGGGATTTGCCGTTGCCGATCAGGGTGTGATCCAGGCTGGAGCCATTAAGGTTCCCCTGAACGATATGCTCAGCGATGATGAGGTCCTCTACATATTGGCAGATGCCGGCGTGCGGGTAGCCATTGTGGATGCACGCCGGGTGTCGCTGCTGGAAGCAAGGCGCTCGCAACTGCCAGACCTGGAAACCGTTATTGTCGTCGGCGACAGCGCACCGTGCCCGAATGGAATGGTCCCCTGGCGAGGCTTCCTCGCCGGCGCACGCCCGGAATACACCCAGGTAGACATCACTCCGGACCAGCTTGCCTTTATTGGCTATACCGGTGGCACCACCGGCAAACCCAAGGGCGTTATGCACAGTCAGCAGAACGTGTACCTGAACCTGCTCTCTCACCTGACAGAGCTGGGCCTGCAGGACGATGAGCGACTCTTGCTGACTTCTCCCCTGCCCCATGCTGCCGGCATGCTGTTGCTCACAGGCCTGCTCAAGGGCGCCACCCACTTTATCGAGCCTGGATTCGACCCGGCCACTGTGATCCGGCGAATCAGCGACGACCGGGTAACCCTCACCTTCATGGTACCCACCATGATCTACCGGTTGCTGGACTGGCTCGATGAGCAGTCCGGACCGGCACCGGACCTGAGAGCCCTGCGCACCATGCTGTACGGTGCCGCACCAATAACCGTGGATCGTCTGCAACAGGGCCTGGCCACCTTCGGCCCTGTATTCATGCAACTCTATGGCCAGACGGAGGCGCCCAATTTCATCACCCGGCTGCGCCGGGAAGACCACGACCCCGGAAACCCCGAACGACTGCTCAGCTGCGGCCAGCCGGCGACCATGTCGAGGGTGCGGATCGTTGATGACCAGGGCAATGACGTTCCCGAGGGCGCAAGCGGCGAAGTCACAACCCTCACCCCCTATAACATGCTGGGGTATCATCGGTTGCCGGAGAAAACCGCTTCCACGCTGGTGGACGGCTGGGTGCATACCGGGGACATCGGACGGCTGGACGGCGATGGGTATCTTTATCTGCTCGACCGCAAAAATGACATGATCATCAGTGGCGGCATGAATGTGTACACCTCCGAAGTGGAGAACGCGCTACAGCCCTGCGAGGGTGTCGCCCAGGTGGCTGTGGTTGGACTGCCAGATCCGGATTGGGGTGAGGCGGTAACTGCCTTTGTGGTACCCCAGCCCGGCGCATCACCGGATACAGCCGAGCTGCTGGCTCACTGCAAGGCAACCCTATCGAAATACAAGGTCCCCAAGGCCATTCACCTGGTGGACAGCCTTCCGGTAACGGCCTATGGCAAACTCGACAAGAAAGTCCTTCGTCAGCATTGGAGTGAACCCAAATGAGCCGAGTCATCATCGACCCCTACCCGCACCAGCTTGGTGGCCACTGCGGCTCAGGTGCCCTGCGGGACCTGCTGCACTGGGCTGACCTCGGCTGGGAAGAGCTGCCTGGCCGGTTGCCGGGTGAAGGTTTGGTCTTCGGCCTGGGGGGCGGCCTGTCGTTCATGTACACCCGCTATCCCGGCCTGACGCCGCCCATGTACCTGGTGGGTCGTAACGCCGATATGGAGCTGGATTTCTGCCAGCGCCTGAACATTGATACCCGCCGTCAGCAAACCGAGGATCCGGATGAGGCGTGGCACTGGGTAAAGGCGGAGATCGACGCTGGCCACCCGGTCATGGTCTGGTGCGATATCGCTGAGTTGCCCTACCTGCGGGTCAGGCTTTCCAATACCCGCCATGATGTGGTCATCATCGGTTATGACGACGACCAAAACACAGTCTTTATCGTGGACAACGATCGGGAAGACGTGCAGGAAGTCCCCATGGACGCTTTCCGAAGCGCCCATGGCTCCAATGGCTTCCCGGGGCCCAACCACTTTGCGACCTATCCCATGCGTTTTCCGGCCCGATTACCCGACCTGCTGACCTGCGCCCGTGAGGCGGCGGCATCGGCTGCGCGGGTACTTGGTGGCGAAGACGCCCTGTTGTTCGATGTATCGACCCTGCCGGAGGGCAGCCTGGTCGCATCCGGCGTCGAGGGCGTCCAGGCATTCGCCGATGACATCATCACCTGGCCCTACCGCCTGGATCCCGAAGAACTGACCGCTGCCGTGAGAAGCATACCGGTGTTTGTGGAAAAAGCCGGCACTGGTGGCGGCTTCTTCCGCCGGCTGCAAGCCAGCTTCTGCCGGGATGTGGCGCAGGCCACCGGCGACCCTGACTTCGCGACCGCCGCAGACGCCTGCCAGCGCAGCGCCGATGCATGGACTGCTCTCGGGGAACATGCCCGGGCAGAGCAAATGGACATCCGGGCCGTCAGCGAGGCCGCCCAACAGCTACCTGCCCTGGAACTGGCCATGCAGCGGGCACTGGAACAGGCCGGCGAGACCGGACCGGCGAAGTAACCAACCAATCAACAAGGAATCAACCGATGGCAATCCAGGCCAGTGCTGACGAGCTACAGGCATTCATGAGCGGCGAATTTCCCCAGGCCACCATCACCGTGGAAAGCGTGGATGAAAGCGAAGCCTGGGTGCGCCAGCCAGTGGATGAATCCCACCTGCGCCCCGGCGGCACCGTGTCCGGTCCCACCATGATGGCAACAGCGGATACCGCCGCCTACGTGGTGGTACTGTCCCATATCGGCATCGTGCCCCTTGCGGTCACCAGCAACCTGAACATCAACTTCCTGCGCAAACCGGAATCCGGCAAGGCCCTGCTGGCAAAGGGCACCCTGCTCCATCTGGGCCGCCGCTCTGTGCTTACCGAGGTGAACATCTACTCCGAAGGCCACCTGGAAAAGCCCGTCGCCCATGCAGTAGTGACCTACGCGATTCCTTCCTCTCACAAAACCACCTGAAAGGGTGCCGCCATGCCCTCAGGGCTTGGTGTAGAGAGCTGGAAAATGGCACCGCGCAATATGTGTGATCTTGCGGCGTTTCAGACGCCGGGCATATAGCCTATTCTTCCGATCACCAGCCGGCTCTTTGATTCCCGTTCGCCCTTCAACAAGCTCAGGGTGAACGGAGCCCGGAACAAAGGGGGCCGAAACGAGATTCGTACTACCAAACCTCGCTCGCCCTGAGCCTGTCGAAGGGAGCCTGTCGAAGGGAGCCTGTCGAAGGGAGCCTGTCGAAGGGCCTATAACAAGGAAAACCAACGAGGAGTTCGTGACGTTCTGGGTCTACATTCTTCAGTGTGCAGACAACAGCTACTACACTGGCCACACTGATAATCTCGATCAACGTATTGAGCAACACAAGTGCCGCACTTTCGCCACCTGCTATACCGCCAGCCGACTGCCCGTTAAGTTGGTGTTCAGCCAGCCATTCCCTACCCGGGCGGAGGCCTTGACGTCTGAACGGCAGATAAAGGGCTGGAGCCGGAAAAAGAAAGAAGCAATGATCGCTGGTGACTGGGATAGGGTCTCGGCGCTGGCGAGAAGCACCCTTCGACAAGCTCAGGGTGAACGATACCGGTGATACCGAGCAGAGTAATGCAGGAGCGACCAGCTACAGGACACCCGCCCCTGCTTGCCCTGCGCCTGGAACAACGGGGGGCAATGCGAGGTTCGCACTCCCAAGCCCCGTTCACCCTGAGCTTGTCGAAGGGAGCTTGTCAAAGGGAGCTTGTCGAAGGGCGCCTGACTACGGCTGAGCGGGAGAGGAGGGTGGCAGTACCTGGCGGAAACACCCTTCGTCAAGCTCAGGGTGACCGGAACCTGTACCAGGAGGGGGGTATAACCCTGAAGCTACAGGTTTCGGGTCATCGCCCGGATCAGCGCACCCACCCAAGAGCCCGCTCAAACAGCGCCACGGTGCTAGCATGTAGCTGGTCACCGGTGGCCTTCGGCGCCTTCCCTGCGCAGGCTCGGGCGTGGGTTCCCTCCAGGATAATGCCGAGCTTGTAACAGGCCAGTACCGCATACCACTCGATACTGGACGTATCCCGATGGGTCCGGGAGCGGTAATGCTCCACGAGTTCCCCGGCCGCCGGGAATCCTTCCCAGGGTTGCACACGGAAACCTTCGATGGTGTCGTCGGCCGGTGTCTCCCCGGGCCAGGTGGCCAGCAGCCAGCCCAGGTCCAGCAGCGGGTCACCGATGGTGGTCAGCTCCCAGTCGACAATGGCCGCCAGTTCGCCGCTGTCGTGACGGTACATGACGTTACCAAGGTGATAGTCGCCGTGGATGATACCCGGCTCAAACGACGAAGGCCGGTGACGTTCCAGCCAGCCAGCGACCGTCTCCACACCGGGAATTGCCTGCGGACCGGACCAGCCGGGGAAGTCCCCGTAACCCTTGAGCTGCTGGCGCCACCGATTCACCTGGCGCTCAAGGTAGTTTTCCGGCTTGCCGAATCCGGCAAGGCCGACAGCTTCGTAATCCACCGCCCCCAGGGCTGTGATGCCTTCCACCAGCGACAGCCCCATGCGGTGGCGAACGGCGACATCCGAGGCGTGGAATGCAGGCAGGCCATTCACCGGGGCAAAGCCCTCCACTGGCTCCATCAGATAGAAAGCGGCTCCAAGCACCGTTTCGTCAGGGCAGCCAGCAACCAGGCGGGGATGGGGCACGTCAGACTCCGCCAGCGCCTCGAGCATGCGCATTTCCCGGCGCATGGTTTCATTGGAATTAGCGCGAAGATGAGGCGGCGGCCGCCGAAGCACCAGACTTCGCCCGTTGTAGTCAAAACGCAGGAGAAGGTTCTGGGTACCGCCGCCGAGCAAGTGCGCACCGGTGACCTCGCCGTCGCCAAGCCCCTGTCCGGCCATCCATGTGCCGAGTTTTTCGGTATCGATATATGCCTGCCAGTCCATAGGTATCACCCCCGGTTATTGCGTACGGCCCAGCATGTCGCGGGCAATGACTTCCTTCATGATTTCAGAAGTACCGGCATAGACTGTCTGCACCCGGGAATCCACATAGAACCGGGAGATAGGATATTCGAGGGTATAACCGTAACCGCCAAACAGCTGCATACAGCGATCAATACAGCTACACTGCATCTCGGTGAGCTGCAGCTTGATGACAGCCGCGTCCACCGCTGTCATTTCACCCGCCAGATAGCGTTGCAGGCACTGGTTGTAATACCCGCGCCCCATATCCAGGTCCGCCCGCACCTGGGCAAGGGTAAACCGGGTATTCTGGAAATCCGCAATACGCTGGCCAAACGCCCGGCGGTCCTGCACGTAGTCCAGGGTCAGTTTCAGCGCACCCTCGATGGCTCCCAGGGCCTGGGCTGCGACGCCCAGACGTTCACGGGGCAACTCCTGCATCAGGTAACCAAACCCTTTGCCTGCCTCACCCAGCAGGGCATCGTCAGGAACGACCAGGTCATCGAAGAAAAGCTCAGCGGTATCGCTGGCATGCTGGCCAATCTTGCGGATCGACTTGCCACGGGCAAAACCCGGCAAGGTGGTGTCGACCAGAAACAGCGACACACCACGAGCCCCGGCGCCCGGATCGGTCTTGGCACAGACGATGACCATGTCTGCGAGGATGCCATTGGTAATAAATACCTTGGCCCCGTTGATCTTCCAGCCCCCATCCACTTTCTGGGCTGAGGTACGCATACCCGC
>NZ_FOHZ01000084.1 GCF_900111555.1 Marinobacter segnicrescens
ATAAATTTGATCAAGCGATTGGTCAATACTAGAATCACAAAAAACCAACAAACGGAAAGAAACCTATGATCAAGCTGTACCACTGCATGAGTGCCCGTTCGTTCCGGGCGTTATGGGCACTGGAAGAACTGGGCCTGGACTACGAACTGATGATGCTGCCGTTCCCGCCCCGGATGTTCAAAAAGGAGTACCTGGGCATCAATCCCCTGGGTACCATCCCGGCCTTCTTTGACGGTGACACCTTCATGACGGAGTCATCCGCCATTGCCCAGTACCTGGCGGAACGGTATGGTCAGGGCAAGCTGAACATTCCGGTGGACGACCCCCGTTACGGTGCTTACCTGAACTGGCTGCACTTCGGTGAGGCCACCCTCACCTTCCCACAGACCCTGGTGCTGCGCTACACCCGCCTTGAACCAGAAGAGCGCCGAGTACCCCAGGTCGCGGAAGACTATAAGAAGTGGTTCCTCGGAAGGCTGCGGGGCGTGGAAGCCTCACTGGAGAAAACCTCGCCGTGGATCCTTGGCGACACCTTCACCACAGCGGATATCTCCGTAGCCTATGCACTGATGCTGGCAGAGAATCTGAACATGGAAAACGAGTTTGGCCCCAACACCCTGGCTTACTGGCAGAGGGTCCAGCATCGTGACGCCTTCAAAAGGGCACTGGAGAGCCAGCAAGAGGCGGCCACAGCCCAGGGTATTTCCTGAACCCCATTCAGGACAGGGAGGGTCGAAAGCCCTCCCTGATAGTCTTCCTGTCAGTCAACGATGTAACGGAGAGAATCAGGCTGTGGTGCCGCAGCGGCCGGCATCCTGGACTTCCGCCAGGAACTCAAGGATGGCATCGTTGAAGACATCATTCTGGTCGCCGGACACCATATGCCCTGCCCCGCTCACATCAACCGCACGGGCACCGGGAATCAGTTGCAGGAAGTCCCTTACCCCTTCCTCGCTGACCACGTCACTCATCTTGCCCCGTACCAGGAGTGTGGGCACGTCGATGCGCCGCGCAGCATCCCGCAACCGCTCCAC
>NZ_FOHZ01000055.1 GCF_900111555.1 Marinobacter segnicrescens
ATGCCGGGCATGATCGAGTCTTTCATAGAGGCCATGGGACGTGGCGGTATACAGCCGTCGGGTGTGAAGTCCTGCGGCTGTATGGCTGACCTGGTGCCGCTGCACCAGATCGCCGAAGTCACCCGGCTTCTGGATGCACCTTACGTTAACAGTTTTGGCTCCACAGAGACCGGCTCGGGGCCGGCCACCGCCGGGCTCATCGCCCCGGGCACGGTCGCGAAAAACTTGTCCAAGGTACAGAGCTCTTATTGTGAGGTCCGCCTGGTTGACGCCGATGACCAGGAGGTGCCGGATGGCGAACCCGGGGAACTGGCCATCCGCGGCCCTTCACTGTTCAGCGGTTACTGGCAAGCGCCGGAGGTGAACGCCAGGGATTTTCGCGGTGGCTGGTTCCACATGGGCGACATGTTCGTGCGCAATCCGGACGGGACGCTGGACTTCGTGGACCGACGCAAGTACCTGATCAAGTCCGGCGGTGAGAACATCTATCCGGCCGAAATTGAACGTGTTCTGCTCGCCGACGCCCGTATCGCCGAGGCGGTGGTGGTGCGCACGCCGGACGCCCGTTGGGGAGAGGTGCCGGTAGTGTTCGTCGTGCCAGCCGTCGACAACCTGCTGGAGGAAGACGTACTGGCGTGCTGCCGTGGCCGGATCGCTGGTTACAAGATGCCTAAAAACGTTCGTCTGGTAACCGACGCCGATCTGCCCCGCAGCACCACGGGAAAGATCAAGCGTCATGAGCTGGAGGCGAAACTGAAAAAGCCCGAGGCCGTCTGAGCGCCGTCCGGGGCGGGAGATTTACATGGATATCGGATTCATCACACGGCGCAGCCAGTGGCCATGTCGGCGCATCGGTGGCCATCGGCCGGCTGTGTCATTCGAGGACCGGGAGACTTGGACCCATGACCAGCTTCGCGAAAGGGTCAACGCCCGTGCCAACGCACTAATAGGGCGCGGAGTGCGTTCCGGGGACCGGGTTGGGATTCTGCTGTACAACGCCTTGGAGTACTGGGCACTGTACCTGGCAGTCACCCGTATCGGTGCCATTGCCGTGAGACTGAATTTCCGGCTCACTGCGGAGGAGCTGGAGTTCGCAATTACCGACTCCGGCTGCGGGACCCTATGTTTCCATGCCAGCCTGGCTGAAACCCTGGCGCCTGTTCGTCAGGGCCTGCCAGTGAGCGACTTCATCGCACTGGAGCAGGAAGATGCGCCGGTGCCCCACTGGGCAGCGTCCTGGTCCGTGCTCGACGGCGATACCGGCAACCCGCCGGGCCCGCGGCCGGCGCAGACGTACCCGGCCATGCTGATGTACACATCCGGAACCACCGGGCGGCCCAAGGGCGCATTGTGGAGCCACAGTAATGCCCTGTGGTTCGCTGCCATTCAGGCCCTGCAATGGGGGTTCGACCAGGACACGGTGGCCATGACCACCGGCCCCATGTACCACGTTGGCGCCGTGGAGGATCTGACCAGCTCGGCGCTGGCGGCCGGGGGGCACGCCGTAGTATTGAGAAGCGGGGGCTTTTCCATTTACAGGGTTCTGGCGACGGTCGAGCGACAGACTGTGACTGATCTGTTTCTCTTCCCGTTCATGATCTACGAGCTTGCCCAGCTGAACGTCGAGGAGGCGGAAAAATACGATCTGTCCAGTCTGAAACGTATTCTCTCCGGTGGCGACCCGCTGCTGCCGTGGGCCACGCAGGTGCTGCAGCGGCGCTATCCCTGGATTGAGATCTCGCAGGTCTACGGGCTCACCGAGGGCACGCCCATTGCCGCTTGTTCGACGGGCGAGGAAACCTTGAGTTGCCCGGACAGTGTGGGCCGGCCCATGCCGTTCACCGAGATTTCACTTCGGGACGATGAGGGGCAGCAAGTGGCCACCGGGGCCGAGGGTGAGATCTGGATCCGCAGCCCGGTGGTATGCGAACGTTACTGGCAGCGCCCGGATGCTAGCGCCGAGACCTTCGTGAATGGCTGGTGTCGCACCGGCGACCTGGGGCGGCTCACGGAGGACGGCCTGCTCTGTATATCCGGCCGGAAGAAGGATATGATTCGTACCGGCGGTGAGAATGTCTATCCAGCCGAGGTAGAGGACGTGTTGATGCGTCATCCGGACGTGCGCGAGGTTGCAGTAATCGCCGTGCCCGACGCCCGGTTTATTGAATCGGTCTGCGCGGTGGTGGTGCCGGGCAATGATGCGGCCATCGCCAAGGACATAATCGACCACTGCCGCAAACACCTGGCCGGATTCAAGTGCCCGAAGCACGTTGTGTTTGCCGATGAGCTGCCGCGAACGCCTTCGGGTAAGCTGATGAAGTATCGGCTGCGCGACGACTATCATCATTTGGGCACGGCACCGGACACCTTATTTTAGGGCGGGGTAGGTTTTTAGTATCCGTCTACCTTCTTGCGGTTTGGGGATGTTGATCCGGTGTATACTGCATCAAACTTTGGATTTATTCCGAAAAGTATCCCTCCATACCCTTTCGAATCAGGTGCTTCTGGATCTTGCCGGTGCCGGTACGGGGGAACTCATCCACCACCACAATAGCCTTGGGCACCTTGAAGCCCGCCAGGTGTTCCCGGCAGTGGGCGATCAGTTCGTCCTCGGTCACTTCTTCGCCCGGCATCAGGATCACGTTGGCGGTGATGGCCTCGCCCCAGCGTTCGTGGGGAATGCCTATGACCGCCGCCTCGGCGACCTTCGGGTGACCGATCAGGCAGCGTTCCACATCCAGTGAGGCGACATTCTCGCCGCCGGTCTTGATGATGTCTTTCTTGCGGTCGGTAAACCAGATTGCGCCATCCTCGTCGATGGACGCAATATCGCCACTGTGGAACCAGCCGTATTTGAAGGCTTCTTCGGTTTTTTCCGGCTGGTTCAGGTATTCGGTCATCACCTGCGGTCCCCGGTAGACGATCTCGCCGGATTCCCCCGGCGGCAGCAGGCGGCCGTGATCGTCCATAATGGCCACCCGGGTCATGGGGGTGGCGGTGCCCCAGGAGCCAGCCTTGCTCCACTGGTGTTCCGGGCGGATCAGGCAGGTGGCCGGGGTGAACTCGGTCTGGCCGGAGCCCAGCACCACATCGGCATTTGGGAAGGCATCATGAATGGCCTGCAGCTTTGATTCCGCCATCGGCGCCATGGCGTACAGCGCCCGCCTTACCGATGAGAAGTCCCGCTTGCTGGCTTCCGGGTCCGTCAGCATCTCGTTGTACATCATCGGCAGGCCCAGCAGCATGTATATGCGGTGCTTTTCGATCAGCCGGGCGCATTCCCGGGCATCAAAGCCCTTGGCCATCACCAGCTTGCCGCCCATCATGAACGTGGGCAGTGCCAGGCAGTTAACCGCGGTGCAGTGGAACAGTGGCAACTGACAGAGCATGGCGGCTTCCGGCGGAAGCTGATTGGCGATGACATTGGCCATGGCCGCCATGGTGACCGCCAGGTGGCTGGTGACCACGCCCTTGGGGTTGGCGGTGGTGCCGGAGGTGTAAAGCAGCTGCACCGGGTCCCGGTCGCCGACCACCACTTCGAGAGGGCTGTCGTTGCCGTTGTCGATCAGCTGCTGTACCGGCTTCCAGGTGTGCCCTCCGGCGCTATGGGTGCTGTCTCCGGTCCAGTAAAGGAACTCCAGGTCCGGCAACTGGTCGGGCAGCGCCTGCCCGGCTCCGGCCAGTGCCTCCTCGACGATCAGGACGCGGGTGCCGCAGTCCCTGAGGCAGTAGGCGATCTCATGGGGCTTCAGGCCCAGGTTGACCGGGGCAAACACCAGGTTGGCCCTGGCGCAGGCCATGTAACTCACCATCAGCTCGATGCAGTTGCGGGCCAGAATGCCCACGGGCTCGCCGGCTTTCAGGCCAAGGTCCAGCAGACTGTGGGCCATGCGGTTGGCCTGGTCCTCGAATTCCCGGTAGGTGAGGGTGCGGCCGTCGTCAACCATGGCGACGTTGTCGGGATAGAGGTCCGCTGCCCGGGTCAGCATGTCGCCGGCGCATACCCGGTCGATCATGTTCATGGTGGGGTCGGTTGCGTGTTGTGGTTGCCTGGCCATATGGGCCTCCGCCGTGTCGGGGTCTGTTGTTTTCATCAATCTAGCGGATAGCAAGGATTTGAGCAAGCGTTTGGTATTGTTGAGGTCGAAGGACCTTTGGGCCAATGCTGTGCATGCCTGTTTATTGGCTCGCCGTGATGGATTTGCTTTAGAATGCAGCGTGTTGATGGGACCGTACGGTTTCTTTGTTTAACCCCGTGAGAGAGCCGGAAACTTGGAATTCAGTGAAGAGATCGGCAAAGAACTGATTGAGAGCGGGAAAATCACCGACCCCAAAAGTCCCCGCGGGGTGGTGCTCAATACGGCTGCCCGCCTGTTCCGCCGCAAGGGTTATCTGCAGACAACGGTACGTGATATCGGGCGTGAGACGGGTATCCTGCCGGGCAGTATCTTTCACCATTACCGCAGCAAGGACGAAATTCTGCGCACGGTGATGGAAGAGAGCATCGTTCTCAACCTGGGCCGCCTGAAGCGGGCGCTGGAAAGTCGCCCGGCACTGGAGGATCGGCTACGCACCCTGATTTCTGTCGAGTTGTACGCCATGAATGGTGAAACCGGCGAAGCCTGGAGTGTCATGGTGGACGAGTGGCGCAATCTGTCCGAGGAGGGCAAGGCAACCATTCTCCGGCTGCGGGAAGAGTACGAAGGTATCTGGCTGGACGTGCTGCGAGAGGCTCACCAGGCAGGCGTCGTCACCATGGAGCCGGACATTCTTCGTAAGTTGCTGGCGGGTTCCCTGCACTGGACGCCGACCTGGTTCCGCCATGGCGGAGGCCTTTCCCTGGAGGATCTCACCGACCGGGTCTGGCAACTGGCCACGGGTCATCGTCCCTGACGACCCAGAGTCTGTAACCCCGGTTTACTGGCCGCCGGGGTGGGTTCCCATGAACTTGGACAGAATGCCCAGCATGACTTCGTCGGCACCGCCGCCGATGGAAACCAGGCGCAGGTCCCGGTAGAAGCGGGTAATCAGGGTTTCGTTCATGAAGCCCATGCCACCGTAGTACTGCAGACAACTGTCAGTCACTTCCCGTGCAAGTCGTCCCGCTTTCAGCTTGGCCATGGAGGCCAGTCGGGTCATGTCCTCTCCGTTAATGTACCCTTCAGTGCACCGGTAAACCAGCGACCGCAGCAACTCCACTTCCGTCTGCAGTTCCGCCAGGC
>NZ_FOHZ01000004.1:0-7411 GCF_900111555.1 Marinobacter segnicrescens
GGTTTCCGGGCCAAAACAGAGTCTCCAAACTCGTGAATAATAGCTCGAATTATAGCATATATGCGCTTAGGAAATACCCGGACGGAACACTAGCAGAGAAAATCGAGAAAAAGAACAGTGTGGAGTATAGGAGCCAATTTACCCCTCACGCTTTGCGCGTCAGCCTTATCACTGCCTACATTGTCGATGGCAGAGCGCCCATCACAGTAATCTCGAAGCTAGTTGGTCATGCATCGCTGGTGATGACGATTTACTACACGAAAGTGGGGGCCAGCAAAATGCGGATGGAGATGGCGGCGGCTGAAAAACGGGCACTTGAGCAGAGCCACCGCCGTTACGAAGACCTTATCATCCAAAAAAAAATCGAAGAGGCTCGCCCGGAGTTGATCGCTACAGATCGAGCCATTATGGATCAGTGTCTGACACCTGATTGGCCTTCTGGAGCCTTCCAGCTCATGAGCATAGGTATCTGCCCCATGAGCGGGACCAAGTGTAGCGAAGGTGGCCATACACTGGTTGAGCGGAAGACTGAAGCAATTTATTCGCCAGTTCCCAGTGGCTACCTCGGGTCTAGAAATTGTCCTCAATGCAGATTCTTCATCACGGGTCCGGCGTTTTTGGGAGGTTTGTCGGCCATTGCCAACGAAATCATTCTGGAGATCAACGTCACCCGCGAGGAATACCATGAACTAGAAGAAAAAAGGCAGATACTGGATGACGAGCGATATGATGCCGAGTCTTCAGGACAGTTTTTTGGCCAAGAGAGAACGCTGAAAAAGATCACCTCGGCGTATGAAGAGAGGGCCAAGAAGCTCGACATGCTTCTCACGGATCTGCAGCACTTATACCGGCTGATTTCGCAAGCTACCGAACTACTGATCAGCTCGGAGACAGGCCAGCACCAACTGATTGTTAGCGACAATTACGTGGAAATGGGGATGCATTTGGAGGAGCAAAGCAGCGAGTTCAGGTTGCTTGCCGAGGTTTGCGCTAATGCTGAAATTTACGAAAGTGCCAGCGCCTCCAGAGCACGTCCCTTGCTGAGTCAAATGCTCGATAAATTGGCGGATACCAATGGGATCGCTCCCGCGATATTCCGCCTGACAGAGGATCAGCAGCTCAAAGCTGCTAATCAGGTCGTTCGGCTGATTATGCAAGTGACACAAAATAACTGGCACGTTGCTGACCAGCTGATCAATGGCCAAATCACTCTGGAAGACCTCGCGGGGCCATTACAGTTAGGCGATGTGCGCCAAGAGATCGAGTCCGCCATGAATGCATCTTTGAAGTTTTCACTAGGAATTGAGAGCTGCAATGAGTGAACCAAAAGAGGTCTACGAGGCCGTTCTGGGACAATTGAAAAGTTCTCGTTCGAGGAAGTCCTTGGAGGCGATTCAGGCCGTGTGCAAGGAACATTACGAGTCTGGTGCGGTTGACTTCAAAGTCGCAACGATTGCGAAATTGGGCGCCAGCCGTGGCGTTCCGAGCAGCCAAACCATCCGAAACAAAACCGGGGCTGCCTACAGAGCGGTTATTGAGGCTTGGCAAGCGCTTGGAAACAAGAAAAAGAAAGCGATCAAAGCACAGACCACGCCTTCGGGAGAGTACGATTGGGTTGACGAAGTAAGCAATAAAACCCACCACTACCTCATACTCGATCTGATTTCGAAGGTCCGTAAATTGCGGGCCGAAAATAAAAGGTTTGCATCGATCAAGAAACTGGAAATTGATTATCGAGCCGATACTGAAGACACGCCTGAATCGCGTTTGCCGCGCTTGTTGAACCATGAGATTGATGCATTGAAAGACGCCATTTCTGAGGAATCCCTGAAAGTAAAGGGCTGGACTAAAACAGACCGTGGCAGCATCAAAGATCACACCGGAAAAATAATCTTTCGAAACGGCTTTGTAGATGGAATCGAGAAATTGCTGAGTCTGGATATTGGCCCATAAGCATAGCAGCGCTTTTAGCCAATGTTCATATAAAAAGGCTCGTTGCCGCGGTTAATGAATTGCATGCAACTAGCGACAACCAAAAACACCTTATCATCAAACAGTCGTTTGTTGAACGATCCGGCTCACCCCTTAAAGTTACCCGATTTCGGCTTGTTGGCAAGCCCCCGATATCCTAGACGCCTGACAGCTGCTTAAAATACTGCTGTTAGTGGCCAATTAAAGTGACCCACTACTGGCCATTAATTTTGACCCACCTCCGAGTGGCCGTCAGGCCACAGAACCAGCTACTGTCCCCCGCTTTTATCGATGGCCGGGGGCATGTCAGTGAAGGAGTGGGTTGTGATACACAAGATCAAGGCACTGCACGATAACGGTAAAGGACTGTCGATCCGCGCCATCAGCCAGGAACTGGGGTTATCCCGCAACACCGTACGCAAGTATCTGCGGATGGAGGAGAACGCGATCACAGAACAGATTGAAGATCCCTCACGCACCAAGCGCCTCGACGATCACCGGGATTACCTGGTGCATTTGCTCAAGCAATTTCCCAAGCTCAGCGCCGTCAAGATTGCCCGTAAGCTTCAGGCAAAGGTCGGCGACTTACCTGACCTGCACCCAACTTTCTAATCCATCCTGATCTTAGTAATGTTCATCACCAGAGAGGACGATGAACATGAAGAAGCGATTCACCGAAGAACAGATCATTCCCATTCTGAAGGAAGCCGAGGCTGGCCTTCCGGTCAAAGAGCTGTGCCGAAAGTACAACATCTCGGACGCAACCTTCTACACCTGGCGTAAGAAATACGGTGGTTTGGAGGTCTCTGAGGCCCGTCGTTTGAAGGCCCTGGAGGAAGAGAACGCCCGGCTCAAGAAGTTGCTGGCCGAGTCCATGCTGGACACAGAAGCTCTGAAGGCCGCCCTCAACCGAAAGTACTGACCGTCGGGAACAAGCGCGAGGCTGTGCGTACCATGCTGTCGGAGACGACGATATCCGAGCGCAAAGCCTGTTCACTCGTCGGGTTATCCCGCGCAACGATGCGGTATCAGTCTCAGCGTTCTCCAGAGGAGCGTGAACTGACAGAGCGCATCAAAGCCATTGCGTTCGAACGTCGCCGGTTCGGGTACCGGCGTGTTCATCAGTTGCTGCGTCGTGAGGGTGCTGAGGTGAATCACAAGAAGGTTTATCGACTTTACCGGGAAGCAGGCTTGGCCGTCCGCAAACGCAAGCGCCGTAAAGGGGTGATGGTCGAACGGCAGCCCTTGGTGCTGCCCGATGCACCAAACCATACGTGGTCCATGGATTTCGTGATGGATTCCCTGGCTAACGGCCGCAGGATCAAATGCCTGACGATCGTGGATGACTTCACGAAGGAATGCCTCGACATCCCCGTGGCCATGGGCATCTCGGGTGAACAGGTTGTCCGTACCCTGGATGGCATTGCGGCCTTCCGAGGCTATCCGAAAGCCGTTAGAACCGACCAGGGACCGGAATTCACTGGCAGAGCGCTCGATCAATGGGCCTACCGCCATGGCGTTGAACTGAAGCTAATTCAGCCAGGAAAGCCGATGCAGAATGGGTACGTTGAGAGCTTTAACGGCAAATTCCGGGATGAGTGTCTGAATGAACACTGGTTCCGGGATCTCGCCCACGCCCGGGACAAGATCAGCAACTGGCGCTTGGACTACAATGAGCAGCGACCGCATTCATCCTTGGGGTATCAGACACCTCTGGAGTTTGCCTCTGCTCTCAGACTTGGAAAAACTGATTCAAAAGTAACGGACATTACTAGGGAGCAGTTGGATTAAAGACTGGGGGCAGGTCAATGAAGGCATGCATCCGGTCATTGGCTGATTTTCGTGTAAGCCAGGCCCGGTAGGACTGTGAGGCCTTCACATAGTCGGCAATCACGCCGGGGAGGGCCCGGCGTTCTCTGCCTTTCAGCTTCTTCCGATGCCTTTTTTTCATCCACTGTTCCAGAACGGTGGCGAGTACCTGAGCTGGCTGCTCCACGATCCGATCGTTGAAATCGTTAATGGGGAAGGTAAATAGCTCAGGTGTCTGAAACCGGAAATCATAGACGTAGACTGCATGGCAGTCGAAAGGGTTAGAGCGCTCGAACTGGTTGAGGCTCCAACCGGTCGCTTCTAGGTGAGCTTTCGAAATTTCGAAATCAATTACTTGGTTTTCAGGAATGTCAGTCATGGTGAATCCGCTTTTGGTGTATTTTATTAACCTGTAAAGCAGATTTGAGCCACTTCAACGTTTCCTATTCACAGTTGTCACGACGGGTTTTAGAATGTTCTCTACGAGCAAGCATTTCTTCCCATGTGTCGGACCTATATGACGGTATTGAATTTTCAGCTGCGGTTTTAAGATTTAACTCTATATCTTGCTCCCACGCTTTAATTTGACCATCAGCGCATAAACTATCGACAGAATTTATAGCTTCTGTAAGTAATCTATGAATTGATGAATGCGCAATTCCTAGACCATGCTCCTCTGCAATGTTCTGCAATATTGAGTGAGTGGCCTGAATGGCTAGGGCGTGACCTATAATTTTCACATCTGACAAACCAGCTGGATCAAATTCTTCAAAGTACTTCATGTATTCATATGTTAATCCTTCTACTTCCTTGTAAATGTTGTCAGGATTCGATTTATTGGCTATCTCAGTATACATTTTGGCGGTTTCAATAATGTATTCATCATTGTGCATTTCGTAAATAGCGAATACCGCAAGATCTGCTTTTTGCAAAGGTGGTGGATCATACGAGTTAATCAGCTTTTGTGAGCAGTTTACCAAATATTGAATAGAGTTTTTAGGAAATTCATCATCTGAATCTATTTGTGAATATGATTCGTTAACAGTCATGCTCTTTATGATTCTAGGGCTTTTCAAAGCAGAAGCTGCCAATTCCCCTATAGTCTGATAAAGCTCTTCAACCTTTATGCTTCTCTTATCGAAGAAGGGGACGCAAGCAGAAGGTATCGGTTCGGTCTTAGCAGAACTGATAATTTGCCATACGATAGGAACTGGTATTGCAATTATGGCGACAATAACCGCAGCCCATTGAGCTTTAATTGAACCCCTCAAGTGTCTCCGAGTTGACTTATTCCAGAGCATCCCTGTCCCCTATCACGGTATCCAGTTTACTATAGCAAAATTGACTCTTTGACTGTTCGTTTTCAGGTTCTGACTCAGTTATTGCCAAAAAGGAGGTTTGTAATGTGCGGCTACATAAGGCGGGTCACAGACAGCCCTGAGGTCCAGGACATGCTCGATTCAATAGGCATGGGCCACCTGGCCATGAGCTTTTCTGGGGACGGGAGCACCGAACACTACTATCCAGCTTTCGGCGGCAACCCTGATAGGAAGATCCATAGCTTGATCGTTCCCGGAGAAGACGGGCCCAAGACGGTCGACGCAACCTGGTGGTTCGATTGCTCTGCAGCGGGAGACACTCTCAAGGTGGGAAACAGGACCACCTTCAAGAGTTACCAGAAAGGTTGATATTGTACCTTCGTATATCATGCTATACAGTTGTATAGTGTTGATGTATTCGACAGGTGATAGTGATGAAATCGGTTGCTTTAATGAGCGCTTCTGCACCGGAGCCACTGATCGGGATTCGGGTCGTCTCGCTCGCCTCCAACCTGCCAGGCCCCATCGCGGCCGCGCAACTGGCTAGCATGGGTGCACAGGTCACCAAAATTGAGCCCCCAGCTGGTGATCCGCTTGCTGCAGTGGCCCGAGCTTGGTACGACGAGCTTGTGGCTGATCAAGAGATCGTTGTCCTGGATCTCAAGCAGTCCGAACAGCGAGGCCGTCTTGATAATTACCTTGCAGATGCTGATGCCCTAATAACGGCCATGCGTCCGTCTGCGTTAAACCGTCTTGACCTGCACCGACTCTCCGAGACTCATCCTGCTCTGGTTCACGTCGAAATAGTCGGCCACGACGGAGATGCGGCTGAAGTTCCCGGGCACGATCTGACCTATCAGGCTGCACACGGCACGTTGTGCCCGCCGACCATGCCACTCGTTCCGGTGGCGGACTTGCTGGGAGCTGAGCGTGCGGTCTCTGCTGCGGTCGCGGGACTCCTGAGTCGAACGCGCGTTGGTAGGGGTGGCGGCTACAAGATAGTACTTGACCATGCCGCTCAGATGGCTGGTGCCGCAGTTCGCCACGGTCTGATGGGGCCTGCAACGCCTCTGGGAGGAGCGTTACCCACCTACCGCATTTATCCCACTTTGGACGGCTATGTCGCTCTCGGTGCGCTCGAGCCCCACTTTGCCGCCCGGGTTTCAGAGCATATCGGTCGTACGATTGAGGAGCTCGAGTCCACTTTCAAAACACGGACGACAAGCTACTGGGAAGCGATCGGTCGCGAACACGATATTCCTCTGGCCGAAGTCAAGACCCCTACCTCCGGAGTAACAAATGACTAATCGTGAAGCAGTCATCGTCGATGCCGTAAGAACCCCGGTCGGCAGACGTGGTGGAATACTGAGCCAATGGCATCCCGCCGACCTGCTCGGCTGCACTCTAAGATATCTTGTCGATCGCAGCGGAGTTGATCCATCCACAATCGACGACGTGATCGCTGGCTGCGTGCTGCAGCACGACCAACAGTCCTCCAACATCGCCCGCCACGCCGTGCTTTCCGCCGGCTTACCCGAGTCCGTGCCCGCAGTAACTGTGGACCGCCAATGTGGTTCCGGACAGCAGGCAGTCAGCTTTGCCGCCCATGGTGTCATGGCTGGCAGCTATGATCTGGTGATCGCAGGTGGGGTTGAATCGATGTCGCAGGTGACTATGCCGTCAGCATTTCAGCCAGGTGCGCCACTCGGCCCGCAGTACGGACCGCTTGAGCTGGAACGCTACGACGGTCGACTTATGGCACAGGGGCCAAGTTCCGAACTCATGAACGATCGCTTCGGGATTAGCCGCGAGGAACTTGATGCTTACAGCGTTCGAAGTCATGAGCGGGCTTTCGCTGCTACCAGGGCTGGTGCTTTTGTCAAACAGATGGTGCCAATCACCGCCGATCCCCAAGACCCCAACGGTCCATGTATTACCGCTGATGAGGGCATTCGCGAGCATCTCGATACGGAGAAGATAGCGGGCCTGAAGACGGTCTTTGCGAAAAATGGCCGCACGACGGCCGCGAACGCATCTCAGGTTAGCGACGGTGCGGCGGCACTACTAGTCGCTGATCGTGGATACGCTGAACAAAAAGGCCTCAAACCACGCGCCCGCTTTCGTGCTATGTCGGTCGCCGGTGCGGACCCCGTGATCCAGTTCACCGCCATACTTGAGGCTACCCACAAGGCACTAAAAATGGCGGGACTAAGCGCGGCGGACATTGATTTGTACGAGGTCAACGAGGCTTTTGCAGGCGTACCGCTGATGTTTCAGCGCGAATTCGATATTCCGGATGACAAGCTCAATGT
>NZ_FOHZ01000004.1:9341-241737 GCF_900111555.1 Marinobacter segnicrescens
GACTTCCATCAGGTTGATCAGGGTGAGTTCTGGAGTGGACATCATAGAGCAGTCCAGAACTCCCTGGCTCATTGCCTCGTAAACCTCGTTCTGGGGAATGGACACCGGTGAGGCATCAAGGTCCTCCGCCCAGCGCGCCCATTGGGCGCCCCCTGCACGCAGGCGCTTTCCTGCAACGTCTGCCAATGAGGTTACGGGAGTGTTGCATAGCAGGTAGTAAGGTGTGGTTGCCCCTGCACCGGTAAAGACCTGTCCCTGTTGTGCGAACTCCTGCATACATTCCGGACAATCAAGCATCAGGTACTCTGAGAGAGCGCCAGCATAGGCAAGCCCCATGAGCTTTGAGTCTATGGATTCCCCAAGCTGCACCACCATGGAAAGTTCGGCGAGCATGCTATTGAGCGGATATTGGGCAGGAAAGTAAGGAAACAGAAGTGTTCCACTGTCTGCCATGCCATCTCGGATGCCATCAGACATTTCCGCCCAGTTTAACAGTGACAAGGCATACACCTTGGCGCTGACATCGCCCCCTGAGATCTCTTCCATCGCTTCGGCGTAGGTTGTCGTTGATTCTGCCCCCATGGAACCCGGGGCATAGCCGGTGGCATGACGAAGCTGTACTGCTTGAGTGCTGGTTGAGGCTAAAGTAACACCCACAGCGAGTGCAGACAGGAGTGAGATCGTTTTGTTTTTGTTCAGTTTCATAATGAATCTCCTAGGCTAAGGTTATTGTTATCGTAACCAATACCGAAGTGTAGAGGAAGTTGGAGATACGTCAATAAATCTTTCATACAGAAGACGAACTCCATGCCGGAATCCTAGGCTAGGCGTGTCCACTACACCGGGGGAAGTCCAAACTCTTTCTAGAAGTGTCCGCAGTAACGGGGTAGAACCCCTTCGCAGTCAAGTCGCTATTCACTTTAGGGGATAGCCCCACCGTCTTCTTCACTATCTAACTCGTAGTTGCATAGCTGAGTCTGCGTAGTTCCTCGCACATGACCGGATTATCACGCTGGCGTTGGCTTTGTTCGCTGAGAAGCCGCGATCGGTCGAGACGTGCAAAGTTACCAGAAACGTTGATATTGTACCTTCGTATATTATGCTATACAGTCGTATAGTATTGATGAATTCGACAGGTGATAATGATGAAATCGGTTGCTTTAATGAGCACTTCCTCACCGGAACCACTGGCCGGGATTCGGGTCGTCTCGCTCGCCTCCAACCTGCCAGGCCCCGTCGCGGCCGCGCAACTGGCTAGCATGGGTGCACAGGTCACTAAAATTGAGCCCCCAGCTGGAGATCCGCTTGCTGCAGTGGCCCGAGCTTGGTACGACGAGCTTGTGGGTGATCAAGAGATCGTTGTCCTGGATCTAAAGCAGTCCGAGCAGCGAGGCCGTCTCGATGATTACCTTGCAGATGCTGATGCCCTAATAACGGCCATGCGTCCGTCTGCGTTAAGCCGTCTTGACCTACACCGACTCTCCGAGACTCACCCTGCTCTGGTTCACGTCGAAATAGTCGGCCACGACGGAGATGCGGCTGAAGTTCCCGGGCATGATCTGACCTATCAGGCTGCACACGGCACGTTGTGTCCGCCGACCATGCCACTCGTTCCGGTGGCGGACTTTCTGGGTGCTGAGCGTGCGGTCTCTGCTGCGGTCGCGGGACTCCTGAGTCGAACGCGCGTTGGTAGGGGTGGCCACTACAAGATAGTACTTGACCATGCCGCTCAGATGGCTGGTGCCGCAGTTCGCCACGGTCTGATGGGGCCTGCAACGCCTCTGGGGGGAGCGTTACCCACCTACCGCATATATCCCACTTTGGACGGCTATGTCGCTCTCGGTGCGCTCGAGCCCCACTTTGCCGCCCGGGTTTCAGAGCATATCGGTCGTACGATTGAGGAGCTCGAGTCCACTTTCAAAACACGGACGACAAGCTACTGGGAAGCGATCGGTCGCGAACACGATATTCCTCTGGCCGAAGTCAAGACCCCTACCTCCGGAGTAACAAATGACTAATCGTGAAGCAGTCATCGTCGATGCCGTAAGAACCCCGGTCGGCAGACGTGGTGGAATACTGAGCCAATGGCATCCCGCCGACCTGCTCGGCTGCACTCTAAGATATCTTGTCGATCGCAGCGGAGTTGATCCATCCACAATCGACGACGTGATCGCTGGCTGCGTGCTGCAGCATGACCAACAGTCCTCCAACATCGCCCGCCACGCCGTGCTTTCCGCCGGCTTACCCGAGTCCGTGCCCGCAGTAACTGTGGACCGCCAATGTGGTTCCGGCCAGCAGGCAGTCAGCTTTGCCGCCCATGGTGTCATGGCTGGTAGTTATGATCTGGTGATCGCAGGTGGGGTTGAATCGATGTCGCAGGTGACTATGCCGTCAGCATTTCAGCCAGGTGCGCCACTCGGCCCGCAGTACGGACCGCTTGAGCTGGAACGCTACGACGGTCGACTTATGGCACAGGGGCCAAGTTCCGAACTCATGAACGATCGCTTCGGGATTAGCCGCGAGGAACTTGATGCTTACAGCGTTCGAAGTCATAAGCGGGCCCTCGCTGCTACCAGGGCTGGTGCTTTTGTCAAACAGATGGTGCCAATCACCGCCGATCCCCAAGACCCCAACGGTCCATGTATTACCGCTGATGAGGGCATTCGCGAGCATCTCGATACGGAGAAGATAGCGGGCCTGAAGACGGTCTTTGCGAAAAATGGCCGCACGACGGCCGCGAACGCATCTCAGGTTAGCGACGGTGCGGCGGCACTACTAGTCGCTGATCGTGGATACGCTGAACAAAAAGGCCTCAAACCACGCGCCCGCTTTCGTGCTATGTCGGTCGCCGGTGCGGACCCCGTGATCCAGTTCACCGCCATACTTGAGGCTACCCACAAGGCACTAAAAATGGCGGGACTAAGCGCGGCGGACATTGATTTGTACGAGGTCAACGAGGCTTTTGCAGGCGTACCGCTGATGTTTCAGCGCGAATTCGATATTCCGGATGACAAGCTCAATGTTAACGGTGGCTCAGTCGCAATCGGGCACCCGCTGGGCTCAACCGGTGCCCGCATGCTGACGGATTTACTTTGTGAACTTGAACGCTCAGGGAAGAAGTTGGGCTTACAGACTATCTGTGAAGCCCATGGCACTGCCAACACAACAATAATTGAACGCATCTGAGGAGAAAGATATGCAATCGACATATATTACTAAGGGCCGTCCTTCCACCCATGGCGACAGCTACCAGCTCAACACAACGACCATGATTCGGCATGCGGCCCGGACTTATCCAGAACAAGAAATCGTCTATCGTACCGCCGATGGCGGCTGGGACCGGTACACCTACGGCGAGTCCTACCTCCGGATCTGTCAAGCGGCCAACGCATTGCGAAGACTCGGCGTCGGCCCCGGGGACGTAGTTGGAATCCTGGACTGGAATAGTCGCCGACATTTCGAGCTTTATTGGGCGATCCCCGGCCTCGCTGCCGTCATGCTGCAGATGAACCTTCGTCTGGCGCCCGAGGACTTGGGCTATGTTACCGACCACAGTGAGGCGTCCTGGATTCTAGTTGACGAGACCCTGCTGCCAATTGCAGAGAAGCTCGCTCCGCTGGTGCCTCAAGTCAAAGGCTGGATCGTGATGACCGACCGTCCGCTGTCGCAGATCAGCACGACCCTGACGAACGTGCATCACTTCGAGGATCTGCTCCGGGCAGAAGATAAACACATCGATTGGCCGATGGTGGACGAGACGTCGGCCTACAGCGCCTGCTACACGACAGGCACCACCGGTAGGCCCAAGGGAATCTACTACTCCCACCGCGGTATCTATCTGCACACCTTGGCGATGGACAGTGTGATCGGCATGAGTAGTGACGACACCGCCATGCTCATTACGCCGATGTTCCACGGTCAGTGCTGGGGTCTTCCGCAGGCCGCCGTCCAGGCGATGGCTAAAGTCGTCCTGCCAGGCCGCTACGTCGCTGAGGATACGTCGGTTTTGGTCGATGCAATGATAGAAGAAAAGGTTACTGTAGCTAACGGTGCGCCAGCGATCTTTACACCGATGCTGGAGTACATCCGATCACTGGACAACAAGCCAGACTTCAGCCGTGCGAGGCTGCTGAGCGGTGCCACCGAGCCATCGTTGAGTCTGATGCGTGGCTTTTATGATCTCACCGGGGCCGACATTATTCACGCCTATGGCGCCACCGAGACCACTCCGCTGGTCACGGTCAACAAGGGGCTTAAACCGTCGCTGCGCGAAGTGTTGAGCGACGAGCAAACATGGAACCGCAAGCGCTGCCAAGGCTTGATGGTATCCGGCGTCGACTTCCGACTGGTTGACGGTGCCGGTAAGGATGTGCCCTTCGACGGCATTTCCCAGGGCGAGGTGTTATTAAGAGGACCTTGGATCATCGAGAAGTATCATAAGCTTGACGACGATGGAGATCGCTTCCTCGACGGCTACTGGCGGAGCGGTGACGTCGGCACGATCGACCAGCACGGCTACCTCAAGCTGACCGATCGTCTAAAAGACGTGATCAAGAGCGGCGGCGAGTGGATCTCCTCCATCGACATGGAAAATGCGCTGATCGCACACCCGCGCATCCGCGATGCTGCAGTTGTTGGCATTGAACATCCCAAGTGGCAGGAGCGCCCTGTCGCCCTGTTGGTTACCGACGACGGCACCGAGTTGCCGCTGGACGAGATCCACGAAGTTCTAAAACCCAATTTCGCCAAGTGGCAGCTGCCAGATACTGCCTTGTTTCTCGAAACGTTGCCCCGCACCAGCGTCGGCAAGCTCGACAAGAAGTCGATCCGCGCCACATATAAAGATATCTACAAGGACATCTGATGGCTATTCTAAATATCCGCCGCAACGAATCCATCGTTATCCTCGAACTCAATCGGCCAGAAGCCCGCAATGCACTTAACGAAGAAGTCTTAAGCGCACTGGGACAGGCGCTGGTGACTTTTCAGTACGACGACAGTGTGCGTGCCGTAGTAATCCACGGTGCCGCCGGGAACTTCTGCTCGGGCGCCGACATCACTGCCTTTGACCGTATTCGTGAAGATGCGCTGATCGGCCCACACAAAGCCCTTGGTGGTACGTTCTGGGATGACTTGGCAGGCTTTCCCAAGCCCGTTATCGCCGCAATAGAGGGACTGGCCTTGGGCGGCGGCTGTGAGCTTGCCCTTGCCTGTGACATCGTCATCGCAGCTGAAACCGCGAAATTTGGGGTGCCCGAGGTGAAACTCGGCGTCATCCCCGGCGGCGGCGCCACGCAGCGTTTGGTAAGCGCGGTAGGAAAAGCCAAGGCAATGACCATGCTGCTGACTGGCAATTTCATCAGTGCGGCTGACGCATGCGCCGACGGCATCGTCGCCCGCGTGGTCCCAGAGGGTGAGGCTCTTGACCAAGCACTAACAATGGCTGGACATATTGCCGCCAATTCGCCGCTGGCCGTAGCGCTAGCAAAAGACGCGGCGTTGCAGGCCTTTGAGACATCACTCAGCCAAGGACTCAAGTATGAAAAGCAGAACTTTCATTTGGCAATCCACTCAGCCGACAGCCACGAGGGTCAGGCCGCCTTTCTGGCGAAGCGAGCACCTCACTACACAGGAAAGTAAACACCATGAGCGAATTGTTTCCCGATTATAAGGCACCTTGGGAGGCCGAGGACCACACGTTGCTGCGCGACCAAGCGGCCAAGTTCTTCGCCCGCGAAGTCACGCCTAACCAGGAGCGATGGGCTGAGCAGCACCAGGTTGACCGTGAGTTATGGAACAAAAGCGGCGCTGCTGGTTTATTGTGTACTAGCCTGCCCCATGAGTACGGTGGTGGTGGTGGCAACTTCGGCCACGAGGCCGTGGTCCAAGAGGAGCTGGCGCTGGCCCGAGACACTGCGTTCGGATTCAGCGTACACTCGACCATCGTCGCCCATTACATAGCGGCTTATGCAACAGAGGCGCAGAAGCAACGCTGGATTCCGGCAATGGCGAACGGTGAGAAGGTGATTGGCATCGCTATGACCGAGCCCGGCACGGGATCGGATCTGCAGGCAGTGCGTACGACCGCGATCCGCGACGGTGATCACTACGTGATCAATGGGTCAAAGACGTTCATCTCGAACGCCACCCACGCTGACCTGATGATTGTGGTAGCCAAGACTGACAAGTCAGAAGGCGCCCGTGGTATTTCATTATTCGTGGTCGAGGTGGACAAGGTCGAGGGCTATGAGCGCGGACGGGTGCTGCAGAAGGTTGGGCAACACGGCCAGGACACGCGCGAGCTTACCTTCATCGACATGCGCGTACCCGCGGAGAATTTGCTTGGTGGCAAAGAAGGCCAGGGCTTTTTCCAGTTGATGGAGCAGCTACCCCGTGAGCGCTTGATTATCGGGATTGCCGGTGTCGCGATGGCCGAAGCCGCAGTCTTGGAGGCGATCAAGTATGCCAAGGTACGGACGGCGTTTGGCAAGCCAATCCTGGATTTTCAGAACACGCGCTTCGTGCTTGCCGAGTGCAAGACCGAGGTCTTGGCCGCGAAAACCTTTATGGATCACTGCGTCCAGCGCTACATGGACGGTGATCTCGACCCTGCCACCGCTTCAATGGCTAAGTTGCTCGGTACTGACAAGCAGGTCGCCATCATCGACCGTTGTCTGCAAGTGTTCGGCGGCTATGGTTATTTGATGGAGTACCCAATCGCGCAGATGTACGCCGCTGCGCGGGTGCAAAAAATCTACGGTGGCACCAACGAGATCATGAAGGAGCTGATCGGGCGATCACTTTGACGGAACCTGTTAGCATGCTATCGTTGCGATGCAGACCGGGACATTGATAACAATGTCCCGTGATAAAGGTAGCCGATGAATGGAGATGGAGCATCCTCTGGGCCACGCATTAACACTGCGGGCAGCTGCCTAGATGAGACTGTAAATAAATCTGTGTAACTACCCTCCACATTACAGGTGGCCGTCCAGGCGGTCACCGAACTCGATACAAAAGCAATTCAATGCCGGCCCCAATCACGGATTGGCATGGTACATTTCTTTGAGGCCTGCTGGATCGCCAAGAAGGCCACTTTCAGTGCTGAGTTATCCGTGGTGGAAAGCTTGAGACGCTTGGTGGCTTTGTGGATGACGCTATTCAGTAACGCAATGGCATTGGTGGTGTAGATCACCTTCCGGATGGCCGGGCGGGACTCGAAGAGCGTGATGAGATTGTTCCAATAGTAGTGCCAGAATCAGGGAGATCTGAGGGCACGGGTTGTTGCAGGTTCGCCAAAGGCTACCAGCGCCTGCCGGGCCTCGTGTTCTGATAGATGTACTTCAGATCGGCTGTATCGGCTCTGTTCTGCCGTTCCGGATACTTAACGAATCATGTGCACGATGCACAGTTGCACCTTGATCTGGGCCACTCAGCAGCAATGGCATTTGCAAAGCATTTGAGGCAGCCCAGACGGACGATCAGTATATCCTCCAGACCACAGTTCTTCAGTTCCGTCAGAACTATAGCCAGAACTTCGCACCCTCTGTCTTGGCTAGCCAGAGGCCTAGCAGTTCCTTCAGGCCCTCCATTTCGATGCCCATGGCCAAGTTTGTTGATCACTCTCTTGTCCTGACGAATGTTCAGAACGACGCAGCAGCCCAGATAGACGATGTGGGGAATTGGATCAACCGGACGATGCTGCCATTTGTGAAGCGTGTCGATCACACGTTCGGCCACCTTGGACAAGCGCGTGGTCGAGATTTCCGCGTCTCAATCCTCCTTGCAGGGGGCCACGATTTCCCGGCTGCTCAGGCTCTTGGTGTAAAGCGCCAGGATCTGGTCGTCAATCTTGTCAGGCGGGTCTGTCTTATGAAGATGGACTGAGGTCCAACGGAACCGTCCCGGTCACGAGGAGACGTTATTGGCATTGCTCCGTGCTAACCCTTCAGGTGCTTGGCGGATATCCCTTACGGCTGTTGCTGGTGCCACGGCACCAACAATCGACCGCTCGCAGCAATGGCAAAAAATAATCATTCAGGCATTTCTCGACAGAGAATAATGCCAAAAGTTCGGATGTCGTCGAGCGACACTGCAGGGTAGCAGTTTCAGACTACGCCACTAGAACGTTCGTGGATGAGGCTGAGTATGGCGAATGGCCTATTTATATTTTTTTTGCATAGAGCAAAGTCGATCTTGCAGCATACAGCCATGTCGCCATGCTTTTTATTTAAATATCAATATAAGCGGTCTTTCTATAACCCATATTTCGATACATCAACTTTCGAAAATATTTCTTCCCAATAAATTTCCGAAAGCTCTTCCGAACTATCAGCTTCCTTTACACGATCAACCCACTTTCTCAGAATCTCAGTGAAATCGCTGAGCAAGGCGTCTCCATTTTTAACTCCGTGTTTAGTTTCGTAGTATGAGACCAGCTCAGACATATCATCTTCAATGAATTCCTTTGTTAGTTTTACAAACTGCTCAGATGCATAATGCATTTGGCCATCATTTTTCCTGAAATCTTCCATAACCTCTCTTGCCTGAAGCTCTGATTGCCAAGCTATTTCGGCAGTTAGAAATGCTCCGGCTTTTAGGATTGCCTTGCGCTGATCAACGTCAAGGCTTCTCCATGTATCCCTGTTAAAGGTAGCCCCACCAACACCAGCATAAACGCCGCCTGGCAGGTCAATTGTCACGTGGTTTACTACCTCTGAAAGTCCAAGATTTCGAAGCTCAGAAGGCTGTGCCAATGTACAATCAACGACACCTTGGGATAACGCTTCCCGAATATCGTTAATTGTCATATTAACTTGCGTGGCATCAAACTCTTTCAACCAACGAGCCCAGTGAGATCCCCCGGCTCTAACCCGAGTACCATTCATCTCTGAAGGCTTCGTTATTTTCTTGTTACACAGTAGGGCATAATTTGCTGTAGTCACGTTAGCTGTATACACCTGATTTTGAGATTGATATTCATTTAAGCACTCAGGGCAGCTATGGAGTATGAATTCAGCCATCGCCCCCTGAAAAGCAAAGGTCCCCTTACCATTTAAGTTATTTTCACTGATAAGTTTCATTTGCATTGCGGACTCATTAACCATATTGCTATGAGCATAACTTCCCGGCCAATAAGCCATGATTACGAATCCAACATCAGCAATTCCGTCCCTTATTCCTGGGGATGCTTCAGCTGCGCTCAGAAGAGAAAGAGGGAACACTTTAGCGGAGACCTTGCCGCTTGAATATTCGTTCACCTTAGAGGCCCACTGCTCAACGACATTTGTTGGTAATGATCCAGATGGATAGGGAGAAGCAAAATTAAGCGTTGTAGCATTAGCGGTAGATACAATCAGAGATATTAATATAACAGTTGACAATAAGTTGGTAAGGCTTTGTTTTTTCATGATATAGTTCCTTATATTATGTTGTTTTTGTTCGATTTTAAGGGGTATTTTTATCCTAATTCGTCATATTCTCCTTGTGGTGCGTAGGGTGGGGAATGCTTCGCTAGAAAGGAAGGCTGACTTTCGTGGCTGTCGACTGAGTGGATCGTCAAGTGAAAATTTTGACTTACCTCCCTCAGACTTGGGCTGGTGGATATCTCAAAGGTTTGAAATGTTGTGTCTTCTACGCGAACTGCAGCCAACGGCGATTTGGCAGCCGGAGGCGGGCCGGGCAGGTTGGGGGCGAGCGAGCCCCTCCAAATCCCGGTCGATTGTTCAGGTGCGTGAGCGCTCATAAGCTGGGCATCCGCAGATATATCAACATCGTCAGAGCAAGTACCTGTCTGCGACTCTGGTTCACTAATCCCCCCGTTAACGCGACCTGTATGCGGCCGCGTTCGGATTGGCCCTGAACATCTTCGATGACAGTGAATCCCGTAAGAGTGTCGCCCGGACGCACCGGGTGGCGGAACTCCAAGTCACGGATACCGGCGCCGCCTATCACATCCCAGTGCCGGAAGAGACTACCGACGGTGAGTCGTTGGTATACCGCCAGGGTTTGTACACCACTTGCAATCAAGCCTCCGAAGTATCCTTTGTTCGCAGCGCGACGCTCGTCGATGTGGAAGAACTGCGGATCCCACTGGGTTGCAAACGTTACGATTTCTTCTTTGCTGAGCGTGTAGCTGCCTAGCTCGACCCGGTAGCCGGAGCGTAGGTCCTCTCTATCTGGGACAAAGGTTGGAGTAAACGATTTCATCATTATCACCTGCCGAACGCATCAACACTATACGACTGTATAGCAAAATATACTAAGGTACAATATCAGCGTTTCTGGTAACCTTGCACGTCCCGACCGATCGTGGCTGCTTAGCGTACAAAGCCAACGCCAGCTTGATAGTCCGGTCATGTTCGAGGAACTACACAGACTCGGCTATGCATAGGAGTTAGATAGTGAAGAAAACGGTGGGGGTATCCCCTAAATTGAATAGCGACTTGACTGCGAAGGCACGCATCCGCAATGCGGCATTCGCTCTGTATGCGAACTACGGAGAGGACGCGACCTCGATGCGTGCCATTGCCGAGGCGGCGGGTGTAACGGTTGGTTTGGTGGTGCACCACTTTAGAACCAAGGACGGACTGCGCGAGGCCATTGAGCAACATATTGTTGATTTGTTCTTCGGCGCGATCGAGCAAGTCCCCCTCGAAGGAACCACTGCGGAGATTGCAGCTGCTCGTGACGAAGCAGTCGCGGACATGCTCTCTGATAACCCAGCGGTAGTCGGTTACCTCAGGCGGGCTTTGCTCGATCCCATGGGGCACCGCGGCCGTATTCTGGAGATGCTCACCGATCTCGCTGCCAAACAAGTGGCGACTTTGCGCAATGTCGGCGTTGCGTCGAAGGCACACCGTGACTCCAGTCAAGTAATCGGCGTCATGATTCGCCAGCTCGGGCAGCTCTTTCTTCAACCCATGGTCGATTCCATGTGGAATCAATTGGCCGGACCGAACGCGGCTGAAGATGACAAGCCGCTCCTGGTAGTAAAGGTGCAGGAGTCCTGATCCGAAGGAGCGTCTTGATACAGATCTATTCGCTCCTTAGCATCATTTGCTTGTTTATCTTCCAACACCCCCTAATATCATTTCACTGCTGCGGGTCCCAGTCCGGTTTAAATGGGGGCCACTACACTGATAGAGTCAGTCGATACAGCCAGTTCCGAAAGTCTCGCACGCAAAGGGCAAAGTCGACCTTTCGATGAGCTCATTTCATTTTGATGTCCCGGCATACGGCCAGCAACCGGATGGATGGCATAGCTAACAGTGATTAAAAGCAACTGCCCCTCTGGCTTAATGGTTGTCAGCTTCGTAATGCTCAGGTAGGCCCCTACCTGAAAAGGTCTGCTTTGTGGTTTGGGCGCCAATGTGACCGCGGCAAACATTGGAAAGCCGACCTTTTTGCCCCGCCGAGATGGGCTAGTCAAGGAAGCTTGGGTTGTCGCCCAAAGGTGAGCGTTCATCCTACGACGTAGTTGACCTACTTCACGTCACGTAGAGGCCTAAGTAACTCCGGCGAGACCTTGTACTGTTTCCTACCTTCCTCGCCCAGCACGATCACACTCTTACGGTTGATCTTGGTGAAGATCCCCAGCACCGGTCGTTCTCGACCTTCGAAGGTCACTTTCAGACCAACCCGCAACCGACTCAAGGCTTGCAGGGTTTCCTGTTCTTGCAGTTCATCAATGCGCTGGCAGATGTACTAGTTCAGTTCCAGCAACTCGTCGATGCTCATGTCCTCAATGCGCCTGAACGACCTCCACCGGTGTGAGTTGCGTGGCTTGTCGGTCCGGGTGACGTGGATCGATCAGCGCCCGTAGCGGATTCTCGGCGAACCGGATTTTCCAGAGCCGCGGAGTCAGGTTCGCCACTTCACTGGCGGGATGCTGACTGACGCGTTGCAGCACGTCCACCAGGTAAGTGTAGGGGTTAATATCGTGCAGCTTGCAGGTGCTGATCAGGCTCTGGATGATGCCCAGGTGTTCCGCGCCCAGTTCGGTCCAGCAGAACATCCAGTTTTCGCGGTTATGGAAACACTTCCATAACAAGAAAGCCTGGCTGTTCGCAGATACTTCGCAGGGTGCGAAAGCCAGTGCCACCTGTTACTCGCTGATCGAAACGGCCAAGGCCAACGGGCTGGAACCGTCGGCTTATACCCACCATGTGCTGACGCACATCGCTGATGCGGTTACCCTCGAACAGCTGGAAGCTCTCTTGCCCTGGAATGCAGAGCTGCCAGCTTTAAAAAATGTGGCTCAATACGGTTAGGGCAAGTGGGTCGGTTTAACGGCGCTTACGGCCAGAGCGCGAATCGTTGCTGGAAAAAAACGGTAGGTTTGATGAGCCGGTTGGGCGAAAAGCGGTAGGTTCAGTGAGCCGGTTTGGCCACTGCCGTGGATCCTCCCGGCCACCAGGTTTCAGAAAGTCATACAAAATCAAAAAAATACCGCTGCTGATTGATTAAATAATCGCCCAACTGGCTCGACCAGTGCGCGAATCGTTGCTGGAAAAAAGCGGTAGGTTTGCGGTGCCGGTTTGCTCGAAAGAGGTAGGTTCAGTGAGCCGGTTTCGCCGCTGCCGTGGATCCTCCCGGCCACCAGGTTTCAAAAAGTCATCCCAAACCCAAAAATACAGCGGCTAATTGATTAAATAATCGCCCAACTGGCTCGGCCAGAGCGCGAATCGTTGCTGAAGAAAAGCGGTAGGTTGAGTGAGCCGGTTTGCTCGAAAGAGGTAGGTTCAGTGAGCCGGTTTGGCCAAAACGACAATCGTGGGCAGTTCCAGCGCGTTGTGGCACAGCGTCATGGTAGCGGGATGCGCAATGAGCTGTTGTTATTCTCTGAGTGAGGTAGGCGCACTCATGTTTGCTGTTTGCGTTCAGCCTCTTCAATGATCGCGTCTATTCGGGCCATTACCTCACCGTGGGGAGTGCCTGGGCCGGGGTCGGCCAGCGAAGCGGCGACCTTGTTACGAAACCAGCGGTCATAGCGGGCTGCGTGTTCTTCGGTCTCGATCTCAGATTCGTGCATCGGATCGCTCCATAAACTCACTGATCTCACGCTCCAGGCGGGCATGCACATCCAGCAGGTCATCCTCGTCTACCGGCCGTTCCTTAAGGCGAGTGCGGGATTTCTGACGTTCAAACTCAGCGCGCTGTTCTGCATAGACGTAGTGCAGCACGCCCACTCCCAGGCTGGCACTGTCTTCCTCGTTCATGTGCTTACGCAGTCGCTTGAACTGCTCCGGAGTGGGCGGAGTCTGGCGTTTTGCGTCGATATCTTTCTGGCGGATGCCGAACGCCTCGCCCCAAAGACCGACGGCGCGGTCCCAGGCCCTGGAGAGGGGCTGGTGCTCGGTGATGGCAATGCGCATGGGGTTGCCCGGTGCGTTTACCTGGAAGTAACACTGTTCCGCCTGGTTTCCGCCGATGGTCCCGATACCCAGGGTGATGCCCTGAAACCCCACGCCCCGGAAGGGTTTGACTCGCGGGTGCTCGGTACGAATGAAGTCCAGGTATTTGATGGCCGCCGCCCGCATGGCCCAGCGGGTTTCATAGTACTCAGCGCGGGTTTCCTGGTAGCGGCGCCAGAGCGTTTCGGGCACGGCGTCACTGGGACGGCGCAGGCTGAAGTACTTCTGATAGCGTTTGCCACGAATCATCGCAGCGACGCGCCAACCGTAGAATCCGGACGAGAGTTCGCCCTTGTCGTAGAACTGAATCGCCATGGGTGGCTGAATCATCCTTTTGTGGTGAGGTGACAATGCATCGACAGACCAGTGGGGACACCGATGGGCAAGACCCTTGGATGTCGGGTCACGGATTCCGGCAGCGCCTGCCAGGCATCGGTGCGTTGTAGTTCAGTGAGGGTCGCACTACGGGATTGCAACCCGGCCCAGGCTCGATCCGGTGAATGTGCGAAGCTCTGAATCACGCTCTGCCAATCTGGGTTCCCATCCTTTTGCCAGTCTCTGGGCCAGGTAGTGCTCCAGGCGGTACCGTCTTCGTCCATCACCATGGGTGACACATCATAGATGGGCGTCAGTTCCTGGCCGTGGAACGTTCGATGGAACGACGTATTGCGCCCGTGGTTGTCGCTGTTACCAAGCAACCGGTTAACGTGATCCCGGATAAGGTATTCGACCAGCATTCCATCCGGATCACTGGCCATCGGCAGAATGACGTCCAGCGCATCGATGTGGCTCAGCCGGGCACCGTTACCAATCTTGCCCATCACATTATACAGGGACTCCACCGGATAACGACGATTGCCTTGGAACGCTACCGCACCGGCACAAAGTCGTTATCGCCGGTAACCACGACAGGGCCTTCCAGGAAGCGCCAGAGTTGGTCCAGGAGACGCTAATCTATGCGTGTTGAGAACCCACGGTCCACCAAGACGCATCGTTAAGCCAGGGTGCTGGATCAGAGAAAGGAGTTAACAAGGTAATAAAGTCAGTAGCCCAAAAATTGCTTCATGCAATCCATCAAAAGGTCTTTCCCTTGCACATGAGCCCGACCCCCCTTACGTTATGACCTGTTAACTGGTCTTTTTCGGAGGAAGTTATGACTAATCAAATCTATTCTGAGGTGACCGCAAGCATTTCAGAGCTCAAAAAAAATCCGATGGCGGCCGTGAATTCCGGAGAGGGGTTTCCAATCGTCGTTCTAAACCGTAACAAACCGGTATTCTACTGCGTTCCAGCTGAAATCTACGAAGCCATGCTAGACCGCCTCGACAACCAAGAGCTAGTGGCCATCGTGAAAGAGAGGCTTGTAGAACCAAGTATTCGAGTCGATTTAAATGAGCTATAAGTATTCGCTTGCATTCAAGCCATCCGCTTTGAGGGAATGGAAGAAGCTCGCTCCGGCAATTCGAGATCAGTTTAAGACGAAGCTAACGAAGCGCCTCGATGAACCTCACGTTCCAGCTGACGCCCTGTCAGGGCTTCAAGGTTGCTACAAAATCAAACTAAAGAGTGTTGGATATCGCCTGGTCTACCAGGTTGAGGACGGTGAGGTTTTAGTGACCGTTGTAGCCGGAGGGTCCAACCGTACTGGTGTTGATAATCCAGACGCATGGGGCTGAGCAGGCCGGACTCCGGCCGGTCCATCATAATCCCCGCCAGGGTATCCCAACCTGCCGGGCTCCAGCGCTCAAGTTCAACCAGCGACATGATCATCCGCTCTCGATAGCACCACGACCCGGCCATCCACGTTCAGGGCCTGGCCATCGCCCAGCGAGATCAGCCAGGGCCAGTCCCAGTGGGAGTGGCCGAAGACCGTCAGACCGGCATACCCTGTCGCCAGTGAAAGCGTTACGCCGGGGTCGCCACGGCGGTGACGCTCGGCGTCCTCCGGCCCCTGGTGCAACAGGATGATGTGTGGATGCCGGGTGGTAACCGACTCCATCACGCCCAGAAACGCCTCCTCATCCCGCCGCTGGTGACGCCCGGGGTTCCCGATGATGCCGCTGACGCCACCAACGCGCAGTCCGGCTGTGTTGCGAACCCCCCCATCGAGGAGTTGGACAGTCGTTGGCAGCGCCTCCGGTTCGGCCAATTCGTCGTGGTTGCCGTGCACGGCGAGAACCTGTGGCGTCAGCCCGGCGAACGCCTCATAGACTTCATCCACCGGGCCGGTGCCACCGCGCTTATGGCAGTCCGGGTAGTCGTACAGATCGCCACACAGAAATGCCGCTTGTGGCTGCGGGATTGTCCCTTCGCCCACCAGTGCCATCAGTGTTTCTGCCACAGGCACCCCCATCAGCCGGTTGGCGCCACCGTCTTCACGGCCCTGCAGGTCGGAGGTAACAATCAGCGCGTCTACGCCATCAGGCAGCCCAGTGGCCCAGGCCCGATGAAACGGCAACCGATGACGCAGCGGTTTTCCTGACGGGCCACTCGTGCGATGAGGCAGTTCATGGAAAGGGGCCTGTTCCACACGGACGATGGTCACCATTCCCCGTTCACCTGGTCGGCCAGCCAGCGGGCAACCCGCTTACAGATCTCGTCGTTTTCCTCGGGGCCGGCCACGCGGGCGTCGCGAAAAGCCAACGCATCGTCGATCTGTTTTTCGATGGGATCGTCAGGGCGCGCGACGACAATCCCCTGCAGCCCGGCGCCGGGCTGACCCTGTTCGATGGCCTGTTGGCGCTTCCGTACCCAGCGTTCGGCCGCCTCACGATCCGCGAACCGCGGTGACTGGTGAATAAAGAATCGCGCAGGAATCTCGAACCAGCGGCCATCACGACAGTAGGCCACGATCCCACCAGACATCTCGGGCAGGTACGCGGTATCACTCTGAAGTGCCTCCAGTGCACTGCGAAAATCCGCAAACGGCGCCGGGAACCGATCCCTCAGATCAAACGCCCGGTAGGCAAACACCGGATCCAGCGGCCCGCCACTCAACTCATCCGCATGGGCGCCTCGGGCGTCCAGGCCGTTCAGTAGTTCGGATTCGGTATAGCGCTTAAGGCTCATCATTGACCTCCTGGTTGTTATCGGGCGCCACGATCGGTATCGCGGCCTGAGGCGGTGACCGCTGCTCCGTGCCCAGGAGGGCCTGGCGACAGGACGGCAGGGCCTGATCAGAATAGCCAAAGTCCGGCGCCGGTGCTAGGATGAAACGCAATATCTTGTTGATACCAAAGGCAATATGCCTATATGTAGTATTGAATCCTATGAGCTTCCGACTGACACCACACCGCTTTTTCTCCGCAAACCCGGCCGGGACCGACTGGGTCTGTGGCGATTTACACGGTGAGTTTGACCTGCTGCAGACGGCCCTGGCCTCGTCTGGCATCGACCCGTTGGTGGACCGGCTGTTTCTGCTGGGCGATGTGATTGATCGGGGGCCCCAGTCGAGGGCCCTGCTGGAGTGGGCCCTGGTGACGCCCTGGGTCTACAGCGTTATCGGCAACCATGAGCTGTTGATGATCGCCGGGGCCGGCGAGCCGAGCCTGAAAGCCCGGCATCGCGCGATTGGAGGCGAGTGGGTAGACCAGCTTGATCCGGCCACCCATCGGTCGCTGGCCACACGGTGCCGACAATCCTGGCCACTCACGATCACGCTGGCCCACGGGGACGACCAGGTCGGCCTGGTGCACGCCCAAAGCCCGGCCCGGAACTGGGGGGACGTCCAGGCCAGCCCCTATACCCGGGCGTTTGCCATGGACTGCACCTGGCCCTGGGACCGGGCACAGGGCGGACACCATCCGGTGGAGGGGGTGACGGCGGTGGTGTCCGGTCACATTGGCACCGACCGGGTGATCCGCAAAGCCAACCAGGTGTGGATTGATACCCTGGCAAGGACAGGCCAGGTCCCCCTGATGCCCGTCTCGCAAATCCTGGCGTGGGTCAATGAGGAGGCCCGTCATGAGTGAGTCACCCCTGCTGGTTGTGGACCTGGAGGCCACCTGCTGGGGCAACTACGACCGGTTGCATGTAGAAGCTCAGAGCCGGCAAACAGGAGCGATTCCTGCGATGCTGCGCTATCCCCACTTTAACCTGAAGCGCCTGTGGCGACGGAGTACCGGTCAGAAGCGCAAGAACGGACTGGCCCACGCGCTGGCGTTCCACGAGCTGGGGTTTGAGGGACATCACCACCGGGGCGTGGATGATGCGCGCAACATGGTCCGGCTACTGCCGTTTATGGACTGGTCGCTTGAGCCGGTGCTGTTTGCGCCGCCACAGCGCTGGCCAGGTGCGCCGTCCGTGGGCGCTCCACAGGAACCTGAACAGAACCACGGCAACACCGCCAGGAGCCTGCCCGCGGAACTCCGGGGGTGGGGAAAAGCACCATGAGGATTGTCTGCATTTCCGATACCCACAGCCTTCACCGGCGTATGCCTGCCATACCGGAGGGGGATGTGCTCATTCACGCCGGCGACAGCCTGGGTCAGGGAACCCTGGAGAATGTCCAGGAGCTGAACCAGTGGCTGGGCACCTTGCCGCACCGACACAAAATCGTGATCGCCGGTAATCACGACTGGGTGTTCCAGGAAGACCCGGACTCGGCCCGGGCTGCCCTGAGTAACGCCATTTACCTGCAGGACAGTGGCGTTGAGATCGAAGGCCTTCGGTTCTGGGGGTCCCCCTGGACGCCCACCTTCCTCGACTGGGCCTTTATGCTGCCGCGTGGTGAGCCGTTACGGGAGCGGTGGCGGGTCATTCCGGACGATACCGATGTGCTGATCACCCATGGCCCACCGAAAGATGTCGGAGACCAGGTCAGCGTCGGCTTTAAATGTCAGAACGTCGGCTGCCAGGACCTGCGGGATCGCCTGCAGCAACTGTCGGTGCGGGCGCATGTCTTTGGTCACATCCATGAAGGGTACGGTGAATATCAACTCGGCAAGGCCCGGCTGGTAAACGCCAGCACCTGTACCGCACGCTACACGCCAACCAATCCACCGATTGTGCTGGATCTGGAGGTTTCGGGAGACAAGCCATGACGGTTAAAGAGCTGATTGAGCGACTGCAAACGCTGCCACCTGACACACCGGTGCTGGTAGAAGGGTACGAGACGGGTTTTGACGAGGTCATCGACCTGAGCCGGCATGAGCTGGTTCGCTACCGCCATGCCCAACCCTGGGATGGTGAATATCAGCCAGTGGAGCGTTTTAAAACGCCTGCCTCCGACACGATCCAGGCGGCCGTTATTCTGGGCCGGCGTGGGCCTTTGCGATAGGGAGTGATGCTATGACAACCGGCAAGCGCTACGCATTGAAGGACCTGGTCAAACAGTGTGACCCGAGTGCGCCCACCCCGGACGACGTCAAGGCCTGGGAGCAGATGCCCGATGTCGGACTGGAGCAGACCGTTATGGAGGACCAGATCGATATCCGCGATGCAGTTCTCCGGTTTCGTGAACGCCTCACGGACGGCTTCGGCCTTACCCGGTTAATCCTGTTCGGCAGCCGGGCCCGGGGCGACTACCACGCCGAGAGTGATGCCGATGTTGCCGTGATACTCAGTGGTAAGCCGGGCGATTTCGTCGAAACCAAACTGGCGATGGCTGACCATGCCTTCGATGTTTTACTGGAAACAGGCGTCCGGATTCAGGCCTTCCCGATCTGGGAATCACAGTGGCAGCATCCGGAGCAGTACAGTCACCCGGCCATACTGGGGGAAATCGCCAGGGATGGACTGGTTATCTGGTCGGCGTCGCCCTGACCCGCTCAGTCTTCGTTGAAGAAGCTGTCCAGCTCCTCCAGCACCGGTCATCGCTTGACCTGTAATACCAGGCACATCCCCAGTGCCGCTGCCGCCCGTTCGACGCGAATAATCGAGCCGGTAAACTTGTTGTTTTCCATTTCACTGATTTCGCTGCGAGGCAGTCGCGCAAGTTCGGCGACCTGTTGCTGGGTGAGTCCCCGCGCCTTGCGTTGCTCCCTCATGGTTGCCCCGATACTTTTCATTTTTGTACCTTATTAACGACAAACCACGGAATTTTAGCCATATTGTCTCTAATAAGCGACAAAATGGCGGGAATCCTTTGACGGAAAAGTGTGCTTTTCATTCTGGGGGGCATCCGCTTGCGGTCGTTTCCGGTTAAAGCGCATGTTCACCGCGGTGAACACTTTCCTGCCGCCTGGGCCCAGGAGTAACTGGCTGTCCCCGGATAGACGACTCAACAGCTGCGATAGCTGCCTTGTTTACCGCGGTAAACATTTGTCCGGCAACCGGATCCGGGACTGGCACCTCAATGGATTGTTCACGGCCGTGAACAAATCGCCGCAGACATCACAATGTTCGCCGCGGCGCACATTTGCCCAGCCACTGAACCTGGATCTGGGGTTGTGAAGAGGCTTGGTAGCGTTGACACGCAAGTGGCGCGTCAACACATTTTGCTGGGATTCGGGCAGACTTACTAATCCGAAATAAAGTAAGCGAACATCATTCGGAGATATAAGCCAGGTCCGGATGACCAAAAAACGATTTCAATAGCCGTGGCAATTTCTGCAAACGGCGGAGCTGACGGTAAACAATACTCCGAAGTTGTTCTTTGCTATTAATGATCTTTTTACCGACGTGGTGGTATTTGATGTAGCCCCAAACAGACTCATCAGGATTCAGCTCCGGCGAGTACGGCGGCAGGAAGAACAGCTTGAGCTTGCCGTCAAGAGTCTCGACATACTCGCGAACGCGACGAGCATGGTGAACCGGGTGATTATCGAGGATCAGGAAAACAGGCTTGTCAGCGTCTTGTACCAGAGCCTTGAGGAAACCGAGAAACGCATTAGTGTTCATGGTGCCGTGAATCGTTTTGAAGCGAAGCTCACCGCGTGGTGAGATGGCCGAGATCAGATTGATGCCGAAGCGACTGCCCGTATTGCGGATGATCGGAGTTTCACCCTTGGGTGCCCAGGTCGTGCCACTGTGATAATCAGACCGGATACTGGCTTCATCACCGAAGTAGATGGTGGCACCGACTTTTTAAGGTTTTCCTCTGCTGCAACGGGAGAAATGCCACCGTTGAACGTATGAGGCCTTTGCCGGTTGTAGTAGTCCATCAGATAGCCACCTACATCTTTTTTTGCCTCGGGCAAGTTCCGATATCCCAGGGCCGGTATCCATTCGGATTTCAGGCTCCGGAACAGCCTTTCCATCGGGGCGTTGTCCCAGCAGTTGCCGCGCCGGCTCATGCTTTGTGTCATTCATATGAAAATTTCCGACCAAGCTACAATGCCTTCTCCCCGAATAGGGACAAAACTTCACTCCAGTATTGATTGCTCACACATAGATCAATAGTTTCCCTAGCCCCGTTATGTTCCGGTGCAGCATCCCATGTGCCCGTATTATCGATATCGAGTTCCCACTCCGTTGTGTAATTCTCTTTCTGCAGCACTTCAGACCTTTTAGTTTCGTCCGTGCTTTGCTTTGATGATTTTGGTGAAAATGAAACCACATGATGCCCTGGTAGGTCCTCACCAATTCTGCGTGCGAACTCTGTCAAACTGGGTTCAGCAAGGACGTAAAGCCAGCCACCAATGCCAGAGGACTCCCCTGTTTGACGCCGGAGTATTCTGCCGAGAACTTGCCGAAAATGGAGCTCTGTTCGAATCCTGCTGAGATGACAACACACCTGCAATCTCGGGATGTCAGTTCCTTCACTGATCATCCCCACAGAGATGATCCATCGATCAGATGATGTTTTGAAGTTTGAAATAATTTGATGGGCTCCGGGCGTGTTGTAAGTGACAACAACAGGCCTTTCTCCGAGCGCCGCAAGCCGAACTGCAATCTGCTTTGCATGTGCCGCTGTCGCAGCTACGACGAGGCCAGCAGCGGATGGAGCCTGCTTCCGGATCTCTAATAATTTTTTGGATGCTTCCGAGAGTGTATGGTCGATCACTTCGTCCCGAAACAGAAAATCAGGATATGTAATATGACCCTGACTGATTGTTTCCCGGATGCTGGAGTAGGTTTTGAGGCCGAGTTCCGATGACCTCAGGCTGATTTCCTGATTATCAGTGAGCACGATTTTTGGGGCTCGGCAAACGCCGTCGATAACCGCCCGCTCTAAACCGTATTCGTAATCGCAATGGAGCTCTCCGTCAGGCTGCGTGTAGCGAGAAAGTACGATTGGGTTGTCGTCACTCCTCCAAGGTGTTCCTGATAGCGCCATTGTGAGGGAGGCCTTTCCTTGAATCCTATCGAGAATTGTTCGCCCCCAACTGTTGCCAATTGTGAGTTCGTCCCAACTGCTACCGGAGCAGTGATGAATCTCGTCCAAAACCACGAAGACTCTGTGCTCACCCAGTACTTGCCATAGCTCTCTGGGAAGCGTGTTCATCGACTGATAGGTGTAAGAACCACCCGCGGCCCCAATCTGGCCATTGAAGCTTCGCCCAAGGATTTGGCTAAATGTCGAGGCGACGCTTTGCGACACTGTCCGTGAAGGGGAGAAGCATAGGACGAAATCGATTTTATTGCGTTCCAGAAGGGCCTTAGCCACTGACGCTACCATGACGGTTTTGCCCGCCGCAGGTGTTGCGTGGCATAGAAAGTGGGTTTGGTACTCAAACGCTTGAAGAGCTTGATCGACGCACTCGCGCTGCCAAACACGCAATTGGATCATGCGGGAAACCCAATTTTAGTGATGACCGACTCTACAGCACGAAGTTGACCTAGTAGCTTTGTGCTTCTCTCCCGAGACTCTAGGTACTGCGCCTTCACGGCGCTCCGAAGTGCCGGGTATTTGTGATATAGGCGCTGGTATTCCTCCGCTTCACCAATACTGGCAATCAGTTCGACCTTTCTTTTAGAAAGCTCCTCCTGCAACGCCCGCTGTGTATCACTATCCATCGACGATTCAACGTGCCCATATGCAGCCCTAAATGGAGAAGGCTTGGATTCCAGGGAAATGTCTTGTTTGTTTGAACGGTAGATAAACTTGCATCCGCGACCAGTCGATCCCTCGTAGCGATCGATAACTTTTGCCTTTTCAAGGCGTAGAAGTTCTCTGTATATGTGCTTGCGAACTTTGTTGCGGCTTGGCCGCTGAACTTCGGGTATTTGAAGAAGATACATATCCCGAATGCTGGTATTGGAAAAAGGAGTATCTGGCTGCTGTCTCAGGAGTTCGATCAGGATTTTGTCGACGCTCAGTGGTTGCGATTTTTTCATAAGGCGGTCCGATTGGTCTCTAGGTCGATCTGGTCGACCCCCGAAAAATGGGTAGTATATGCCGTGGTCTCCCATGCTTCAAGAAACCATAGTCTTGTCTTTTGTGAGGGCAAGAAATGGGCTCACCGATTTGTGAGGCGTTTGGCCGGAATTTGCGTGCGATTCGAAAATCGAAAGGGTTTTCTCAGGAACGACTCGCTCATGAAACGGGAATTGATCGAAGTTATTTGGGGAAGATTGAGAGAGGAGAAGTGAATATCACTATCGAAAAAATCTACCTGCTAGCAGATCATCTACAGTGCTCACCTAAGGATCTGCTCACTTAGCCGTTGACTCCAGGTCGTCTGTTCTTCCGCTCTGTTCGATTGAATTTCAAATGCCAAAAACCATTCAGGCATGTTGTCCAGCGGCTACTCCAGAAGCCCAAGCCCATTGGAAATTATGACCGCCCAGATGACCAGTCACATCCAGCACTTCGCCAATGAAAAAAAGCCCTGGCTGATTGTTTGCTGACATCGTTTTTGATGACAGGTCACGAGTGTCCACTCCGCCCAAGGTAACCTCGGCTGTTTTGTATCCTTCCGTTCCTGCGGGTCGGACTTCCCAATGACTTAGGACGTCAGCTATCGCCTCTAAGTCTTCATTGCGGCAATACTGGAACGGTTTGTTCCACTGTTGGAGTTCGCAGAAAGCTTTTGCAAACCTTTTCGGCAAGAAATTTTCGAGAAAATGGCGGATATGGCTCTGTGGTTTTGTTTTGCGATATTCGTGCAGCCTATCACGAACTGATACGCTCGGAAGAAGGTTGATCCGTATTGTATCTCCGGGATGCCAGAAGCTCGATATTTGCAGCATGGCGGGGCCGCTTAGACCACGGTGAGTGACCAGCATCGGTTCGCGGAAATTTTCGTTGTTACAGTGCACGTCCACAGGGCAGCTCACGCCGGAGAGTGGCGCCAGTTGCTCCTTTAGTTCTGGATACAGGGTAAAGGGTACAAGTCCTGCGCGGGTTGGAAGCACGGAAAGCCCAAACTGCCGTGCAACGTCGTATCCGAAGCCCGTGGCGCCCATAGTGGGGATAGACAGCCCACCGCAGGCGATGACCAGGGATTCGCAGGTAAGGGTGCCGCTGTTGGTTTGTAGCTGATAACCGTGATCGACACCGCTGATTTTATTCACGATTGTTTTAAGTCGCACTTCTGCGCCAGCCCACTCGCACTCAGTGAGTAGCAGGTTGAGGATCTCCTTGCTGCTGCCTTTACAGAAAAGCTGGCCTGCCGCTTTTTCCTCATGCTCAATGCCGTGGCGATCTACCAATTCTAAAAAGTCTTGAGGCGTGTAACGCTTGAGCGCCGAAATGCAGAAATGGGGATTGTCAGACAGGAAATTCGCCGGGGTGCTGTTTAGGTTGGTAAAATTGCAACGACCGCCTCCGGACATGAGGATTTTCTTACCAGGTTTATTGGCATGATCAAGCACCAATACGCTTCTGCCGCGATATCCCGCTGTTGAAGCACACATTAGCCCGGCGGCACCTGCTCCTATAACGATAACATCATAAGTGCTGGACATATTATCTCCTGAGGAAAATCCCGCTAGTGTAGGGTAGTCGGTGTAATGAGCCAATGGTTCGTTAGGGCTCGTAGCCTAAGTTCGGAAGTTCGCGACAAGATCTTCGATCTGATTGAGCTTGGCATTTAACTTCTCGATGGTTACGTTGCTAATCTGCTTTCCAGAAATATTCTGAACATCGCCTTTCAACTCGTTGGTTAGGTAAAAGATGCTCTTCAATCTGTCCTGAAGCTCTTTCACCTCATAGGAGTGTGCGAAGGCATCAAGCTCTTCCCAAGCCAAATCGATGTAATGCCACAATGAGTCAACACTTTTGTGGCCTGTAAAACTCGCGACTTTTTTGAGTATTGTTCGGTAATCACTGTCGGTAATGATGTGGCGGGTCTTCAATGGATTCTTATCCATGAAGCTAATAAAGTGGAGCTTTACCATATTGGTGATAAAACGATGTCTAAACATTTTCTGACAGTTTTTTTGTTTGATGCCAGCTCTTACCGTAAGCCTCCGAAATTCCTGATAAGCGGCATCTGGAAGTACTTCTTTACCACTTTCAGAATTTAGATAGATTACATTGTCCACATCCTTCTCTGATTGGATAATTCCTGAAGCTAGAAGACGTTCAATTAATTTTTTTCTGTAAGAACTAATAAATATTTCAATCTTCATTGCCAGGCTGCGTGGGATCGGAATTGTTCTCATATTATTTTTGGAGTCGATCCGGCCTTTGAGTGTGGGGAGAATCAGTTGCGATTTTCTCAGGCTAGCCGCATTGTTAGAACAGGGTATAGTGATTAATTCTTGAGGTCGGAGCCCTGTTGCTTCAAGCAACACCAGTTGCAGCTCACGCCTTCTATGCATGTATTCAAGATGGTCCGCCTGCTGCTTTTTAGAGAAAAGACCTCGCAGTTTTCTACTCACATTCGTATCGCTTCGTGAAGCCTCAAGGGTATCCCACAATTTTCTGATGTTTATTGTTGAAATAGGGGTTGCGTTCGTCGTTGTCGCTCTTGGTATGTTCATCGGGAAAACGTTGTGAATGATTTTCCGACCAGTTCTATGCGCATAAACCTCTTGCTTTAGCTTAATCTGATACCTTTTATCAGCATCATCCACTCCCACAATCAGTCGCTCAGTGGCAATGTTTTGCTGAACCCAAAGCAGAAAATTAATGGCGGTAGCCACAATGGCTTTAACCGTGTTGTTGTTCCTGACGCGCTCGTTATAGATATCAGTTTCTTGACAGAGTTCATAAATAAACTCATCGACATGGCTGTGTTTCAAATCAGCGAAATCCACCTTTCTCGCGTAGCAAAATCGAACTAGGTGGGAAAGATTTCGCGCGTAATTCCCAAGTGTGCCACCATCCTTTTGGTTCACCGTGACAGTCCTACTTCTATCGCATAAATACATTTCTGCGATTAAGCAAGGCGAGCCATTAGGCCAAACAAATGAGTAATAGCAATACCGCATACGATCGTTCAAAAAGATCTCACCGGTTTCACTATCGAATCTGTCCATTGCCGGAAGTTGAACATTTTTGACGAGGCGATAAAGTTGACTAGTCATTGTCGGCAACGAGCTTCAAAGAAAAATACTCCCGATACAATTCGTTGTGCCTGTCCAAATCGTATTGGTATTCAGGGCTCTTTTTGACTGCATCGAGACAGATCCTATTCAAGTCGGTGTATGCTCGGATGAGGATCGCTCGAAACCTTTCGGCTTCGTCGAGTTTTTCTTTATAAAATAGAGCCTTACTTTTAGTTTTATCCGACTTTTTGTTTCTCGAATTTTTGCTTTTCTTTTTGATTGCGACCCTTATTTTCTCGAGTTGTTCGAAACCTCCATCGAGTGCGCTATCGGAATACTTCTTGAACGTATTGAGAGTCATTGCATGGATGCCTACTGATTTTCGCTCAACAGAAGCAATCGCAGCCTGGCTCCCGCACTTAGATGTTATCCAGGAATATGCGTCAGGATTTTTCAGTGCTTCAATCATTGAATGATAGAGCACTCTAATGGATTCTTTTCTTATATCAGACATCTCACCGCCTACGAAATCTTGATAGCAATGTCAACCTTTATTCCTTCATCGACATTCTCAATACCAAAAACAGTCACTTCGAAATGACCCGACTCAATTTGAATTTCAAGCCATTGTTTCAGTTCGTCTTCTTTAATCTCGGAAATAGAGTTCACCTTGAACTGATTGCAGACTTCGTCATAAACATCTTCGATGTTGCTGACGTCAGAGAGATTATTACCGTCCTTGAAAAGCCTTAATTGCTGATACGCATATTCAGATTCAACCTCAACCATCTCCTGGCCTTCAAAGTTATCCTGAATATACTCGAAAATGTGATCTGGATTGGTGTGACCCGCCATCCAACGAGCACTATCTAAGGAGGAAAATTTAAATGTCCAAAAAAAGTTCAAAAGAAACGATTTGCGTAATTCATGTGTATTGACGTACCACCGTCTTCCGTATTCATCGAGTGGGACTTCGACATGGTCACAGAAATAGGAAAGCCGTGACCTTATGAATTCATGATCGGCAATCGAAGCGGATCTCCAATCAAATCCGTAGTTGATTCCATACAGCAGGTATTGTTCTTCTTTTTTTGAAGGGACATGTTTTCGCGCATGTTTGTTCATTTCTTGAAGTAGTAGGATGGCCCTAGCTGCAACACGCGGAATTGGTTTCGCATCTTCTGGAAGGATTCCGCGTATACCCGACTTTTCAATATCCTGCATGAGCCAAAAGCCATCGTTATCCTTGAAATATAAACAATCGTATTTTAATGAGGAGAGTTCGTTTACTCTGATCGGTTTCATTGAAGCTATTATAATGAAACAAGCACCCTGCAAAACATCAATGAGATAAGTTAATGGAGGATTTGATCTGAATGATTTTACATCACGAACGCTATAATCAAACGAACCGATCTCTATTTTCTTTCGATGTCGATGAAGTACGTTTTCAACAACTATTTCTCGTTTCTTATAGAGATTAGTAAATGGTTTTTCAATGACTAATAAACCCTCGTTGTGCAAAGTGTCGAAAGCGTCTACCATAGCACTGATAATCGCCTCTCCTTTGTTAAGTACCCAATCAACCGAGGAGTTGATTATCTGCAAACAAATGGGCAGCGGAATCCAAGGTGTGTGTTTAATCTGCAATTGATTGTTCTGTATGTATGTGTGGATCTCTTCAAACCTAAACTGCTCTGAATCGGGCAATTCACGGTGGAACAACTTCTTTGTAGAGAGAAAAATTTTAAAGTAACCCAAGAACTGCTTTATGTTTTCCTTGTTAGCTATAACTTCAGAAATAAGCGGAGTCGTATGTCCAGGAAACTCATACTCAAGCGTCACAGGCACGAGAACGTCTTGGCTTTTCCTTAGTAGATCTGGCTCAAATTGTCTCAAAAACGCACTGAATTTATCGCTATGCGTAATTTGTTGTGGGAGCTCGAATGCCTCGACGAATTGCATGCGATCGATGACGGAATCACCGAATTTGGTTTTTCGGTAAAATCCTTTTGACTTAAAGACTCTGATTGCTTCGGTAATATCAGCGGATGTTAAATGGTAAATATCGTCACTGATTAAAGCTGTACCGGACATCTCAAAAAAACGAGCTTTAAAAATCTCTGCAATGCCGAACAACTCCATGATTCCGCCGTGAATTTTCTCTCTTACGTAGCGAAAAAGTCGTTCCTGAGTGAGATTTCTAAGAAACTCTGATCGTGGGCATAGATTAATATCTTTACGAAAGCACCATTGAGCAAAAGATAGAAGGTTATTAACTAAGCCAGGTAGTGATCCCACGGAGACGTTTGGAGCGATAGAGGTTGATTCTACTATCACGAAAATTGCTTTCTGGAGGAAGTGAAGAAAATCACGATTTTGAGGTGAATAGAGAAGGGTCCCATCAGGGAGCCGTCTGTTCCAATTTATCGTTCGCACGTACTTATAGTTACCGTCAGCCCTTTTAACAGTTTTTGCTGTTTTAATGATCCATTTACTTTCATGAATTCCAGATAGCAGCCAATCCGCGATATAATCACCGGAATAGATTGTGATTCCAGAGTCGTAGCCTGCGAGATACTTTTGAATGCTTACTACGTCCGCTTGGCTCCAGTCTAAATGGGCGTTGAGTTTTCTCATGAAATATTAGCCCGTCGCATGATAAGTTGATCCCACTCCAATTTTTCGGCCATTAATAATGCCTTGTCTTTTGCAGAAAAATTGGTTTCTCTGACGGAGGATTCGTTATGTTGAGAAAGGGTGGTGTTTAAATGCTTTGCTAATGTAATGAAACTGATCGGAGCCAAACCTGTTTTAGAGTCTTGCTGCGCAAGTGTCGATGCGCTTATATTATTGTTCTCGGCAATAAGTTTATAAGCATACAATAATGACAGAGACCTCTCTGAAATGTTTGCGATCAGATCGCCTTGATGCCTTTCGTGTGTTTCGTCGATTTTATCCTTCAGATAACTGATTAGAGGATTGTTACCTTTGGAATCAAGAGCAAGCATTTCGAGAATAAAGCTATGTAATTCATTCAAATTACTAAAATCTACAGCGTCGAGTAGATAATCCTCATTTGCACATGCGGAAACAAGCATTAGGTTTTGAAACCGTCTCACCTGCCTTGTGTTATAGGCTGCTATGAGAGGTTTTGGAAGATAGTGCTCAAGCGCTACTCTCGTTCCGTTGCCTAATTTTCTAGAAACGGCTCTGATTGATCCAGTTCGAAAATACTCTAGAACGCCTTCTGAAGCTCGCAGTTTCGAGTGGGTTAGCTGATTTCGGGAAATCCCGGCATCAGCAAGGGACGGAAACAAGCTGCCGATGAAGAGTGAGCCTTCAGCCCTCCCGGTCAAATAGGCTGTTACTCTCGAATCTTGCGCACAGGTAAAATCCTTATCCTTTGAATTCATGGCGAGGATAACGAATAGGTACTTAGATAAATTGGTGGGTAGATTCGCGAGGTTGGCCGAGCGCATTTCTAAAAGCGTTGATATAATCTCGAGACTTAGATCTGACAACCCTTCTTTTTTAAAAGCTTTGGCGCGACTCTTTTCAATCATAAAAGAAATTGAAGTTTCCCCAATTTCGAGGCGTGATTTACCATCTTTGTCCTCAACCTTGCAGTTAAGCAAGGACAGAAAAGTAAACTTTGGATTCTCCATCATTAAAAGTGCGACGATAAAGGAAACATCCATGTTTCCCAGAAGCCCTAACATCCAATTCAGTTTTCCTGTATAGCCGATTTTATCTTTTTCAATATGGCACGGGGGGAAATGACTCATCCATAATGATTTGTTTTCCCACATAACGGTTCTGCTTGCCAGCCCACAGTCTTCAATTTTTGATGAAAGTTTAACGAATCCTTTGTATTTTCTGCTCAATAATAGATAGGTGGCGAAAGATTTCCTGTTATGACCAGATGAAAAATGGCGTCTAATGGGCGGGGTGCCTTTTTCGCGAGGATATATGTCATAGAAGTCTTTAGCTTTGACCCGTTGCTCAAGGATAGCCGGATCAATTTCGTTTATTAATTTTTGGCCATTTTCAAAAAATGCTTTTAGGGTTTTCCAATAATCTGTTAACGCTTGATGCAGTCTATTTCGTTTTCGTTCAAGATCGTAATAAAGCTCGTCCAAATATTCAGAGTCAGTCCTGCTCAAGCTCACCGGGCAAATTAGTTTATCAATTTGGTCTTTGTTATTAACTTGGTATGCTGCCTTTTCGCCAATTATGCTCACATTGAAGCTTGATTCTTTTTGGGCTTGATTGACCTGCTTCATTGCGGGAATGAGAACTGAAATGGGTATCTGATCTCGGTCTTGCAAGTACACCAAAAAGGGGAGAAGATTTTTATTCCAAATAGCAACCCGTGTAGTGATGCTTGATTTAATTGCAGGCGTGATCAATGTCGTCAAATAAAGATTTTTTATTAGCGTCGACCAATCGTCGGCTTTCTTTGGAAAAGCTTTCATCTCAGAGTCAGTAATGGTCGGTCGCAACACGCTATTTAAGCGACTCCACCAGCTCTTTATTGTGATTGGTTTCTTCCCCGTGCAGTAATTAACTGCATGCTGTGCGAAAGTTTCCCAGCCTTTGACATGAGACAGATAGTGGATATTGATGTAGCTATAAGCCCCAGCTTCGGATTGTATTCTTAACTGATGCTCGCCATTTTTTAGGGTGACTTTCACTATATCTCTACTTCCGTTAACTGTCGTTCTCGTTTAGATCAATGGCGCCCGCATTTCAAGAACAGCATCTGCATGATCCGGCCTTAGCTCAGGTGAGATCTCTACCCAAAAGTTGTCAAAAAATATCTCTCGAAAATTGTAGCTGTCACAACATGTAGGTCATTGCAGTGTAGGCGAAAAATGGGCGGGTTGGGATTTTTTTGACAATTTAATGCGTTCGGAAAAAGGCGCTCCGGTAACCCTCTGTCCCTGCCGGTGTCAGGGTCCAGGCAGAGAGGGTGTGGGCGGCTGCCTCCAGTTCTGCCTTGCGATAGCCTTGCAGTGGACCGTCCCAGCCCTGGAGTTCTGCAAACGCCCTGGCGAAGCGCCGGGGCAGGGTACGGGCGAGGTAACGTTCCAGCGTCAGGTTCGGGTGTTCCTGTTTCAGTTGGTTAAGTACCTCGAGTGCCTTCTGGCCCGGTAACAGGTCGATGGCTACCGGATCTCTAGGTTGCCAGAAGCTGGAAATCTGCAGCATGGCCGGCCCGCTGAGTCCGCGATGGGTGACCAGCATTGGTTCCCGGAAGTGTTCTCCATTACAGGAAACTTCCACGGGACAACTGATGCCCGCCAGGGGTGACAGCTGTTGTTTGAGCTCCGGGGTCAGGGTGAACGGGACCAGGCCAGCGCGGGTAGGGCGGACTTCCAACCCGAACTCTCGGGCAATGTTGTAGCCGAACCCGGTGGCGCCCATGGTGGGAATGGAGAGGCCGCCGGTCGCAATGACCAGGGACGAGCACTCCACCTCACCGGCGCTGGTCTTTACCCGATAGGCGTTGGCGGAACGGTTTACCAATTCCACCGAGGTTTTGAGGCGGATCTCGGAGCCTGCCCATTCGCACTCGGTGAGCAGCATGTCCAGGATGCTCCGGGCGCTGTCGCGGCAAAAGAGCTGACCAGCCGCCTTCTCCTCGTGCTCAATGCCGTGGCGGTCCACCAGTTCAAGGAAGTCCTGGGGGGTATACCGCTTGAGCGCCGAGATACAGAAATGTGGGTTGTCGGACAGGAAGTTGGCCGGGCTACTGTTGAGATTGGTGAAATTACAGCGCCCACCCCCGGACATGAGGATCTTGCGCCCCGGCCTTGGTGCGTGGTCAATGACCAGTACCCGGCGTCCGCGGTAGCCTGCGGTGGCGGCACACATCAGGCCGGCGGCACCGGCTCCGATAATAACCACATCGAAGGTTTTCGCCATGATGACCTCGGTTGGTGCGGGGGAACGGCAGGGCGGCAGTATAACGATCGCTCTGTTACTTGTCCTGTTGGGGTCTGGAAGTACCTGTCCGTCACTGGCGTCAGCGGATCACGGGTTCGAGGACTGATCGCTAAAACGTTGCCGATGTGACCAACGCAAAGGGGAGCCCGCGGGCTCCCCTTTGTACTTCATGCCTTGGCTGATAGCCATACCGGCACGGTTCAGCGCTCCAGGTACTGCAGCTTGTCGGGTTTGCCATCCCACTCTTCCGCGTCCGGCAGCGGATCTTTCTTTTCCGTGATGTTGGGCCATTTGCCGGCCAGGTCCGCGTTGATCTCGATGAACGGTTCCTGGCCTGCCGGTAATTCGTCTTCGGAGAAAATTGCCTCGGCCGGGCACTCCGGCTCGCAAAGGGCGCAGTCGATACACTCGTCCGGGTCAATCACCAGAAAGTTCGGGCCTTCGTAAAAACAGTCTACCGGACATACTTCAACGCAGTCCGTGTATTTGCACTTGATGCAGTTGTCGGTAACTACAAAGGTCATAGTCAGGTTCCTGGTCTGGTGGTCAATCTCATCAGTGGGGTGATTTCCGGCAACCGCCTTTGCCCGGATAAACCTTCGCGGCGTTGCCACCACCCTTCGTTCTGATCATTAATAATCGGCGCCGGATATTGTAGGGAGCGGCCGCGCACCCCGCAAGCGCCGCGGCGCTATAACCTTATGAGTGTGAGTGTCAGGCCTTCAGCATACGGCGCAGTTCGTAGAGCTTTTCCAGGGCCTGGCGAGGGGTCAGGTCGTCCGGGTCCAGCGCTTCCAGTGCCCGTTCAACGGCGCTGGGCTCGAGGCTGGCGAACATATCGCCCTGAAACACCTCTGGCGCTGACGGCGGTTGTGCCTTGTTGGTAGCCGGCATTGCCGCGAGGCTCACGGTACCGCTGCTTTCGCCTTCCAGTCGCTTAAGCTGCTGGCGGGCATGCTGGATAACGCCGTGGGGTACCCCGGCCAGCTGCGCCACCTGTAGACCATAACTCTGGCTCGCGGGCCCGTCATGCACCGTGTGCAGGAAAACAATGCTGTCTTCGTGCTCGGTGGCCGTCAGATGCACGTTGACCGCATGTTCCAGCTGTTCCGCCAGTTGCGTCAGCTCGAAGTAGTGGGTGGCGAAGAGGGTGTAACACCCGATGACCCGGGCCAGGTGTTCCGCCGTCGCCCAGGCCAGCGAGAGGCCATCAAATGTGCTGGTGCCACGACCTACCTCGTCCATCAGCACCAGGCTGTGGGCGGTGGCGTTGTGCAGGATGTTCGCGGTTTCGGTCATTTCCACCATAAAGGTGGAGCGGCCGCCGGCTATGTCGTCGGATGACCCCATACGGGTGAAGATGCGATCCACCGGGCCGAGGACTGCACGGTCAGCGGGAACAAAGCTCCCGCAGTAGGCCAGCAGCGCAATCAGCGCAGTCTGGCGCATGTAGGTGGACTTACCGCCCATGTTGGGACCGGTGATGACCAGCATCCGGCGTTGCTTGTCCATCAGCACATTATTTGGCACGAAGGGTTCATCCAGCAGCTGTTCCACCACCGGATGGCGGCCGGATTCAACATCGAGCCCGGGCTCGGCCCGAAATTCGGGGGCGGTCAGGCGCAGGCTGGTGGCCCGTTCGGCGAAGTTCGCCAGTACATCCAGCTCCGCCAGGGCCTGGGCGCTGTCCTGCAGCTGGGGCAGCTGTTCGGCCAGGCGTTCCAGCAATTCGTCGTAAAGACCCTTTTCCCTGGCCAGGGCGCGGCTCTTTGCGCTCAATGCCTTGTCCTCAAATTCCTTGAGCTCTGGCGTGATAAACCGCTCGGCATTTTTCAGGGTCTGGCGGCGGATGTAGTCCACCGGGGCCTGGTCGGACTGTGCCCGGCTAATCTCGATGTAATAGCCGTGAACCCGGTTGTAGCCCACCTTCAGGGTGCTGATACCGGTACGCTCGCGCTCACGGGTTTCCACGTCCAGCAGGTACTGGCCAGCGTTCTCACTTATATTTCGAAGCTCATCAAGCTCCTCATCGTAGCCTTCCCGGATCACGCCGCCGTCCCGTATCACTACCGGTGGGTTGTCGATAACGGCGCGCTCCAGCAGGTCGCTCAGTTCCGGATAGTCGCTGATGCTGGTTGCCAGCCGAACCACGTGGTGGGAGTTGACCGGGGTCAGCGCCTGCTGAAGGTCGGGCAGGGCCGAGAAGGCATCCCGCAACCGGGCCAGGTCACGGGGCCGGGCCGAACGCAGGGCAACTCGCGCCAGGATACGCTCGATATCACCCACCCTTTTGAGCAAGTCATGCACGGGCTCATAGTGGAAGCCATCCAGCAAGGCGGCCACGGCATGCTGGCGCTGTCGCACCTGGTCTGCATCCCGCAGCGGGCGGTTCAGCCAGCGCCGCAGCTGTCTGGCGCCCATGGCAGTCGCGGTACGGTCCATGACCCAGGCCAGGGTATGCTGGTGACCACCCAACAGGTTGGTGTCAATCTCCAGGTTGCGGCGGCTGGTGGCGTCCAGTACCACCGCGTCTTCCCGGCGTTCCCTGGTAAGCTTGCGGATGTGCGGCAGGGCCGTGCGCTGGGTTTCCCGGGCATATTGCAGCAGGCAGCCGGCGGCGCAGATGGCCAGGGTCAGGTCTTCGCAGCCGAACCCGGTCAGGTCCCTGACCTGGAGTTGCTGGGTCAGTAAGCGGTGGGCCGAGTCGCCTTCAAACAGCCAGGGGCCCTGGCGTCTGACTCCGCTGAGACCTTCGAGTACATCCTGGTAGGGGAAGTCTTCGCTGATCAGCACTTCCGCCGGGCTCAGCCGCTGGATTTCCTCCTGCAGGGCATCGACCCCCGAAATCTCCGAAACCGCGAAACGCCCGCTGGAAATGTCCAGGGTGGCGATACCAAAGCCACCGCGACTGTGATGGATCGCCAACAGGAGGTTGTCCCTGCGGTCCTCGAGGAACGCTTCGTCACTCAGGGTGCCGGGGGTGATAATGCGTGCCACCTTGCGTTCCACGGGACCCTTTGCGGTAGCGGGATCACCAACCTGTTCGCAGATGGCGATAGACTGACCGGCCCGGACCAGCCGGGCGATGTAGTTTTCCGCCGCATGGTAGGGCACCCCGGCCATGGGGATAGGGCTGCCCCCGGACTGACCCCGGGCGGTCAGGGTGATGTCAATCAGCTCGGCCGCCTTCCTGGCATCCTCATAGAACAGCTCGTAGAAATCCCCCATACGATAGAACAGCAGTTCATTGGGGTGTTCGCCCTTGATCCTGAGATACTGGCGAATCATGGGAGTGTGCTGGGACTGGTCTTTCTGGGCTGCCGACATGAAAACGTCCGGTTAAAGTTGTGCGGTCTCTGTCTGGAGTCTGTTTACTGCCCGTGTAGAATCGGACAATCACCGGCCAGTATTCCGTCCGGGTGTGCGCAAACCAGGGGAGGCCCGGGCAGGCCACCGGATTGTAAGAGAAACGGCCAGCGGATGAAATGAGGAGGTGTGTGAATGCTCAGGGAAACAACGCTTCAACAAACGGTTCAGCAGCTCGGTGACCTGCTATCCCTTAGGGGGGAGACTGTAGTGACCGCCGAGAGCTGCACCGGTGGCTGGTTGGTCAAGGCGCTGACGGACCGGGCCGGTTCGTCAGCCTATGTCCTGGGGGGGCTGGTCACCTACAGCAATAGTATGAAATGTGACCTGCTGCAGGTTCCCTCTTCAGTTCTCGCAGAGCATGGCGCCGTCAGCGAGCCGGTAGTGCGACAGATGGTGGCGGGTGCAGTGAGGGCCAGTGGCGCCGACTACGCTATCGCCACCAGCGGTGTTGCCGGCCCCGGCGGGGGCAGCGAGGACAAGCCGGTAGGTACGGTCTGGTTTGCCTGGGGTTCGCCGGGCACTGGTATTGTCGCCCAGTGCTGTCATTTCGAGGGTGATCGGGATGCGGTGCGCCGCCAGAGTGTGGTCTATGCCCTGCAGGGCCTGCTTGATTACCTGCAGAAGCCGTAAACGATTGATACGGAGGGTTTCCCTGAAAGGGGTTGGTCTGCTGTCGCGACTGTGTTTTAATACTGTTCAAGTATACAGTAACCGGCCCGGGCAGACGGCCAGGACTATTGAGGGTTTGTACCGATGGAAGATAATCGCAAAAAAGCACTGAACGCCGCGCTAAGCCAGATTGAGCGCCAGTTTGGCAAGGGTGCCGTCATGAAGATGGGCGATCAGCCCCGTGAAGCCATCCCGGCGGTTTCCACCGGCTCACTCGGGCTGGATGTAGCCTTGGGTATTGGTGGTCTGCCTTATGGCCGGATTGTGGAAATCTATGGCCCGGAGAGCTCTGGTAAGACCACGCTGACCCTCCAGGTGGTCGCAGAGGCCCAGAAGCAGGGCAAGACCTGTGCATTTGTCGACGCCGAGCATGCGCTGGACCCGATCTATGCGGAAAAGCTGGGTGTTAACGTAGACGATTTGCTGGTCTCCCAGCCGGACACCGGTGAACAGGCCCTTGAAATCGCCGACATGCTGGTTCGCTCCAATGCCGTTGACGTGATTATTGTCGACTCGGTAGCGGCACTGACGCCGAAGGCGGAGATTGAAGGCGAGATGGGCGACAGCCACGTTGGCCTGCAGGCCCGCCTTATGTCACAGGCGCTGCGCAAGCTGACCGGTAACGTCAAGCATGCCAACTGTCTGATGGTTTTCATCAACCAGATCCGTATGAAAATCGGCGTCATGTTTGGCAGTCCGGAAACGACCACCGGTGGTAATGCACTCAAGTTCTATTCTTCCGTCCGCCTGGATATCCGTCGCATCGGTTCTGTGAAGGAAGGTGACGAAGTGGTGGGCAACGAGACCCGGGTCAAAGTCGTCAAGAACAAGGTGTCACCGCCCTTCAAGCAGGCTGAATTCCAGATCATGTATGGCAAGGGCATTTACCACATGGCTGAAGTGCTGGATATGGGCGTGAAAGAAGGCTTTGTGGACAAATCCGGCGCCTGGTACGCCTACAAGGGTGACAAGATCGGTCAGGGCAAGGCCAATGCTGCCAAGTTCCTGGAAGAAAACCCTGAGGTGGCGACCGAGATCGAGACGGCTATCCGTGAAAAGCTGATGCCCAAGCCGGTGCCCAAAGAGAAAGTGGTTGCCGAGGCAACGGCAGAAGAAACCAACGACGAACTGCTCTGATTATCCGGCAGGCCAGGAGCGTCCTATGGGGGATCCCAGAAAGCTGCTGATCGTGGCCCATGCCCCGTCGCCAAATACCTGCAAGCTGCGGGATGCGGTCGAGGAGGGCGCCAGGCACCCGGACATCGAGAATGTTGAAGTCCGGGTACTGGCTCCGCTCGACGCGGGACCAGGCGACGTGTTGTGGTGCGATGCCATTTTGCTCGGCACCACAGAGAACCTGGGTTATATGAGCGGTGCCCTCAAGGACTTCTTTGATCGGAGTTATTACCCCTGTCTGGATAAAACCCAGGGGTTACCCTTCAGCTTTTATATTCGCGCCGGCCACGACGGTACGGGTACCCGCCGGGCAATCGAAAGCATTACTACGGGGCTGCGTTGGCGCCAGGTGCAGGAGCCACTGCTGTGCCGGGGCGAATATCAGAATGAATTCGAGGATCAGTGCCGGGAGTTGGGCATGACGCTGGCAGCCAGCCTGGATGCCGGCCTGCTTTGATAACATGCTGTAGTGTCCCTGGGCTGCCTGTTCGGCAACTCAGGGTTTGGTCAGATGCCGGTCAAGCATTGGTGCTGATATTGCGCCCCCGGCGATCTTCCAGCTCTGCTGGCTGACGTGTCCTCGGGTTCAGCAGCAAGGGTCGTCGCCGGCTGCCTTTGCGACGGCGCTCCTGACCCTTGAAGGGCAGCTGCCGGCGACGACGGTCCGGCTGTACCCGACGATCTGTCACCGGCTCCTCAGGTGTTGGTCGGGCGTCTTCTACTCGCACGACCTCCTTTGCCGGGACCTTTCTCGGTTGCTCCAGCGCTGAAAGCGAATGAGTCAGCGTTTTCAGAATGTCCACAAGTCAGTCTCCCTGTGAAAACTCTCCCGGCGCTCCTGGCCGACAACGGAAAGTGGGCTGTTGCAGCGATTTGTCAGATTTGACCTTCAACTCGGTTATCGGCGGCACCTGGTCAACCTTTAGTCAAAAACTGTGTGCTGCTCCACAGCTCAGCGCGGTTCTTCTACGGAACGCGACAGTTGTTCGTCAACATCCTACAATGGCGGGTTCCTCGGCGCCGGAAATGCCGGCTGACCGCCCCCTGATTCCCTAACTGGCAACAACAGGACATCACATTGAAGGCATTGCCCCTGAATCAGCTTTACAAGGCTTGCGTACTCAAGGACCTCCCCTTCAAGACCACCCGGCAGCTGGATCCGCTGGCTGAAATCGTGGGCCAGAACCGCGCGCAGGAAGCGGTCCGCTTTGCGCTTTCCATGCCGCATGGGGGCTACAACGTATACGCGGTGGGGCGCAACGGACTGGGTAAGCGCACCATGATGCTGCGTTATCTGGAACACCATTCGGATGAAGAACACCGGATCCATGACTGGTGTTACGTTGCCAACTTCGATGACCCCAGGGTGCCCCGGATGCTGTGCCTGCCGGCGGGGGAGGGCGCGAACCTGAAGCAGGACATGGAAAAGCTCATGTCCCGGCTAGTGAAGATGATTCCCCAGACCTTCGACAGTGACAACTTCCTTGAACGTGCCGAACAGCTGAAGAATGAGTACGGCAAGAAACAGGAAGACGAACTGGAGAAAGTGGCTAACCAGGCAAAGCGCAGGAAGGTCAGCCTGACGCTGACCACCCCCGGTGGCTATCGCCTGGTTGCCATGAATGGTGACGAGGCCCACACCGCCGAGACATTCGCCCGGTTGACTGAGGCCCAGCGCAACAAGTTTGAAGAAGACATCAACAAACTCGAGAAGAAACTCCGGCAGGCGGTTCGAAAGATTGCGGACTGGGAACAGGAGTACGCCGAGAAGCAGCAGGCCCTTAACCAGGAAACACTGGAGTCCATTTCAGGCCATCAGATCGATGAGCTGACGGCCCGCTATGAAAGCCTGCCCGATGTGGTTGCCTATCTGGAGGCCGTGCGCAGGGACCTGGCAGAAAACCTGGATATCTTCCTGGACGACAACGAAGAGCAGGCGGCGATTGCCTACGCGTCCCTGGACAAGAAAATGCCCCGTCGGTACCTGGTCAACCTGCTGGTTCACCAGAAAACTGACGAAGTGCCAGTGGTGGTCGAGGACAATCCCACCTACCACAACCTGTTCGGGTATGTGGAGAATGTGACTTTCAAGGGTACGGTATTCACCGACTACTCCCTGATCCGTCCGGGCAGCCTGCACCGGGCCAACGGGGGGTACCTGCTGATGGACGCCATCAAGGTACTGGAGCAGCCGTTCGTCTGGGATGGCCTCAAGCGCACCCTGCGTGGCAAGTCGATCATGATCAATTCCCTGGAGCGGGAGCTGACTCTGTCAGGCACCATCTCGCTCGAGCCGGAGGCAATTCCGCTGGACGTCAAGATTGTGCTGTTCGGTGACCGGGAAACCTGGATGCTGCTGCAGGAATATGACCCGGAATTCGCGGAGCTTTTCCGGGTCACAGCGGATTTCGAGAACGAAATGCGCCGAACCCCGGAAAGCCAGGTTCTCTACGCCAAGTTTATTGCCAGCCTGGTGCACGAAAAGTCCCTGCTTCACTGTGACCGCAAGGCGGTGGCTCGCATCATTGAATACAGCTCCCGCACCGCAGAGCACCAGGGACGGCTGTCGCTGCACGCGGCAGATATCGCCAATCTGTTGAGAGAGTCAGACTACTGGGCCCGCCAGGCCGGTGCGCGCCTGATACATGCGGACCATGTCGAACAGGCCCTGGCCAGTGCCCGTTATCGCAGCAGCAGGATTCGTGACCAGTTCTATGACGCGGTCCGCGACGGTTCCACCCTGGTCACCACCGAGGGCAAACGAACCGGACAGGTGAACGCGCTGTCGGTCCTGTCCACGGGTGGCTTTGAGTTCGGACTTTCCAATCGGGTAACCGCTACCTGCTATTACGGTGACGGTGACGTCATGGACATAGAGCGGGACGTCAAGTTGGGCGGTAACATCCATTCCAAGGGGGTAATGATCCTGAGCGCCTGGCTGTCTTCCCGGTTTGCCCGCAAGGATCCCATGCATTTGTCGGCCAGCCTCACCTTTGAGCAGAACTACGGCGAGGTGGACGGCGACAGCGCCTCGGTGGCGGAACTGTGTGCGCTGGTTTCCGCACTTGCTGATATTCCGGTGCGACAGGACCTTGCCATCACCGGGTCCATGAACCAGTTTGGCGAGATCCAGCCCATTGGTGGCGCCAATGAAAAAATTGAAGGCTTTTTCGAGACCTGTGTGATCAAGGGCCTCACCGGAACCCAGGGGGTGGTCATCCCTGCCACAAACGTCCAGAACCTGATGCTCGATAGCCAGGTCGTGAATGCTGTCCGCGAAGGGCAGTTCCATATCTACTCGGTCCACACGGTCGAGCAAGCTATCGAGTTGCTTCTCGGTAAGCCTGCGGGGCGGGCTGACCGCAAGGGTAACTACCCGCGAGGGACTGTATTCGGCGCGATTGCAAAACGCCTGGCAGACATGCGGGAGCACGAGCGCCAGGAGCATGATGCGCACTCAGGGGCTGCAAAGGACTCCACGATCCATTAACCTCTTGGAAACTACCGGATAAGTCCCGGATTCGCAGGGCTGTTCGGCCAGGTGCCCGGTTTCGTGTCAGGGCCAACCACCACAGGAGCGACAACAATGACAGACATCCAGCAAACCGTGTACGTGGTCGAGGACGACGAGGCGGTACGCGATTCACTGGAACTTCTGCTGAAGTCCGATGGCAAGCAGGTAAAAACCTACCCCAGCGCCACCGATTTTCTGGGCGATTATTCCGAGGACATGGCTGGCTGTATCGTGCTGGATATCCGCATGCCGGGCATGGATGGCATGGAACTGCAGAAAAAGCTCAATGCCCGTCACTCATTGTTGCCCATTATCTTTGTGACTGGCCATGGGGATGTACCCCTTGCGGTCGATGCCATGAAGGAAGGCGCAGTGGACTTCATCCAGAAGCCATACCGTGAGGAGGCTCTGCTGGAAAAGATCGAGTCCGCCCTGGAGCAGGACCGGGAGCAGCGCAAGACCCTTGGTGAGCGTCAGGAGATTGTCCGCAAGATCAAGACCCTGACACCTCGTGAAACCGAGATCATGGAGCGGATGATTGCTGGCCAGGCCAACAAGGTGATCGCCATTGAACTGGACATCAGCCAGCGCACCGTGGAGATCCACCGGTCCCGTGTTATGCACAAGATGGGGACGCACTCGCTGGCACACCTGGTTCGCATGGTATTGTCCGTAAAGGACCTTATCGACGTCGGATGAAATACGGCCCATCATCCCCGTACCTTTTCAACCGGCAGTAACCTATGACTGATCAGGCCAGTACCGAGCCTACGGTACTTCTCGTCGACGATAACGCCCAGAACCTCAAGGTCCTTTATGAAACGTTGAAGGACCGGGGTTATCGCCTGCTGATCGCCAACGACGGTGAAAAGGCCCTGAGCCTGGCACAGCGTCATCACCCCGAAGTCATACTGCTGGATATCATGATGCCCGACCTGGATGGCTACCAGGTCTGTGAACGTCTCAAGGCTGATCCGGCGACGGCGGACTCTGCCGTGGTATTCCTGTCAGCGTTGGACGATGTTGATGCAAAGCTGCGGGGCTTCTCCCTCGGCGGTGCGGATTACATATCAAAGCCATTCCAGGCCCAGGAGGTCATTGCCAGGGTGGGTACCCACGCCCGGGTTATTCGCCTCGAGCGTGCCCTTCAGCAACGCAACCGGGAGCTGGAAAGCGATCAGACCCGTATTCTCAATGCCATCAGCGAGGGCATCTATGGCCTGGACGCTGAGGGCAATATCGCCTTCGCAAACCCTGCCGCCAGTGTGATCAGTGGCTGCGGTGTGGAAGAGCTCATCGGCCAGAACTTCTTCGAGCTCCACTTCCGTCAGCCCCGGCCTTGCTCTGGTGCGCTCTGGGAGGAGCCCGGTGAGCAAGCGGACACGCGCGATAGGGCAGAGCCCACTGAGTCCGCGTTGCTTCCCGTCCAGGCCACCTGCAGTCAGGGTATTGCTGAACACCAGCGCGACGTCACCCTTTACCGGGCCGATGGCACCGCCTTTCCGGCGGAGTATCGCGCCACCCCGAAGAAAGAGGACGGACAGCTCACCGGCGCCGTGGTTGTGTTCCGTGACATCACGACCGAGCTGGAAAGCGAGCAGGCCCTGGACGACGCCCGCAATCTGGTTCAGGAACAGCGTGACCAGCTTGCCCATGCGTCCCGTATGGCCACCATGGGTGAAATGGCAGCGGGCTTTGCCCACGAGGTAAACCAGCCCCTCACCGCCATCACTAACTACGCCCGCGTTGCCCTGCGCATGCTCCGCACTGATGACCCTGATCCGGAATTGCTCTCCCAGACCCTTGAGAAAATCGAAGCCCAGTCCCACCGGGCCAGCGAGGTGGTCAAACGCATTCGCGGCTTTGTGCGTAAGCCGGCGGTAGGCAAGGAAGTGCTTTCTGTGGGTGGCTTGCTGGAAGAGACCCGCCTGTTTGCGGAAGTGGATGCCCGTAATAATGATGGTGGCGTCAACGTTCAGGTGGCTGACGACGTCCCGGATGTAGTGGCTGACCCCATTCAGGTTCAGCAGGTGGCCCTCAACCTGATTCGCAACGCCCTGGAATCCACCCGTAGCGCCGGTTCAAGGGAGCCGGTATCGGTGGCTGCCCGCATGCTTGACGATCACACGGTGCGGATCGATGTTCGCGACCATGGTGAGGGTCTTCCCGAGGATGCGGAGCAGAAGCTGTTTCTGCCGTTTTTTACCACCAAGCAGGAAGGTATGGGTATCGGTCTGACACTGTGTCGGTCACTGATTCAGGCCCAGGGTGGTGAGATCGGATTCGAGCGTCCTGACGGTGCTGGTGCGGTCTTCTACTTCACGTTGCCAGTGGCCCCAGCGAACCGGGAAAACTAATTTCCAAAAGTTTTCAGCAAAAACGTTGACATGCCGGGAGCCATCTTTATAATGCGCCCTCGTTGTCACAGAGCAGTCAAGCAGGCTGTTCAGCTGGAATCCTCTCCTTCGGTTTCAGGTTAGTGGCAACCCAGCGCGGAGCGGTAGTTCAGCTGGTTAGAATACCGGCCTGTCACGCCGGGGGTCGCGGGTTCGAGTCCCGTCCGCTCCGCCATTTTTTCTCTTCTTGTTGTTTCTGTCTTCTCTCTCATTATTATCGATCCATTCCGGGAACTTTGCCGGAAAATGGCCGACTCTTTGTGCCGGAAACTTCTCTTCTGCTCTTGAGCTCTTACGAGCAAATCTCTACTTTAGTCGAACGCTGGCAGCGTTGGCTGACTACTTGCCTTGATTCCGTCAGGATTGTTGGTCTTGGAGCCGGGGCCGCCACCGGGGGCAACGTTCCGGGACACGCCGTGAATACGTCCATGTAGGCTCTTCAAAAACGTCCATGTTTTTGAAGGTCCCGGAACGTTGCCCCCGGTACCGGCCCTCGATCTTTTGAGTTGCCCGTAAATAAAGAAAAATTGAGAGACCCTATAATGACGACCTCCGCACAGCCGGGCAAAGCCCGCTACCCGCATCTTCTTGAGCCCCTGGATCTGGGGTTTACCACCCTTCGTAACCGGACCCTGATGGGTTCCATGCATCTTGGCCTCGAAGAGCGCCCCAATGGTTTTGAGCGCCTTGCCGCGTTCTATGCCGAGCGTGCCCGGGGCGGTGCCGGCCTGATCGTGACCGGTGGTATCGGCCCCAACGTCGAGGGCTCGGTGGGGCCCGGCGCGGCAAAGATGACCACCGAAGAAGAGTCCGACCAGCACAAGGTGATCACCCAGGCGGTCCATGAGGCTGACGGCAAGATCTGTATGCAGATCCTCCATGCCGGTCGCTACGCTTACCATCCGAAGCTGGTTGCACCCTCGGCCGTGCAGGCGCCGATCAACCCGTTTACGCCCAATGAGCTGGATGACGCGGGCATCGAAAAGCAGATTGATGACTATGTGACCGCCTCTGTACTGGCTCAGCGGGCCGGCTACGATGGCGTCGAGGTCATGGGATCCGAGGGTTACTTCATTAACCAGTTTATAGTCGAGCGCACCAACAAGCGCACTGACCGCTGGGGCGGCAGCTATGAGAACCGTATTCGCTTGCCCATCGAGATTGTCCGCCGGGTTCGGGAGCAGGTAGGACCGAATTTCATCATCATCTACCGTCTGTCCATGCTGGACCTGGTGGAAGAGGGCAGCAACTGGGATGAGGTGGTCCAGCTGGGTAAGGCCATTGAACAGGCTGGCGCGACCATTATCAATACTGGCATAGGTTGGCATGAGGCCCGGGTGCCGACCATTGCCACCTCTGTGCCGCGGGGTGCGTTCACTGAGGTCACTGCTCGCATGAAGCGTGAAGTGTCCATCCCGCTTGTGACCACCAACCGCATCAACATGCCCGACGTGGCGGAGCAGATCCTGGCCTCCGGCGAGGCGGATATGGTGTCCATGGCGCGGCCTTTCCTGGCAGACTCTGACCTGGTACTGAAGGCGGCTGAAGATCGGGCCGACGAGATCAATACCTGTATTGGCTGTAACCAGGCCTGTCTGGACCACACCTTCTCCGGCAAACTGACCAGTTGTCTGGTCAACCCGCGCGCCTGTTATGAAACCGAGTTGAACTACACGCCGGCCGTGCAGCCGAAAAAACTCGCTGTGGTTGGTGCAGGTCCTGCTGGCCTGGCGTTTGCTACTGCCGCCGCCCAGCGCGGCCATAAGGTGACGCTGGTTGACTCCGCTGAGGAGGTAGGTGGCCAGTTTAACCTGGCCAAACGTATTCCAGGTAAAGAGGAGTTCCACGAGACCCTTCGTTACTACCGGGTCATGCTGGACAAATTGGGTGTCGACGTCAGGCTGGGCGTGCGCGCTGATGCGGAAATGCTGAAACAGGGCGGGTTCGACGAAGTTATCCTGGCGACAGGCATCAAGCCGCGTACCCCGGAAATTGAGGGTATCGACCACCCGAAGGTGATTGGTTACATCGACGCCCTGCTTGAGCGAAAGCCGGTCGGTAAGCGTGTTGCTGTCGTAGGCGCTGGCGGTATCGGCTTCGATGTGTCCGAGTTCCTGGTTCATCAGGGCAAGTCGGTGTCCCTGGACAAGCACGCGTTCATGAAGGAGTGGGGTGTGGACCTGTCGGTCGAGCACCGTGGCGGTGTTGAAGGGGTTGATCCGGACGTGACGCCGCCTGCCCGGGAAATCTGGCTGCTTCAGCGCAAGGCTTCCAAGGTCGGAAAGGGTCTGGGCAAGACCACCGGCTGGATTCACCGGTCGGCTCTCAAGATGAAAGGCGTTCACATGGTGCCGGGTGTTACCTACCGTCGTATTGATGACGAAGGGTTGCACGTTACCCTCGCTGGCAAGGACGGCTCCGGTGAGGATCGGGTGCTGGAGGTGGATACCGTTGTCATCTGCGCGGGCCAGGAGCCCCTGAGGGAACTGCAGGCCGAATTGGAGGGCGCTGGCTTGCCAGTACACCTGATTGGTGGCGCCGACGTTGCAGCGGAACTGGATGCCAAGCGAGCTATTGACCAGGGTAGTCGACTCGCAGCCGCACTCTGACCATGACGCTATCCGGGTGGGCTATGGTTGGCTGCCCGGGTGGCACTCAGTCACAAATTCGCACAGATCTCCACTGCCGCAGAACGACACATCTGGCTAAAATGCGTCACAGCCTGCACACTGCTGTGTCAGGTGCAAGGCCGTGACCCGTTGGGTGGCGGCATGATTGGTAACTCAGGTATTTTTGGGGAGGCGTTGAATGGCTTTAGCCGATCCATCGGAAGACGGATATGCAGCGGTATTTCTGATGGATGGAATCGACGTCGCACGGCAGATGCGGGCGACGGAGTTTGACGCCTTCCTCGATGGCTATGTCGGGCTGTCAGACCTCGCAGATACCGATGTGCGGGCAGTCTTTGTCCAGATGGGTGATGACTTGCTGGTTCGTGGACTGGTCTTTTTCCGTATCTATTTCGATGAGGAAGGCCGGGCCGATAGCCACTGGAACATCCCGGTAGAGTCCCTTGCCCAACAGGGTTCTGCAGGTCCGGATATGGGGGCGGGCCCGATTCGCCTGGTCTGTCGCAGCCGCTGCCCGGAAAAACGTTTCCGGTCTGAGTTGTGGGATCCGGACATGACACCGGGCTCCAACCACTTTCAGTCCATCCGCAAGGCCGTCGAGGCCAACCATCTCAAGTACAAGCGTAAGAACCGGGGTGGTGATGAACAGATCCCGGTTCTGAGAACCGCGCTGGGGAAGCCCGATACAGATATTGCCGCCCGGGAAGCCGCCGCCCAGCGGAACCGCCTCGCCCATATCATTCGGGAGCAACGTCTGCGCATCAAGACCCTGCAGGGTGCCCACCAGGACTCACTGGCGGCCATGCAGCGGGAGCATCGCCTTGAGCGCCAGGCCTGGCAGGAGGAAAAGACCGAGCTGGAAAGGCAGCTGCAACGGGCGAAGCTGGAGGCCAGCAAGCTCAAGAAGCGCCTGGACCGTCGGAACTTGCAGGTCGGTGAGTTGCGTGAGCAGCTGGAAGAGATACAGGCGGTGGTTTCAGATGCTCCGGCCGGCCTTGAAGAGGCTGCTCAGGCAGAAGTTGTGTTGCTGCGGGAGCAACTGGACAGAAAGCAGCGGGAGTTGGACGGTCAGGTGCGGACCAACCACGAGCTGGAAAAGGCGCTCGGAGATGCCCGCAACCAGGCGCTGGATGAGGACTCCCTCGTGCGCCAGTTGCAGGAACAGAAGGTCTTCCTGGTGGGCTATCACCCCGGGGTAGGGCACCTGACCTTGCCGTTCAGTGACCTGCGCAAATATTTCGACAATCCGACAGGTTACGCGGCCGGGAAGTGCGGCCTGTCCGAGCCTGCCTATCGTCGCTGGCTGGATCACTATGAAAACCCTGTCTGCCGCGCGCCGGGCAAACAGAAGGGCGACGTTTGCGGCCAGCCGGTGATGCGTATCGGCCAGCCAGCGGACTTCGAGCCTGGTGTCCATGACCGCTGCGAGCAGCACGCAGCCTCCTGATCCTTCGCTCCGGCGGGACAATCCTTTTCAGAATCGATGCGTAATTCGTTAAGATGGTAAGGCGCTTCTGATCAGCCCGGGTTCTGGTCAGGGGTGTACACCCGCGCCACTGACCAGACTGAGAGCTTTAATGGATCAATTCAGGAATATCGGTGTTATCGGCCGCATGGGTAGCGTCAAGGTAGTGGAGACGCTGCGTGCACTCCGGAGCTATCTGCTCAGCGAAAACTACCAGGTGATCCTTGAGCAGGACACGGCTGGCATGCTTCCGGGCCATGGCCTGCAGGTGGCCAGCAAGAAGCTCATGGGGGAGATCTGCGACCTGGTAATTGTGGTCGGTGGCGACGGCAGCCTGCTGGGCGCCGCCCGGGAACTGGCCAAGTCCAAGATTCCGTTGTTGGGTGTCAACCGGGGGCGGCTTGGGTTTCTCACCGATATCTCACCGTCAGACCTTGAAGTGCGCCTTGGCGAGGTGTTGCAGGGTGAGTACATCGAGGAAAACCGCTTTTTGCTGGATGGCAACCTGGAGCGGGACGGCCAACCGCTGGGGTTTGGCAGCGCGTTGAACGACGTGGTGCTTCACCCGGGCAAGTCCACCCGGATGATCGGCTTTGACCTGTATATCGACGGCCACTTTGTCTACAGCCAGCGATCTGATGGCCTGATTGTGTCGACGCCCACCGGGTCAACGGCCTATTCGTTGTCTGCTGGCGGTCCGATCATGCACCCCAAGCTGGATGCGGTGGTGCTGGTGCCCATGTTCCCCCATACCCTTAGCAGCCGGCCGATCGTGGTGGACGGCAAGAGCGAAATCAAGCTGGTGATCGGTGACACCAATGAGACCTACCCCCAGATCAGCTTTGATGGCCAGATGGACATCGCCTGTGCTCCTGGGGACATCATCCGTATCACCAAGAAGCCTTTCAAAATCCGACTGATACACCCGAAGGATCATAACTTCTACGCCACCTGCCGCGAAAAGCTCGGTTGGGCCAGCGAGATAACAGCGAGTTGATCATGGCAAGTGCACGTTCGCCCTCACGGGGCTATGACATTATCGGCGACATACATGGCTGCGCCCATACCCTGGAGCACCTGCTGGAGCAGATGGGGTATCGAAAGATCAACGGTATCTATCAGCACCGGAAACGCCAGGCCATTTTTATTGGCGATATCATCGACCGGGGGCCGCGCATCCGTGAGGCCCTGCACCTGGTCCATGACATGGTGGAGCATGGTTCGGCGCGGATCGTTATGGGCAACCATGAATACAATGCCCTGGGCTATTGCACCCGAGCCCGGCCAGGCAGCGGCAAGACGTTCCTCAGGGAGCACAATGCCCGCCATGACCGGCTGATACGGGAGACCCTGGAGCAGTTTGACCATTACCCCCATGAGTGGAATGAGTTCCTGGAGTGGTTCTACGACATTCCTCTGTTCATCGAGGAGGAAGAATTCCGGGCGGTACACGCCTGCTGGGATGAGCGGTTGATTCGTCAGTTCCTCGAAACCCAGGACAGTCCCTGTATCGATGAGGACTTCCTCCATGCCTCGGCGGCTATCGAGTCCTTTGCCGGCCAGGTGATGGACACCCTGCTGCGCGGCACCGACCTGCCGTTGCCGGATGGCATGTCCATAACTGGTCGTGACGGGTACATCCGCAAATTCTTCCGCACCAAGTTCTGGGCCGATGATCCCCGAACCTACGGCGATGTGGTATTCCAGCCGGATCCGCTGCCGGAAGACGTGGCCCGTCGCAAGTTGTCAGAGAAAGAGCGCCGGGAAATCCTGCGCTATCCGAGAGGTGAGCGGCCTGTTTTCGTGGGTCACTACTGGATGGAAGGCGAACCCGCCCCATTAAAGCCCAACGTAGCCTGTCTCGATTACAGTGCAGTGAAATACGGCAAACTGGTGGCCTATCGCATGGACGGTGAACAGGAACTGCTGCCGGAAAAATTCGTCTACGTGAACGTGGAGCGCCCGGAACTCAGTGGCAGCTTCCAGACCGAAGACAGCGTGGCGAGGTAACGGCTTTGCATCGAATCAAGGAACTGGCCCCGGAACTTGACCTGGCCGGGTTCAGCACCTGGCTGGGGCAGCAGGGGGTGCAGCATCGCATTACCCGGGAGCCGGACAGGCAGGTGCTGTGGCTGGCTCACCCAGAGCAGGCGGAGCCGGTACTGGCCGCGCTGGAGCAGTACATGGGGGACGACGATGTCCGGGATCGCGTGAATCGTGCCGGGCGTGCGCCGGTTCGCGGTGGGCGTTGGCAGCCTTCCCCCCGCCATGCGCCGCTGGTCTTAGCCATGATCGCCATTGCGGGGGTGGTGGCTTGGCTGACCGGTCTTGGCGAGAACCTGGTATCGGCCCTGTTCATGTATGTGGATCCTCGCTTCCATGACTGGCAGACGTTCCAGGGTCGCCTGGCGGGACTCACCGAAACCCTGGCGTCGGGGCAGGTCTGGCGGCTCATTACGCCGGATTTTCTGCACTTCAGCGTGATGCATATCCTGTTTAACGCCGTGATGCTCTGGTTTCTGGGTAGTCAGGTGGAGTGGATGGACGGCAAGGGGCGTTTCGTGACGCTGTTCCTGGTTACCAGCCTGGCTTCCAACACGCTTCAGTACCTGGTGTCAGGACCCTTGTTCGGCGGGCTTTCCGGGGTGGTGTATGGGGTGCTCGGCTATTGCTGGCTCAGCCAGCAGCGACAGCCCCGATTCCAGTTCCCGCCGGCCCTGGTGACCTTTGCGCTGGTGTGGATGATTATCGGGTTCACGCCCTTGCCGGAAGTGCTGGGTATCGGGCGCATGGCGAATGAAGCGCACCTGGGTGGTTTCCTGGGAGGCCTGTTGGTGGCGATGCTGGTGCCGCCGCCAGGACAGAGGCGCACGGCCTGAGCTGTGCCGGCCCGTTTTCAGACAAAAAAAAGCCCCGCCAGCGGCGGGGCATTAAATGAGCTCGGAAGCTCCTGATGAGAGAGAACCAAATGAAACGACCGCGTCATTTGGTGATGTAATGATAATCATTTTCGTTTAAGGCTGTCAAACCCATTGCGGGAGTTTTTTCATGACTTACGAGGAATTAATTCAACGGCTCGATCCGACGGTCTACCAGAACCTGCGTCGAGCCATCGAACTGGGCAAGTGGCCTGATGGTCGCAAGGTAACCGACGAGCAGCGTCGGACATGCCTTGAGGCGGTGATCCACTACGAGCAGACCCACAATATCCCGGAACCGGACAGGGTGGGGTATATCGAACGCAATAACTGTGGCTCCGAGTCATCCGGCAAGGATGAAGGGCCCGAGACCATCCGTATTGTCAGCTGAGGTACCCTTGAACCAACTGCACGAGGCCAGCGGCCGGCTGGTGAAAATGCCGGCGATGCCAGATCAGCCGGTGAGTTACCGGCTTCGGGTGGGAGACCAGGAACTGCCCCTGAACGAGTTGATGGGCCAAACCATCGAGATTGCCTATAGTGGCGAGATTCGCTGCATCCACTGCAACCGCAAGACCAGCAAAAGCTTCAGTCAGGGGTATTGCTACCCCTGCTTCAAGCGCCTGGCAGCGTGCGACACCTGCATCATGAGCCCGGAAAAGTGCCATTATCACCTGGGCACCTGTCGTGAACCGGAGTGGGGCGAAACCCATTGTATGACCGGTCACGTGGTTTACCTGGCCAACTCCTCCGGACTCAAGGTTGGTATAACCCGTGCCAGCCAGGTGCCTACCCGCTGGATCGACCAGGGCGCCGTAGCGGCGATACCCATGCTGCGAGTAGCCACCCGATACCTGGCCGGGCTGGTGGAAGTAGCCTGCAAGCAGCATGTGGCGGACCGCACCAACTGGCGAACCATGCTAAAGGGCGAAGCACCGGCGCTGGACCTGGTTGCTGAGCGGGCAGGGTTACTGGATCGTATTGCACCTGACCTGGACCGGCTGGCTTCCGAGCACGGGCCGCGCAGCATTGAAGTGGCTGATGACCCGCCCTGGCAGCTGGATTACCCGGTGGCCGTCTGGCCGCAGAAGATCAAGACCCACAACCTCGACAAGGAGCCCGTGGCAACCGGCGTGTTACAGGGCATCAAGGGGCAGTACCTGATGCTGGACACGGGCGTTATCAATATTCGCAAGTACACGGCCTACGATGTCCGTGTGCGGGTTCTGTCGGAGTAACACCATGCGTACAAGTCAACCGAAGACCATTTACCTCAGTGAATACCGGGTGCCGGACTTCCTGGTAGACCATGCTGACCTGCGTTTCGAGCTGTTTGAAGACGGCGCCCGTGTACACAGTAGCCTCAGCATCCGGCGTAATCCCGAAGCGCACGGGCAGGGCAGTCCGCTGGAGTTGAACGGAGATTCCCTGCAACTTCAATCCGTTCACCTGGATGGCCGTGAATTGGCAAAGGATGAGTACGAGGACCGGAGCGACCTTCTGGTGGTGCCTTCGGTACCGGATGCGTTCGAATTGCGGGTGGTGACCTGGATTGAGCCCCAGAACAACACTCGGCTTGAGGGCCTCTACAAGTCGTCCGGCATGTTCTGTACACAGTGCGAGGCCGAAGGATTCCGCTGCATCACTTTCTTCCCGGACCGGCCGGATGTGATGGCCCGGTTCCGTACCCGGATAGAGGCGGATAAGGCTGCCTACCCGGTGCTGCTGTCCAACGGTAACCCTGTCGACAGCGGTGAGCTGGATAACGGCCGCCACTTTGTGACCTGGGAAGACCCGTTCCCGAAGCCCAGCTACCTGTTTGCCCTGGTGGCCGGTGCCCTGGTGGAAAAAAACGATACCTTCCGCACCATGTCCGGCCGGGAGATCGACCTGCGAATCTACGTGGAGCCCCGCAACGCGGACAAGACCGCCCACGCCATGGACTCCCTCAAGCGCTCCATGCGCTGGGACGAGGAAACTTACGGCCGCGAGTACGACCTGGATATCTTCATGATCGTGGCGGTGGATGACTTCAATATGGGGGCCATGGAAAACAAGGGTCTCAACATCTTCAACTCATCCTGTGTGCTGGCCCGCCCCGAGTCGGAAACCGACATGGCGTTCCAGCGCATCGAGGCCATCGTGGCCCACGAATACTTCCATAACTGGTCCGGTAACCGGGTGACCTGTCGTGACTGGTTCCAGCTTAGCCTGAAGGAAGGCTTTACTGTATTCCGGGACTCGCAGTTCTCCGCCGATATGGGATCGCCCACGGTGAAGCGAATCGAGGATGCCACGCTACTGCGCACCGCCCAGTTTGCCGAGGACGCAGGCCCCATGGCCCATCCGGTGCGGCCCGCTTCGTACATGGAGATTTCCAACTTCTACACCCTGACCATCTATGAGAAAGGCAATGAAGTTGTGCGGATGATTCATACGCTGCTGGGCCCGGAACTGTTCCGCAAAGGCAGCGACCTCTACTTCGAGCGCCATGATGGCCAGGCGGTAACCACCGACGACTTCGTCCGCGCCATGGAAGACGCCAGCGGTCGTGATCTGAGCCAGTTCCGGCTGTGGTACGAGCAGGCGGGGACGCCGGTGCTAACGGTGGAAGATGACTATGACGAGGCCAGCCAGACCTATCGCCTGACGGTGGCCCAGTCAATTCCTGACACCCCTGGTCAGACCGGCAAGAAACCCCAGCACATTCCGTTCGCACTGGGACTGCTGGCTGCCAACGGTACCGATATCCCCCTCACCCTTGCTGGTGAGCACTCCGCCGGAGTGACCACCCGGGTGCTGGAACTGACAGAAAAGAGCCATACGTTTGAATTTACAGGTATCGCCAGCCGGCCGGTGCCGTCGCTGTTGCGTAACTTCTCGGCTCCGGTGCGGGTGAACTACCCCTGGACCCGCGACCAGCTGATGTTCCTGATGAGTCACGACAGCGATGGCTTCAACCGCTGGGACGCAGGTCAACGGCTGGCGGTGGAGGTGATCCGTGAACTGTCCGGTCATGCCGAAGCAGAAGTGGATCCACGGCTTGTCGAAGCCAGCCGCACGCTGCTGAATGACCGGGATGCGGACCAGGCGCTGGTCGCGAAGATGCTGCAGTTGCCCACCGAGGCCTACCTGATCGAGCTCGCAGACAAGCCCGACGTGCAGATTATTCACCATGCCCGTGAGCGGGTGGTGAAGGTGCTGGCTACCGCCCTGCGGGAAGAACTGCTGGACTGCTACCGTCGGCAGCAACCAGCCGAGCCATACCAGGTAACACCGGAAGATGTCGCCAGCCGAAGCCTGCGTAACATGGCCCTGTCCTGGCTGCTCCATATCGGCGATGAAGGGGCCCTCAGCCTGGCGCTGGGGCAATTTGAAAGCGCGACCAATATGACAGACCAGGCCGGTGCCCTGCGGGCGCTGGTCAACTCTCCGTTTGAGGCAGAGCGGGGCCGGGCGCTGGAGGCGTTCTACCAGCGGTGGCACCAGGATCCACAGGTGGTGGAGCAGTGGTTCTCTATCCAGGCGGCCAGCCCGGTCACCGGCGACCTGCCGTCGGTGCGCCGTCTGCTGGAGCATGAGGCCTTTGACTGGAAAAACCCCAACAAGATTCGCTCTGTTGTCGGGGCCTTTGCGGGCCAGAACCTGGTGCACTTTCACGACCAGGAAGGTTCCGGTTACCGGTTCCTGGCCGATACCATCCGTCGCCTGGACGACAGTAACCCCCAGATCGCAGCCCGCCTGGCCGCACCGTTGACCCGGTGGCGCAAGTTTGCCCCTGTCTACAGCGAAGGCATGCGCAAGGCGCTGGAATCGGTTCGTGACAAGGATGGCCTGTCCCGGGATGTCTACGAGATTGTCCACAAGAGCCTGGCGGATTGAGGTTTCAGTGCGTCTGCGCACCATTAAAGGTCGCAGACTCAGATGGTTATCGGGTCTGCGGCTTTATTTTGGGCCCGATCTGGGCTATGTTCTGAAAAGCTGAGAATGTGACGTTTTGTTACGTCCCGCTGCCGGATTCCGGGCGAGGGTCGCGCTGTTTGCGGCCAGGCTGGCCGGAATCTGCTCCAAAAAATACGAATCAAGAAGGAATCGTTTATGGCAATCCGAACCGCACTGCGACTAAAAGCCTCCACCCTGGCCCTGGCCGCCTCCGTTGGTCTGGCCGCAGGCTCCATGTCGGTGTCCGCGCAGGAACAGCGCTTCGTGACTATTGGTACTGGCGGGGTTACAGGCGTCTACTATCCGGCCGGTGGCGCTATCTGCCGCCTGGTCAACATGGACCGCAAGGAACACGGCATTCGCTGCTCCGTGGAAAGCACCGGTGGCTCCGTGTATAACCTGAACGCCATCAGCCAGGGCGAACTTGACCTGGCGGTTGCGCAGTCTGACTGGCAGTACCATGCCTATAACGGCACCAGTGAATTCGAGGGCGCAAAGGTCGAGAAGCTGCGGGCAGTATTCTCGTTGCATCCGGAGCCGTTCACCGTTGTGGCCAGCAAGGGCTCTGGTATCAAGACCTTCGAGGACCTGGAAGGCAAGCGGGTTTCCGTGGGCAACCCGGGCTCCGGCCAGCGGGCCACCGCCGAGGTACTGATGGCAGAAATGGGCTGGGATATGGACAAGTTCTCCCTGGCCGCCGAGCTGAAGGCCGCCGAGCAGTCCCAGGCCCTGTGTGACGGCAATATTGACGCATTCTTCTACACGGTTGGTCACCCCTCCGGCGCCATCAAGGAGGCTACGACCTCCTGTGACAGCACCATCGTGGCCGTCGACAATGAGGCCACCAAAACCCTGGTCGAGGAACACCCCTACTATCGGGTAGCCACCATTCCCGGCGGCATGTACCGCGGTAACGAGGAAGACGTGAAGACCTTTGGTGTTGCGGCTACCTTTGTTACCTCTTCCGATGTGGACGAGGATGTGGTCTATGAAGTGGTCAAGGCCGTGTTTGAGAACTTCGACAGCTTCAAGCGCCTGCATCCGGCCTTTGGCAACCTGCAGAAGGAAGAAATGGTATCCGACGCCCTGAGTGCGCCGCTGCACAAGGGTGCCGAAAAGTACTACCGCGAGGCCGGCCTGATCGAGTGATCGGACTGAGTGCCTGAGCTGTACCGCCGGGGGTTCTGCCTCCGGCGGTTTTTGTCTGAACCGTGAAATTCCGATGGAACCGGCCCCATGACCAACCGCGATCCCTCCGCGCCCGATAACGTTGACGTCTCGAAGATCCACGAAGTAATGCAGACGGAAACCGGGGGCAGGGCGCTGACCGGGCCGGCGTCTGTCCTGCTTTTTATTGTTCCGCTGGTATGGTCGCTGTTCCAGCTATGGATCGCCTCGCCGCTGCCATACATCGTCAATTTTGGCATCCTCAATTCCACTGAGGCCCGCTCCATCCACCTGGCCTTCGCGACGTTCCTGGCATTCACCGCGTTCCCCATGTTCCGGGGCCGCCACGACACCCATATCCCCTGGTTCGACTGGATACTGGCGCTCGCCGCTTCTTTCTCAGCAGCCTATCTGTTCCTGTTCTATGACCAGCTCTCTGAGCGCCCGGGTGCGCCCATCACCCAGGATCTGGTCGTTGCCCTGGGCGGCCTGGTGCTGTTGCTGGAAGCCACCCGGCGGGCGCTGGGGCTCCCCCTGACGGTGGTGGCCGCGGTATTCATTACCTATTCCCTCGCTGGGCCCTGGATGCCGGATGTGATTGCCCACAAGGGAGCAAGCCTTAACAAGCTGGCTTCCCATCAATGGTTGGGTACCGAGGGGGTCTTCGGCGTTGCGCTCGGGGTCTCCACCACCTTCGTGTTTCTCTTCGTTCTGTTCGGCGCCCTGCTGGAGAAGGCCGGTGCCGGTAATTACTTTATCAAGGTGGCCTATGCGCTCCTGGGGCACATGCGCGGTGGGCCGGCCAAGGCAGCTGTGGTCTCCAGCGGTCTCTCCGGCGTTATTTCTGGCTCATCGATTGCCAACGTCGTCACCACCGGCACCTTTACCATCCCGCTGATGAAGCGCGTGGGCTTCCCGGCCACCAAGTCCGGTGCGGTTGAGGTTGCCGCCTCCACCAACGGCCAGCTGACGCCCCCGATTATGGGTGCTGCCGCCTTCCTGATGGTGGAGTACGTGGGCATCTCCTACCTGGAGGTGATCAAGCACGCCATACTGCCAGCGCTCATCTCCTACGTGGCACTGATCTACATTGTCCACCTGGAAGCCTGCAAGCTGGGTATGAAGGGCATCGAGCGCCTGAACAAGCCGACCCTGGCCCAGCGCATGCTCACCTGGGTGGTGTTGTTGCTTGGCCTGATCATCCTCAGCTTCGCGGTCTATTATGGTATTGGCTGGACCAAGACCTTGCTGGGGGATGCGGCCGTCTGGGTGCTCGGGCCCCTCTTGCTGGTCGTCTACATGGCCCTGGTGGCCTATGCCGCGAAATTCCCACCCCTGGAGGTGGACGACGGCAGTACAGACATGACCCAGTTGCCGGAGGTTGCGCCAACCGTAAAAACCGGCCTTTACTACCTGTTGCCGGTGGTCGTGCTGGTCTGGTGTCTCACCGTTGAGCGTTTCTCGCCCCAGCTGTCCGCTTTCTGGGCCACTCTGTTCATGGTGTTTATCGTGTTGACCCAACGACCCTTGCTGGCGTTCTTCCGCAAGCACGAAGGTATCGGGAAATCCATTTATCAGGGCTGGTCAGAGCTGTTACACGCCTTTGCTACCGGCGGTCGCAACATGGTGGGTATCGGTGTGGCTACGGCAACGGCGGGTATCGTGGTCGGTACGGTAACCCTGACCGGTATCGGGCTGGTGATGACCGAGTTTGTCGAGTTCATATCTGGCGGCAACCTGATGCTGATGCTGATATTCACCGCCCTGATCAGCCTGCTGCTGGGCATGGGGTTGCCCACCACCGCCAACTACATCGTGGTTTCTACCCTGATGGCGCCGGTTATCGTTACCCTGGGCGCAGAGAACGGCTTGCTGGTGCCGCTGATCGCCGTCCACCTGTTTGTGTTCTATTTCGGTATCCTGGCAGATGACACGCCACCGGTGGGGTTGGCCGCCTATGCAGCGGCGGCGATATCCGGGGCAGACCCTATCCGTACCGGTATCCAGGGCTTCGCCTACGACATCCGCACGGCTGTTCTACCGTTCATGTTTATCTTCAATACCCAGTTGCTGTTGATTGGACTGACCGGCCCCCTGGACCTGGTGATCACTATCGTCAGTGCCGTGGTGGCTATTCTCGCGTTCTCGGCGGCGACCCAGGGCTACTGGCTGACCCGAAGCCATAAGTGGGAGTCGGCGCTGCTGATTCTCATCGCGTTCACCCTGTTCCGCCCGGGTTTCTGGTGGGATCGCATTTATCCGGAATATGCCGAGCAACCCGGTGCTCAAATCGTCGACCAGATCGAGGTGTTGGCGGAAGATCCCGAGGTTGACTATGTCGTGTTGCAGGTCACCCTCCTGGATATCTCCGGTGACGAGCGCTCCACCTGGATGCAGCTGCCGATTGCGGAAGGCGGGACGCCGGAAGAGCGACTGATGAATATGGGTATTGAGGGCAGCCCGGATGGTGATCGTTATGCTGTCGACTTCATCGGTTTCGACAGTCCGGCAGAGAGAGCCGGGCTGGAGTTCGGCTCGACCATTGACGTGGTCCGGGTCCCGCAGGAACGACCGCCAAGGGAGTTAGTGTACATTCCTGCGCTGGCCCTGCTGGCGCTGCTGGGCTGGCTGCAGGTGCGCCGTCGCCGTAAGGAAAATCCGTCAGAGACGGCGCCAGCCACCTGACAGGCCAGCGAAAACCCTGTTAAACTCCGCACCGTTCGAGCCGCACTGGTAGCGCGGCTCCCGTTAACACGTGGTCTTTGGTACGGATCACCGCTGAGAGGAGTTTCCCATGCCCGTAGTGACCCTGCCTGACGGCAGCCATCGCAGTTTTCCCAATCCCGTCACTGTTCATGACGTGGCCGCCGATATCGGCGCCGGCCTCGCCAAGGCTGCGCTTGCCGGGCGCGTAAATGGCAAGTTGGTGGACACCAGCTACGAGATCGACCAGGACACAGACCTGGCCATCGTCACTGACCGCGACGAGGATGGTGTTGATATCATTCGCCATTCCACCGCACACCTGCTGGCCATGGCCGTCAAGGAGCTGTTCCCCGAAGCCCAGGTTACCATCGGGCCGGTCATCGACAACGGCTTCTACTACGACTTCAAGTTCGACCGTCCCTTCACCAACGAAGACCTGGAGCGGATCGAAAAGCGCATGGAAGAACTGGCGAAACAGGATATCCCGGTATCGCGCTCGGTCCTGTCGCGGGAAGAGGCGGTCAAGCTGTTCCACGAAATGGGGGAAGAGTACAAGGTCCGCATTATCGAAGACATTCCCGGTGATGAAGACCTCTCGTTCTACCGCCAGGGCGACTTCATCGACTTGTGCCGTGGTCCCCACGTACCGAGCACCGGCAAGCTCAAGGCCTTCAAGCTGACCAAGGTGGCTGGCGCTTACTGGCGGGGCGACACGGGCAACGAGCAGTTGCAGCGTGTTTATGGTACCGCCTGGGGCAACAAGAAAGAGCTCAAGGCCTACCTGCAGCGTCTGGAAGAGGCTGAAAAACGCGACCACCGCAAGATTGGCAAGAAGCTGGGCCTTTTCCATATGCAGGAAGAGGCTCCGGGCATGGTGTTCTGGCATCCGGACGGCTGGGCCCTGTACCAGGAAGTCGAGCAGTACATGCGAGCAATGCAGCGTCGCCACGGCTACCAGGAGATCAAGACTCCCCAGGTGGTCGCCCGCACCCTTTGGGAGAAGTCCGGTCACTGGGACAAGTTCAAGGACGACATGTTTACCACCGAGTCGGAAAAACATGACTTCGCCATCAAGCCCATGAACTGTCCCTGTCATATCCAGGTGTTTAACCAGGGTCTGAAGAGCTACAAGGACCTGCCCCTGCGGCTGGCGGAATTCGGTTCGTGCCACCGCAATGAGGCGTCGGGGGCTTTGCACGGTATTATGCGGGTGAGGGGGTTCACCCAGGATGACGCGCACATCTTCTGTGAGGAAGATGCCATTCAGGACGAAGTGTCTGCCTTTATCGGTATGCTGCACGAGGTTTATGCGGACTTCGGCTTTGACCAGATCCTGTACAAGCTCTCCACCCGGCCGGAAAAACGTGTCGGCTCTGACGAAGTCTGGGACAAGGCAGAGGCCGCCCTCGAGCAGGCGCTGAACCGCGAAGGCGTGGACTGGGAGTTGCTGCCGGGCGAGGGTGCCTTCTACGGGCCGAAGATTGAATTCTCCCTGAAGGACTGCATCGGCCGGGTATGGCAGTGTGGTACCATTCAGGTGGATTTCTCCATGCCGGGCCGTCTCGGTGCCCAGTATGTGGCCGACAATTCAGAGCGCCGGACACCGGTCATGCTGCACCGCGCGGTGCTGGGTTCCTTCGAGCGTTTCATTGGTATCCTGATCGAGGAATACGAGGGTGCCTTCCCCACCTGGTTGGCACCCACCCAGGTGGCCATCCTCAATATCACCGATCGCCAGGCAGAATATTGCGAGAATCTGGCGAAAAAGTGGCAGGATGCGGGTTATCGGGTAAATGCTGACTTGAGAAACGAGAAGATCGGCTTTAAAATCCGCGAGCATACTTTAAACAAGGTTCCGTATCTTGTCGTAATCGGCGATAAGGAAGTCGAGAACGGCGCCGTTGCGGTGAGAACCCGCAAAGGGGAAGATCTCGGAACCATGACGCCGGAAGCGTTCGAGGCTCTGCTGGCAGCAGAGGTCGCGCGTAAAGGCAGAACCAAGACGGAGAACTGATTATCAAACAGCGAGCGAATCGGGGTGGTCGCGCACCACGCGCACCTATTAACGAGAACATTGACGCTACAGAAGTGCGCCTTATTGATGCCGAAGGCAATCAGGTTGGCATTGTGTCGATCGAAGATGCCCTGAAGCAGGCAGAAGAGGCAACTCTGGACCTTGTTCAGGTTACGGATTCCGATCCGATCGTCTGTAAGATAATGGACTACGGCAAGAAGGTCTTCGAAGAGAAGAAGGCCAAGGCTGCTGCCAAGAAAAAGCAGAAGCAGGTCCAGATCAAAGAAGTGAAATTCAGGCCAGGGACGGAAGAAGGGGATTATCAGGTCAAACTACGCAACCTGATACGTTTCCTTGAGAACGGGGATCGCGGCAAAATCACTATCCGCTTCCGCGGCCGTGAGATGGCACACCAGGAAATCGGTATGCAACTCATGAACCGTATCGAAAAAGATATTGAGGAGCTGGCCCAGGTAGAGCAACGGCCCAAGATGGAAGGCCGCCAGATGACCATGGTTGTATCGCCCCGTAAAAAGAAGTGATCCCGAACACCAGGCAGGTCCCCCGCGCTGGCGGGGGATTTGTCGTTCAGGAACACATTTCATTTGATTGAAAAACAGAATGCGGAGTTTTAAGAAATGTCCAAGATGAAAACCAAGAGCGGGGCGGCCAAGCGCTTCAAGAAGACCGCCACCGGCTTTAAGCATAAGCAGTCCTTCACCAGTCATATCCTGACCAAGAAGAGTCCGAAGCGTAAGCGTCAGCTGCGTGGCACCAAGATGATTGCCAAGTCGGACGTTGCTTCCATCAAGCGTATGATCGCCAGTTAATCAACCGGTCTGGAGAAGGAAATAGTTTATGGCACGTGTTAAGCGTGGCGTGATTGCACGCCGTCGTCACAAGAAGATTCTGAAGCAGGCCAAGGGTTACTACGGTGCCCGTAGCCGTGTTTTCCGGGTAGCCAAGCAGGCGGTCATCAAGGCGCATCAGTATGCCTACCGTGACCGTCGTAACCGCAAGCGCGCTTTCCGCGCCCTGTGGATCTCCCGGATCAACGCCGGCGCCCGCGCCAACGGCCTGTCATACAGCCGTCTGATCGCTGGCCTGAAGAAGGCGGAAGTGGAAATCGATCGCAAGGTTCTGGCCGACCTGGCCATGAACGAGCAGCAGGCGTTTGCTGCTGTTGTGGAGAAGGCCAAAGCGGCGCTCTGATTACTTCGCCCCCCGGGCGAGTATCGATCGACGGATAACTGCGGCTGCAGTTATCCCTGACAGGGGAAGGGCGCGCTCTTCCCCTGTTTTTGTTTTTATAGCCCCAATATTCTGGTTTGGAGCAGGCACTGATGGAAAACCTGGAGCAACTTGTTCAGGACGGGCTTACTGCAGTCAAGAACGCGGACAGTTTGCAGACACTGGATCAAATCCGGGTGGAATACCTGGGCAAGAAAGGGGTAATCACCCAACAGGCGAAGACCCTTGGCAAACTGAGCCCGGAAGAGCGTCCTGCCGCCGGCCAGAAGATCAATGAGGCCAAGGGTCAGGTTGAGGAAGCCATCAACGCCCGCCGCGCCAGCCTCGAAGAAGCCGCTATCGCTGACCGGCTGGCCCGGGAGTCCATCGACGTGACCCTGCCGGGCCGTGGCCAGGACCTGGGTGGCCTGCACCCGGTAACCCGCACCCTCCAGCGAATTGAGCAGTTTTTCGGCAATGCCGGCTACTCCGTAGAGCAGGGGCCGGAGATCGAAGACGACTACCATAACTTCGAAGCACTCAATATTCCGGGACATCATCCAGCCCGGGCCATGCACGATACCTTCTACTTCAACCCGGGCACGTTGCTGCGCACGCACACCTCTCCGGTACAAATCCGTACCATGGAAGCGGGTAAACCACCGTTCCGGATGATCTGTCCCGGCCGCGTCTACCGGTGTGACTCGGACATGACCCACACCCCCATGTTCCACCAGGTGGAAGGTCTGCTGGTGGAGCGCAACGTGAGCTTTGCCGACCTCAAGAGCACTATCGAGGAATTCCTGCGGGTCTTTTTCGAGCGGGACCTGCAAGTGCGGTTCCGTCCTTCCTACTTTCCGTTCACCGAGCCCTCCGCCGAGGTGGATATAGAGTGGGGCCGGGAAGAGGACGGCAGCATCAAGTGGCTTGAGGTGATGGGTTGCGGCATGGTGCACCCGAAAGTGTTCGATTACTGCGGCATCGACGCCGAGGAATACCGTGGTTTTGCCTTTGGCCTGGGGGTAGAGCGCCTGGCCATGCTCCGTTACGGGGTCAACGACCTGCGGATGTTCTTCGACAACGACCTGCGCTTCCTGCGCCAGTTCCGTTAATTCCAGATCGCATCAGGACAAGGCATTTAACATGAAATTCAGTGAAAAGTGGCTGCGCGAGTGGGTCAACCCGGCTATTGGCACCCAGGAACTGATGGACCAGATCACCATGGCGGGTCTGGAAGTGGACGGTTTCGAGCCCGTAGCAGGGGAATTTACCGGGGTAATCGTTGGTGAAGTACGCTCTGTGGCACCGCACCCGGACGCTGATAAGTTGCGGGTCTGCCAGGTAGCTGGTGGCGATGAGGTCGTACAGGTTGTCTGCGGCGCCCCTAACGTCCGGGAAGGCCTCAAGGTCCCGTTTGCGGTTGTGGGCGCTGTATTGCCAGGAAATTTCCGGATCAAGGCGGCCAAGCTGCGTGGCCAGCCTTCCAATGGCATGCTTTGCTCCGAGTCTGAACTGGGCCTGTCAGAGGACCATGGAGGGCTGATGGAGCTGCCTGCCGAGGCGCCAACAGGGCAGGACCTCTGTGACTACCTGGGCCTGAACGACATCACCATTGATGTGGACCTGACCCCTAACCGGGCAGACTGCCTGTCCCTGCGCGGCCTGGCGCGGGAAGTGGGCGTACTGACCGGTGAGTCCGTCAACGAGCCAGAGCTGCATCCGGTGCCAGCCACCCATGACGAGAAACCACAGGTGACCGTCGAAGCACCGGCCGCCTGCCCCCGTTATCTGGGGCGGGTTATTCGCAACGTTGATCTCTCCGTAGACACCCCCCTGTGGATGGTGGAAAAGTTGCGCCGCAGCGGCATCCGATCCATTGATCCGGCTGTGGACATTACCAACTACGTGATGCTGGAACTGGGCCAGCCGCTGCATGCCTTTGACCGGGCCGAGATCGACGGCGGTATCGTGGTACGCATGGCCCACCAGGATGAGGAACTGGTGCTGCTGGATGGTCAGACCGTCAAGCTTACCTCCGACACCCTGGTTATTGCAGATCATCAAAAACCCCTCGCCATCGCCGGCGTGATGGGTGGAGAGCATTCCGGTGTCACTGAAAAGACCCGTGACCTGGTGCTGGAATCTGCCTGGTTTGAGCCGGTGGCCCTGGCCGGCAAGGCCCGTGAATATGGCCTGCATACCGACGCCTCCCATCGCTTCGAGCGGGGTGTTGATTATGAGCTGGCCCGTACCGCCATGGAACGGGCCACTGCCTTGCTGCTGGAAATCACCGGCGGCGAGCCTGGCGAGATTGTTGACGTGGTCAGCGAGGCGCACCTGCCGGATGCTCCCAGGGTAACCCTGCGAGCTGAGCGTCTGGCCGGCGTACTGGGTATGACCATCGACGCGTCGCGGGTAGAAGACATCCTGACCCGTCTGGGTCTGGACATTATTGACCAGGCGGGGGACCGCTGGACCGTGCGGGTGCCCAGCTACCGTCCGGACATCAGTATCGAGGAAGATCTGATTGAGGAAGTTGGTCGCATCTACGGCTACAACAACCTGCCGGTGACCGAGCCGTTTGGTTCCCTGGCCATGCGCCCTCGGCAAGAGGCTGTTCGGCCGCTGTCAGCTGTGCGCGATTTCTTCGTGGCCAATGGCTACCAGGAGGCCATCACCTATAGCTTTGTTGATCCGAAGGTACAGGCGATCCTGGACCCGGCGCGTGACGGCATCGCCCTGGCAAACCCGATCTCGGCGGACCTGGCGGTAATGCGCACAACGCTATGGAGCGGGCTGGTAAAGACGCTGGAGTACAACCAGAAGCGCCAGCAGCCCCGTATTCGCCTGTTCGAATCCGGTCTGAGGTTTGTGAAAGACGGCGAGCAGATCGACCAGCAGCCCATGCTCGCTGGCATTGTGACTGGCAACCAGCTGCCTGAGAATTGGGCAAACGGTCGCCGCCAGGCCGATTTCTTCGACGTGAAAGGGGAGCTGGAAGCCCTGTTCAGCCTGCTCGGGGTTGAGGTTCGTTTCACCGCTGGAGAGCACCCGGCCCTGCACCCCGGCCAGTGCGCGCAGCTATTCCTTGGGGATCAGCCAGTTGGCTGGTTGGGTGCCATGCATCCGCTGGTGCAGAAAAAACTGGATCTGGATGGCACGATCCTGATGTTTGAGCTATTCTTGAATCCTATCGTTTCCGGATATGTGCCTAATTTCAAAGAATTTTCAAAATACCCTGAAGTTCGCCGTGATTTGGCTATTATTATCGGAAATGAGATTGCGTTTGCAGACGTAGACCGGGTTGTCCGCAACAATGCCGGAGAGCGCCTGAACGCGCTGCGTGCGTTTGATGTCTATGAAGGCGAAAAGCTGGGTGAAGGCAAGCGAAGTCTGGCCCTGAGCCTCTTCTGGCAGCATCCCGAGCGCACACTCAATGATGATGAAGTGCATGAGCTGTTCGACGGGGTCATCCAGGCCCTGCAGAGCGAGCTGGGAGCGACACTGAGGAGTTGATAATGGCGGCTTTGACGAAAGCGGAAATGGCAGAAAGGCTGTACGAGGAACTGGGCCTGAACAAACGCGAAGCCAAGGAAATGGTCGAGGCTTTTTTCGACGAAATCAGAGACGCACTCAGCCATAACGAGCAGGTAAAGTTGTCAGGTTTTGGCAACTTTGACCTGCGGGACAAGAAGCAACGTCCGGGACGGAACCCGAAAACGGGTGAGGAAATCCCCATCAGCGCACGCCGTGTGGTGACCTTCCGGCCAGGCCAGAAACTCAAGCAAAAAGTAGAGACCTATGCTGGAAGCCAGTCATAACAACGAGCTGCCGGTTATTCCCGGCAAGCGCTACTTCACCATCGGTGAAGTGGCGGACCTGTGCCAGGTAAAGGCCCATGTGCTGCGGTACTGGGAGCAGGAGTTTCCTCAGTTATCGCCGGTCAAGCGCCGGGGTAACCGACGCTATTACCAGCGTGCCGACGTCATCACTATTCGGCAGATTCGCAGCCTGCTGTATGACCAGGGCTATACCATTGGTGGTGCCAAGCAGAAGCTGAACGGTGAGGAAATCAAGGAAGATACCAGCCAGTACAGGCAGCTGATCCGTCAGATGATCACTGAACTCGAAGATGTGCTGGATGTGCTGAACTCGCCGGTCCGTTAATGCTGGATACGGATCAGTTAGCCAAAAAAAACCGGCCTGGGGTTCCAGGCCGGTTTTTTATTGATGGAGCCTATGTAGCCACAAAGGCTGTTTGATTCTGTCAGATTGTTCGGTGAGCCGAGGGTTACTGACGGCGCTGACGAAGCTTGCGACTCCAGCGTTGCTTGGCATACCGGCGCAGGTTGGAGACATTATCGGTCTCATCCATGATCTCGGTGCCCAGCAGGGTTTCCAGGATGTCTTCCAGTGTCACTATACCCAGCCATGTGCCCAACTCGTCGTATACGATGGCCATGTGCTGACGTTCCCGGAGCATCTCGGAGAACAGGAATTCGATATTCGTGCTGGCTTTGACCCGTTTGATCGGCCGGATGTTATCCATCAGCGCAGCATCGGAGGCCAGGTTGATAACGTCAGCCTTATGGATATAGCCCAGCGCTTCCCCTTCTTCGTCCAGCACCGGAAAGCGCGAGAAGGGCGTTGTTCTGACCTTTTGCAGAAACTCGTCGAGCGTCGTCTCCGGTGAAATCACCTTGCACACGGTACGCGGTGTCATCACGGCACTGACTTTGATCTCGTGGAAGCGCAGCACGTTCTGGATAATTCGTCGCTCGTCCTCGTCCAGGGCTTGCTGGTCACGCCCGATTTCCGCCAGGGCGCTGATTTCTCCACGAATGTCGGTTTCGTCTTCGCCAGACGTCAGCCGGCGGGTGACCAGCTTGGACAGCCAGACAAAGGGGAGCAGGGCTTTTACCAGGAACCCGAGAGTCGCCGGTAGTGCAGGGGCGATATTGCGCCAGTAGCGGGCACCAATGGTTTTGGGAATGATCTCGGACAGTATCAGGATCGCCAGTGTCATGGCTGCAGACGCAGCGCCCAGCCAGGCTTCGCCAAAAACCACGGCAACCTGGGCGCCGACGCCAGTGGCGCCGGCGGTATGGGCGATGGTGTTCAGGGTCAGGATGGCCGACAGGGGGTCATCGATTTCATCCTTGAGTTTGCGCAGCCGTTTGAAAAGCTCGGGCCTGTCCTTCCGAAGCGAGGCTATATAGCTTGGAGTAACTGACAGCAGTGACGCTTCAAGAATGGAACAGAGGAAGGAAAAACCGATGGAAATTACGGCAAACAGGATGAGAAGTGTCATGGGGTCCCGAGTTGGATGAATACTTCCGGATGTTATCGCGGCCGGTTGAACTTGTGAAGCGTCCGGATTACCGGTCGCCGGGAGAAATGGAAACAAAAACGGTATAGTGCAGAAAAGTCTTTTGCCGGGAAGGATATCCATGCTGTTTGCCATATTACTGGGTGCTGCGATTGGTTACGCGTTTGGTCGTTTGCCGGGCCTGATCATCGGTGGCGCCGTGGGAGCGTTTCTTTTCAAACGCCTGAAAAAGAAAGTCGTTGGCCGACTCCAGGACATGCAGAGTGGGTTTGTGGAATCGGTCTTCGCCGTCATGGGCGCTGTGAGCAAGGCCGACGGGGTGGTTACCCGCGATGAGATCCGCATGGCGGAGACCATGTTTGATCGCTTTCACCTGAATGCCAGCCAGCGGGAGACCGCCAAGGCCGCCTTCAATCGGGGCAAGGCCGGGGATTTTGACCTGGACGCGGAGCTGCAACGTTTCCGGCGGGTCTGTGCCGGCCAGTCAGCCCTGCTGCAGATGTTCCTGCAGGTGCAGGTGTCAGCGGTAGCCGCCGATGGTGAGGTGCACCCCGCCGAACACGAGATGCTGGTGCGCATTGCCCGGGGGCTGGGCCTGCCAGAGAGCCTGGTGGAGCAACTGGAGGCCACGCTGCGAAGCGCCAAGGCGGGTGCGTCGGGCGCTTCGAGATACTCCACCGGCCAGCAGATTGACGATGCCTACAAGACCCTCGGGGTGAGTCCGTCAGCCAGTGATGCTGAACTCAAACGGGCTTATCGCAAGCTGATGAGCGAAAACCATCCGGACAAACTGGCCGGCCGGGGCCTGCCAGAGAGCATGCGGGAGATGGCTGAAGAGCGCACCCGGGAAATCAGCCATGCCTACGATGTGGTCAAGGAAGCCCGCAAAAAGAGTGCCTGAGTGCCGGGTCCAACTGATTTGCATTGAAACCGGGTGTAAAAGTGTATTACTTATTGACCGTCTAATAGTGATCCTCTAGCTTGATGAGGGTGGGAGGTTTGCCAACACGCCGTCCCCGCCTCGATACAAGAAAAATCATTAGCGGAGATCCTATGAAAATGTCACCAAGAGCCCCCCGTTCATTGCTTTCCCTTGCCTGCGCCATGGCTATCGGCGTTTCGGTGGGTGTGGCCAAGGCCGAAGAGTATGACCTGCCCCGGTTGCTGGTGATCGGAACGCCGGGCACCTCCAGCGGCAGCTTTGCTTCCACCAATGGCTGGGCCCCGATCCTCAAGGAACAGCTGGGGACCAACTCCCGCGTTGTGCCGGAGGACAGCGAACCCCAACGCTACAGGCGGCTGACCGAACGGCGCGACATCAACATGAGTTCCGTGTCCTCAGCGGAAATGCGCTTCCAGGTTGAGGGTATCGGTGCCTATGCCGGCATGGAGCCGGTCCCGCAACGTATGCTCTGGCACCACAACGATACCCCCTGGGGATTCGTGGTTTCCGGCGATTCCGACATTGAAACCATGGATGACCTGAAAAAAGGCGGAGTGCGGGTCGCCCAGGGCGCGTTTTCGCCCCCCATGACGACGGCGGTCCAGCAAGCCTTGCCGGCCTACCTTGGCATGACGGAGGAGGAGGCCAGTGAAAAACTGGAGTTTGTTCCCGCCAGCAGTTATGTGGAGAACTGCCGGTCCGTAGTAGAAGGTAAGGCGGATGTGGCTTATTGCGCCACCATCAGCTCGGTTCTCTCGGAAATGGAGGGGGCACCCGGTGGCATTCGTTGGCTGAACATGGATATCGATAACAAGGAGGCTTGGGCGGGCTTCCTGGAACACCGGCCGATGGTTGTGCCTACCACGATCACCATGGGCGTCAGCACCGCCAAGGGGGTTGATGGCCTGGCGTCCAACTTCGTCTATGCGGTGCCGGCCGATGTGGATGACGCCTTCGCCTATAGCCTGGCAAAGTGGTTCCATCAAAGCTTTGACGACTACAAGGGCACGCACCCACTTGCAACACGCATGGATGTGGACATCTTCCGGGACTATCTTGACCGCTCACCGATCCCGGTTCATGAAGGCACGGTTCGCTACCTGAAAGAAATTGATGTGTGGACAGAGGAAGACGACGCCTGGAACAACGAGGCCATTAAAAAGATGGATGCCTGGATAGAAGCCCGCAAGGCTGCTCTCGCAGAGGCCAGGGAGCAAGGCGTGGAGATCAGCCATAATAACGAGGACTTTATGGCGATTTACCGCAAACACACCGAAGGCCTGGAAGGTTTCCGTTCACGACTCTGATTCCGGTTCTGTCCTGAAAAGCCGTTGGCGCTGGACAAGCGCCAGCGGCTTTTTCGTTTAAGAGCATCCGCTCGCAGGATTTATTCGTCCGATCCTTAGTGATACTCTAGCCTGACACTTGTCAGGATTTGGCTCGCCTGTTGTTATCGCAGGATAACAACGTGTAATAACTATCAATGAGGTTGGTTAATGACGAATTTTTCCCCCGCTCGTTCCTTGCTTTCCGTGGCTGCGGCCGTCTCACTTAGCGTGTCCGCTACGGTGGCCCAGGCTGAGGACTATGACCTGCCACGGCTGCTGGTTATCGGCACCCCTGGCACTTCCAGTGGCAGCTTCGCTTCCACCAATGGCTGGGCCCCGGTACTGAAAGACCAGACCGGCTCCAATGCCCGGATCGTTCCGGAAGACAGCGAAGCCCAGCGTTATCGCCGCCTGACCGACCGTCGCGATATCAACATCAGTTCTGTGGCTTCTGCTGAGATCCGTTCCCAGACTGAGGGTGTTGGCGCCTATGCCGGTATCAAGCCCGTTGCCCAGCGGGTGATCTGGCACCATAACGATACGCCCTGGGGCTTCGTGGTATCCGGTGAGTCTGACCTGGAGTCCATGGAAGACCTCAAGCGGGACGGTATCCGGGTAGCCGTGGGTGCCTTTTCCCCACCCATGATCACCGCCGCCCGCAAGGCGCTGCCAGCCTACCTGGGCCTGTCCGAGGAAGAAGCGGAAGAAATGATCACCTTTGTGCCGGCCAGCAGCTACGTGGAGAACTGCCGTTCCGTCGTTGAAGGTAAGGCAGACGTGGCCTACTGCGCTACTGTCAGCTCGGTGCTTGCAGAAATGGAAGGCGCTCCCGGTGGCATCCGCTGGCTGGATATGGACCAGAGCAACACGGAAGCATGGGATGCCTATCTTGCCCATCGCCCGATGACCGTGCCGGTCACCATCAATATGGGTGTCAGCACTGCGAAGGGTGTGGGTGGTCTCACCTCCAACTTCCTGTACGCGGTACCGGCGGACGCCGATGATGAGTTTGCCTATGACATGGCGAAGTGGTTCCACAAGGCCTACGACGACTACAAGGGCTCGCATCCGCTTTCCAGTCGTATGTCCATGGAAGTATTCCGGGACTACCTGGACACCTCACCGCTGCCGGTCCACGAGGGTACGGTTCGTTACCTGAAGGAAATCGGCGAATGGACCGAAGAGGACGACGCCTGGAACCAGGCGGCTATCGAGAAGATGGACGCGTGGATCGAAGCCCGCGCAGCAGCCATGGCAGAGGCCCGGGACAAGCGCATCGCCCCGGACCAGAACAATGAGGAATACATGGCCATCTTCAGGAAGCACACAGAGGGCCTGGAAGGCTTCCGCACACGCCTTTAACCAGGCTGGTAGGAACCAGGGCGGATTATGGTTGCCGCCCTGGTCCACCTCTGCGACTATCTCCTCACAATTAACACAAGAAACCGACTCCTATGACTCAATCGACATCGCCGGAACAGGCCCCTGCGGCCCTTCCGGAAGCCGAGCCGGAAGTTACGCGGCTTGGCCATCTGTTTTCATGGCAGAGTATTACCTTTGTCGTGCTCAGCATTCTCGGACTGCTGGGTGGTCTGGCCTATATTTTCGGCTTCACCTGGGACGGTCAGCGCCTGCTTGAGGGCGAGTACTACTGGGTGTTCATCGGGTTGTTCTCGGCTGCTGCCTTCATTGCCCTGCCGGCCCGTAGAGGCCAGACGAAGGTACCTTTCTATGACGTGATTGCTGCGATCGTGGTCATCGCCGTCAGTTTCTACTTTGCCACCAACGCCTGGGACATGGTGCAGGCCGGGTGGAGCAACCTCTACCTTGGGGTAGTGGTCTGGCTGCTGATGATGGAGCTGGCACGTCGTAGTGGGGGCATTCCGTTCCTGCTGGTGGTCGTGCTGTTGGGCCTGTATCCGTTGGTCGCCGATTATTTCCCCGGCCTGCTGATGGGTATTCCCTACCAGTTTGAATACATGATCGAAGCCCACGTTTTCCGGGCGGAAGGCATGATGGGCATTACCACCAAGATCGTGGCTGAAATCATCCTGGGCTTCCTGGTGTTCGCCGGGGTGCTGCTGGCCACGGGTGCGGGTGGTTTCTTCATTGACCTGGCCAACGCCAGTTTCGGTCGCTACCGGGGTGGTCCGGCCAAGGTGGCGGTGGTTGCGAGTGGCTTTATGGGCAGCCTGTCCGGCTCTGTGTTCTCCAACATTGCCGGTACCGGTTCCATCACCATCCCGACCATGAAGAGGGTGGGCTATCCGAACCATTACGCGGGTGCGATCGAAGCCTGTGCCTCCATGGGTGGGGCGGTCATGCCGCCGGTTATGGGTGCCATTGCCTTTGTTATGGCGATAACCATTGGCGTCGACTACGCCACCATCATGATCGCGGCCATCCTGCCGTCACTGCTGTTCTACTTCGGCCTGCTGTTGCAGGTGGATGCCTACGCGGCGCGCACCGGCATGAAGGGCTTGCCGAAAGAGCAACTTCCTTCGGCCCGCAGCGTCCTGAAGCGGGGCTGGCCGTATCTTTCGGTGATGGTCTTCCTGATCTGGGGCCTGCTGTACATGCGGTGGGAATATTACACCCCGTGGTACGCCTGTCTGCTAATGGTTGGCCTGTCCTTCCTGCAGAAAGACACCCGGCTGACTCCGCGGCGCATGTTTGACGCCCTCCGGCAAATCGGTGTGCTGGTCACCCAGACCGCTGCCATCATTTTGCCGATCGCGTTTGTAGTGAGCGCCCTGACCATCACCGGTGTGACCGGGTCGGTGACGTCAGGCCTGGTGAGCCTGGGTGGCGATAACCTTTACCTGATCCTGCTGTTCGGTGTACTGGCGTGTTTCATCATGGGTATGGCGGGACTGGCCATCGTGGCCTATATCTTCCTGGCGGTCACCCTGGCGCCGGCGATTATCGAGGTGGGTGGTCTGAATACCATCGCAGTACACTTCTTTATCGTCTACTACGCCATGCTGTCGGCTATTACACCGCCGGTCGGTGCGGCGGCGTTCCTGGCCGGCACGATTGCAGGTGCACCGCCCATGCGGACGTCGGTAACGGCCATGCGGCTGGGTGTGGTGATCTACTTCATCCCGCTGTTCTTCCTGTTCCAGCCGGCACTGGTGCTGCAGGGTGACCTGACGCCGCTGGTTTACGTGCTGCCGTCCATCGTGGTGGGTATAATGATGATTTCCGGCGGCCTGGAGGGGTGGATGCTCGGCGCTGGCAAGGTGCCGCACCTGTTGCGACTGCCATTGCTGGCGGTGGGCTTTGCCTTCAGCTTCCCGGGTTTCTGGACAACTATCATCAGCGGGGCACTGGCCGTGTTGCTGATTGGTTGGGTCTGGAAAGAAAACCGGGCCAATCCGTTACTGAACTGACCGACACCGGACACCGGTGCGCCTGCTGGCGTGCCGGTGTCTCCCTCTTCTAAAGACTCTCAACGCCCGCTAGTTCCCCACTTCTGTCAGAAGCAGCGCTGTGACCAGCCGAGCAGATCAGTCTTGTTCAGGCCGGGATTCTTACTGTTCCGGACTGTAACGGGCCAGGTTTTCGATCATCGCCACAATTGCTGCGGCCACCGTATCGGCTACCAGGTCGTTATCCAGGTCCTGGTGCAGCCAGTCCCTCAAAGGTCCAAAGCTGGCCATGAAGAGCACCAGGTTGGCCACCACCAGGGTACGGGGATCGTTCTCGGGAAGCTGGGTCAGATCCTCGATGCTTTCGGCCAGGCGGCTGATGAGCTGCTCGTCCCTTGCCCGCATGGTCTTGCGGTCTTCCTTGGTAAGGTGAGGCACGGTCCGGTACGCCAGGAGGGTGCCCTTGCGGCGCTTGCTCCAGAACTCCTTGAGGTAGAACGCAACGTTGTCCTGCAGGCTGTTCTCCGGGTGCTGCTCCAGCAGGTCCGGCAGTGACGGTGCGCCGGAGCGGAACCAGAGCCGGTTCAGCAAACGCCGCAGGATATCGTTCTTGTTGGAAATATAGTCGTAGATGCTGGCCTGGTTGACGCCGGAGCGGGCACAGATATCGCGGATTGTTGTCGATGCGAAACCTTTCTGGAGGAAAAGCTCCAATGCGGCGTCGCAGATCTGTTCCCGGCGTTTCTCGGCGAGGGAAGCGTTTCGCACGCCGGCGACCCGGGCTTCCAGTAGTTCGTTTTTCACGGGACGGGCAGGTTCAAGCCCGGAGCTATCCGGGGTGTGCTGTATTGGTTTCATCGTTATTGTTATGCCTGACAAATGTCAGCAAAGTGTAGCGCTACGGTCAGTGAATTGAAAAGTTTCTGTAAATCTCTGTGGATCAGGCCACAACAGGTTTTGCCGTTCGGGTTCAATCCCGGTAGTCTGACAAGTGTCAGGATCGCACAGATCGCAAATCCTGATCCAAGGGATGCTACAAAAACAACACACTCTGGAGAAACCCCATGAAGATTCCTTTCCTTCGCCCTGCCTTGCTGTCACTGGCGGTCACCGTCGGTGTCACCAGTGTCGCCCACGCCGAATATGAAGACCTGCCTCGCCTGCTGGTGATTGGTACACCCAGCACCCAGACCGGAAGCTTTGCTTCCACAAACGGCTGGGCTGCTGTTTACCAGGAGCAGACCGACAAGGCAGCCCGGGTGGTCCCCGAAGACAGTGAAATGCAGCGCTACCGTCGACTGGTGGAGCGTCAGGACATTGCCCTGAGCTCTGTATCCGGGGCGGAAATGCGGTACCAGCTGGAAGGCATCGACAGCTATGTCGCTGCGCCTGTGTCCGCACAACGGATGGTCTGGCACCACAATGATACCCCCTGGGGGTTTGTTGTATCTGGTGACTCCGACATTGAAACCATGGAAGACCTGAAAGCAGGTGGTGTGCGTGTGGCCCAGGGTGCCTTTTCCCCGGCCATGACGACCACGGTACGTAAGGGTATGCCTGCCTATCTCGGCATCAGCGAGGATGAGGCTGAAAACGTCTTCAATTACGCACCGGCCAGCAGCTATGCTGAAAACTGCCGCTCGGTGGTTGAGGGCAGGGCAGACGTTGCCTGGTGTGCACCGATCAGTTCCGTGCTGTCCGAGATGGAAGGTGCTCCGGGGGGTATTCGCTGGCTGAACATGGACGTGGACAACAAAGAGGCCTGGGAAGGTTTCCTCCAGTATTCACCGATGTCCATTCCTGCGACGATTCAGTTCGGGGTTAAAACCGCGGTTGGTGTTGATGGTCTGACCTCCAACTTCATCTATGCCACCCGTCCCGAAATGGACGCCGACACAGTGTATGCGCTGGTGAAGTGGCTGCATGAAAATTACGACGACTACAAGGGCTCCCACCCGTTGGCGACCCGGATGAGCCTGGACATGACCCTTAGCTACATGAAGAACTCGCCGATTCCCCTGCACGAAGGTACCGTTCGTTACCTGAAGGAAATCGGCAAGTGGAGCGACGAGGATGAGCAGCTCCGTCAGGAAGCCATCGAGCATATGGACCGCTGGGTTGAAGCCCGCAAGGCCGTTATGGAAGAGGCCCGCGAGAAGCGTATCACTCCGTCTGCCGATAATGAGGAGTTTGTGAAGCTGCACGAGAAGCACACCAAGGACCTGGAAGGGTTCAAGTCACGCCTGTAATAGCGAATGGTGTGTGTGAAGAAGGCTCCTGCGGGAGCCTTCTTCCGTTCTCAGGTTTAACCCGGCAGCGTCCCCGGTGACGCCAACCCGGGCTGTCAGTCCAGCCAGCGCGCCGGCCGGGGCGTAAAGAACCGTTTTGTGCTGGCAGGTGGTGCGCAATACCCCAGTCGATTGTCCGCTGACAGCACTATCCATGCATCCCGGTGAGCCACCCCGACATCAGTAGCCCCACGCGTGTCAAAGCAGGCAAGGTTTTCATCGCTGTCCACCAGCAGATACCGGTCGGCCCCTTCCCCCATCCATTGCCAGGCGTTTCGCTCCTGTTCCTGTGTCGAATCCAGGTAGCTGAAATGAGTGATGTCCAGCGGTGAGAACAGAATGAACTGCTCGGCAAAATCGATCAGGCCCAGCTGGGCGCCCTCCGGCAAGACCTCAGCGGTTTTGCGCATCACATTTTCAGGCGTACGGAAGGGTTCGGCGAGGCTATAGCCCCAGGTGCTGAAGAGCAGCCAGCTCACCATCAGCGCAGAGAACCACCGGTACAGGGAATCAGACCGGAAGAACATCGCCAGGGACACGAGCCAGACCAGGCCCAGGGTCAGTACAAAGGTGCCTGCCTGGTGCAGGTGGTCGGGGTTGCGGGTGTAGTCGCTGATCTTGTCCACCAGCGTCGGGTGATCGTTCCACGCCAGTATTCCCAGGGTGACAAGCACAATGCCAAGCAGACCGTGCAGACCTGTCAGTACCTTGCCCAGCCATCCTGCGCTGTCACTGTTGCGGACGATGACGGCCAGGGCCAGGGCGAACATGGGCAGGGCCGGCAGGATATAGACGCCCCGCTTACCCGGGCTGACGCTGAAGAAAGCCACGACGAGCATTACCCAGATCAGCAGCGTAAACACGACCCGGTGATGCCTGACGGCGGCCAGGGCAGGTCGCCAGTATGCCAGCAGTATCAGTGGCAAGGGGAACCAGAGGGACGGAATAGCATTACTGATGAAGTAATGCCAGGGCAGGATATGCCCCCAGGAATCTGCATACCGTTCCCCGGTCTGCTTGAACAGGATGTTGTCCCGGTAGGCATAGGCCGCCTCCGTACCGAGCTGTTCCACGCAGACCATCATGGGTAGCGCCCAGGCCGCCGCAACCACCAGCATGACCAGTGGACCCAACAGGCATCGCCATTTCAGGCTGTCGCGGAAGAACGCTCTGTCCTGTAGTGCGAGAATCAGGATGGGGACAAACATGAACAGGGGCAGGAAGCCGACGCCCTTGGTAATAATCCCCAGCCCCATGAAGCCCCACGCGGTGAAGTACCAACCCCAGGCGGGACGTTCGAAGAAATGACGAAGCAGTCCATAGCAGGCAACGGTAATCCAGCAGGCCACCATGGCATCGATCTGGGCGTTCTTTGCCTGGATCAGGAATTGCGGTGCCAGCAACAGGAAGAAGCCGGCTATCAGGGCGGTGCGATGGTCTGCGAGCCGGCGCCCGAGATCCAGTACCAGCCCCAGGGTCAGCAGGCCACAGAGTGCATTGGGCAGGAGGAAGGCAACCTTGAGGTTGCCGGTAATCCAGTAAAAGAAAGCAATGACCCACATGAAAACTGGTGGCTTGTCCGGATAGAACTCGCCCCCACGCATGGGAATCAGCCACTGGCCGGAATCGACCATTTCCCGGGCCACCTCGGCGAATCTCGGTTCATCCGCCGGCCAGGGGGACCGCAGTCCGATACCCGTGAAAACAACGATCGCGGCGAACCCCATCAAAAGCAGGATCTGAACATTTGGGGTCAGGGCAATAATCCGGTTCCTGATCACATCAGGCAGGGCGGCTGCAATCATCGGTCAGTCTGCGCGGTGAGGTGGTTGATCGTGGTTGATAGTTGTCGGTTCCGGTGGTTACGGAAAAGGACCAGTCCCAGACCCGCTGCGATAACAAACATCACCAAACCCAGCGCCAGCTGGAGTTCGCTGGCCCGCCCGAACCCGGCGCCGACCAGTGCAAAGACAACCATCTGTGGCAGGTAACCGATGATACTGCCGCCGGCAAAGGGAACCAGCCGGATATCGGAGCTGCCTGCAAGGAGGTTGGTGACCAGGTTGCTTCCCACGGGCATCAACCGGATCAACAAAACCTTCAGGAATGGGTTGTCGCGGGTCAGGTTGTCGAAAGATGCCAGCCGGGACCTGGCCTGGCGTTTCAGTGAGGGGCGCAGGAACCATCGGGCCACGTAGAAACACCCCACTGCGCCGGCGAGGGTAATAGTCGTGCTGTAGAGTGCTCCCCAGGCAGGCCCCAGGGCAAAGCCGCTGGCAAAGGCCAGTAACTGACGAGGGCCGCCGAACCCGGTAAGGATCAGGCCAGACAGGCTGATCAACGCTATGTCTGCAATATTGCCGTCCACCAGTCTGTGACGGAACGCAGTCTGGTCGGCAACCACATCCAGCCAGCCAAGCCGGATCGCTGCGATACCGGCTGCGGTGATCGCCAGGAAAATGACAAACCGGGCCCAGCGGCGCACGTCAGGCCCTTCCCTCGAAAACCTGGTCTACGATCTCCGGCACCGGATAACGATGCAGCAGCCAGAACACACCGAACAGGTCGGCGATGCCCACCCAGGCACGGTTCCAGGCAGAGTATTTGGAAACACCCGCCTGCCTTGGCCGGTGGTGGACATCCACCACCCGTATGTCGCCGCCCATCCCCCGGATGAGTGCCGGCAGGAAGCGGTGAATGTGATCAAACCAGGGCAGCTTGGTGAAGGTGGCTTTGGGGAACAGTTTCAGCCCACAACCGGTGTCCGGCACGCCGTCCCGCAGAATCGCATTGCGAACACGGTTGGCCAGTCGTGACTGGAACCGCTTCCAGGCCGTGTCCCTTCGGTCCTTGCGGTAGCCGGCAATGCAGAAGTCGGCCTTGTTCACCGTGGCAGCCTGTTGCAGCAGCAGCGGGATATCGGCCGGGTCATTCTGGCCGTCACCGTCCATGGTGATGATCCAGGGGAAACGGGCGGCGTCTATCCCGGAACGCAGTGCGCCGCTCTGCCCAATGCTGGTGCGATGACGGATGCCCTGGAATGGACAGCCCAGCGTGGCGGCGGCAGTGCGTGCGGTTTCCAGTGTCTGGTCCTCACTGCCGTCATCTACCAGCACAATCTCGAAGTCGTGGTAATGGTGCAGGACGGCATGGATTTCCCGGAACAGGCTGGCAATATTGCCGGCTTCATCCTTCGCGGGAATCACGATGGATACGGATGTTTCGGTGGGCATCGCGGCTACCTCGGTACAGGCGACGTTGGAAAAACGGGGACTGGCCCGCAGCCAGCCAACGTCATAATGAGGTATCAGCCTTAAGACAAGCTTAAGCCGGCGTGCGAACCGGCAGCCAGATATTGACGCACAGTCCCTGTTGGCCGTCTGGTCGGTCCTCAAGGATCAGCGCACCACCGTGGAGCTCGGCAATGCGACGGGAAATGGCCAGGCCGAGCCCGGCTCCCGAGCCAAGGCGCTGGTCCAGTCGTCCGAAGCGCCCCAGGGCCTTGTCCCGGTGATCAGCCGGTATGCCGGGCCCCTGGTCACAGATCCGTATGCAGAAGCCGTCGCCATCGGCCGAAAGCTGTGTGTCTATCCGGGTATTTTCGGGACTGTACTGTATGGCGTTGGCCAGCAGAGACCGCATCAACGTGTTGAGCAAGGCCGCCTGGCCACTGACCATGGCTTGGCCGATCGAGTCTTCCAGGGACGGTTCGATGCCCTTGCGCAGGGCCAGGGGAGAAACATCGGCAATACTCTGGGCAACAATGTCCGACAGGTTGACATACTCGGGACTGAACCCGACACCGGCGTCTACCCGGCTCAGCAACAGCATCTGTTCCACCAGGTGCCCCATCCGGTCCACGGCGGCCGTCAGTTCCCGGAACTTTGCCGGGTCCGTGGCTTCCAGCTTTTCCAGGTTCAGACGCAACGCGGTCAGGGGGGTTCGCAGCTCATGGGCGGCGTCGGCGGAAAAGCGCCGTTCCCGATCGAGGGCATCATCCAGGCGCTCCAGCAAACCGTTGACCGCCATCACCAGCCCGCTGACTTCTCGCGGAGCGTGTTGGGTATTGAGGGGGTGTATCCGCTCAGGGGCCATGTGTCTCACCGGCTGCTCCAGCTTTCGCAGGGGCCGGAAGCCCAGCTGGATGGCAACGGCAACAGCCAAAACCAGCAGAGGCAGGGCGATCAGCAAGGGGAAAATATTGCCCATGGCCAGTTGCTGGCTGAGCTCCTGGCGAATGTCCTCCCGCTGTGCAGTGCGTATCCAGTAGCCGGTCTGTGGGTCCTGCAAGGTGAACGTACGCCACTGGAACCCGGTGGCTTCTGCCCAGGCGTAGCCAGGCTTCAGCGCCAGGTCATCGTTGGCGGCGAGGGTGTCCAGCAGGGGGGTACCCTCCGGGGTCCAGACCTCGAAGGCCAGTTTTTTCTCGTATTTGTGGCCGGTGCCGTCCGGGAGCACTTCGTCATAGTCTCCCTCATCCAGCGCCCCCTCGGGCAATTGCAGGGTTTGCTGGAGAATGCCCGACAGTTGCTCCGGAGACCCGGTGCTGGCCAGGTGGTGCACCAGGCCCTGGATAACCCGGGTGCTCTGTGCCAGCTCGGCATCGAACAGCTCTTCCAGTTCATGGTTACTTTCGATATAGCTCCAGGCAGCGGCAACTGCCGCAATCAGCATGACAGTGGAGGCAACCAGGGCGATCAGCGTACGGGTCAGGGACATGGGGCGGTTCCGCAACTTTGGGCCTCCTGGCTGTCCAGCAGGTAACCGACGCCACGAATGGTTCGAATCACCGATTTCCCCAGGCGCCGCCGCAGATGGTGGATATGCACCTCCAGGGCGTTGCTTTCCACGCCCTGGTCCCAGCCGTAAAGCTGCTCTTCAAGCCGGCGTCGGGTGGCTACCTGGTCCGGGTGCCGCATCAGGTAATGGAGGATCTGCAATTCGCTGCGGGGCAAGGTGATCACCTGGTCACCGAAGGTCAGCTGGCCCGAGTCCGGGTTCAGGTGCAACGTGCCGACGGTCATGCCAACGCTCGGGGATGCACTGCCCCGGCGGGTGACCGCACGGATGCGGGCCTTAAGCTCGGCCATGGCGAAGGGCTTGGTGAGGTAATCATCGGCTCCGGCGTCCAGGCCCTGGAGTTTCTCATCCAGGTCAGAGCGGGCTGTCAGGATAATGACCGGGGTCAGCACACCCGCACTGCGACTGCGAGCCAGCACATCCAGTCCGTCCAGTCGGGGCAGTGTCAGGTCGAGGATGGCCAGGTCGAAATGTTCGTCACTGAGGGCATGGAGGGCCTGCTGGCCATCGTCAAGCCAATCCACGGTGTGCTGATCCTCCCGCAACATGGCGAGCATGGTGTCGGCCAGCATGTGGTCGTCTTCCACAAGGAGAATGCGCATGGAGCCATCCTTATCTGATTCACCGACACATTCTGGCACAGAAATCTTAAGGGCTTCTTAAGAAAACCCCTTGTTTTCTTTAAGGCGGGGTTAAGGCTGCTCCCCTAATGTCTCGGGGTAACAGGGAGATAGCCTATGAATGACCCTCTGATCATGCCCACCAGCCTGGACCTCTCCTCCGATGAGGTGACGCCTGTGGTGCGCTGTGGCCAGTACGGATTGTGCCAGGTCCGTTGCGACACTGAAGCCGCCCCGCGGGTAACCGACTTTATACAACGCCGGTTCCTGCAGGCCTATGGGGCCCGTCCTGATCTGCGGCCGCTGCCGCTGATGGTGCTGGTCAATGCCCATGGCACCTTGCTGGCTGCCGTCGGCGTACGTGAGGCAGCTTCGGAACGCTTGTTCCTTGAAGATTACCTTGACCAACCCGTGGAACGCGCCTTGCCGGCACCGGGCGGCTGTCGCGATAGCATCATGGAAATTGCTCACCTTGCTGGTGTCGAGGCCGGAGTCAGTCGCCTGCTGTTTGCGGCGATGGCGCTCTGGCTTGAGCAGCGCAGGCTGCACTGGGTGGTCTGCACTGGCACAGACCAATTGCGTAACGGGTTTCAGCGCATGGGTATTCGGGTGGCGGATCTTGGCAGCGCGAGGCCGGAGCGGCTGGCGGACGGGGGGGATGGCTGGGGATGTTACTACCGGCACAACCCGAGAGTCATGGCCATGAATGTCCCCGCGGGCCTGGCCGGCCTGCGTGCCCGGGGCCTGATGGACAAGGTGGCGCTGGCCTCCGGGGTGGAACCGGAGACTGCGGAGAAATCCCGATGTGCGGAGGGTCGTTATGGCTACATTGCCTGAGCGTTTGCAGGCGGCCGCTGAGGCCCACCCGGATCGACTGGCTCTGGTGGCTGGTGACCGAGATTTCACCTACCGGCAGCTGCTGGAGTCCGCTGAGGAGCTTGCTGCCGTACTGAGGCAGCGTGGGCTGCAACGCATTGGCCTTTGTGGCGACAACGCCCCGGCCTGGGTGGTGGCCGACCTGGCCTGCCTGTTGGCTGATGTGGTTTGCGTTCCTGTGCCTGTGTTCTTTTCTGAAGCCCAGACAGAACACCTGGTCACCACCGCCGGGCTGCAGGCGCTGCTATGGTCGGATGAAGCCCCGGGTCGGGAGCCCCTGGGCGAGGGCGCCTGGATCGATCGCCTGGGTGATAACCCGGCTCGCGCTCCGCTGCCGTCAGGGACCGCAAAAGTCACCTTTACCTCCGGTAGTACCGGCACCCCCAAGGGTGTCTGTCTCTCCCAGGCCCAGGTACTGGCAACCGTCGACGCCCTGCGCGAACGGCTGACCCCGGTGGGCCCTGCCCGGCATTTGTGCATCCTGCCCCTGGCAACCCTGCTGGAGAACATTGCCGGGGTGTATCTGCCACTGCTGATGGGCGCGGCTGTCCGGGTAGAACCCCTGGCCCTGGTCGGGCTCACAGGCAGCAGTGGCGTTGACCCCCGGGGCCTGATTGGTGCCCTGAACCGCTGGCAGCCCGAATCCCTCATCCTGGTGCCGGAATTGGCCCGACTTCTGGTGCAGGCTGCCGATGCAGGGCTGCTGAAAACGGACCATTTCCGTTTCCTCGCCGTGGGAGGCGGGAAGGTTGCACCGGATCTGCTGAAGCGTGGCCGGGCGCTCGGGCTGCCCCTGTATGAAGGTTATGGCCTGTCGGAATGTGGCTCGGTGGTGGCCCTGAATACACCCGGTGATGACCGGATCGGCTTCGGGGGCCGGCCCCTGAACCATTTGAATGTTCGTGTTGATGAGCGGCGCCACATCCTTGTCCGGGGCAACACGCACCTTGGCTATCTGGGAGAGTCAGGTTCTGCCGATGGGGTGTCGGCAGAAACACAAAGTGAATGGCTGGACACCGGCGATCTGGGGCAACTGACTGGCGATGGCTTCCTGCAGGTGGATGGCCGTTCGAAGAACCTGCTGATCACCAGTTTCGGGCGCAATATCAGCCCCGAATGGCTGGAGGCCGAGCTCGTTCAGGCATTGGGTGCTAGGCAGGCAGTGGTCTTTGGTGATGGTGAACCCCGTCTGTCGGCCCTCGTGCACCTCCTACCCGGCCAGCCAGCCGGGAAACTGGAACCTGTTCTTCACCAGCTCAATCAGTCTTTACCCGACTATGCCCGGCTTGGAGTGGTTTATTGCCTTGATCAACCCCTGTCAGTGGCCGCCGGTTACCTGACGGCAAACGGCCGCCCCGTGCGAAATCGCATTCAGTCCGACCTGCCCGTGATCATGGCCGGCAGTCACCCCGTTTATCCGGAACCAAGAGAGGAAGCACCCATGGAATTCTTTGACCAACTTCAGGCGGAAGTCGCCGAGGCCCGCGCCCATGTGACCCGTGCACCTGTGATCCAGGCTGTTCAGCAGGGTCAGGTGAGCCTGGAAAGTTATACCTGGTTCCTGACCCAGGCCTTCCACCATGTCAAACACACGGTGCCCCTGATGATGGCCTGCGGTGGGCGCCTGCCCGAGCGGCTGGAGGGCGTGCGCAAGGCGCTGGTGGAATACATCGAGGAGGAGTACGGCCACCACGAGTGGATCCTCGACGACCTGCAGGCCTGTGGCGAGGACCGTGAAGAGCGCCGCGCCAGCAAGCCGGACCTGTCCATCGAGCTGATGGTGGCGTACCTCTACCATCAGATAGACCGGGGGAACCCGGCCGCGTTCTTCGGTATGGTGCAGGTGCTTGAAGGCACGTCCATCGAACTGGCAACGCCCCTGGCCCGGCAGATACAGGCCCACCTGGGCCTGCCCGACAAGGCGTTCAGTTACCTCTATTCCCACGGGGAGCTGGACCAGGACCATTTCAAATTCTTCCAGGACCTGATGAACGGCATCACCGATCCGGGTGACCAGCAGGCCATTATCGACTCGGCCCGGGTGGTCTATCGCTTGTATGGCGATATGCTTCACCGAATTCCCTTACCTGCCTCGACTGAGCAAACATCCCGGGAGTCTGACCATGCAGCTGCGTGACCGCCGCTTCCTGCTGCTGGGAGGAACAGGAGGTATCGGGCAGGCACTGATTCCTCTGCTGCTGTCCGAAGGCGCACGTCTGCTGGTGGCGACCCGTCGTCCGGACAGCATCACCCTTCCGGAGGGCGTAACAGCGGTAAAGCTGGACCTTGCCGCCGAAAACCTTGACCAGCAATTACAGGCAGTGACCGACGAATGGCCGGACTTGTACGGCGTTATCCACTGTGCCGGGCAGAATCGGTTCGCGTCTGTCGAGCAGTCGACAATAGCGGACATCGATGACCAGTTGGTGGTCAACCTTCGCAGTGCCATGATCGTTGCCCATCACTTTGTCCCCATGTTCAAGGCCCTGGACGGCGGTGCCCTGGTGTTCGTCGGTTCCACCTTCGGCAGCATCGGCTATCCCGGCTACTCCGCCTATTGCGCCACCAAGTTCGGCCTGCGCGGCTTTACCGAAGCCCTGCGGCGGGAACTGGCAGACAGCCCATTGCAGGTTCTGTATTTCGCTCCCCGGGCCACGGCGACGGCGATGAATCCGGAATCCGTGACCCAGCTCAACCAGACCTTGGGCAACGCCATGGACCCGCCGGAACAGGTTGCCGCCCAGCTGATCTCGGCCATGAAACGGGACCGGCGCCGGTGCTTCCTGGGCTGGCCGGAGAAGCTGTTTGTGGCGATTAATGGCGTCCTGCCACGGCTGGTGGACAGGGCCATGCTGAAACAACTGCCGGTCATTCGGCGCTTTCTGGATTCAGGAGTTCAGTTATGAAGTGGATGATACTGTTGGTGGCTTCGCTACTGGTTCAGCCAGTATGGGCCGATAACCTGGAAACCGACCTGGCTGCGATTCAGCAGCGTTGGGCTGAAATACAGTACCAGGTGGCAGAGGATGACAAGGAAAGGGCCTTCGAGGCCCTGGCGGGTCAGGCGGAAACGCTCACAGCCCGTTATCCCGATCGTGCCGAGGCGCTGATCTGGCGCGCGATCGTGCTCAGCACCTGGGCTGGAGAGAAAGGCGGCCTGGGGGCCCTGGGCCTGGTTAAGGATGCCCGCCGGCACCTTGAAAAAGCGATTGAAATCGACGACCGGGCGCTGGACGGCTCAGCCTATACCTCCCTTGGAAGCCTCTACTATCAGGTGCCAGGCTGGCCCATCGGTTTTGGCGATGACGACAAGGCTCGACGGCTGCTGCAAAAGGCATTGTCCATCAACCCCGACGGCATCGACCCCAATTTCTTCTTTGCCGACTACCTGCTTGAACAAGGGGAAGAAGACCGGGCCAGGCAGTACCTTGAACGTGCCTTGTCGGCGCCGGACCGCCCAGGACGTGCGCTGGCGGATGAAGGTCGGCGACAGGAGGTCAGGGACCGCCTGGCAAAGCTGGTGTCAGCTCGTTGAACCCTCGATGGTTGCGCCCCTGAGCGGGGCGCCACCATTAACGAACAGGACCGGTTAGTCGAAATCGGGCAGCTGCGGCTTGACCAGAGGCATGTCTGCTGCCTCCCAGGCCTCTATACCACCGGCAATGGACTGAACATGGAGGTAGCCCATTTCCTTCATGACCTTTGCAGAAAGCGCGGAGCGGCCGCTGTTCTTGCAGTAGATCACCAGGTTCAGGCTCCGGTCTTCCAGTGCCGGGTCGTTACTCAGCTTGAACTCCAACAGCCCCCGCGGGACATTGATGGCGCCCGGCAGGTGGCCGGCATGGTATTCCTCCGGTTCCCGAACGTCGATCAAGAGGTCCGCCTCGCGGATCGCATCTTCAGAGCGGTCCAGGGGAAGTTCCGTAATTTCGGCTCTCGCGGCCTCAACCAGGTCGTGGGCAGTTTTCATGGCAGTCAGGTCCTTTTTTTCAATCGTTGAGATGCCAAACAACCGCTATCGCCGGGGCGATAGCGGTTGTTTGTTCAGGCGAGAAGCCCTGTCACTACTTTAGAGTGATTTTGTGCAGAAGTAGAAGTCCTTGCACTCATAGTCACCGGATTCAACCCGGTCATTGGCGCCTGCCGCCGTCTTGGCCGGGGGTACGATGACCTTGTCACCCTTCTTCCAGCCTTCCGGTGTGGCCACGCCGTGTTCGTCACTGGTCTGCAGTGCTTCCAACAGGCGCAGGAACTCGGGGATGGAGCGGCCGTTACTCATCGGGTAGTAAACCATCGCCCGCAGGATGCCATTCGGGTCAATAATAAAGGTGGCACGCACGGCAGAGGTGTCACCGGCACCCGGGTGGATCATGCCATAAGCCTTGGCTACGTCCATCTTCAGGTCTTCAATGATGGGGAAGGGAATCTCCACACCCCAGTTTTCCTTGATGTTACGCATCCACGCGATGTGGGAGTGAATGCTGTCAATGGACAGGCCCAGCAATTCGCAGTTCATCTTGGCGAACTCCGGTGCAGCCTGGGCAAAGGCCATGAATTCTGTGGTGCAGACCGGGGTGAAATCTGCCGGATGGGAGAACAGTACCAGCCACTTGCCTTTGTAATCGCTCAGCGACTTTTCGCCGTCAGTGGTCAGCGCCTTGAAGTCCGGTGCAGGCTCATTGATGCGGGGCAGGCCGGCTACGGGAGTTGCTTGAGTTTCCATAATAATCACCTTTTGTGTTGGGTTGCCTTACGACAGTTTCAGATTAGCGTGAACGGGATATTCGCAAAAGATATATCGTTATATCTTGATGATATATTCTGTTAATCGCAGCGACACTACGTCGCACCTGGCGGATAACCGTTAACAATGGCGTCAGGGAGAGTTGTCTCTATACTGAAGGGATAAACGATAGGTTTATAAGTATCAACGGCACTGCAAAAGGTCAGGTCATGGAGTCTCCGGGAAGCCACCGAGCCTTCGCTCCCTGTACGCCCGGTAACGGTGATCCGAGGATGGAATGGACACTGCGTTCTCGCTGACGCTGATAACAACCGGGCTGGCTGCGCTGGTCACCTCTGCCGGAATATTCACAATCCGGCGCTTCGAGGCGTGGGGGCAACGCAATACGTCCTACTTCATCTGCTTCGCGGCCGGGGTACTGATCAGTGCGTCCTTTCTGCACATGATCCCGAAGTCCTTTTCCATGCAGTCGCAGGCGCCGGTGTGGTTGCTGGCCGGGTTCATGGGACTGCACCTGTTCAACCGGTTCGTAACGGCTTTCGTTTGTGAAAAGGATCCGTCCGCCAGGGACTATGTCATTGGCCTTATCCCCATGCTGGGGATCGGCTTTCATTCGTTTATCGACGGATTTATCTACTCCATTTCGTTTTCGGTAAGCATCTTCACTGGTTACCTGGCGACCGTCGGCATGGTGCTCCATGAATTTCCGGAGGGCATTATCACCTACCTGCTGCTGGTACGGGGAGGGTTCCGGCCGGGTACTGCCATGACTCTGGCGTTCCTGGCCGCTGCGGCAACAACGCCATTGGGGATGCTGGTGTCCTGGCCGATGGTGAGCAGTATCAGTGAGCAGACGTTGGGGGCCTTGCTGGCCCTGTCGGCAGGTGCGCTGGTTTACGTGGGCGCCACGCACCTGCTGCCACGGGCAGAGCAGGAGCATCGAAAATTCAGTTTGGTGGCGCTTGCAGGTGGCGTGCTTGTGGCGGTTGTAATTGTTCTTTCAAAGGCCTGACAGGGTGGGTCATAGAGAGGGGGAAGTAACATGTTCTATCGATTATCCAGGGTTGACGACTCCGGGTGGGTGCCCACCTATTTCCTCGCGGCCCTAGGGGCGGGGGGGCTGTCGGTTTCTTTCTTTATGTGGCTGATGTTCTGGCTGCCACATCCCGGCGCCCCGGTGCCGCTGTTTGAGGATGCCGTTGCCGCATTGGCAGAGGGCGGCCTGTTGATCAAGCTTGCAGTGCTGGGGGCCTGGGCAGGTGTTGCACTATTTTCTGCCCTTCACATCCACCTCCTGGTCTGGAACCTGCGACGGTACGCCCGGTTTCGCAGCACGCCGGCCTACCATGAGTTGCGCAACAGTAACTCGGAAACCCAGTTGCTGGCAGGGCCTCTGACGGTCGCTATGAGCATCAACGTCGGCTTCATCCTCGGCCTTACCTTTGTGCCGGGACTCTGGTCGGTGGTTGAGTGGCTGTTCCCGCTGGCCCTGCTTGCCTTTGTGCTGGTGGGTTACTGGGCGCTGGCGCTGCTGCGGGATTTCTGGGGCCGGGTGCTGGTGGGTGGTGGCTTCGACTGCGTGCGTAACAACAACCTGGGGCAGCTGATGCCCGCCTTCGCCAGCGCCATGATCGCCGTGGGGCTGGCAGCGCCCGCAGCGATGAGCCAGAACACGGTGACGGTCGCCTTCAGCCTGGTGCTTTCAAGCTTCTTTATGGTGCTGGCGTTTATTATTGGCGGGATACAGGTGGTGCTTGGATTCCGTGCCATGCTGGAACAGGGGGCTGATCCATCCACCGCTCCGAGTTTGTGGATTGTCGTACCCATTCTGACCACCCTGAGCATCACGCTTTTACGGCAGACTCACGGGCTGCACGGCCATTTCGAGTCAGGGGCCGGTGGGGTAGAGGCCCTGACCATGCTGATGTTCTTCCTGTGTGCACAGCTGGTGTTTGGCTTGCTCGGCTGGGTGGTGCTATCCCGGTACGGTTATTTCTCCCGGTTTGTGACCGGTACAGAAAAATCCGCCGGTGCCTATGCACTGGTCTGCCCGGGGGTGGCACTCACGGTCATGGTGCACTTCTTTATCAATGCCGGGCTGGTTGGGTTCGGTGCCCTTGAGCGGTTCAGTGCAGGCTACTGGGCTTTGACGGTCATCGCCTTGGTGCTGCAAGGGGTTACGATCTGGCTGGTTATCCGGCTCAACCGGCTGCATTTTGGTGGTGCTGACCATGCCTGACCAGAAGTACGACTATGATTAGGGGACAGGTTGATCCGCATCAACGTCGGAACGACGTGGCGTGGAAAAATGACATACTGGCAGCTAGGGTGAATAGCGGGCGTAAGTTCCGGGTACCGGGGGCTTCAGTCGTCCGAAGGAGGCAGTGATGGAATCGCTTGATCCCAGGGTGGGCAAGGGCTGGCTTATGATAGTGCTGGCGTGGTTGGTGCTGACGGCGAGTTCCGTCGCGCTGGGTGCAGAACGGTCGCCACCGACCGCCGACCACAGCAAGTTTGAGGCCCTGCAGGGCCCGTTCAGCAGCGCTCAGGAAGTCACGGAAGCGTGCCTGGGCTGCCACAACGAAGCCGCGAACCAGATCCGCGAAACCACCCACTGGAACTGGACCTACGACCACCCGGAAACTGGCCAGCAGCTGGGCAAGCGGAACGTGATCAACAGCTTCTGCGGAATGGTGGTGACCAATGAACCCCGCTGCACCTCCTGCCACGTGGGTTACGGCTGGACGGATATGAACCAGCCCCCACCGTCGGAAGATTCTGCCGTTGACTGCCTGGTCTGCCACGACACCACGGGCGACTACTGGAAGTTTCCCACCCTCGCCGGTCTGCCCACCGACAAGCCCCGCGAGTGGCCCGGCGGCAGTGGAAAAATGGTCAATCCCCCCGACCTGCCCCGCATTGCCCAGAATGTCGGTGCCAGTGACCGCCAGAACTGTGGCAGTTGTCACTTCTATGGTGGTGGCGGAGATGGCGTGAAACACGGTGACCTTGATTCGTCCCTCGTGAATCCGCCTCGATCCCTGGATGTGCATATGTCCCCTGACGGGCTTGACTTCACCTGCGCCGATTGCCACTCAACCTGGGGCCATAATGTTTCCGGCAGCCGTTACCAGGCCACCGCGAAGGACACACTGGGTATTGATGTGCCCGGCCATACCGACCTGAGCCGGGCAAGTTGCGAGTCCTGCCACGGCTTTGAGCCCCATGACAAACCCAAGCTTAACGACCACGTGGACAAGCTGGCCTGCCAGACCTGCCACGTGCCCGAGTTCGCCCGGGGCGGGGTGCCCACCAAGATGTGGTGGGACTGGTCAACCGCCGGCAGGCTGGACGAAGATGGCAATCCCATTACCGAGTATGACGAAAGCGGCCACGTAAGCTATCTCAGCACCAAGGGAGACTTCCATCATGAGGAAAATGAGGTGGACCCAATCAGTTGGACAACCTGATGGTGTCCCTAAGCTATGATCCGGTTGTTTCCCTGGCTCAGGCTGCCAGAGATATGGGTTGCCCGTAGTACAGCTCATCGGGCGTTTGGTAATCAAGGGTTTGGTGGTACCGGGTCTGATTGTAATGCCGGAAGTACCGGTGGAGCGCCTGCTTCAAGTGTTGGCCATCCTCGAAGGCAGTGAGGTAGACGCACTCGTGTTTGACGCTGCGCCAGAGCCGTTCCACGAAGATGTTGTCATGGTAGCAGCCCTTGCCGTCCATGCTGATCCGGATGCCATGCTCTTTGAGAACGCTTGTGAAGGCCTCGCTGGTGAACTGGACGCCCTGATCGGTGTTGAAGATTTCCGGCGTTCCATGGCGCTGTAGAGCCTCCTCCAGGGCATCGACACAGAAGTCTGTGTCCATGGTGTTGGAGATCCGCCAGGACAGCACCTTGCGGCTGTACCAGTCGATGATGGCGACCAGATACATGAAGCCCCGGGCCAGCGGGATATATGAAATATCTGTTGCCCACACCTGGTTGGGGCGGTCGATTTTCAGCCCTGTGAGCAGGTACGGGTACACCTTGTGCCCATCGCCCGGAATGCTGGTTCTGGGGCGCGGATACACCGCCTGAATGCCCATGGTGCGCATCAGCCGCTGCACCCGCTTCCGGTTGACCCGATAGCCCTGGTGCTGCAAGTGAACCCGCATCTTGCGAGAGCCATAGTACGGCGTTTCCAGGTGCTGTTGATCAATCAGATACATCAGATGCAAATCCTCCGGACACTGCTCACGAGGGACGTAGTACACCGATGAGCGGCTCAGCTTGAGCAGCTCACACTGGCGCGAAAGACTGACTTGGGGATGACCACGCTCGATCATCGCCAACCGCTGTTGACGGCTTACTGATCGAGCTTGCGCGACAAAAAATCGCGTTCCACCGTCAGTCGGCCAATCTCTCGGTAAAGTTCGTCTGTGCTGGGCTCATCGGATTGCTTGCCGGCCTTCTTCTTGCCTTCGAAGAGGCCCGGGGCATTCTCCAGCAGTTCGCGCTTCCAGGTGCTGACCATGGTGGGGTGGATCTGGAAACGGGCAGCAATTTCGGATGTGGTCTGGTCGCCCTTGAGGGCAGCCAGGGCGACTTTGGACTTGAATGATGCGCTGTATTGCTTGCGTTTCTTGCTCATGATTCTCCTCCTTCTGGAGATGATGAATCAGAGCTTAGGCACCTGTCCAAAATTTGGGGTCCACTTCAAAACGTGGTGCCCCACTACGCCTGGTTCGATGGCACCGTGGAGTACACCCTGCTGGAAGATGAGCTGGATCTTTCCGGCGAACCCATCGAAATCAACCACATTGACGGCAGTGCTGACGACCCCGCCTCCCGTATCTGGCCGTTCAAACTGATGCGTGGCAAGCAGCCGTTCGACACACAGCTCAACACCTTGTTGGTCACCCACGTATTCGGTGCGGACGACACTTCATTGTGGAGCAATTTCAACTGGCCGAACGCATTGCAGGCCGGCAGCGAAATGTCCGGCCGGCCTTTCAGCGGTGAGTATGACTTCGTGGAAACGAAAATGTACTGGCCCATTACCCACATGGTGCCGCCTGCTGAGCAGGCCTTGCGTTGTGGTTCATGCCATGGTGCAGAAAGCCGCCTGGCGGGCATCGGGGGCATCTACATGCCGGGACACAGCGGCAACGCCTGGCTGGACCGGATTGGCTGGCTGGTCGTCGTGATGACGCTGCTGGGGGTGCTGGCCCATATCGCCGCAAGGGTTATCTTCAGGGGGAGGAAGCACTCATGAGCCGCGTCATGATCTATAAACGCTTCGAGCGCTTCTGGCACTGGTGCCAGGCATTGCTGATATTCACGCTGCTGTTCACCGGTTTCGAGATTCACGGCAGTTACTCGGTACTGGGGTTCGGTGATGCAACACAGGTGCATACGCTGGCGGCCTGGGCGCTGATCGTATTGTGGCTGTTTGCCATTTTCTGGCATATCACGACAGGGGAGTGGCGCCAGTATATCCCGACCCGGAACGGGTTGTTTGCGGTGATTCATTACTACCTGGTGGGTACCTTCACCGGGGCAGAGCACCCCTATCGAAAGACTACCCGGGCCAAGCATAACCCCTTGCAGCGGCTGGCCTACCTGTTCTTCAAGCTGGTGATATCGCCGGTGATCTGGGTATCGGGCCTGCTGTACCTGTTCTATGCTGACTGGCCCGCCATGCTGGCGGGTACACTGGCGCTGGAATGGGTCGCGATGATCCACACTGCAGCGGCCTTTGCCATGCTGGTCTTCATCATTGCCCACGTGTATATGACCACCATGGGACACACCCTGACCAGTCATATCCGGCCGATGGTTACCGGGTACGACGATATCGACGAGAAGTAACGGGCTGAGAGGGCTGGGGTTTAAACTCCGGCCCTTCGCCATCCCCGGTTTCCGTCGGCGGAGGCTCCGGGTACCATGTGGCGTTTTCCACTTAACCCTCGCCACAAGACCGCGCCTTGACTGCTGATACCCCTTCCGACTCTGTCCCAACCGACACCGACGCTCGCCGGAACTTCTTTGTGGTCTGCCTGGCGTTGACCCTGTGCTTTGTGGTCTATTCCATGCTGATTGTCTCAGTGCCGGTCTACGGGCTTCGGCTAGGGGCCTCACCGCTGGTGCTGGGCGCCGTGCTCAGTATCCAGTACCTGCTGCCCTTGTTGTTTGCCATTCCCTTGGGTGGGGTAGTGACCCGTTATGGGGGCAGGGCGACGCTCATCAGCGGTGCCTGCCTGATGGTGGCCGGCCTGTTGTCCATGCACTTCTGGTATGGCTACCCGGGGTTGGTGCTGGGCCAGTTGCTGGTAGGGCTGGCCCACCTGCAAATGGTGCTGGCGGCCCAGACCCTCATCTCCAATCTGGGTACCGGCCCGACACTGGAGCGGTATTTCGGCTGGTATTCCACCTGGCTGTCCGGCGGCCAGGTGGTCGGTCCACTGCTTGCCGGTTATCTGCTGGACTCAGGGCCGGGCACCGGTCAGGTGTTCCTGGTGATGGCGGTGTTCGGCGCCCTGGCCGGCCTGGCCGGTTTCTGGCTCACCGGGCAGGCCAGGGAGCGCCTGAAGGTAACCCGCAGAGAAACGGGCTTTCGCGCCCAATGGGAGCTGATGCGTACCAACCCGGGTGTTCAGTTGTCGGTGCTGGTGACGGTGCTGGGCATGTTTGCGCTGGGGGTCTACGGCAGTTACCTTCCCGTTTACCTGGAAAGCCTGGCCATGAGTCCGGTCGTTATCGGGGTGCTGGTGAGCCTGCGGGCGGCAGTCTCCATGCTGATCCGGCCATTCATGGCGCCCATGATCGCGATGGTGGGCGGTCGCCGCAACGCGGTTCTGCTGGCACTGGGCACCCTGGCGGCGGGTATTACCTTCCTCGGGTTCTCCGAACAGATTCTGCTGATCGGCCTGCTGGCGGTACTGGTGGGCATTGGCGCAGGGCTTACCCAGCCGTTGTCCATGGTGCTTCTTGCGGAGTCTGTCGATCGCGAAAAACGTTCTGGTGCCCTTGGCATGCGCCTGATGGCCAACCGGGCGATCCACTTCCTGGCGCCGTTGCTCTTTGGGGCACTGCTGGAGCTGGGTGGGTTTGTACTGGCGTTCGGCGCTTCTGGCCTGATCATCGCACTTGCGCTGATCTTTATGCAGCGACGATGAGTCGGCTGCGCCACAATGGTGCCTGAAATGCTGACGCAGCCTCAGAGAGGAAAATATACCAAATAAAATCAATTGCTTGAAATTCCTGAACACTTGGCCAGCTTTTTGCTGCGGTTAGCTCGGTAATCCGTGCCTACGGAAACAACACAACGACCCAACCGTTCAGGAGAAGTACCCATGAGCCTTAAACGCAGCCTGGCACTTGCTGCCGCACTCACCCTGCCCGTGTCCGCCATGGCCGAGGACCCTATGAAAGTGGGTTTCGTATATGTCGGCCCGATCGGGGACCACGGCTGGAGCTATCAGCATGATCTGGGGCGCCTGGCCCTTGAGGAGCACTTCGGTGACCAGGTGGAGACCACCTACGTGGAAAATGTCAACGAGGGTGCCGACGCCGAGCGCACCATCCGTCGGTTGGCCCAGGCGGGCAATGAGGTGATCTTTACCACCTCCTTTGGCTTCATGAATCCCACTGCACGGGTGGCTGAGCAGTTCCCCGATACGACTTTCCTGCATGCCACCGGTTACAAGCGTGCCGAGAATCTGGGCACCTACCTGTCAGTCACCTATGAAGGTCGCTACGTAACCGGCGTTGCTGCGGGCCTGGTGACCGAGACCAATACCCTGGGCTACATCGCCTCTTTCCCGATTCCGGAAGTTATCCGGGACATCAACGCCGTCTACCTGGGAGCCAGGTCGGTCAATCCGGATATCGAGCTCAAGGTGGTGTGGGCCAATACCTGGTTTGATCCGGCAAAGGAGGCTGATGCCGCCAACGCACTGATGGATCAGGGTGCCGACGTCATCGTCCAGCATACCGACAGCCCGGCGCCGTTGATGGCGGCTGACAAAAGGGGTAATTGGGGCGTGGGCCAGGCTTCCGACATGCGCAAGTTTGGTGGCGATGCGCACCTGCTGTCCGTGGTCAATGACTGGGCCCCGTACTACATCGATACCGTCCAGGCGGTCATGGACGGCGACTGGGCTCCAAGCGACTACTGGGGCGGCATTTCCGAGGATGTCATCCAGGTCATCGGTATCAGTGATCGACTGACGGAGGAGCAGCGGGCGAAGGTGGATGAGGTGATTGCCTCTATCGACAGCGGTGAGTTCCATCCCTTCACTGGCCCGCTGAAGGACCAGGACGGTGAGCTGCGGGTACCGGAAGGCGAGGCCATGACCAACGAGCAACTGGCAGGCATGGACTGGTACGTGGAAGGCATGACAGCAAACCTGCCGAAATAAACGGGCAGGCTATAACCAAAAGCCGGCGGGCAATACCCGCCGGCTTTGTTTTCTCAGGCGTCAGCCAGCATCCGGGCGACCCCCTCCTGCACCTTCCGGGTCAACTCCCGCTCATCCAGGCCGGTGACCAGGCCATCTTCCATAACGCAACGACCCTGCACGAAGCTGTGCTTCACATGCACTGGCTCGCCGCACATCAGGGGCGCCATCAATGGTGAGTGGACGCCGGCAAAGCGCGGCTGATCAATGTCGTAAAGCACCAGGTCGGCCTGCTTGCCAACGGCCAGGCTGCCGGTTTCCTGCAGGCCCAGCAAGTCGGCGCCGCCACGGGTGCCCCAGTCCAGCACCTGTTCAAGGGTGGTGACATCCGGCCCGTGGGCGGCCCGGTGGATCAGCCAGGCCAGGTTCAGTTCCTGCAGCATGGAGCCGGATTCGGCAGAGGCCGAGCCGTCCACCGCCAGCGAGATAGGCACGCCGGCCTTTTCCATGGCCACCACCGGGGCGATACCGCTGCCCAGGCGACAGTTGGAGGTGGGGCAATGGGCAATGCCAGTGCCGGTGGCGGCCAGTCTTTCGATGGCATGGGCATCAGTGTGGACCAGGTGGGCATACCACACGTCTGGTCCGAGCCAGTCGCAGGCTTCGGCGTAATCAATGGCGCCCTGGTGGTATTTTTCCCGGGCCTGGACCTCGTCATATGCCACCTCCAGCAGGTGGGAATGCATCTTCAGGCCATGCTCCCGGGCCCAGTGGGCCTGGGCTCTGAGCCCGTCCGGTGTGCTGGAATGGATCAGGCTGGTGGGGGCTACCACCAGCTTCTTCATGGCGCCTGCGCCCTCCTGGTGGTGCTTCTTGCGGGTGGCATCCAGGCGGTCGATGACCTGGTCGATGGTCTCCGGTTCGATGCGGTGTTCAATCATGCCCTCGTGGGAGCCTGTCTCGGTGGCGCTGCCGCGACACAGAACCAGGCGGATGCCCAGTTCATCTGCCGCTTGCCAGACCGCTTCTTCCAGTTCCGGGCTGGTAGTGGCGTGGTACAGGTAGTGATGGTCGGCGCAGGTGGTGGCGCCTGAGCGGATCAGTTCGTACAGGCCCAGCCGGGCAGCGTGGTACATCAACTCAGGGGTAACCTTTGGCCAGAAGCGGTAGGGTACGCTGCTGAGCCATTCCCCGAGGCCCTGGTTCAGCCCCGCGGGTACCCCCTTCATGATGGATTGGGCCAGGTGGTGGTGGGTGTTCACCAGCCCCGGCCAGATCACACAGCCACTGGCGTCGATAATGGTCTCCGGCTGCTCCGCTGTGGGTGCCAGGCCCCGGCCAAGCTCGGTGATAAGACCATCTTGGATACGGATGTCCCGGGCAGTGGGGTTGTCCTCGGCGTGGATGGCGACAGCGTTTCGGATCAGGTAGTTCAATGGTTGCTCCTTTACGGACGAACGAGCAATGTCCCGAAGCTCCGCCGTGGTCCGGCAGACTTCTGACCGCTTCTACTCTTGTGTTGAATGACAGTGGTAGAGATCCTGATGCAATATCCTGTCCATTTACTGACCATATGGTCAGGTCCGGATTTTGTCCCTCTGATGGCTATCCACAAAGCACCTTGACGGTGCAGGTGTGGCAGGCGCAGCACCGCCCTGGTTCCCGGGATGATACGCTGGCTGACGGAAATGCCGCCAAGTGACTGATTAAAGGTAGGCTTCGAGGGCGGAGTGAATGGCATGGATGCTGCTTTCCACTAATCTGCCGGTCAGCACTTCATCGCTGACCGGCCCAAGTCTGAGTAGAAGCAGTCAGGCGCTGGCCGTTCGCTGGTGTCGGGTCATTGCTCAGTCGTCGGCCGGCGTGCGAGCGCGGTTGGCGGCGACAGCAGGACTCGCTGCGTTTGCCCCTCCGCTGATCTCCTCCGGTCGTTAATCCCATCAGACGAGAGTCCCGGAGGTACCAATGACCAACACTGCAGAGAAGTACGCCCTCAAGGAACTGAACCTGGAAACCACCTTTGGTGGCATGGGCAAGGAGATCGAGCGGGACGTGCCCGTGATTGATCTGACCGATTTCGATCAGCGACGAGGGGAAATCACAGACCAGCTCTGGCAGGCCGCCACGGAGGTGGGTTTCTTCCAGCTGGCGAATCATGGCCTGGCGCTGGGCCTGGTCCGCGAGGCGTTCGGTCTGTCAGAGACATTCTTTGCCCTGCCCGAGGCCGATAAGCAGCGCTTCCCGCTCAAGAAGGGCCTGAATGCCGGCTGGGAGTTCAAGTCCCAGGTGCGTCCGTCCACGGGCACTGCGGACGATAAGGAGTCCTACCAGATCACCCTGCCGCACATGGATGACCTGTGGCCGAACCAGACCCTGGTGCCGGAATTCCACCGGGTGATGCTGGATTTCGAGTACCGGGCCTGGCAGCTGGGCATGAAGGTGCTGTCCTGCTTTGCAGACCGGCTGGGCTTTGAGCGGGACTTCTTCACCCGGGCCCATGACCGGGCGCAGCCGGACTACCAGAGCACCCTGCGTCTGCTGCACTATCTTCCTTTGCCGGACGACCACCAGCCCGACGAATCGATCTGGCGGGCTGGCGCCCACACCGACTTCGACTGCCTGACCATGGTGTTCCAGCAGGAGGGGCAGGGCGGCCTGCAGGTCAGCCCCGGCAAGGACGCAGAAGGCAAGGGCGATGACCGGGAGTGGTTCACCGTCACTCCCAGGGAGGATCGCATCACCTGTAACATCGGCGATATGCTGATGCGATGGAGCGACGACCGCCTCAAGTCCACCCTGCACCGGGTACGCATGCCTAGGCCGGGCGAGTACAACGGCCCCCGTTACAGCCTGGCGTTCTTCTGCCAGGCCAACAAGGATGTGATCATCCAGGGTCCGGAACAGAAATACCCGCCGATCTCGGCGCGGGACTACCTGTTGCAGCGGATCCAGGCGAACTTTGATGCGGCGGAGAAGGCTGCGGCAGCCCGGCAGTAACTCATGCGGAAAGGGCCTCCCACGGGAGGCCCTGTGATGACGCTGATCCAGCCGGGTCAGAACGCCGGGTCGGATCCGCGAGTGGCCCAGCCGGTCATGCGCCGCTCGACGAAGGCAAACATCTCGTACATCACCACCCCCATAATGGCGATGACCACCAGGCCGGCGAATACCAGGCCCATGTCCATGGTGGAACTGGCCGAGATCATCAGGTAGCCGATGCCCACATTCGAGGCGACGGTCTCCGAGATCACAGAACCCACAAAGGCCAGGGTGATGGCAACCTTCAGGGAGGCAAAGAAATAGGGCATGGAGCGCGGCAGGGCGACCTTCCTGAGGATGTCCAGCCTGCTGGCGCCCAGCGAGCGCAGCACGTCCTGCAGTTCAGGCTCCATGGTGGCCAGGCCAGTGGCCATGTTCACCACCACGGGGAAAAACGAGATCAGGAAGGCGGTGAGGATCGCCGGCACGGTGCCAATGCCGAACCACACCACCAGCACCGGCACGAAAGCCACCTTGGGAATGCTGTTGAAACCCACCATCAGCGGGTAAACGGCCTTGTAGATCAGCGGAGACGAGCCCACCAGAACCCCAAGGATCACGCCAAAGATAACCGCAATGGCAAACCCCGCCACCGTGGTAAACAGCGTATGGGTGGCGTGCTTCATGATCGGGCCCTGGTACTCCAGCCATGACGCCCAGATGTCAGTCGGCGCGGGAAAGAGGTAAGTCGGCACGCTGAAGGCAAAGCACACCAGCTCCCAAAGCAGTGCCAATGTCACCAGCAGGATCCAGGGCGAGGCCTTGATCAACAGTCGTTTTCGCTGTAGCAATGTCATGCAGTCTCCTCCCGGATGCGGCCGATATGATCCCGCAGTTCGAACACCAGCTCGGCAAATTCGTCGGTATAGGTCACCGCCAGGTCCCGGGGACGGGGCAGGTCCACCGGTTTGCGTACCAGGATGCGCCCGGGGCCCTTGCTCATCACATATACCGTGTCAGCCAGGAACACCGCCTCCCGCAGGTCGTGGGTGACCAGTACCACGGTAAAGGGTTCTTCCTGCCACAGGTCCCGGACCATGCACCACAGTTCTTCCCGGGTGAAGGCATCGAGGGCGCCGAAGGGCTCGTCCAGCATCAGCAGGGACGGGCGATGGATCAGCGCCCGGCAGATGGAGGCCCGCTGCTGCATGCCACCGGAGAGCTCCCAGGGAAACTTGTCCTCGCAGCCAGCCAGTCCCACCCGGGCCAGCAGGGCCCGGCCCTGTTCCTGGAACGTCGCCTTTTCGGCACGGAAGCGGTGGCGGTAATCCTGTACGATTTCCATCGGTAGCAGGATGTTGTCCAGGGTGGTCCGCCAGGGCAGCAGGTTGGAGGCCTGGAAGGCCATGCCCACACCTTGCTGGGGTCCGGATACCTGCTTGCCACCCAGGTAGACATAGCCGTCGCTGGGAGGCGCCAGCCCGGTCACCAGTTTCATCAGGGTGGACTTGCCGCAGCCGGACGGGCCGACCACCGCGACAAACTCGTTCTCCCGAACACTGAGGGAGATATTCTCAATGGCCATGGGACCTTCTTCCCCATAGCGCATACTGACATTCTCGAATTCGACCAGATCCATCAGGAACTCCGGCAGTTATGTGCAGCCCGGGCAATGGCCCGGGCCTCGCGGGTTAGTCGATCATCCGTGCTTCGCGGGGCGGCAGGTAGCTGCTGTCAAACAGCGCTTCCAGTTCCGGTGAAGACGCCAGCTCGTAGGAGGCGATCATGTCCTCCAGGGCCCGGGCCATCCGATCCTCCGTCACGGCACCCAGGCCTTCGGCGCGGGTTTCGTCGGTAATCACGTTGGTCTCCAGGGCCAGCTTCAGCCGGCGCAGCTCCAGCTCCTCCTTGATCAGGCCATCCCGCTGTTTGACGTATTTGATGGCGGCTTCCGGATCATCGATGGTTTCCTGCAGGGCCTTGTTGAAGGCCTTCAGAAAGCCCCGGACCGCTTCCGGGTTTTCTTCCAGCAATTCGTTGCGGGCGATGATGGTGTTGCCGTAGAACTCCACCCCGTAGTCCGGGTATTTCAGGGCGACGATGTTGTCCGGGTCCACGCCCCGGGCCTCCAGGTTCAGCAGGCTGGTGAAGTAGAATCCGGTTATACCGTCCAGCTCACCCCGGGCCAGCAAGGTTTCGCGGATAGCCGGCTCCACCGATTGCCATTCCACATCATCCGCCGCCAGGCCATTGTGGCGGGCGAAAGACGGCCAGGCCTTGCGGCCGCCATCGAAAACCGGCGCGCCCAGGGTCTTGCCCTTGAGGTCTTCCGGCTTCTCGATGCCTGACTCCTTGAGGGCAAACACCGCGGCAGGCATGGCGTTGTACACCATGTAGACCCCGGTGACCTCGGTGTCCGGATTCTTGGCGGTAGTCTCGGTGAGGGCGCTATAGTCGGCGAAACCCATGTCGTAGCTGTTGGTAGCCACCCGGGTCACAGCACCGGCGGAGCCATTGCCGGAGTCGATGGTGACATCGAGTCCCTCATCCGCGAAGTAGCCCTTTTCAAGCGCCATCAGGAAGGGCGCCGAAGGCCCCTCGAAGCGCCAGTCCAGGGTAAAACGGATCTGGGTTTCGGCCTGGGCGCCTGGAGTCATCGCGGCCAGTACGCCGCCCAGCAGCAGCGCGGAGCCGAGCCGTTTGAACAGGCCCGGTTTGTGGTGGTTGTCTTTCATGGTACTTCCTCGCTTTGTCGTTAAATCCTGTGTTCTGGTTTTGTGCCAACAGGGCCTGAGCAATTGGCATACCAGTGTGACCTTCATGATGACAGAGAGCTGAAAAACCTGACCATATGGTCTGTTTGTGATGTTTGTATCAGCTGGCATGGCCGTCAGAGTGCACGGAATTGAGGCCCGGGCGTTGCTCCCTGGGCTATTTCGGTGCGGTTGGTAGTAAGGAGCGCGGTTTGGTGAGATGAAAATCGCCCGGGTGCTGCTCTCTTGATGGAAATCAGGAAAAGCTGTCCGTCCGGAGCGATACTATCGGATATGGCAATACCTTAAGGCGGTGCGGGGGGTGTACATGGACTACTCAGACCATGCCACGGCGACGGCTCTTGGGCTGTGCACAGCCTTTATCAATCAGCCGATCGAGGTCGCTGAACTGCGCCCGGCGTTTGCACGTGCCATCGGAATTGGTGAGCGCCGTGCGGACCTTGTTGTCCGGGTTGGGCGAGGTCCGGAGATGCCGCGTTCTCGCCGGCGGCCGGTTGAAGACGTTATTGAAGGATGTTGATGGCCGTGTTGCTTGGCTGCTTTGTTCTGACGGTAGCGACGCTGTCTCTCTGGCGTGGAATTGACCACCGGGCAGATCGGGCCGCCATGCAGGAGTTGACCGCAGGCCAGCCCCCACAGCCCCGTTCCTTTGATGCCGGGTTGGTTGCCGCCCTGCCGGAACCGGCGCGACGCTATTTTCTTTACACCATCGCTCGGGGAACCCCGCTGTTTACGGTCGCCAGAATCCACATGGCGGGCCGTTTCGGTATGGGCACCAAAGACAAACCCGATTATCTGGATTTTACGGCGATTCAGTTACTGGCCATGCCGGCCGGGTTCGTCTGGAAAATGCAGGCGCGGCGTGGCCTGATAAGACTGTCCGGGTCAGACAGCCAGCGCTGGACCCGGTTCTGGTTAATGGGACTGTTACCGGTCGCTCGACTGGGCGGAGACCCGGATCACACCCGTTCGGCGTTTGGCCGCTACGTGGCCGAAGCCATATTCTGGACGCCGGCGGCTATGCTGCCCGGTCCGGGTGTTGCCTGGGAGGAACTGGATGCCGACCGCGCCCGTGTCACCGTTGAGTACCCAGGGTTTTCTCAAGCCGTTGAGGTAACGGTGGCGGCGGACGGCCAACCGACGGAAGTCCGGTTCCAGCGGTGGAGCAACGCCAATCCCCGGAAGCAGTACCAGTGGCAATCCTTCGGTGGGTACCTCTCCGAATTCCGGTGGTTCGATGGTTTTCGGTTGCCCACCCATGTGGAAGCGGGGAATCACTTCGCCACCGATCGGTACTTTCCCTTTTTCGTGGCGGATGTCACCGCTGTCGGGTTTCCCCATGAGTAGCACCACGGGCGGATTCATGCATGAGCGGGAAGGTGCAGCTTCGGTCCTGATGCGCCAGTTGGCGGTATCGGGACAGATTTGGTTTTTGATTTATTTTTTGGCCAAGAACTGAGCAGACAGTTTTCGGTATCGATTGGGCTGATCTTATAGCGCCCCTCCCAGCGATTTTATGTATGGCGTCATCTCCGCAGGGCAGTTATTTCGTATGTCCTCCCGAATGAGGGAGGTGTTTATGAAACGAGTTGTCATAGCCGGTGTTTCCGGGGCGATCGGTGGCGCGCTTGCGACCCGGCTGATCGAACGGGATCCGCAGCTGAGGGTGATCGGATTATGTCGTGACCCGGGCCGGGCGTCTCAGGCACTCCAGGCCAGCGACCGGTGTGATGTGCTGGCGTGGGAGGCCGGGGATAGCGAATCACCGACGGCGGTGGCAGAGGCGCTGGAGTTGACACTGGCTCGGGACGAAGGCATTGATACCTTCATTTACGCTGCGGGGGTGCTCCATGGGCCGGATATGTTCCCGGAGAAGCGCCTTGAAGATCTGGATACCGACCACATGGCGCGTGCATTTGCGGTGAATGCCACCGGGTTCGCGTTGCTGGTGAGAGCGTTGCTGCCATGGCTTCGCCACCGTCGGTTCAAGCAGATTGTTGCCATTTCTGCGAAAGTTGGATCGATTACCGATAACGGATTCGGAGGCTGGTACGCCTACCGGAGTTCGAAGGCTGCACTGAATATGCTAGTGCGAAACCTCTCTATTGAGTTATCCCGCCGTTGCAAACCGGTTGCCTGTGTGTCGATTCATCCGGGCACTACGGAATCCGCTTTGAGTGAACCGTTCCAGCAGTCTCTGGCCAGGCTGAAAGTCCATACAGCCGATGAAACTGCCGCCAATTTACTTGATGTGCTCGATGCGTTGAGCGAAGGGGATAACGGCCGGTTCCTGAGCTGGGATGGTTCGGAACTGCCCTGGTAATCAGTGGCGCCCCGTTTTTACCCGTTATAGTGCGGAAATTCAGTGTTGTACTGTCAGGTTGCCAAAACTGACAGCGAACTCTCTGGCCTGCCTTCAGGTCGATGTCTGCTCGTGCGGCATACACTCTGGCACTCACTGGCCGTTCAACCAAAGCCCCAACTGCTCCCGCTCCTCCTCCGTCATCCCTGTCATATTCCCCAATGGCATGTAATGGGTATCCACTGCCGCCTGCCGTACCTTGCCGTTGTGGTCAGCCAGCAGTGACAGGTTCTCCAGCCGGATTCCCGCCGGTGCGGACTGGAATCCCGGCTGGGTGGGTGATTCTGCGTGGCAGGCTACGCAGTGGGTTTCCAGGATCTGCGCCACTGTCTCGTCGCTGACGGCGGCGGTTGCGGTGCTGGTGGAGGTGGTGGGTGTGGGGGCAATCACCCAGATCAGCACCACGGTCATGGCCGCCGCGGCGACCAGGATGGATGGCCGGTTGATGTCACGGTGGCGCAGGTTGAAGTAGTGCCTTGCAAAGGCGGTGATAAAGCCTATGGCCGCGAGTATGGCCCAGCCTTGGGGGTGGCCATACAACATCGGGTAGTGGTTGCTGATCATGATGAAGATGACCGGCAGGGTCAGGTAGTTGTTGTGGGTAGAGCGCAGCTTGGACAGGGCGGCCAGCCGGGCAACCCGTTCGTCCGGCTCCTTGCCCGCATGGACCGCGTTCACCAGTGCCCGCTGGGACGGGATGATCCCCAGGAAGACATTGGCCACCATGATAGTGCCGATGACGGCTCCCACATGGATATAGGCACCCCGGCCGGAAAAGACCTGGAACAGGCCCCAGTCCACCAGTAGCAGGATGGCGAACAGCACCAGGCCGAAGGCCTTGCCATTGTGGGCCAGGGGGCTGCGGATCAGCGCTTCGTAGATGGCCATCACCAAGGCCAGGGTTCCCAGGCCGATGGCGACGCCGGTGCCCAGGCTGATATCGGCCTTGGTCGGATCAATCAGGTAACCCGGCGAGCCCAGGTAATAGACGATGAACAGCAGGGTCATGCCGCTCAGCCAGGTGCTGTAGGCCTCCCACTTGAACCAGTGTAGCTCCCGGGGCATCTCCTTCGGCCCCAGCTGGTACTTGGCCACTTCGTAGATGCCGCCACCGTGGATGGCCCACAGGTCGCCCTTGATGCCTTGCTGTTTTTTCCACGCCGGGGGCTCCCGCAGGTGGTTGTCCAGCCAGACGAAGTAGAACGACGCGCCGATCCAGGCAACGCCGGCAATGACATGAAACCAGCGGACCATCAGGCCAAGCCACTCGCTGAGGTATGCTTCCATCAATCAGGCTCCTTGGGCGGGGGATGAGACGGGGTGTGAGGGTTGCGGGGTTGGTGCAGTAGGGCTGTCGGGTCGCTGATAACGAATCTCGCCGGCCACGACGGTGGCAGCGATGGCCCGGTCATCCCCCAGGATCATCAGGTTGAAGAGGGTCTCTGCCAGGGTGTGGCTGTAGGGCTGCTTCATGGTCAGGGCAGGTGAGGTGCCCTCGTCGAGCACCACGAAATCGGCGTGGCGACCGGGCTGAAAGCTGCCAGTCTGGTCAGCCTGTTGTAGCACCCGGGCATTGCCCAGGGTGGCCAGGTAGAACGCCTGCCAGGGTGTCAGCGTCTGGCCTCGCAGGCGGCAGACCTTGTAGGCCTCCGCCATGGTGGTCAGCATGGACAGGCTGGTACCGCCACCCACGTCGGAGGCCAGGCCTACAGTCACGCCTGCTTCCCGCGCACTGCGGAAGTCGAACAGGCCGCTGCCCAGGAAGGTGTTGGAGGTAGGGCAGAAGGCGATGCGGGTGCCGGTCTCGGCCAGCCGCTGGCGGTCGCGGTCATCAATATGGATACCGTGGGCCAATACGGTGTGATCCCCCAGCAGGCCGTAGTGATCGTACACGTCCAGGTAGCTGTGGCGCTCGGGAAAGAGGTCGCTGATCCATTGGATCTCGCCAGTGTTCTCCGCCCAGTGGGTCTGGACCATGACGTCCGGGTGATCGGCCGCCAGTTTTCCCGCCAGGGTTAGTTGCTCCGGGGTGGAGGTGGCTGCAAAGCGTGGCGTGATGGCGTAGCGCTGGCGGCCGTGGCCGTGCCATTTCTGAAGCAAGGCCAGGCTGTCATCGTAGCTGCCCCGGGTGGTGTCGGTGAGGTTGTCCGGGGCGTTGCGGTCCATCATTACTTTGCCGGCGGTCAGGCCCATCCCCCGGCTTTCGGCGGCTTCGAACAGCGCGTCCACCGAGGCGGCGTGTGAGGTGCAGAACACCAACCCGGAGGTGGTGCCGTAGGCCAGCAGCAGGTCGGTGAATCGCAGCGCCTCGGCACGGGCCCAGTCGCCATCGCTGAAACGGGCCTCGTGGGGGAAGGTGTAGGTCTCCAGCCAGTCCAGCAGCTGGGCGCCATAGCTGGCCATCACCCCGAGTTGTGGCATGTGCACGTGGGTGTCGATAAAGCCGGGCAGGATAAGACCACCCTGCCAGTGGGTGACCGGGGTGCCCTCAGGCATCCGGGGCAACAGCTCTTGCGCAGGGCCGGTGGCGACTACCCGGCCGTTCTGCAGGATGAGCAGGCCGTCTTCGACATACTCCAGGCTGCCGTCCCTGGGTTCCGGGTCGTTGCCAGGGTCATCCAGGAAGTGGAGCAGGGCGCCGCGATGGGCCCGGCTGCCCGCCGGGAATGCAGTGTCGGTTGTACTGGTCATCAGCTTCCCCGGTAGGTCGAGTAGCCCCACTGGTTCAGCAGCAGCGGGACGTGGTAGTGGGCGTTGGTATCGGCCACGTGGAAGTCCAGGCTGACTTCGGGGAAGAAAGTGTCCAGTCCACGCGCCTGGTACCAGCTGCCGGTGGCGAAGGTGAGCCGGTAGTGGCCCGCATCCAGGGGGGCGTCGAACCAGTTCATGATGCGGCCGTCGTCGTCGGTGGTGCCTTCCGCGATGCGGGTTGCCTGGCCGCCCAGGACCTTGTTCAGGGTCACCGCCACGCCGGCGGCCGGGCGGCCAGTGCCCAGGTCCAGGATGTGGGTGGTGACGGGGCTCTTTGCGCTCATACCAGTTTCTCCAGTCGTATCTCGGTGATCCTCGCCTGCTCCCGGGCGGCGTTTTCGATTTCCTGTTCGCGGGTGTTAGGCAAACGGGCTTCCAGCAGATCCAGCATCTGCTCGGCGGACTTGCCGGTGGCGCAGACAATGAAGATGAAGCCGAATCTCGCCAGGTAGTCGTCGTTGCCGGCCTTCAGGCGTTGCAGGACCGCATCCGGGGCCTGGCGTGCCCCAGCCTGTTCGCCGCTGGCCAGGGCCCTGGTGCTGGCGTATTTCTCTCTCAGGCTGTCCACATCGCCGATCTTCGGATGGGCCTCGAAGGCCTGCAGCCAGTCGCGCTCGGTGAGGGTGGGCCACAGGCGATGGCTCTGGACCAGCATGGCCTCACGGCTGGTATAGGGGCGGTTGCCCACCATGCCCTGCACCCAGGGCTCGGCGGCGCAGCAGTCCCGGAAGCGGGCTTCGGCCTGGTCCCGGGGGAGGGTGTTCAGTTCGGCAAGGGTCATTCGGCTTTCCCTTTTTGCATCGTTGCCGGCACCTCTTCGCAGTGCTGGCCAGTGTGGGTGTCCTGGATCAGGCCTTTCAGTGCCTTCCAGGGCAGGCCCCGGCGGGCGGCGGGCTGGTGCGCGCTGGCGGACAGGCTGAGCAGCTCGGCGCTGATGGACACCGCGACTTCCATGGGGCGTTTGCCCGGTACGTCAGGCCGGCCAACCGGGCAGCGGATGGTATGGATCTGCTCCGGGCTGAATCCCCGGTGGTCCAGCCGCTGTCGGAATCGCTCCGCCTTGGTGTCTGAGCCGATCAGGCCGATACCCGCGCAGTTGCCGGCGGTGAGCAGGGTGCGGCACAGCTCGAAATCCAGCTGGTGGTTGTGGGTGAGGATCAGCACCTGTTTGCCGGCGCACAGTCGGGGGGCATCCCCCACCGGGTCGTCGGTATGGTGGATGCGGATGTTGGCGGGCGCGCCGGCGGGGAACTGGTCGGCCCGTTCGTCCACCCAGGTGACGCGCCAGGGAAGCTCTCCGAGGATGGTCACCAGGGCCCGGGCGACATGGCCCGCTCCGAAGATGACCAGTTCCTGCTCACAGCCCGGGTGCGCCTCGATCAAGACCGACACACTGCCACCGCAGCACTGGCCCAGGCTGGCGCCCAGGGGAAAGTGAGCCAGTTCACTGGTGTAGTCCTGCCGTGCCAGCCGTTCCCGGGCCTGCTGGCAGATGCGGTATTCCAGGTGGCCGCCGCCGATGGTGTCGTAGCTGTCCTCGCCGGTGATCACCATCTTGCTGGCGGGTTCCCGGGGGACCGAGCCGGTCACCCCCAGCACAGTGACCAGCACATAGGGCTCGCCCCGGTCCTCGCACCGGGCCACGGCCTGGTACCAGTTCAGTCGCCGATCCATTACGCGGTCTTCCTGTGTTTGGTTAGCCATTGCTGGCTGGCGGTCACCGCGCCCAGTACCCGCTCCGGGGTGGCGGGGGTGTCCAGGGGCGGGCTGTAGCGATAGTCGGTAAGGCTGGCCACCGCATCGCGCAGGGCGCTCCACACGGCGATACCCAGCATCAACGGTGGCTCGCCCACGGCCTTGGAGTGGAACACGGTGGCCTCGCGGTTGGGACTTTGTGGCAACAGGGCCACCCGCAGGTCCGGTGGGCAGTCGGATACCGCCGGAATCTTGTAGGTGGCGGGGCCGGTGGTCAGCAACCGGCCCTCGTCGCTGTATACCAGTTCCTCGGTGGTCAGCCAGCCCATGCCCTGCACGAAACCGCCTTCGATCTGGCCGATATCGATTTCCGGGTTCAGGGAGCGACCCACGTCGTGGAGGATGTCGGTGCGTACCACCCGGTATTCCCCGGTGAGGGTGTCCACCACCACCTCGGAACAGGCGGCGCCGTTGGCGTAGTAGAGGAAAGGTCGACCGGTGCCGGTCTCCGGGTCGTAGTGGATCTTGGGGGTGGCGTAGAAGCCGGATGACCATAGGGGCACCCGGTTCATGTAAGCGCTCTGGATGAAGGTTTCCCAGGGCACTGCCTGGCCGCCGACGATCACCTGGTTGTCGGAAAAGCTGATCTGCTCTGGCGGAGTGGACCAGTGCTTCGCGGCGAACGCCACCAATCCTTCGATGATCTTCTCACAGGCATCCAGTGCTGCCATACCGTTGAGATCGGAGCCGGACGAGGCGGCTGTGGGTGAGGTGTTGGCCACCTTGTCGGTGCGGGTGGCGGTGACTTTGACCCGTTCCAGGTCCACCTGGAACGCAGAGGCCACCACCTGGGCCACCTTGATGTACAGGCCCTGGCCCATTTCTGTGCCACCGTGGTTCACCACGATGCTGCCGTCGGTGTAGATGTGCACCAGCGCGCCGGCCTGGTTCAGGTGCTTGGCGGTGAAGGAGATGCCGAACTTCACCGGGGTCAGCGCCAGGCCCCGTTTGAGCACCGGGCTGGCACGGTTGAAGGCGGTGATCTCCGCCCGGCGCTGGCGATAGTCGGAGCTTGCCTCCAGTTTTTCCATCAGTTCCGGCAGCACGTGCTGCTCCACCGTCTGGCCATAGTGGGTGGTGTCCCGCCCGGGCCGGTAGAGGTTGAGCTTGCGGATGTCGAGCGGGTCACGGTCCAGATGGCGGGCAATGTCGTCCATGGCCTGCTCGATGATCATCATGCCCTGGGGGCCGCCAAAACCCCGGAAGGCGGTGTTGGAGACCGTATGGGTCTTGCAGCGGTGCCCCACCACCCGAGCCTGGTCCAGGTAGTAGGCGTTATCGGCGTGGAACATGGCCCTGTCAACAATGGCGTCGGACAGGTCCGGGGAATAGCCACAACGGCCGGCTACCATAAGGTCGGCGCCGAGGATCAGGCCGTTGTCATCAAAGCCAATGTCATAGGTGTTGTAGAAGTCGTGGCGCTTGCCGGTCTGTACCATGTCGTCTGCCCTCGACAGCCGGTACTTCACCGGCCGCCCGGTGGCGTGGGCCAGCAAGGCCGCGACACAGGCCAGCGGTGCCGCCTGGGTTTCCTTGCCGCCGAAGCCGCCGCCCATGCGCCGGACCTCCGCCTGCACGTCGTGGATTGGCAGCCCCAGCACTTCCGCCACCAGCTTCTGCACCTCCGAGGGGTGCTGGCTGGAGGTATGTACGAACATGCCGCCGTCTTCGGTGGGCTCGACCAGGCAGGCCTGGCCCTCCAGGTAGAAGTGCTCCTGGCCGCCGACATGCTGTTCGCCCTGCAGGCGATGAGGCGCTCCCGCCAGGGCACGGTCCGGCTCGCCCCGTTGCTGGGTCTGGCTGGGGCGTACGAAGAGTTGCTGCGCCAGGGCCTGTTCTACGGTTACCACGGCGTCCAGTGGCTCATATTCCACCGTCGCCAGTCGTGCTGCCTTGCGTGCGGCCTCGTGGCTGGTGGCGGCCACGGCGAAGATGGGCTGGCCGATGTGCTCCACGATATTGTCCGCCAGCACCAGGTCGCCGGGGAACACCGGACCGATGTCCAGGTGACCGGGTACGTCGTTCGCGGTGATCACGGCCACCACGCCGGGATAGTGTCGAACCGCCTCAAGGTCCATGGACAGGATGCGGGCGTGGGCCTGCTCGCTGTGGCCCACGGCGGCGTGGAGCAAGGCCTCAGGCATGGGCAGGTCGTCGATATAGCGGGCCTGGCCACTGACGTGTTTCCAGGCGCTGTCGTGCTTGACGCTGTGGCCAGCCAGGCCGCGGGCGGTATGGGCCGGCGTCGGAGTGTTCAGGGGCAGTTTACGCATAGCCGGTCACCATCAGGGTCTCGCTGGAAGTGGATGCCAGCAGCGCCCGGCGTAGCAGGTTGCCAGCCACCTGCAGGCGATAGCCGGCGGAGGCACGCACATCGGTGAGAGGTGAGAAATCGCTGGCCAGGGCGCTGATTGCAGCGGTGACGCTGTCGTCGTTCCAGGGCTGGTCTTTCAGGGCGGTTTCGGCTCCAATGGCGCGGGCCGGAGTGGCCGCCATGCCGCCGAAGGCCAGGCGACAGTCCGCCACCACACCGTTGTCAACGGTCAGGCGGAAGGCGCCCAGCACCGCGGAGATGTCGTCATCCAGGCGCTTGGAGACCTTGTAGAGATAGAGTTGCTCGTTTGCCCGTGGCACCGGTAACCGTACCGAGTGCACGAACTCGCCGGGCTTCAGGTCGGTTTGCTTGTAGCCGTGGAAGAAGTCCTCCAGGGGCAGGCGCCGCTCACCATCCGGTCCGTCCAGCACCAGGGTGGCGCCCAGGGCGATCAGGGGCGGGGGCATGTCACCGATGGGGGAGGCGTTGGCAATGTTGCCACCGAGGGTGCCGCGGTTGCGGATCTGCAGTGAACCCAGCCGCTCCAGCATCGGGTCAAACGCTGGCCACAGGCCTGACAGCAGGCCACGGAACCGCTGGTAGGTGGCGGCGGCGCCAATGACCAGTTCATCCCCTTGCCGCTCGCAGCCTGTCAGCTCTTCGACCCGTTCCACGCTGATCATGTGGTCCAGGGTTTTAAGTTGCTGGGTGATTTCCAGGGCCAGGTCGGTGCTGCCGGCCACCAGCCTTGAGTCGGGGAATTCCCGTCGCAGCGCCCGCAGCTCATCAAGGCTGACCGGGGCGTCATAGCGGGGGCCATCTGGCGCCTGCAGACTGATGCTGTCCCGGTTAATGGCGTTCAGCTCGCCGGTACTCCGGCCGCCGCCGAGGCCGGCGGCCGGGTGTGCGGCTCCTGGTGTCCACTCCTGCACCAGGGCCTGGCGACCCGCGTCGATAATGGGGCGGTAGCCGGTGCAGCGGCACAGGTTGCCGGACAGCGCTTCCAGTAACCGGTGATCGTCCGGGGTTGTGCCTTCCCTGTTTGCATGGAGGGCGACCAGCGACATGACGATGCCAGGCGTGCAGAACCCGCACTGAGCGCCATGCTTCTCCATCATTGCCCTCTGCACCGGGTGGCCCGGTTCCTGCTGAAAGGCCTCAACCGTGATCAGTTCCTTGCCGTGCAGGTTGCCGACCAGGCTGATGCAGCTGTTGATGGCCTCGTACCGGATGTTGCCCTGCGGGTCAGGGGTTCCGATGATCACGGTGCAGGCACCGCAGTCACCGGAGGCACAGCCCTCTTTGGTGCCGGTGAGTCGCATTTTGGTGCGCAACCATTCCAGGATGCTCAAATTTGGGTCGACCTGGTCAACTTTTTCAGTTCGACCGTTCAGAACGAATTCAATCACGGCTCTCTCCGCTCGCAGGCTATTTGCGGGGTTTCACGGCTACCTTCCTTCCACTACAGGCAGGCATTCCGCTGCTTATGGGCCGGTTTCTGCAAAAATCTGACCAATTGGTTCATTTAGCGGTTTTCCGGCTTTCGTTAACTATTGGCAAGCATATTGCTGACCCTTCAAATGTTGATTGGTTGGTCAGTTTATGAGCTGGCCAGACCTGGATGGATAACGAGAAGAGGCTGTGTATGACTGCGGCGCTGCGCCTGAAACTGGAAAACATCGTCAAGGAATACCCGGGGTGCCGGGCCAACGATGGTATTGATCTGACGGTGGGCGCCGGGGAGATCCATGCACTGCTGGGCGAGAACGGTGCCGGCAAGAGCACGCTGATGAAGGTGATCTACGGGGTGGTGCAGCCGGACGAGGGGCGCATGATCTGGAATGGCCACCCGGTCACGGTGGACAGTCCGGCCCGGGCCCGGGAGATGGGTATTGGCATGGTGTTCCAGCACTTCTCCCTGTTCGAGACCCTGACCGTTGCAGAAAACATTGCGCTGGGCCTGCCCGCCGATGAGGCCCGTGACCGGCGCAAGCTGGACCAGCGTATCCGTGAGGTGTCCGGGCGTTATGGCATGGCGCTGGACCCCCGGCGCTACGTCAGCACCCTGTCGGTGGGCGAGCGTCAACGGGTGGAGATTGTTCGTTGTCTGATCCAGGAGAGCACCTTGCTGATCCTGGACGAACCTACTTCGGTGCTGACCCCGCAGGAAGTGACAGCCCTGTTTGCCACCCTCCGGCAGCTCTCGAGCGAGGGCTGCAGCATCCTGTTTATCAGTCACAAGCTGGAAGAGGTGCGCAGCCTGTGCCACAACGCCACCGTGCTGCGTCAGGGAAAAGTCAGCGGTGACTGCCGGCCTGGGGAGGTCTCTGCGGCGGATATTGCGCGCCTGATGGTGGGCGACGACACACCCATTTCCACGCAGGTTTCTGCTGCACAGACTGGCGATGTGTTGCTGGATGTACGCAACCTTGGCTGCAAGAGCCGGGCCCCCTTCGGTACCAGTCTCACGGATGTGAACTTTCAACTGCGCCAGGGTGAAATAGTCGGTATTGCCGGGGTTGCCGGAAATGGTCAGGACGAATTGCTCAAGGCCCTGTCAGGGGAAATCCGCGCGGACTGGGGAGAGATTGAGCTCGACGGCGTCAGGATGAATGCCCTGTCTCCTGGGCAGCGCCGCAAGCTGGGTGTTGCCATTGTACCGGAGGAGCGCCTCGGCCGGGGTGCGGTACCGGGGATGTCCCTGGCGGAGAATGCCCTGCTTACCGCCTCCGGGCAGGACCTGGTGGGCCGTGGCATGATCCGTTTCGGCCGGGTGCGCAGTTTCTCCCGCGAGGTAATCCGTCGCTTTGGTGTGCGCTGTATCGGCGAGGACAGCACCGCCGCGAGCCTGTCCGGGGGCAACCTGCAGAAATACATTATTGGCCGGGAGGCGCTGCAGAATCCGCGCATGCTGGTGGCGTCCCATCCCACCTGGGGCGTGGACGTGGGCTCGGCGGTGGCCATCCATGAAGCACTGGTGGCGCTGAGGGATGAGGGTGCCTCGATCCTGCTGGTCTCCGAGGACCTGGATGAGCTGTTCCAGCTGTGCAGCCGAATCGGCGCCCTCTGCCAGGGCCGCCTGTCGCCACTGGCACGCACTGCAGAGCTGAGCATCGAGCAACTGGGTGAGTGGATGGCGGGTGGTTTCGGCAGCGCGGAGGCTACCCATGCTGCTGCTTGAACGTCGCCCCGTGGATTCCTCCCTGATGCGCTGGGCCTCCCCGGTGCTGGCCCTGGTGCTGACAGTCATGACCGGTTTCGTGCTGTTCCTGGCCATGGGCAAGGACCCGGTGGAAGGGCTGACCTTTTTCTTTATCACCCCCATCAGCGATCTGATCGGCCTGGCGGAGTTGGGCCTGAAAATGGCACCCCTGCTGCTGTGTGCGGCGGGCCTGACCGTGTGTTATCGGGCCAAGGTCTGGAACATCGGTGCCGAAGGGCACTTCCTGATGGGTGCCCTGGGGGCCAGTGCGGTGGCGGTTCAGCTGATGGACATGTCCGGCTTTTGGGTGCTGCCCGTCGTGCTGGTGGCGGGCATCCTGGCGGGCATGCTGTGGGCCGCGATTGCCGCGGGTCTGAAGACCCACCTGCACTGCAATGAAATCCTGACCACGATCATGCTCAACTACATTGCCCTGAATCTGCTGCTGTATGCGGTTCACGGTCCCCTCAAGGACCCTTACGGCTTTGGCTTCCCGCAATCGGTCATGTTCGCTGAGTCTGCATTGTTGCCGGACCTGATTCCCGGAACCCGCCTCCATCTGGGGCTGGCGTTTGGTCTGCTCGCGGCGGTAAGCGTGTGGGTTCTGTTCGCGCGCAGCTTCATCGGTTTCCAGCTCAATGTGGTCGGGCAGGATCAGCGCGCCGCTGCCTTCGCCGGCTTTGGCGCCCGGCGTCTGACCTGGTTCGCCTTCCTCGTCGGTGGCGCCACCGCTGGCCTGGCTGGTGCCTCGGAAGTTACCGGCCCGATCGGTCAGTTGGTGCCCCAGGTATCCCCGGGCTACGGCTACACCGCGATCATTGTGGTGTTCCTTGGTCGGATGCACGCCCTCGGCATCATTGCTGCCAGTGCGCTGCTGGCATTGACCTTTATCGGCGGTGAGATGCTGCAGATCGCCATGAACATGCCCAAGGCTGTTACCGGGTTATTCCAGGGCTTGTTGCTGTTCTACCTGCTGACCTGTGACGCCTTTATCCATTACCGGGTACGACTCCGCGCGCCGGTACGCAAACCCACTCGTGTAGCAGCACCTGCTGCCACCCAGGAGGCGTGAAATGGAGCTGCTGACCAACATCCTGGCGGCCATGGTGGTGGCGGGCACACCGCTGTTGCTGGTGGCCTTGGGCGAATTGATCTGCGAGCGCTCCGGCGTCCTCAACCTGGGGCAGGAGGGCATGATGCTGATGGGCGCGGTGGCCGGTTTCGTGGTGGCGTTGACCACTGGCAGCCTGGCCGTGGCGGTATTTGCTTCAGTGTTCGCCGGCATCGGTATGGCCCTGCTGTTCGCTTTGATGGCCGTTACCCTGGCCGCCAACCAGTACGCCGCGGGACTGGCTCTGACCATCTTTGGCACCGGCCTGAGTGCTTTCGTGGGGGCCGGTTTTGTGGGGGAATCCATCGACGGTTTCGAACGGGTGGCGATTCCCCTGCTCAGTGACATTCCGGTGATCGGACGCGTGCTGTTCCACCAGGACCTGCTGGTCTATTTCTCGCTGGTGGTCTTTGCCGGGATCTGGCTGTTCCTGCACCACAGCCGTGGCGGCCTGTTGCTGCGCGCTGTCGGTGAGGATCCAGACGCCGCCAATGCCAATGGTCTCAAGGTGCTGGTGGTCCGCTACCTGGCGGTGGCTTTCGGCGGCGGCATGGCCGGACTGGCCGGGGCCTACCTGTCACTGGCCTATACCCCCATGTGGACCGAGAACATGACCGCCGGTCGCGGCTGGATCGCCCTGGCGCTGGTGGTGTTTGCCACCTGGCGCCCGGAACGGGTGCTGATAGGCGCGTGGCTGTTCGGCGCGGCCAGCATCCTGCACCTGGTGCTGCAGGGCCTGGGCTGGCGGGCCTCCACAGAGCTGCTGGCGATGCTGCCCTACGTGGTCACCATCCTGATGCTCGTGCTGCTGTCCTGGAACCCGGCCAGAACCCGTTTGAATACCCCGCTTTCACTAGGCCAGCCCTATCGACCGGGGCGCTGAGATGTGCGGGAGCCCGCTTTCCAACAATAACGTTCAACCCCTTTGCCAACGATGACCAGAAAAGCAAGAAACCAGAAAAGAGCGCAACCACAGAGGTAATACCATGAATGCATTTCGTAAGACACTGATCGCCGGCTGCATCGCTGCCGCTTCCTTTGCACCCGCTGCCCATGCCGAGAAGTTCTTCGGTTCGTCCAGCGTTTCCATCCTGCACAGTAACCAGTATGAAGGGTTCGGGGGAGAAGAGTACGAGGCGACGTATTTCACCTTCGAGAATGCCACCGCGCACAACTGGGGCGGCACCTTCTTCTTCATCGACCGTGACCAGGGGCAGGGTGGTGCCGAGGGCACCGACAACGTGTACGGTGAATTTGCGCCCACTCTGAGCGGCAGCTGGCTGACCGGTTCCGACCTCAGCTTCGGTCCGGTCAAGGATGTCTTCCTGGCAGGCCAGTATGAGTTTGGTGGTGGTACCGAGGTGAACAACTACATGGGTGGTTTTGGCCTGGCCTGGAACGTACCTGGCTTCCTGTACTTCAACACCTCTTTCTACTACGTGGACAACGAGCAGATCAACGACGACCTGCAGATGACTGTCACCTGGGCCGCGCCGTTCGAGATCGGGCCCGCCCGCTTCCTGATCGATGGCTACATTGACTGGTCCACCGCCGAAGCTGACCACGCCTCTGAGTTCCAGTTCACGCCGCAGATCAAGCTGGATGTCAGCAACTTCTGGGGTGAACCCGGCAAGCTCTACGCCGGTGTTGAGTACCAGTATTGGAACAACAAGTTCGGCGTGGGTGACGACAATGTCATGGACACCCAGAGCTCTGTCAGCGCATTGGTGAAATTCCACTTTTGATCCGTCACGGGAGTCCGGCAGAATCATTCTGTCGGACTCCTGAACAAATGGACAACAAGTGAGAAGCCAATGACCAAGCAACCAGTCGCAGACGCTCCCACCCATCATGGGAACCCCGGCAATGGCCGCAAGTACCGCCCGGGGCGGATCCGGGAGCGAAACAGGGAAAAGATCCTGCAGGCTGCGGAGCAGGAATTTGCCCAGCACGGCTACAAGGGCGCCACGATCCAGAACATTGCAGAGCGGGCGGGTTTGCCCAAATCCAACGTGCTGTACTACTTCAGCAACAAGAAGCGCATGTACAGCGCCATGTTCGATGACATCCTGGCGCGCTGGAACAAGGTGTTCACCGATATCCGGCCCGAAGACGATCCGGCGGTGGCCCTGTCTACCTTCATCCGTACCAAGGTGGAGATGTCACGGCGCTATCCATTGGCTTCCCGGTTGTTCGCCATGGAAATCATCCAGGGTGCGCCGTTCCTGCTCGATCACCTGCGTACCAACATGCGCGAGTGGGTGCGCGGTCGTGCCGAGGTCATGCAGCAGTGGATCGACGACGGCCGCATGACCCCGGTGGACCCTGTGCAGCTGATTTTCCTGATCTGGTCATCCACACAACATTACGCTGACTTCCAGGTACAGATCTTGATGGTGGAAAACAAGGCCGAGTATGAGAAGCGTGACTTCGACCATGCGGCCGATTTCCTCGTCGAGGTGATCCTGCGGGGCTGCGGTCTGGAAAAACCGACATGAATCAATGCGACACTTATCCGAGGGACATGCGGGGTTATGGCAGGAATCCCCCCCATGCCCAATGGCCGGGCAACGCCCGGGTGGCGGTCCAGTTTGTCCTCAACTACGAGGAAGGTGGCGAGAACTGCGTGCTCCACGGCGATGAGTATTCCGAAACCTTCCTGTCCGACATCATTGGCGCCGAGGCCTATCGCGACCGGCATATGAGCATGGAGTCACTGTATGAATATGGCTCCCGCGCCGGGGTCTGGCGCATCCTGGGAGAGTTCCGCAAGCGGCAACTGCCGTTGACGATCTTTGGCGTCACCATGGCCATGGCCCGTAATCCGGAGGCGGTAAAGGCCTTTATCGACGACGGGCACGAGATTGCCTGTCATGGCATGCGCTGGATCCACTACCAGGACATGAGCGAGTCCGAAGAGCTCCGCTATATGGAGTTGGCAATCGAACAGCACACCCGGTTGACCGGCAAGCCGCCGCTGGGCTGGTATACCGGGCGCGACAGTCCCAACACCCGCCGTCTGCTGCTAGAGCAGGGCGGCTTCGAATACGACAGTGACTATTATGGGGACGACCTGCCGTTCTGGACCACGGTCACCATGCGTGACGGCGCACAGGAGCCCCATCTGGTCGTGCCCTACACCCTGGAAGCCAATGACATGCGCTTCACCTCGCCCCAGGGCTTCAATGCCGGTGAGCAGTTCTTTCAGTACCTGAAGGACAGTTTCGATGTGCTCTACGAGGAAGGGGACCAGGTCCCGAAAATGATGTCCGTGGGGCTTCACTGCCGCATTGTCGGCCGCCCCGGCCGTTTCCGGGCGCTGCAGCGCTTCCTTGATTACATCCAGCAACATGACCGGGTCTGGGTGTGCCGGCGCATTGATATCGCCCGCCACTGGAAACAGGTGCACCCCTACCAACCCGTTTGATACCGGAGCAACATCAATGACCAATGCCGTTGTGGCCCCCCTCGTCGAGGGGCCTGATTTTACCCGCCAGGGCCTGAACCTGACGGATGGCAGCCTGGGCGCGGAAGTGATCCGGGTGACGGATGAATTCTTCGCTTCCCGGGAGCGCATGCTCAACCCGGAGCAACCGGTATTCTACCCGGACCGCTACGACGAGCATGGCAAGTGGATGGACGGATGGGAAACCCGCCGCCGCCGAACCACCGGACATGACTGGTGCATCGTGCGCCTGGCCATGCCCGGCGTGCTGATGGGGGTGGATTTTGACACCAGCTTCTTTACAGGGAACTTTCCTCCGGCGGCTTCCCTGGAAGCCTGTTTCAGTCCCGGTGGCGAGCCGGACGAACACGGTGACTGGCAGCCCCTGGTGCCGGCCACCGAGCTCAAGGGCAATGAGCATCGCTTCTGCGCCATAGACTGCGAGCAGCCCTTTACCCATGTGCGGGTGCAGATCTTTCCGGATGGCGGCCTGGCCAGGCTGCGAGTGTACGGCAAGCCGTTCTGCGACTGGTCGACCCTGGCAGCAGGTCAGTCCCTGAACCTGCTGGCCCTGGAATATGGCGCCGACCAGGTGGACCAGGCCTGGAGCGACGCCCACTACGGCGAGCCCCGCAAGCTGCTGCGCCCGGGCCGGGGGATCAACATGGGCGACGGCTGGGAAACCCGCCGGCGCCGGGAACCCGGCAATGACTGGTGCATCCTGGCCCTCGGCCACAAGGGCATTGCCGAGCGCATCGAGGTGGATACCGCCCACTTCAAGGGCAACTTTCCGGCGGCCTGCTCGATCCAGGCAGCTTGTGTCGGATCAAACGAGGGTATCGGCCGCTCCCTGATTACCCAAAGCATGTTCTGGCACACCCTGCTGGACGCGCAGCCGCTGACTGCTGACAGCATCCATGAATTCAGCGAGCTGAATGACCTGGGGCCGATCACCCATATCCGGTTCAACATGATTCCGGACGGTGGCGTCAGCCGGGTGCGCCTGTTCGGGAAGCCCGTGTCATGAGCACACCCCGGGAAATCATCGCCGAACCCCTGACGCGGGAAGCTTTCACTCGCTTTGGTGAGGTCATTGATACCCGGGGCGCTGATGCATTCCCCATAAACCAGGGCCGCACTGAACGGTTCCACGCCCTGGCCGGCGTGGAACTCCTGGGTGATGATTGCCGGGCCATTTTGTCCATCTTCCGGGGCCAACCCCTCGAGCCCCTGCAAATCACCCTGATGGAGCGCCACCCACTGGGTAGCCAGGCGTTCGTGCCCATCAACAACCAACCCTTCCTGGCGGTGGTGGCGCCCCCTGGCGATTTTGATGAATCCGCCATTCGCGTATTCCTCGTCCGTGGTAGCCAGGGCCTGAACTACCGGGCCGGTACCTGGCACGCGCCCTTGCTGCCCCTGTTCCCTGACTCGGACTACCTGGTGGTGGACCGCCAGGGGCAGGGTGACAATTGTGATGAAACCCTGTTGACGATACCGGTGCGCCCGATACTGCCAACGTCCTGATTTCTGCCAATGCCCTATAGCCTCCCTCCAACAACAAAAACAGGGAACTCAAAAGTGGGCACCTGCCAAACGGCCGGTTAGCCCTTGTGACTGTGTGCAAGGAGAGAGTGTATGACTAGCAAGACAGCTTCAGATGTAGCCCGCGGTAGTCGGCCGGGCTGGATAGCGGGTCTGGTCCTGGCGGCAGGTTTGACACTGTCATCGGCGCCAGCCTGGTCGGCGGACCTTGAGAAGGTAACCTTCCGTACCAACTGGTTCCCGCAGGCAGAACATGGCGGCTGGTACCACGCCGTCTCCCAGGGCACCTATGAGGATTACGGCCTGGACGTGGACATGGAGCCGGGTGGTCCGCAGGTGAATAACATCCAGCTGCTGCTGGGCGGGCGTGCCGATTTCGTGATGCTCCATTCCAGTGGCCAGATCCTGACCGCCCTGGAAGAGGGCCTCCCGCTGGTGGCGCTGGCCGCGTTCTACCAGAAGGACCCGCAGATTATTATGACCCATCCCGGCGTCGGTCATGACAGCCTGGACGATCTGAAGGGCAAGCCGATACTGTTGTCCCAGGATGCCCACCAGTCCTTCTGGCCATGGCTGAAACAGAAGTACGGCTACTCGGATGACCAGGTGCGGCCCTACACCTTCCAGATGGGGCCGTTTATCGCCGATCCTGACGTGATCCAGCAGGCCTATGTCACCTCCGAGACCTTTGTGGTGAAGGACGCGGGCATTGATCCCAACGTCTTTCTGTTGTCGGACCATGGCTGGAAGTCCTACTCCACGATGATCGTGACGACACGCCAGACCCTGGAGGAACGTCCGGAGGTAGCCCGCAAGTTTGTCGAAGCGACCATCGAGGGCTGGTACCAGTACCTGCAGGATCCGAAAGCCACCAACGAGTACATTCACCAGCTCAATGAGAACCAGGGGCCGGCCCAGTTGGCCCACTCCCTGCGGGAAATGGACGAGCGCGGCATTCTGCTGTCCGGTGATGCACTCACCGATGGCATTGGCATCATGACCGATGAGCGGTGGCAGGAGATCCACAAGCAACTGGTTGGCCTGGAGTTGATCGAAGGCTCCGTGGATCCCGGACAGGGTTACACCACCGAGTTCGTCGGTACCGGGGCGATCCAGGACATCATGGCACGTTATCCGGATGTATCCGGTGTCAAAGCGCACTGACCGTCACCATGCAATCTGAGGTCAATGCACGGGGTGAGGTCCGGGTTCTGCGCCCGGGCTCCGCCCGCGAGGCCGTCACCATGGCCCGGCGGTGGGGTGGCACCTACATTGCCGGGGCCAGCTGGCTGCAGCCTGTCTGGGAGCGGGACCAGTGCTGGCCGCGCTGCCTGGTGGCGCTTGACCCCCGGTGGCCGGGTTTCCGGGGTATTGAGCGTGCGGAGCGAGGGCTTGTCATCGGCGCGCTGACGACTCTGGATGAGCTGAGCCGGCACCCGCTGATCCATGACTACCTGCCGGCCCTGCCAGAATTGCTGAAGCTGGTGGCGGGGCCGGGCGTACGTCGTCTGGGAACGGTGGCCGGAAACCTGTGTGCCGGTGGCGATCTGTCGGCGTTGTTCCTTTCCCTGGATGCCCGCCTGGACCTGGTTGGTTGTGATGGCCCGGAGAGTAAGAGTCTGGCCGCAGGGTACATCGCCAGTCAGGGTGTTGATCTGATTCAGTCGATTACGTTACCCGATAGCCGGCTGTGGCGTATCGCCGTTGACAAACTGGGTCATCGGGAACGCTTCAGTCCGACCCGGGCGACGGTTGCCTGCGTCCATGGTGGCGATCGCCTGCGCCTGGCGGTGTGCGGTGAAGGCGGGCCGCGACGGTTGCCCATCACCGAGGCGGCGTTAAACGATGGCCATTCCCGGTCCGACGTGGACAGGGCCCGGTTACTGGCTTCCGAGCTGGAATCCTGTGGCTGGCAGGATCCGACACTGCGCCTGGCCATTCAACGGATGGTGGATTACCTGTTGGCGGAGGTGGGCCATGACGACTGAATTCCGGGCGAGTGTGGTCACCCTTGATGCCGGTTCTGACGACAGTGGAAGCCTGACCACGGAGCTTTATCGCCGCATAGAGGGGCGGCTGGCCTATCCCACGGATCTTCTGGATATTCCGGGTCTGTTGCAGGGTGCGATCCTGCGAAGTGAGCACGCCCATGCCCGCCTGCTGCGAGTGGACACTACCCGTGCCAGGCGCATGCCCGGAGTTCACGCGGTGGTGACCGCTGATGATGTGCCCGGTGTTAACCGGTTTGGCATTGTGGTGCGGGATCAGCCCGTTTTCTGTGTCGACCGCGTACGGTATGAGGGTGATGCCATCGCCGCCGTGGCGGCGGATACCCGGGCCCAGGCACAGGCAGCGCTCGCTGCCATCGAGGTGGAATACGAACCCTTGCCGCTGGTGTCGGACGCGATGACGGCGGAGCAGCAGCCACCCCTCCATGAGAGCAGCAACCTGCTGGCACAGGAACGCTTCGATTGTGGTGATGTGGACAAAGCCTTTGCCGCCTGCCACGTAGTTATTGAGCAGGAGTACCGCACGCCCCGGCAGATGCATGCCTTTATGGAAACGGAGGGCGGCGTGGCGATTCCTGATGGCACCGGCGGTATCGTCTTCCGAGTGGGCTGTCAGTCCGGACACCGTGATGTGGGGCAGCTGGCGGACATCCTTGACCTTGCGCCATCCCGGGTGACGGTTGAAGCCATGGCCACCGGTGGTGCCTTTGGTGGCAAGGACGAACTCACCATTCAGCCGGCGGCGGGCATACTGGCCCTCAAAGCCGGCCGCCCGGTGATGATTCAGCTTGGCCGTTTTGAGTCCTGTCGGGCGGGTATGAAACGCCACCCGGTGGTCGCGAAGATGAAGACCGGTTGCGATGCCAACGGCCGGTTGCTGGCACACAAGGTGGACGCGGTGCTGGACACCGGCGCCTATGCCAGCCTGGGCCCGGCGGTACTGGAAAACTACCTGGACCACGCCACGGCCCCACTGTATCGAATCCATGCCTACTCCGTGTCGGGCCGGCTGGTCTACACCAATAATGGCGTAAGCGGCGCCTTCCGGGGATTTGGAGGCAACCAGGCCACCTTCGCCATCGAATCCCAGCTCGACGCCCTGGCCCGGGCACTTGGTCGGTGCCCCCGGGAGCTGCGTCGCATCAACCTGCGTACCGTCGATGAGCCCGGCAGCCGCCACCAGCCTGTGCGCTGGACGGTGGCTCCGGTCGACCTGCTGCGACAAGCGCAGCAGTCCCCGCTCTGGACCTTGCAGAAAGAAACCTCGGGTCGCTGGCTGACCGGCACCGGCATGGCTCTCGGCGCCCAGGGCAACGGCCTTGGTGATGGCTTGCCAGACAGTGGTGGCGGACGCATTGCCTTGACCCCTGGAGGGCGAATCCGGGTGGAATTCGGGTTCGCTGATTATGGCCAGAACGTTGGCGAGGCCATCACCCGGGCAGTCAGCAAGGGGCTGGGGTGTGGCTGTGGCGAGATTGACGTGGTGCTGGGCCATTCCCGGGGACCGGATTCGGGCCCGACGAGTGCTTCCCGCAGTTCGGTACTGGTTCATGGTGTGCTCCGCCGGATGCTGCCCTTATGGAAGGCTGCGGTGCGGCAGCAGGCTGCAGTGCTGACCGGATACAGCCTGGACCACCTTGCCCATGGTCCCGGCGGGATCTTCCACCTGGGGCAACGAGTGCTCAGCTATCGCGAACTGGCAGAGAACGGGCGACTGGAGGAACTGGTGGCGGACGCCGCCCAGGACTTCCCGGTGGCTCCCGGACAGGAAAAGCCGGTCGGCCGTTACCTCCAATTGCAGATCGCCACCGTGGCCAGGGTGGCCGTCGACCGACTGACTGGCCGGGTACGGGTCACGGACCTTCACCACATCACCGCCGCCGGTCGCGTGATCTATCCGCCCGGCTATCTCGGTCAGATCGAAGGGGCTGCGGTCATGGGGCTGGGCATGACGCTCACCGAGGACATGCCAATGCACGAAGCCCGGATGCAGCGGAACAACCTGGATCAGTACCTGATTCCTACCTTTCAGGATGCCCCTGCGCAACGGGTCGATGTGCTGGATGATACCCCCGGGAACGATCCTTTCCCGGTGAGGGGCGTTGGCGAACTGGGTATCGAGGCAGTCGCGCCGGCAATCACCTCGGCTATCGAAGCTGCTACCGGTGTCCGCGTCCATAAGCTCCCGGTTGACCCCGGGGTTCTGCTGAAGGGTATCCACAGGCAGGAGAACCTGGCGTGAATGATCTGAATATTGCTTCTAATCCGGTCACATTTGACCTGAATGGACGAACAGCCACCTGTTCGGTGCCGGCAATGACATCGCTACTGGATCTGCTGAGGGAAGCCGGTGCAATCACCTCCGTGCGTGCCGGCTGTCGGGTCGGTCGCTGCGGTGCCTGTAATGTGCTGATAGACGGGCAAGCCATGCCGGCTTGCCTGATTATGGCCTGGCAATTGCCGGGCCGGCGGGTAGAAACCGTGGAAGGGCTGGGCGGCGACCCGGACTTCCTGAAGGTGCGCCAGGTGCTGGCCGAAGAAAGTGCGCTGCAGTGTGGTTACTGCACCCCGGGCGTTGCCCTGTCCCTGGTATCCGGCTTGCGGGAGCGACGCAATGGGACCCGGGTGGATCTGGCGGAGGCGGTTGCCGGCAACCTCTGCCGTTGTACTGGTTACGGGGGCCTGAAGCGGGTCCTGGACAACCATTTGAACCCGGTCTCCTCGCGGAATACCGCCGATGGGGCTGGCAACAGGAATCTCATATCAGGAGAACCAGAATGACCGCAACACCGGCCGGCGATCGCCGGACCCTGCTGAGTGCTGACGCCGTGCTGCCCATGACCGCCGGCAATCCGGTAATCACCGACGGCGCGGTGCTGATCCGTGGTGACACCATTGAGGCGGTGGGCCCCCTCTCACAGTTGGCGCAACAGGCGCGGGATGCGGAGCGAAGGGATTATGGTCGGTCGGTACTGATGCCGGGCCTGGTCAATACCCACAGCCATTCCGGCCTGTTGCGGGGCACAGCGGAAGAGCTGCCGGTGTGGGAGTGGCTGCAGAAATACATTGACCCCATGCACCGGGTACTGAGGCCGGATGAGGCGGAGACGGCCTCCTGGTTGTGCTATGCGGAGAGTCTTCTGGCGGGAACCACCACCTCGGTAGATATGTGGCGTTACATGGAAGGTTCCGCCAGGGCCGCCGAACAACTGGGCAACCGGGTGGTCATGGTGCCCTATGTGGGCGAGGCTGAGGGCCATGACTATTTCGACACGCTGGATGACAACGCCCGCCTGCTGGAGCAGTGGCACGGCGGCGCCGGTGGCCGGGTGCAGGTCTGGGTCGGGCTTGAGCACCAGTCTTATGCGACCCCGGCGGCCTGTCGCCGAGCGGTGGAGCTCAGCAATTACTTCCAGACCGGGCTGCACACCCACTCCAACGAGAGCCAGGTCGAGATTCCGGAAACACAGCGCCTCTACGGCCTGAGACCGGTGCGTGCCCTGGAAAAGCTGGGCCTGCTGTCGCCGGAACGGGTGTTGCTGGCGCACTGTGTGTGGCTCGACGATGATGAGATTCGCACGTTGGCGGACTACAACGTGGGCGTGGCCCACAACCCCTGCAGCAACATGAAGCTGGCCAGTGGCTCGGCACCGGTCGAGGCAATGATACGAGCCGGAATTGCCGTGGGTATCGGTACAGACGGTGAGAAGGAGAACAACAACCTCGATATGTTCGAGGAAATGAAGTTTGCCTCGCTGCTGGCCAAGTTGCGCAACATGGACGCATCGGCCTGGCGGTCCTGGGACGTGCTGCGAGCGGCGACCATCGAAGGTGCCAGGGCTCTGGGTATGGATCATCAGATCGGTTCCCTGGAGCCGGGCAAACAGGCGGATATCATCGCTGTGAAGGCGGACACGCCGAGGATGACTCCGTTCATGACTTCCGGACCGCTGCAGAATCTGCATTACAACCTGGTGCATTCCACCCTGGGTGGTGATGTAGCGATGACCATGGTGGCAGGGCGGGTTGTGGCGGAGAACCAGGTGTTGCTCAGTGGCGACCTGCCAGCGTTCATCAATGCCGCAAATGCAGCAGCCGTGCGGTTGCTCGCGCGTCGTGATCACTGGCTGGCTACCCAGGCGCAGGGAGAGTCTTCACCGGTGTGAAGGACGGTAGAGGAGAAAGAGAGCTGCGGAGGGCGTTACAGCCCCCCACAGCTAGTCTGGCTTACACCGACAGCAGTACAAAGTCGTCCTTGGTGACCAGGCACTCCGGGCACATCCAGTCATCCGGGATGTCCTCGAACGGTGTGCCTGGTTCGATACCGGAGTCCGGGTCACCTACGGTCTCATCGTAGATCCAGCCACAGACCTGGCAGACCCACTGGAGGGATTTAACCGAGTTCTCTCCGGCTCCTGTCGCCGGGCCGGTGTCGTTGGCGGCAGCTGAGGCCCGCACCTGCTGGAGCCGGCGATCAAAGGCCAGGCGGCCCTTCTGTTCCAGCTCAAACGCCTTCATCACCCGGTCCCTCACACGTGCCTGCCGGTCAGTCGTGGTGGCGTAACGATGCACCGCCATCCGCCCCAGCGACACATGGAATTTCTCGTCTGGAATGATCTTTTCCAGCATGGCCCGGGTCTTTTCAGGCACCCGGGGCAGCAGGCCGTCAAAGGCGTTCATGGCGCCCAGTTCACCGGTGATATTATGGGCCGCGACCCGTTCCAGGGTGTCGTCTCCGGCGGCATAGAACTCGCTGACCCATTCGACCCATTCCGGTTCCGGTGTCCAGCCCTCCATGCTGGTACCCAGGGATTCCAGGTGGGACAGGATCAGCTGGTAATGCTTGCCTTCATCGGCCACTTGCCGGCAGAGTCCGACGAAGACTTCGGATTCCGGCGTGTCCCGCAGCCACGAGCCGATAAACCCGGCCGCTTCCTGCTCGTACCAGCACTGGAACTTCAGCCATTCGACCAGTTCTGCACGCTCCAGGGGCTGGTAGCCACCAAAACTCTGCTCAGCCTCAGAGAGCACATCACGACGTTTTTCGAGGGTTTTGACCAGGTCCTGGTAGAACGCCTTTGGATCCTCCGCTGACCGTTGTTCTGCTGCTGCGATACTCATACCGCCTCCCTTATATCGGCCTGGACAGACTTCTGGTCATGTACCGCGTCATACCACTGCCCGTTGCGCAGGCAGCCAACGGCACGCAAACGCCGGTGTGCAGTGATTTGCTCATGGCCGTCGGAGAGAACGCAGGGTTGTTCTTCAATATCCAGCACACTGACTTCAGCAGCCCGGCCCGGTGTGAGGGTTCCGTACTGATCTTCGCGGTTGATGGCCTTTGCTGCATTGATCGTGTTCATGGCAATGACCTGGTGCAGGGGTACATCCAGCGCCCAGAGCTTGGACATGGTTGTGGATAATGAATACACCGGCCCATCCACGTTGAATACGTTGAGATCGGTGGAGATAGTATTGGGCATGTAACCCCGCTCAATAAGGCGCCGGGCAGTGCGGAAGTGAAAATCACCGGCTGAGTGGCCGATGTCCATCAGCACCCCTCGGTTATAGGCATCTGTAAAGGCCCGGGTGGGTTCGCCAAACGCATCAAGCTGACCACCCCCGCCCCGGCAGGCATGGGTGATAATGTCACCCTTGCGCAGCTGGTAGAGCAGTTTTTCGGTCTCGAGCACCGGCGTATGAGGGAAGGAGCCCAGGTGAATCATGATCGGCAGGTCCGGGGCGATCTGATGGGCGGCCTCCAGGAACGGTGATCGGTCCGGGTCGTCGGTAATGGTGGGCCTCACCTTGAAGCCGACGATGACATCCCGGTTAGCATCCACCACTTCCTTTGCCGCCTCAATGTCAATGTTACGTTCGTCATCGGCGATGCGCAGGTAGTGACAGATAAAGGTCTTGTTGGCCAGGTAGATCTGCGACGGATCCATCAGGGCGAAGATCTTGGTCCTGGTATCGGGGTGATCAATGATGCCTTTGCGGGCGAGCCCAAAGATGGTCGTGCTGGTCGTGCCGGCGTCCACAATGATGGGAACGCCGGAATCCACGCCCATCAGGTCCGTGGGCAGGCAGAAATCCCCCAAACCGGTGAAGCAGTGGGTGTGGATGTCGATCAGGCCGGGCGTGACCAGCTTGCCCGCGACGTTCTTGACCCGGGCATTGGGGTAGAGGGCGCCTGCGTCAGGACCTACCTCAAGGATGGACGCTCCACAGGTGACCACATCGGCAACCTCGTCGAGCCCGTTGGCGGGGTCGATGACGCGCCCCCCCTTCAATACAAGAATCGGATCTTGATCGGAAGGCATAGCATTCCTCCGGTATTTCACGAGAACCGTACGCCACCGCAGCGTTATGACAGAGGAATGTCATCTTGACTCAGGAGTCTGATCCAGGAGGTTCTCTCAGCCCGGAAATTCCCTGAGTCAGGAAAAGCAGAATATGTGCCAAAGGCGGTTCGGCGCCTGTATACGGCCAATGCCAGCGCAGACGCTTCTTTCGCGGCAGCCAGCTGTGCATCCTTGTGGGGCAGTGGACGGGTGGTTGCCGTCCTTCAGTGCACATCGTTGGTATTTGAAGATCCAATCGCCTGTTGCTCCTGCGGTATGAGATAGACAGGCCGTCTGTGGCATGTAAATCGCATTAAACCTGATCATTCAGTCAGGATATGCCGGGAGTCTGTATGTCCAGTTTTGCGATTTGTAATGCCGCGATTTTCACGGTTGACCCACGCAACCGGGTTATTCCCGACGGCACCCTGGTCGTAGAGGACGGCACGATCGTCAGGGTGGGGGATAGCCGGGAAATCACCGTTCCGGGTGATTGTGAGGTGATTGACGGGAAGGGGTGTGCACTGTTGCCGGGGCTGATCGACTGTCACTCCCACTCCAGCCTGATGCGGGGTGTTACCGAGAACATGCCGTTGATGGAGTGGCTGCCCTGGTACCAGCTGGAACACCGGGCGATGACGGAAGAGTTCGCTTACCATTCGGCCCGGCTCTGCTACCTGGAAGCACTGCAATCCGGTACCACCTGCGTGATGGACATGTTCCGCTATATGGACCGCTGCGCTGATGCCGCTGGCGAGCTTGGTCTTAGGGTACAGCTTGCCCCCTATGTGGCGGACCGTCCCGGTAAGGACTTCTTCTCTACCCGGGAGGAAAACCGCCGGCTGATTCGCTCCCATCATGAAACCCGGAGTGGCCGGATACGGGTCTGGTTGGGGCTGGAGCACCTGTTCTACTGCACGGAAGACGCCTACCGCGAAGCTGCGGCCCTGAGCCGGGAATATGGTGTGGGCATCCATACTCACTGCAGTGAACAGAAGGAAGAAGAGTGGGCGGTTACTGCCGAGCTGGGACGAAGGTCGCTGGCCATGCTGGACCATTACGGCATTCTCGGGGAACGGACGCTGCTGGCCCACTGTGTCTGGCTGAACAGCGACGAAATCGCCAGGGTGGCGGACACAGGTACCAGCATTGCCCATTGCCCGGTCAGCAACGCCAAGCTGGCCAGTGGTGTGGCGCCGGTGCCGGAAATGCTTGCCGCCGGGGTCACCGTGGGGCTGGGCACCGACGGCCCGGTCTGTAATAACAGCCTTACCCTGTTTGAAGAAATGAAATTCGCCTCCCTGATCCAGAAGGCGACCCGGTTGGATGCTACCGCATTGCCCGCCGACCAGATCCTGCGTATGGCCACCATCAACGGCGCGAAAGCCCTGGGGCTGGACCACGAAATCGGTTCCCTGGAGGTGGGCAAGAAGGCAGACCTGCTGTTGCTGGACCTGGCGAAGGCCAACCTGACGCCGGTGAGTGTCAATGAACACGGCGGCAACCTGCTGTGGAATCTGGTGTTTGCCGCTACCAGTGCCAATGTTGCGGTCGTATGGGTGGACGGCCGGCGACTGATCGACAATGGCTATGCGACGACCGTTCCCCAGCAACTTGTTATCGCAGAGGCCCAGCAGCAGGGCCTGGCCCTGCACGAAGCCTGCCGACAACTTTCCCATACCCGAACCTCGATGGTTTGAGGACGAACCATCTTTTTTGGGGTACGTGCAACAACATCCTGTTGATTTATCGGGTCAGCTCACTCGCCATCCGGTTCTGCTCCTCGATGATATGGGGCAGTGACCGGGTGAGCAGTTCGCCTTCCTCAATGACCACGCGGCCGTTAATGATGCTCCAGTTCACCCGGGGCGGGGTGCAGAACACCAGTGAGGCCAGAGGGTCGCCCTGGCCCCCGGCCATGGCGATGTCATCGGTGCGGAAGGCAACGATATCGGCGCAATAGCCGGGCTGGATGCGCCCCAGGGCACCGCCCCGGCCCAACACTTCCGCGCCGCCCCTGGTAGCCAGACGCAGGGCTTCCCGGGCGGTCATATCACCGGGATTCTGCTCACGCACCCTTGCCGACAGCATGGCCAGGCGGGCCTCGTCCAGCAGGTTGCCACTATCGTTGGAGGCGCTGCCGTCCACGCCCAAGCCTACCTTGACCCCGGCATTGAGCATCCTGCGTACCGGCGCGATTCCGGAGGCCAGACGCATGTTTGAGCAGGGGCAGTGGGCGACGCCGGTGCCGGTGCGGGCAAACAGGGCAATACCGGGCTCATCCAGGTGTACACAATGGGCGTGCCATACGTCTTCACCCACCCAGCCTACGTGCTCGGTGAATTCTGTCGGTGTCATGCCGTAGCGTTCCTGGCTGAAGGCCACGTCTTTCCAGTTCTCGGCGGTGTGGGTATGCAGGCCTACCTTAAGGGAGCGTGCCATGGTCGCCGCCTCGCGCATCAGGTCGGTGGTTACGGTAAACGGAGAGCAGGGCGCCAGCGCCACCCGCACCATGGCGTCAGCGCTATGGTCGTGGTGAGTTTCCACCACCCGCTGCATGTCTTTGAGAATGGCGTCTTCGTCAGCTTCCACAAGGGCATCCGGGGGCAGGCCGCCCCGGCTTTGGCCCAGGCTCATGGCGCCCCGGGCGCCGTGGAAGCGCATGCCCATTTCGGTGGCCGCCTGAACACTGTCATCCAGGGTGATGCCATTTACGTGCAAGTAGGCATGGTCGGCTGCCGTGGTACAGCCGGACAGCATCAGCTCCGCCATGGCGGTCCGGCTGGCCGCCCGCTGCATCTCCGGGTTGATATTGCGCCATACCGGAAACAGTGCACTGAGCCAGTCAAAAAGCTCACCGTTCTGGGCGGCGGGCAACGCCCGGGTCAGGGACTGGAACATATGGTGGTGAGTGTTAATCAGGCCAGGTATGACCACATGAGCGTTCAGATCGATGGTGCGGTCCGCGCCTTCCGGGCATTCGGCCATGGGGCCTACAGAGTCAATGCGGTTGGCCCTTATGAGTATGTAGCCGTTGGTAATCTCGCGCTGATCATCGTCCATGGTAGCGATGACCCTGGCGTTCTTCAGTAGCAGCGTTTGCGTCATGGCTGGAATGTTCCCGTTACAAGAGTCTGGAGCGTTTTCTGTATGCAAGAGTGGTGCCTTAATACGCCAAGTAAAAGCCTGACTTTACGGTCATAAAAGTGACATTCCGCACCTGTTTGAAGCAGGTAATAGTTGTTCAGTCCCTTTAAAAGGCCGTATCTGTGCCTTTCTCGAGATGGCATGCCCGTTGCAAATAATCTGACCAATTGGCTAACAAATTCGGATAAGCAAGCGGAGGCAGTATGGCGGACAAGGTCGGGGGAATACCCGTGATTGATTTCGGGCCTTTCCTGGAGGGGGATACGACAGCACAGCGGACGGTTGCCGAACAGATGCGGCAGGCCAGCCGGGAATGGGGGTTCTTCTACCTGGAGAATTGCGGAATGCCGGCAGAGCAGTTGGCCGAAACCTTTGCTGCGTCGAAGGCCTTCTTCGACCTGCCAACGGACGAGAAAAACCGGGTCGCCTGGCAGAGCGCCGAAAGCAACCGTGGTTACGTGGGTATCAAGCGGGAGCGACTCGATCCTTCACGACCTGGGGACCTCAAGGAGGCCTTTAACCTGGCACCGGAACAACCAGACCCGGATGCCCACAAGAACCTCTGGCCAAAAGGGCATCCGCAGTTCGAGGAGACCATGACCCGGTTCCTGGACGAGTGCATTCATACAGCGGACCGGGTGTTGCAGGCATTCGCCCTTGCCCTGGGGCAGCCTGCGGACTTCTTTGTGGACGCCCATAACCTGCACCATCACACCCTGCGGTTGCTCCATTATCCGCCACTGCCGGAAGGCTTCGAGCCCCACGACGGTGAAAGCCGTGCTGGTGCCCATACCGATTACGGCAGCATTACCCTGTTGTTTCAGGACGATGTGGGTGGTCTTGAGGTGCGCACCCGTGCCGGCGATTGGATCCGGGCTACCCCGATACCAGGCACCGTGGTGGTAAATACCGGTGACCTTATGCACCGTTGGACCAACCATGTGTTTTGTTCCACGCCCCACCGGGTGAATGTGGCGCCGGAGCATCGCCATCGCGACCGCTATTCCATCGCGTTCTTCTGCCATCCCAACAAGGATGCGGTGATCACCTGTATCGACACCTGTGCGACGGAGGACAACCCGCCTATCTATGGCCCGATCACCGCCGGGCAGCACCTCCACGAACAGCTCACTAACACCTATGGCCCTTAAGGCTTGATCCTGAGTGAGGATGTCACCATGAAAACACTGAAGACACTGGCCGCCGGGATTACCCTGTCCCTACCCGTGAACGCTGGCAGACCTTGTTCGAGGACATGGTCGCAGCGGACACCCTGCCGGAGGACCTGGGCTGGGAAAAGGCCTTTAACCTGAGCTTCGTGGAAGTGGTTTACGCGGACTGAGCATCAGAAAGCACCCGACGAGGGGGGTCTCTGCTGCCCTTTTTCGTCCGTGTCAGGGCGGACCGACGATTCCTGCAACAAACCCGGCTAGGGCATCAGCTGTCGCTTGCGGCGCGGCGACCTGAGGTACATGGCCGGTATCCAGGGATACCACCTGGGCTCCGGGCACCAACGCCTGCATGCGACGTTGTACCGGTAACACCACCGAGCGGTCCCGGAGCGCCTCAATGTAGAGACGCGGCAACTTACCGAACCGCTCCGGCGTCCATTGAGGTACGAGGGCCCGGCTGCCCTCAGCCTGAGGGCCGAAGCGGGGAATGGCCTGCTCCGCCACTGTCTTACTGACGTCCTGCAGGAAGATGTCGCGAATGGCCATGTCGGGTACCCGGGAGACTCGTCCGTCAGCGTCCCACTGCAGGAACGGACCGATGCCGGAGGCTTCCGGGTGGTCGGCCAGCATTGTGGCAACCAACTCACCAAAGCCGGTCTTTGTGGGCAGCATCATTCCCGCGAGGTAAGCCACGCCAACAACCCGATCATTGATCGCTTCGGCTAGTTGCGTGACCACCGCGCCGCCGCCTGAATGGCCAACCAGCAGCAGCGGCCCGCCAACCTTTTCCAGGACGCGTTTCAGGTTTTCTACGCACTGGTCCAGGGACGCCTCTGCCGGGTTACCCAGACGCTCGCCGCAACCGGGCAGGTCAGGTGCGAGCACGGTGAATCCGCGTCCTTCCAGGCAAGGGGTAACGGCGTCCCACACCCAGCCGCCGGCCCAGGCACCATGGATCAGTAATGCGGTCACCGGTGAGTCAGGCATAGGTCCTCCGGTACATCTCCATCAAATGGGCTTCCACGGTGGTGGGCGGGTAGTGGGGCTGGTCGCCCTCCGCGAGGCATGCAGGGAGGCAGGACACCTCGTGGTCCGGGTTACCACTGTAGAAAAAGGGTACCGAATAGCGCTCTGCACCTGAGGTATTGATTACCCGGTGCAGGGTGGAGCGATAGCGGTCATTGGTCCAACGGGCAATCATGTCTCCCAGGTTCACCACAAAGGTGCCGGGAATGGGGTCGGCATCGATCCAGCGGTTATTCCGGGCGTCCCAGACCTGAAGGCCGGGGTTGTCGTCCAGTAGCAGGATGGTCACGCCGCCAAAATCCGTATGCGCGCCACAGCCTTTCTCCCCGGGTTGCGGACTGGGTGGTTGCGGGGGGTAGTGGAGTAATCGCAGTGTCGACAGCGGAGCGCGGCAGAAGTCCTCGAAGAAATCGGGCGACAACCCCAGGGCCATCGCCAGTGCCTCCATGATTTGGGCACTCAGGGCATTCATGGCGTGAAAGTATTCCGTCATGGTGTCCCGGAATGCAGGCGGGGACTGCGGCCACTGGTTGGCCCCCTGATTGAACCGGCCAGCCTTCACCCGTGGGTCTGATTCATCGAGTTCCTCCCCGATGTAGAAGCCTTCCTTCAGGTCCGGCGGGCTTCCCGGCTCCAGGGTCTGGCCTTTCAGGGGTTCGTACCCCCGGTTTGCCCGGGACCGCCCCTTGTGGAGGGCCACCTTCTGGTTTTCTGGCAAGGCGAACAGGGCTCTGGCGTCCCGGAATACCCGGTCGATCAGTTCTCCGGCAATGCCATGGTTGCTGACGTAGAAAAAGCCGGTTTGCAGGCAGGCATGGTCCAGCAGGTGAGCGAGCGCCAGGCGTTGTTCATCGGCTCCGTTAAGTAGTGACAGGTCGATAACGGGCAGTGGGGCGCCCGTCAGGGAGGTGGAGTGCATCATCTTTTTCCCAGGAGTAGATTCAATATTGTCCAGATGGTCAGTAATTCATAAAGCGTGCCAGAGATGCCGGAAACTCATGGAACGACCATCTCCCCGGAACCCGTTGTCCCGGACGTGAGCCGGGGCAGGGTGCCCGCCTGGCGATTGCCTCATGGGAGGGCGTGTCGTGTTTTTATGCACTGGTTTTGAGCGTATGACCCCCTTGATCAGAGGTCTTTGGTGAGTGTTCAAGTCTCAGCGCGCAGCGATGATCCGGGGGTGAAAGGCAAATAAACGGGCCGAAGGGGGTCTCTTTTCAGGGGGCCAGGCGACGCTGGCGGGAAATATGCAGCGGACAGCTTGGAGTTGGCCTGCCATTTGCTTTGTCCTGATAAAACCTGACCGAATGTTCAATAAAGTAGGCAGGCGATAAACCATCAAGGGGAAAGCATATGCACAAGGGTCTTACACGTTCATTCCTGCTCGTGGCCTTACTGGCCGGCGGGCTGATCAGCCAGTCGGTGCTCGCCGCCGATAAGGTCACCTACCAGCTGGACTGGCTGCCCGGTGGCGATAAATCCCCGGTGTACGTGGGTGTCCAGGAAGGCTTCTTTGAAGAAGAGGGTCTGGACGTCAGCATCGCCAGTGGTCGCGGTTCCACCGATGCCATCACCAAGATTGCCACCGGCCAGGCCGATATCGGCAGCGCCGATATTGGCGCGCTGATGGCGGCCAAGGCCCAGGATGACAGCCTGCCGGTCAGGGCGGTCTACAGCATCTTCAACCAGGCGCCCCACGCCTTCTTCACCCTGGAGAAAAACGGCATCACCGAGATGACCGATATGGATGGCAAGAAGGTGGCTACCTCGCCGTTCACCTCATCCAACGCGTTCCTGCCGCTGGTACTGAAGGAGAATGGCATGGCGGAAGACGCGGTCAGCCTGACCAAGGCTGATCCCGGGGCGCTCGGACCGATGCTGATGAACGGTGGCACAGACGCCATCATCGCCTGGGTCACCAACATTGCCCTGTTTGCCGATCAGGCCGAAGCCACCGGCAACGAACTGGTAGTGCTGCCCTGGTCCGACGCCGGTCTGGAGCTGTATTCCTCCTCGGTGGTGGCCAGTGAACGATTCCTCAGCGAGCGTCCGGACGTGGCCAAGCGCTTTATGCGGGCTTTCGACAAGTCGCTGAAATTTACCGGCGACAATCCCCGCCAGGCCGCGGAAGCCCTCAACAGCATGGTGCCGGAAGTGGACGTGGATGTAGCCACGGCCCAGATTGGGGACACCATGGAACTGGTCATGAACGACGTCAGCGAACGGGACGGCCTGGGAGCCCTCACCGAAGAGCGTGTGGCCCTGACCTGGGACTGGGTCAGCCAGGCGGAAAAGCTTGAGAAGGATGCCCTCGACCCGGAATTGGTCATCGACCGGACCCTGCTTGAGGCCCTGTAAGCATGACTACGCCCGCCACCAACCGTTCGTTTGTAACGCTGGCCGGGGTCGGTCACCGCTATGACCCGAATCCCGCGATTCCGTCAGCGGTCACGGGTATCGACCTGGACATCCGCCGTCACGAATTCGTGGCGGTGGTGGGGCCGTCCGGCTGCGGGAAATCCACCCTGCTGCGGATGATCGCGGGACTGCTGACACCCACGGACGGTGAGGTCTCGGTGTTCGGCAAGCAGGTCGATGGCCCCCGCGACGACGTCGGTATCGTGTTCCAGAAACCGACCCTGCTGCCATGGCTGTCGGTACGCAAGAACGTACTGTTTCCGCTCAGGCACAAATATGGTCGCTACAGTCGCGCGGATGAGAAGCGAGCCGACGAACTGTTGGCCATGGCGGGCCTGGAGAGTTTTGCCGACAAGATGCCGGATGAGCTGTCCGGTGGCATGCAGCAGCGTGTGGGCATCGTCCGGGCACTGTTGCTGAACCCGGACATCCTGCTCATGGACGAACCGTTTTCGGCGCTGGACGCCATGACCCGGGAGCAGATTGGCTTTGACCTCCTGAAGATCTGGGAGGAGAACCCCAAGACCGTGCTGTTTATCACCCACTCCATCGCCGAGGCCGTGCTGCTGGCGGATCGGGTGCTGGTGATGAGCAAGCGCCCCGGCACTGTGCTGGATGTGCTGGATGTGGACCTGCCACGACCACGCACCACCCATACCATTTCCGAGCCGCGGTTCGGACAACTCACCGAGCGTCTGAGGAAGCATATCTATGAGCCTGAAGCTGCCTGAAGGCAGGACCAGCCGCGCGCTGCTGGCGGCGGCTCCCTGGCTGTTTTTCCTGGCGCTGATTCTGCTCTGGGAGCTGGTGTGTCAGGTGTTCTCGCTGCCTGAATACGTGCTGCCGGCACCAATCGCCATCGTGGAGGCGTTTTTCAATGTGGAGTTTAGCCGCTGGCTGACCCACCTGTGGGCGACGCTGCGGGTAGCGCTGATGGGTTTTGCAGTGTCCATACTGGTGGCGATACCGATCGCCATTGCCATGATGCGTTCGGAACTGCTGACCCGCACGCTCTATCCGTTGCTGGTGGTCATACAGTCCACGCCGGTGGTGGCCGTTGCACCACTGATTATCGTGCTGATGGGCTCGGACGACCCCTCGCGGGTGTTGATCACCTGCCTGCTGACGTTCTTTCCGCTGGTCGTGTCGACCGCCACCGGTATTAATGAGACGCCCGGGGAGTTGGTTGAACTGAGCCGCTCACTGGACGCACCGTTGCGCCGGGAAACCTGGCAGATCCGCATTCCCTACGCCATCCCTCATATCTTCAGCGGCCTGCGGGTCGCCATCACCCTGGCGATCATTGGTGCCGTGGTCGCCGAGTTCGTCGCGGCCGAGGAAGGGTTGGGCTATTTCATCCAGTTTTCCACGTCTTTCTTCCGGATACCCCAGGCCTTTGCCGGTCTGTTCTTCCTGGCCGTCGTGAGCCTGTTGCTGTTCAAGTCCGTGCAGTGGATACAGCAGTGGTTCTTTCCCTGGAGCCTGCCTCGCAAGAGCGGCCATTGACCATGAGGAGTTTCCCTTTGGCGCTGACAGAGCAACCGACGGACAATGATCTGAGGTTTATCCGTAAGACCCTCGACCTGGCCAATAGCGCTGCAGCCCAGGGCATCCACCCGTTTGCCGCCGTTCTGGTGGACGAGCAGGGCGAAGAGCTGATGTCCCAGGTGAATGCCTACCTGCCGCACCAGGATATGACCGGCCATGCCGAGCGGGTGCTGATGACCCGGGCCAGTCAGGCCTGGCGCCCCCATGAGATGGCGAAGTTCACAATGTATGTGTCGGCAGAGCCCTGCTGCATGTGTGCCGGAGCCGCCTATTGGGCGGGTCTGGGGCGGCTGGTATACGGGGTCAGTGAACACCGCCTGAAACAGATGACCGGCAACCACCCTGAGAATCCCACACTGGACCTGCCCTGCCGCCAGGTATTCGCTTCCGGCCAGCGGGAAGTGGAGGTCATTGGCCCGGTGCTGGAGGATGAGGCGGCGGAAATCCATGAAGCCTTTTGGCGCAACCAGCGATAGTGAGGACATAGCCATGAACGCAAGTCGTGTCACTGTCGTTGTGGACTCCCGTTATGGCACCACGCTGGCTCTGGCGAATGCGATTGCCGATGGTGCCCGCTCGGAAGGTGCCGAGGTCCGGCTATGCCGGGTGGAGATCGTCGAGCCGGAATTCAGTGTGGATACCCGGCGACAGGATTTTATGACGGCCCAGGCCGAATACCGGGACCTGCCACGGGCTTGCGCAGCTGATCTGGAGTGGGCCAATGGCATCCTGTGGGGATCGCCAACCCGCTATGGCCTGATGAGTACGCCCCTGCGCGCCTTTATCGACGAAGTGGCACCGCTATGGCGGCAAGGTGCGCTGATCGGAAAGGTGGGGGCCGCCTTTACCTCCACCGGGGGCATGCATTCCGGCAACGAAATGACACTGTTATCCCTGCTGCTTCCCTTCATGCAGCACGGCATGGTGCTGGCCGGGGTGCCCCACAGCGTGCCAGAGCTGGTGCACACCTCCAAGGGTGGCTCGCCTTATGGTGCCTCGGCGGTCACCGGTTTCGACGGAACACGGGGTGTGGACGGTAATGAGCTGGCCATTGCCCGGGCTTTGGGTGCCCGGGTCGCCAGACTGGCCCGCTGGGTCGAGCCAGAACCTGCGTCCGTAGAACTGGCTGCCAGTTCGGGGCGCTGATCCGGAAACCCTCTTTGAGGGGTGCCCGATGTAAGCGTTGTCTTCCTTTTGCCGCCTTCGGGCGGTTTTTTTGTCCCGCCACCGCCGGGTGCCTGTCTACGCTGGGCAAAACCGGTGCAGGCCAGCGCTGACCGGTTCAGTGTAGTGCACGCCAAGAGCCTCAGCGAAAGCTTTAGAAACATGAAATTAAAGGAATAATTGGTTTTTCTTCGAATGGCATGACGGTTGCTTTTAAAAACCTGAACAATTGGTCAGTTAAAGAGCGGCGGCAGCCGCTTGCAGTTACAGGAGAGATGTCATGGCAGTGAATAAACACGCAGTCATTAGTGGCTCGATCATGATAGCCGGGTTGCTCAGCTTGTCTCCGGCATCCGCCGAAGAACTGGACAAACTGGTGTTCGGTACCAACTGGTACGCCCAGGCCGAACATGGTGGTTTTTACCAGGCCTTGGCCACGGGCCTGTATGAAGACTATGGCCTGGACGTGGAAATCAGGATGGGCGGCCCTCAGATCAACGGCACCCAGTTGCTGGTCTCCGGTCGCTATGATCTGTTGATGGGCTATCCCATTGGCAACGTTAATGCCGTTGAAAAAGGACTCCCTGTGATGACCGTGGCGGCCTCCATGCAGGGGGATCCGCAGGCGCTGATTGCTCATCCCCATGTGGAGTCTATTGAGCAGATCAGGGAAGAGGGCCTGCCCGTCTATATCGCTACCTTCGCCCATTCCACCTTCTGGCCGTGGCTGAAGGCGGAATACGGCTTCGAGGATGATGTGGTGCACGCCTATACCTTCAGCGTGGCGCCTTTCCTCAACAACAAGGACATTGTGCAGCAGGGTTACCTGTCCTCCGAGCCCTTCGCCATGCGAAAGGGCGGTGTCGAACCCAACGTCTTCCTGTTGTCTGATCATGGCTACCCGCCTTATGCCACCACTATTGAAACCACTACTGACATGATTGAGGAGCGCCCCGATGTGGTGAAACGGTTTGTCCAGGCCAGCATGGAGGGCTGGAAGAGCTACCTGGAAAACCCGGAGCCCGGCAACGAGCTGATCATGAAAGAGAACCCGGAGATGACCCCGGAGCAGATCGCCTACGGCATCGAGAAGATGAAGGAGTATGAACTGGTAACCGGCGGCGATGCCGGGACCATGGGGATCGGCGTGATGACCGAGGAGCGCTGGCAAAAAATCAGGGACTTCATGGTAGAAGCCGGCCTGGCCTCCGAGGACCTGGATCTGAGCAGGGTCTACACCCTGGAATTCCTTCCGGAAGAGCCGGTGCTGCCCTGAGTATTGCCGCGATACCCATCCTGATGCTGGCCAGCCCTGGAGAGACCATTATGACAGCTACCAAGGTAATGCCCCTGAACCCGGTGCCGGACACCGGGCCGGACACCAGCGAGCCCGGTACCGTCGCACCACGCCCGGTGCTGCAGGTGAGCAGTGTCGACAAGATTTACGGCAACGGAACGGTTGCCCTGAAAGGCGCCGACCTGACGGTGAAGCAGGGCGAATTTGTGAGCCTGCTGGGTCCGTCCGGCTGCGGCAAGAGCACCCTGCTGCGCATCATGGCGGGCCTGGGTCAGGTCACCACTGGTAACGTGAGGTGGTGGGAGCAGGATTACGGCGTGGTGGGCAGCAGGGGCCGCAAACTGGCCTTTGTGTTCCAGAACGCCACCCTGATGCCCTGGGCCCGGGTGCGCAAGAACGTGCGGCTGCCCCTGGACCTGGAGCATGCCGGCAAGTCGGAGGACGTGGAACAGAAAATCGATGATGCCCTGGGCATGGTCGGCCTGAAGGGCTTCGATAATAGTTTTCCGCGGGAGCTGTCCGGTGGCATGCAGATGCGCGCCTCCATCGCCAGAGCCATGGTCACCGAGCCCAACCTGTTGCTGATGGACGAGCCCTTCGGGGCGCTTGACGAGATGACCCGCAACAAACTCAATGACGACGTGCTCAAGCTCTGGAAAGAAAAGGGCTGGACCATCGTATTCGTCACGCACAGTGTCTACGAGGCAGTGTATCTCTCCAGTCGCGTGGTGGTGATGGCGGCACGGCCCGGCCGGATCGTCGACGATATCGCTATTGAAGAGTCCTATCCGCGCTCCCCGAATTTCCGGGTCTCCACAGAATTTGCGGGTTATTGTCGCCAGGTCTCCCAGGCCCTGGAGCGCGCCAGTGCCATGGGCGAGGATCGGGATGAGGAGCGTCAGCCATGAAGGCACCCCTGATACGAAATGAGCGCTTTGTGCAGATCGGTGCACCCCTGCTGGTGGGCGTGCTGGTTCTGCTGATGTGGCAACTGACGGTGATGGCGTTCGATGTGCCGAAATACCTGGTGCCGAGCCCTGTCGATATCGGACAGTCTCTGGTGTCAGATTTCCCTTCTCTGTTCAATGCCCTGCTGATGACCCTGAAGGTGACGTTCCTGGCCTTTGCCATCGCCGTGATGGCCGGCGTTTCCGCGTCACTGCTGTTTGTGCAGAGCAAGTGGATCGAAATAAGCCTGTTTCCCTATGCGGTGCTGATGCAGGTGACACCGGTGGTTGCCATTGCTCCGCTGATTATCATCTGGGTCGACGACACCACCTGGGCGCTCACCATCTGCGCGGTGATCGTGGCCATCTTCCCGATCATCTCCAACACCACACTGGGCCTGCGCAGTGTGGATCCGAACCTGCTGAGCATGTTCCGGATGTACCGCACCAGCCGCTGGCAGGAACTGGTGAGACTGCGGATTCCCAGCGCACTTCCGTACTTCTTTGGAGGACTGAGGATCAGTTCAGGGCTGGCACTGATTGGCGCCGTCGTTGCGGAGTTCGTGGCGGGTACGGGGGGAGCCCAGGCAGGCCTTGCCTATATGATCCTGCAGTCTGGCTACAACCTGCAGATTCCCAGGATGTTCGCTGCCCTCATACTGATTACAGTCACCGGTATCCTGCTATTCGCCCTGATGGTGTGGATGTCTGATCGGGCCCTGCGCAACTGGCATGAGAGTGCCCTGAAGGTCGAACATTGAGTGTGATGCGATTTGTGCACTCATGGGGGCAACAGTGACCAGGGGAGGGACACTGAAACGAAAAAGGCCAACCCCGAAGGATTGGCCTTTTTCGTTGATCTAATTGGTCGGGACGGCAGGATTTGAACCTGCGACCACCTGCACCCCATACAGGTGCGCTACCAGACTGCGCTACGCCCCGAATTGCGTTCGGAGTATATGGCCAGGCAGCGGTGTCATATCGGAATAGTGACTGGCTGCTCTGTACTCCGTGCCAGGTTGGTTTCCCTCACTGGCTTAGCGGGAGCGAAGTCTACACTAGCCATTTGGAAAAATAAACACTCCATGACAGGGTGTTGCGGAAATTTTTGCGGCGCCATCCGCGGCCATGACTTTTGCGTAATCGTCTGTAGAATCCTTTTAGATTCGCCCTCTGACAAACCCTCAAAAATCCGGAGTCTGCTTTGAAGATTTCCCGCTGGTCCATGCCGTTGCGTTACAGCGCGCTGACGGCGAGTGTTATCGGTCTGGTGCTCACTGTGCCGCTCGTTTTCTGGTCTCCGGGCTTTGCCCTGCTCGCACTGGTGTTCCTGGGGCTTGTGGTGCTTGGTGTGTGGGACATGGTGCAGCGTCAGCGAACGGTGAGCCGGAACTATCCGATACTCGCTCATTTCCGCTATTTCCTGGAATCCATTGGCCCCGAAATCCGCCAGTATTTTATCCAGTCGGATACCGAGGAGCGTCCGTTTTCCCGGGAGCAACGCACCATCGTCTATCAGCGGGCCAAGAACATTCTGGACAAGCGCCCCTTCGGTTCCCAGCTGGAGATGTCCAGTGAAGGGTTTGAGTGGATGGACCACTCCATAAAGCCGGTGGAGATTCAGGACCCGGATTTTCGCATCACCATCGGATCCCGCTGCGCCAAGCCCTACAGTGCCAGCGTGTTCAACATTTCTGCCATGAGCTTCGGGTCATTGTCGGCCAACGCCATCCGCTCCCTTAATGAGGGAGCGAAGATCGGGGGCTTCTACCATGATACTGGCGAAGGCTCCATTTCCCGGTATCACCGGGAGCCGGGGGGCGACCTGGTCTGGGAAATCGGTTCTGGTTATTTCGGTTGCCGTCATGAAGACGGCACGTTCAGCGAAGAGAAGTTCGTGGAGAACGCCACCCTCGACCAGGTGAAGATGATCGAGATAAAACTCTCCCAGGGTGCCAAGCCTGGACATGGCGGGATACTGCCGGGCGCCAAGGTGACGCCGGAGATCGCCGAAGCCAGGGGTGTGCCGGTGGGGGAGGACGTGGTCTCCCCGGCCCAGCATTCCGCTTTCTCCACGCCGGTAGAGTTGCTGGAGTTCGTGGACCGGTTACGGGAGCTGTCCGGTGGCAAGCCGGTGGGCTTCAAACTGGCCATTGGTCACCCCTGGGAGTGGTTCGCCATCGTCAAGGCCATGCTTGAGACGGGCAGACACCCGGACTTTATCGTGGTGGACGGGGGCGAGGGCGGCACCGGCGCTGCACCGCTGGAGTTCATCAACCGCCTGGGCATGCCGCTGATCGAAGCCCTGTTGCTGGTCCACAACTCGCTGGTGGGGACCAACCTGCGCGAGCACATTGCTATCGGGGCAGCCGGCAAAATTACGTCCGCGTTCAACATTGCCCGCATCCTGGCCCTGGGGGCAGACTGGTGTAATGCAGCGCGGGGTTACATGTTCGCCCTCGGCTGCATCCAGGCGCTGAATTGTCACACCGGCCGCTGCCCCAGCGGGGTGGCCACCCAGGACCCAGTACGGGGCGGCAAGCTGGATGTGGCGGATAAAAGCGTGCGTGTGGCCAATTTTCATCGCAATACGGTCCAGGCCCTGGCGAACCTGCTCGGTGCAGCCGGCCTGAATCATCCCAGGGAGCTGGGACCGGAGCATATTGTTCGCCGGGTCAGCAAGACCACGGTGCATTCCTATATGGACCTGTATCCGTTCCTGGAACCCGGTGAGTTGCTCAACGGCCATGAGCCCGAGCATGGGGTGTTCCGCAAGTATTGGTCGTGCGCGAGGGCCGACAGCTTTGATCCCCCCGAGTTCATCCTGAAACTGCGGGAAACCAAGTTGCGCTGACGGGGCAGGCGGCCAGGCCAGGGAAGCCGGGGTTGCCTACCAGGCGTGATAGAAGTCTGTTACTTCCCGGTCAGCCAGGGCCTGGCGGTCACGGGAGTCGTGGCTGACAAGAACCAGGGTTTTGCCCTGGTGCCGGGCCTGCTGAAGCTGGCCCTGCAGAATGGCCCGGTTTTCGTCGTCCAGGCCGGTCATGGGCTCGTCAAGCAGCAGAATGGGCTGGGGCCGTAACAGGGCCCGGACCACCGCCACTCTCTGGCGCTGACCCCCGGACAGGTTTTCGGCCTTACGGTTGCCGAATCCGCCAAGATTCACGCCTTCAAGCGCGGCTTTGATTTGCGACCACTGTGTTTTCGACAAACCTAACCCGGGGTGCAGCCCAAGCCCGATGTTTTCTGCCACAGTGAGGTGATCAAACAGGTTCTGTTCCTGGAATACGGTGGTTACCGGGCGTTCCCAGGGGGGCAATGGCCCCAGGCTCTGACCTTGCCAGCGGATATCGCCCCCCGCGGGCGTCAGAAAGCCGGCGACCAGGTTCAGCAACGTACTTTTACCGCAGCCACTGGGGCCTGTCAGCGCCACGCATTCCCCTTCCTGGATACTGACCTTGAAGCGCCATCCGGTGGTCTCCGCAGGCTGGCCAGGGTAACGGAACAGCAGGTCGTCGATTTCAAGCATGGGGTACTCCGGTCTGGGTCACTCCGGTATGAGTTGCTGGGGTTCGGTGTGGCAACCGGCCAGGTCGGGACAGCAAGATGAAAATGGCTGCAATAATCACCAGCAGCCAGCAAGCGGTGCCGGTTGCCGCTGCTACCTGGTAGCTACCCAACTGCTGGTGCAGCAGCATCGGCAGGGTCGGCTGGGCCGGGGAGCCAAACAGGGCGATCACGCCGAAGTCGCCCATAGACAGGGTGATACCGTATCCCAGTGCCAGTGCCGTGGGGCGTTTCAGCCGGGGCCACTGCAGCCAGCGCCACCGGTACCAGCCACGGATATCCAGCTGGTCGGCAACCCGGAGTGTGGATGTGCCACTCGCCTGAAACGGCCCCCGCAGCACCTGCAATGTAAACGGCAGTGCCATCAGGCTGTTGATCAGGGATACCACCAGCAGCCCGTACCCCTGGATGCCGAGCCGGGGCTGGATCAGCAGGAACAGACCGGTTCCCAGGACAATGGGCGGCACGATCAACGGCAGGTAGCCGGACACGCTGGCGAGGCTGCGCGGTAGTCCGGGTTTCAGGACATTGGTTGCGGCGAGCAAGGTTAGTGTGATGGCCACAGCCAGAAAGCCAGCGGGCAGGGCAATCGCGAGGCTCCGCAAGGTGGCGCCCCAGAGTGCCAGCCTTGGGTTGGCAAGCTCGCCGGCCAGCCAGGGGATTCCCCGTAATGCAATGGCCAGCACCGGCAGGGCCAGGAACAGGGTAAAAAGGCCAATAAGGACACGGTCTGTTATCCGCCGCCAACCAGCGCTGTCGGCCCTGGGAGAAGCCGTGTCAGCGGACGACGACTGATCGGGCAGCACCGTCTGGTGCCGATTTCCGCGGAAGACCAGCCACCAGAGCCCGCCGCAGATCAGCAGTTGAACACAGGCCAGTAGCGCGGCCCGGTTGAAGTCGAACTCGAATCGCAACGCCTGGTAGATGGCCACCTCAATGGTGGTGGCTCCGGGCCCGCCACCGAGCGTGACCACGATGGCGAAGCTGGTAAAACACAGGGAAAACACCAGTGCCGCCAGGCCCGGCAATACAGGGCGAAGGGCAGGCCAGTCCAGCACCCGCCATAGCTGCCAGCTGCCAAGCCCCAGTTGGCTGGCAGCACGGCGTTGGTTTACAGGGATACGCTCCAGGGTTTGCACCATTACCCGGGCCGCCAGCGGCGCGTTGAAAAAAATGTGGGCCAGGAGGATGCCGGTGATGCCATAGAGGTTCCAGGGCAGTGAGCCACCTGCCCATTCTGCGGCGTCGGCCAGCCAGCCATTGCGCCCGTAGACAGCAACCAGCCCCGATACGGCCACGATCGTGGGCATCACCAGGCTGAGTTCCATCAGCCGAAGCAACGCGCTACGCCCCGGAAACCCGGGGTTTCGAACCAGTGCCCGGGCAACCGGGACGGCAATGAGCAGGCTGCCGAGAACGGAGAGCGTTGCCTGCCAGGCAGTGAACCGGATAACCCCCTGAAGGTAAGGGCTTTGCCAGAGTTCCGCGGGTCCGCTCTCAGTGCGCAGGATCAGGGCCAGTAACCCACTTCCCATCAGCAGCAGGATGAGCCCGGAAAAAACCAACCCGGGAGCCAGCTGCCAATTGCGGTGGGAAAACGGCGGCGCGGGCCGGATAATCGCAGGCATATCAGCGGGTCATGGCATCCAGCCATTCGTTGATCCAGGCCTGACGATTGTTCCTCAGGGTTTCCGGCGAAAACATCAACGCCCGTGTTGGCTGGATCAGCCGGTCGAAGACCTCAGGCAGCTCATCGCCCAGGTTAATGGCTGGGTACATCACGTTCTTGAGGGGCATGTGGCGCTGGAAATCCGGCGTCAGCATGAACTCCAGGAACGAGCGCGCAAGCGCCTTCTGGTCCGAGCTTTCGGTCACAGCCGCGACCTCGACCTGCAGGTAATGACCTTCCTCGAACGCTACTGCCTGGTAGCGGTCGGTCTTATCTACCGCCATGTGGTAAGCCGGTGAAGTGGAGTAGGACAGGATCATGGGCGCTTCCCCGTTCATGAACAGAGAGAAGTAGCCATCGCTCCAGCTCTGTGTGGTGGTGAGGATCTTGCCCTGTAATTGCTGCCACCGCTCGTCGGCCTGGTCACCGAAGACGTGTTTCATCCACAGCAGCAACCCCAGCCCGGGGGTGCTGGTGCGCGGGTCCTGGATGATGATTTTCAGGTCGTCCGGAGCGTCGACCAGGGCCGCAAGGCTTTCGGGGGGATTATCGATCTGTTGGGTATCGTAGACAAACGCAAGGTAACCCCAGTCATAGGGCACGAAAACCGGGTCCTGCCAGTCCACCGGCAGCGACAATTCCGGGAGTGACAACTGGTGTTGTGTCAGCAGGCCGGTTTTCCTGGCCGTTTCCATAGTGGATGTGTCCAGGCCCAGTACCAGGTCAGCGCTGGTTCCGGCGCCTTCCAGTCTCAGGCGTTGGAGAATGGCTCCGCCACTGTCCAGTACGGTGAACTGTAGTTGGCAGTTGCAGTGCTCTTCGAAAGCCTCCTTGATGGCGGGCCCGGGGCCCCACTCCGCTGCAAAGGACGGGTGGGTGTAAACCGTCAGCACCGGTTGGCCGTAAACCTGAGTCGCGTTTAGAAAGATAAAGGTAGTCAGCGCAGCGCGCAGTAGCTGGTGGAGGTTCATCGCTGGCATCCTGGTGTGGTCGTAAGCGTTGCCGGGGTGACCAGGGTGCAGTAGAGGGCAGGCGCTGATGGTGTCTCATCGCAGGCTCAATCCCTTCGCCGGTATGGTCCGGATCAGGTTCCGCGGGTATGGTCTCAGCCCTGCTTCAGGGCACCCCGTTGAGTCCTGGCAGGATAACCCGATCATGGTCGTCGGTGCCAGATCCGTGACGGGTTGTGACAGGGTTTTGTCAGTTCTGAAAGGATGACTTTCTTAACCTGTACTATTCTTCATATTACCGGCCCTTGCAGTTCGCAGGAGAACGCTATTTTGCTGCAGTGCCTGGAAACTCGATGGGCATCCGAAGCTTTTTTGATTCTTAGAGCTCAAAACAATAAAATTGCGCCGGTGTAACGTTGCGGGAGGAATCTACCCCCCGTGAAATGTAGCAAGCCATAGTCTATGGGAGGCTCCACAGTGGGCGAGGTTGTCAAAGACGAATACCAGACAGACTACGTGGCAGGCCAGGACAACATCAATCCGTTCGGTCTGGACCTGCATGCACCCGTGTTCCCCATTACGGCGATTCTGGTGGTCGTATTCGTAGTGGGCACTCTGATGTTTCCGGAAGGGGCGAAAGAGCTTCTGGACGGGACCAAGAACGCAATCATCAACAACTTTGATTGGTTCTTCGTACTGAGCGCCAATATCTTCGTGGTGTTCTGTATCGCGCTGATCTTCATGCCGGTGGGCAAGATCCGCCTGGGTGGCCCGGACGCAAAGCCGGAGTTCTCCACTTTGTCATGGTTCGCCATGCTGTTTGCTGCCGGTATGGGCATTGGTCTGATGTTCTGGGCCGTGGCGGAACCGGTGGCCTACTACACAGACTGGTACGGCACGCCGCTGAATGCGGAGCCGAACACCGCTGAGGGTGCCCGCATGGCCATGGGTGGCACCATGTACCACTGGGGTCTTCATCCGTGGGCTGTCTACGCAGTGGTTGCCTTGTCGCTGGCCTTCTTTTCCTTTAACAAGGGTATGCCGCTGACGATCCGTTCCGCCTTCTTCCCGCTTCTGAAGGACCGTGTCTGGGGCTGGCCGGGGCACATCATTGATGTGCTTGCCGTAGTCGCCACCATTTTTGGTCTGGCTACTTCACTGGGTTTCGGCGCTCAGCAGGCCGCATCCGGCCTTGACTACCTGTTCGGCACATCTGCCGGCATCAACGTCCAGATGGCTATCATTACCGGTGTTACCTTCCTGGCACTGCTTTCAGTGCTCCGCGGCCTTGATGGTGGCGTGAAGGTGCTCAGTAATATCAACATGATCCTGGCGGCAGTGCTGTTGCTGTTCATCCTGTTCGCCGGCCCGACCATGGCAATTCTTGAATATGTCTGGGTGACATCGTCAACCTATGTGGCCAACGTGGTTCCCCTGAGTAACCCGTTTGGTCGCGAAGATGAGACCTGGTTCCATGGCTGGACCGTGTTCTACTGGGCCTGGTGGATCTCCTGGTCACCCTTCGTTGGTATGTTTATCGCGCGGGTTTCCAGCGGCCGTACCGTTCGTGAATTTATTACGGCGGTGCTGATTATCCCGACCCTGATTACCGTGGTCTGGATGAGTGGCTTCGGTGGTACAGCGCTTGAGCAGATCCAGGCAGGTGTTGGTGAACTGGCTTCTGAGGGTTTGACAGACGTTTCCCTGGCCATGTTCCAGATGTTTGAGAATCTGCCGTTCACCGGGATTATTTCCTTTGTCGGCATCGTCCTGGTGCTGGTGTTCTTCGTGACCTCGTCCGATTCCGGCTCGCTGGTTATCGATAGCATCACCGCCGGTGGCAAGACCGATGCACCCACAGCCCAGCGTGTGTTCTGGGTAGTTATGGAAGGTGCCATCGCGGCTGCGCTGATCTTTGGTGGTGGCTCCGATGCGCTTGGTGCAATCCAGGCGTCCGCTATCAGTGCGGGCCTGCCGTTTACGGCAATCCTGCTGGTCATGTGCTGGGGTCTGTTCAAGGGGCTCAGCCACGAGCGCAAGCTGTTGCTGGCTGAAGGAAAGCTCTAGTCTCTCCAGGCTGGTGACGAAAACCGGGGCTGCGGCTCCGGTTTTTTTATATCTGACAACTGACCCGCTGCCGGGTGTGGTGGGCACCCCGTAATCTGGTAAGCGGTGTGGTTGGTGGGGAATTTCAGGCCCCGAAAGTGGTCATGGAATAGGCTGCACGCTTTTCCGGCGTGAAATGCGGGCGTTTGAGGGACTCGATATTTCTCAGGCGTGGCAACAAGCCCTTGCCGTTGGCCATCTGGATAGCAAGGCCCGGACGGGCGTTAAGCTCCAGCAGCAATGGGCCTTCCACTTCATCCAGTACCAGGTCCACCCCGATGTAGCCGAGGCCGGTTGCTTCATAGCAGCGGGCGGCCATTACCAGCATGGTGTCCCAGTCATCAATGCGGATGTCACTCACGGGCAGGCCGGTGTCCGGGTGAAGCAGGATCTGGCGATTGAACTGCACCGCATTGAGCGCATGGCCGGAACCAATGTCCAGGCCAACGCCTACCGCCCCCTGGTGCAGGTTAGCCTTGCCATCGGATGCCCTGGTGGACAGCCGGAGCATGGCCATCACCGGATAGCCCTGGAATACGACGATCCGGATGTCTGGCACCCCCTGGAAGGAAAATTTTGAGAGCAGGGCGGTCGGTCGCACCAGGTCCTCGACGATGGCCACGTCCGGTGTGCCGCCCAGACTGTAAAGTCCGGCGAGGATGTTGCTCAGGTGCCGCTCCAGGTAGCCCAGGGTGAGATGGGCGCCAGACGCCTTGACGTACTGGTCTCCTTCACGGCGCTGGATCACGGTGATCCCCTTGCCTCCGGAGCCCTTTGACGGCTTGATGGCAAACCCTTCCAGGTCCACTGCCATGTCACTGAAGTGACTGATTTCGTGCTGCTGACGGACGACCTGCCGCAGGCGGGGGGTCTTGATATCAAACTCTTCGGCCAACAGCTTGGTCTTGAGTTTGTCATCCACCAGCGGGTAGGAACGACGATCGTTGTAACGGGCGATGTACGACACATTGCGTTCGTTCATCCCCAGGATACCGGCCTTGCGCAGGCGGAAGGGCGATATCCATGCACTCATGAAAAGTCCCTCACCGGGCTGAACCGCCGTAGCTCACTCAGCTTGTAGCCGGTGTACTGACCCATCAAAAGTACCAGTCCGAACGTCACCAGGTGCAACTCGGGGAAGTTGAAGGTCAGGTGGCTGGCCAGCGGGGCGTCCATCAGCAGGTACGCCAGCACGGCGACAAACAGGCTGCCAAAGCCCTGGGTCAGCACTTCCCGCGCGCCGTCTTCTTCCCAGAGGATGGACATCCGCTCGATGGTCCAGGCCAGAATGACCATCGGGAAGAAGGTGACCGTCATGCCGGTATTGAAGCCCATCTGGTATCCGATAATGCTGATACCGGTGGTGATCGCGATGACCAGGATAATCAGGGCGGATATCCGGGCCACCAGTAGCAGGTTAAGGCTCGACAGGTAACCACGCATCAGCAATCCCACGGTAACCACCGAGAGGAACGCAACCAGTCCTGGTATCAGCGATGTCTGCACAAAGGCCACCGCAATGAGCACCGGCATGAAGGTACCGGAGGTGCGGATGCCAATGATGATTCGCATAAAGGCTACGACCAGGGCACCGAGGGGGAGTAACAGCAACATACGGAACATGCCCTGTTCCTCGATGGGCAGTTCGTAGAGGCTCAGAAAGCCGAGGCCGTTGCCGCTGCCCTCACGGGTAGCCAGTTGCAGGGCGGGTACCGTCTGCTGGAGCATGGAGAAACTGATCTGCGAGTCTTCGCCCCCCATCACATCCAGCAGTGAATCGGCATCCTGTCGCCATAGCAGGACATCGTCCGGCAGCCCCTGCTGGCCGGTTTCCGGATGGAAGGTCAGCCAGCGTTCGCCGTTGTGGATTTGCAGGAATGGCCGCAGGGGTTGAAGGCGCCGGGCGTCTTCCAGTTTCAGGCCGTCGGCCACCCGGGCCGGTATGCCGGCCTGGTTGAGCATGCGTTGGACCAGGGTGACGTAGGGGTTGTTGTTCAGCAATAGCGAGATGTTCTGGTCCGGTTCCGACGACTGCATCAGTTTGATCAGCTCCCGGGTCATGCTTTCCGGGCTGGCGGACTTGGCAGCGGCTCGCTCCAGTACCTCGGCCACCGCGGTAGCCTGTGGCTCTTCCCAGAACACCTCCTCTGGCTCTGGCGGAACCGTTATGATCTCGCCATCGGTGGAACCATCGGGTGTCAGCTGGACATTGAAGTACAGGGTCTGCGAACCCTCCGCCTGGCGGATGCTCCATTCGGCACGCAAGTCACCGGAATCTTCGATCAGCGAGAAGCCATAGCCCGGTGATGCCGCCTGCTGGGACAGAACCCGAAACCCCGGCGGGTTATCCGGCACGTTAAGGCTGACCAGGACTTCCTCGCCACTGGCCTCAAAATCAATGCGTGCTTCCACCATCCATACCGGCTTTTGTTCCCCCGCCAGCCAGGGTATGCCCAGTTGCACATGGCGGGTCACCGCCAGGGCAATGCCGGCGGCAATCAGTAAAAAAATGGCGAGGTAGAAGGGATAGCGGGAACGCTGTTTCAAGACAGGGGCCTCAGTTGTTCCGGATGGCGTTGGTGCGAATGGAACGGGGCAGTTCGGTGCTGTATTCCTTGCCCACGTCGATCAGCATGACGTCTCTCAGGATGTTGCGGCCAATCAGCAGGGCGTAGGTCAGGTGGGCCCGGTCACTGAGGGTGAATTCGGCCTTCTGCTCGTGGTCCCCGAGACGGAACTGAAGCTCGACCACGGCCCGTCGCTCGTAATCCTCTTCATTCGCCTGGATGATTCGCACGTTGCGAACGACTTTGCGCTCCAGTGTCTCGAAGGTCTCGTCCTTACCCGGAACGGGAATGTCAAACCTTACCCATTCCTGGCCATCTCTTTCAAAACGGCGAACATTGCGGGCATCCATGGAGGAGGTCTCCGCACCGCTGTCAATACGCGCGTCATAGATAAAGTTGGGACCGACCAGGAGGGCCTTTTCCACTTCACCGACGACCAGCTTGCCCTTCACCCGGTCGCTGGTACCTGTGTCTGTCGAAGGATCAACGGTGCACACCGGTGCCTTGGGAACAGGCGGGCATTCCGGCGGCTTTACCTTTTCGTTGATGGTGTCGAGAATCTGCCGGGTCGACTCACGCTGAAGCTCGGAAAGCTCCTGGTGGTGGCGGTCACCGGCGGTTTTCAGGTAGGCGAGGTCGGCGTTCTGGTCCGCGACCGATTGCTGGAGCCCCCGCATGTCATAGCGGTCCACCAGAACCGAGTCTGCAGCGCAGCCGGAAAGCAGGGTGGTGAGGGCGAGCAGTGTGGCTGCGAGCGATTTGGAGGTCGACAACATGGGATCTCTCTGACTGTCCAGGTCGCGCGGATTATACATGAACGGTCCCTCGTTCGGGTTTACGGTAACTTCACGATGGCCTGTGGCAGGCCTTCGATAATCGCCATGGCGGGGTTGATCGGTACCCGGTGACCAAACAGCCCTGTCGGCCACAGCGTTGAGGAATTCGCGTATAGTACTGGCAACCGTAAGTTGATGAAAAGCACAGGCCCGGAGATCGCAGGAGAACGTCGCCTTGAAGCCGTTGTGGGAACAGATTATCGATCAGCCCGTGGCGCTGATAATCGTTGTTGTACTTATTATTGTCGCCATTGCCCTGAGTATCCAGTTGAGTCGTGTCCGGCGTCAGATGTCGGAGGCAAGGGAGGCGCACCAGCAATCGGAACATGAACTGGCGCGCAGTCGGCACGACCAGGAGCTTCAACACCAGCGGCTGGAACAGGCAGAGTCCCGCGCGGCTGAATTAACGGAGCAGTTGCGGGAGCTTGAGCGGCGAGTGGAGTACTGGCGCAACCAGGCGAGCACACTTGAGCAGCGCAGCGCTACCCTGGAGGCGGAGAAACAGTCGGAGCACAATCGTGCAGAAAGCCTCGTTCGGGAACGCGAAGAACTCAGGGTCCGCCGGGATGAACTATCCGCCAGCCTGGAAGCGGCCCGGGTAAAGCTTCGGGAGCAGGACGTCACCATCGACAAGGAACGCAAGGCCACGACCGAGAAGCTGGAGCTGCTGGAGCGCAACCGGGACGCCCTCAAACACGAGTTCGAAAACCTTGCCAACCGCATCTTTGAACAGAAAAGCGAGCACTTCAGCAAGCAGACCCGTACCAGCCTGGACAGCCTGCTTAACCCCTTCCGTGACCAGATCCAGGACTTCCGCAAGCGAGTGGAGGACGTTTACACCACCGAGACCAAGGACCGGCAGGCCCTGCGCAGCGAGATCAAGTCGCTCCAGGACCTGAATCGCCAGATCACCGAGGAAGCTGCCAACCTCACCCGGGCACTCAAAGGTGACAAGAAAATCCAGGGCAACTGGGGGGAACTGATCCTGGAGCGGGTGCTGGAAAAATCCGGCCTGCGTAAGGGCGTGGAATACGACACCCAGGGCAGCTATCGGGACGGCGACGGCCAGCTGCTGCGCCCGGACGTGGTGGTGCACCTGCCAGACCAGCGCAACCTCATTATCGACTCCAAGGTATCGCTGCTGGCCTATCAGCAGTGGGTCACCGAGGAAGACGAGATCGAACGGGAAAACCATCTGAAGGCCCATGTGGAGGCCGTTCGGCAGCATATCCGCACCCTGAGCGAAAAGGACTACAGCCAGCTTAATGGCCTGCACTCGCCGGACTTTGTCCTTCTTTTCATGCCCATCGAACCGGCTTTCGTGGCGGCATTCCAGTATGACGAGAACCTGTTCGCGGAAGCATTCGAGAAAAAGATTATCGTAGTGACACCAACTACACTCCTCGCCACGCTGAGGACCATCGAGAACATCTGGCGGTACGAGCGCCAGAGTCAGAACGCCCGTAAAATTGCCGATCGCGCCGGTGCGGTCTATGACAAACTACGGGTATTCGTGGAAGCCATGGAGCGGATGGGCAGCCAGATCCAGACCGTGCAGACCACCTATGACGGCGCCATGAATACGCTGACCCGTGGCCGCGGTAACCTGATCTCACAAGCCAGCAAGTTTGTCGAACTGGGGGTGCGGGTGAAAAAGGAATTGCCACGGACGATTACCGAACAGGCAGATGCCGGTGGCGAAGACGATGACACGCCGGCGGCACTCGACAGGCAGTCGGACGAAGCGCCAGCAGGGGCCGGCGCAGAGCCGGGTGGGGCTGAAGGTCATGACCCCTCTACCGCGCAAGATTCCCAGGACGAACCGTCAGGCGAACATGAGGAGAATGACGATGTACTCAAGGATTAAGGTGCCGGGAAAGAAGCACATGGCTGGCCTGCTGCTGGCAGGCAGTCTGATGGTCACCGCTGTAACAGCCGTAGCCTTACCGCCGGAACACGAAATCCAGCGCCTGATGCTGGCGGTGGAAGAATCGGTAAAGGGTGAAAACTGGGGCCAGGCGGCTGAATACCTGAATCGCCTGCAGCGCATAGACGGAGAGAAGCCCGCAGAGTACCTGTACTACCGGGGTGAGGTCATGGCCCGTTCCGAGCACTACAACGAAGCCCTCTCTGCCCTGGAGAACTACGTAGCCGGCACCGGCGCTGACGGTAAGCATTATACCGACGCCCTCAAGCTTATTACCCGCATTGAACAGGAGCGCTCCAGTCAGTCAGGCCGCTCTGATCAGGGCGGGGACGAACCGGTAGCGGAGATTGCCCCGGCCGGTGCTGAAGCATCCGAAGGGCAGGGGTCGATGACCGGCGACGCCAGTCCGGGCGCCCTGGTAGCACGCCTCAACCGGCTCTTTGACCAGGCTGGCTGGCGCCGGGACGCCCGTCTGATTCGCGAGGGCAGCAGCCCGGATGTTCACTACCAGGTATCGGTCAACAATGGTGAACTGAGCTTCCGCGAAAGCCGCCAGGAAGACGGTCGTCGACAGCTGAGTACCATCACCCTGCCGGTCTACGGGATCAGCCCCATGATCGAATGGAGCTGTGAAAACGCAACGGAATCCTGCTGGATCTACGATCCCCGCGATAATTCGCGATTCCTCCGGCTCGGCAATGACCGCGACAAGGCCGATCAGCTGGCCAGTACCCTGGGTCAGCTGATCCGGCGGTTGCAGCGGCCTTCTGAAGGGCGTTGACCCTTGAGCTCAGGAAAACCTGGAAAAGTCGGGCTTCCGCTTCTCCATAAAGGCCTTGAACGCCTCCGCCGCTTCCGGCGACTTCAGCCGCTCTCCGAATAACTCGCCTTCGGCCAGCATTGCCTCCCGCAGCTCGGCTGTATTGCGACGGTTCAGCAGGCGCTTGGTGGCACGAACAGACGCTGGCGGCTGGGCAACCAGTTGGGCGCAGGCGGCCAACGCCTCTGACTCGGTGGCAGAAGGCTCGCAAACCCGGTTAATCAGTCCCAGTTCAGCGGCCTTGGGGGCATCAAACGTACCACCCAGCAGAAGCAACTCCGCCGCGCGAACCCGGCCCAGCCACTCCGGCAGCAACAAGCTCGAACCACCCTCCGGGCACAAGCCCAGGTTGGCGAACGGCATCTGGAAGGCCGTATTGTTGCCGGCGAACACCAGGTCACAATGCAGCAGCATGGTGGTACCAATGCCCACTGCGGGGCCATTGACCGCTGCGACGACCGGCTTCTCGGCTTTCGCCATACCGAACAGGAAACGTCCAACCGGGGAAGTTTCGAACTCACCCACCGGCCCGGCAGCGAAGTCAGACAGGTCATTACCCGCCGTAAAGCATTCCTCGGTACCGGTAATCAGGGTACAGCGAATGTTCGCATCGTTCTCTGCATTGCTAATCGCATCCGCCAGCGCGGCGTACATGGCCTGGCTGAGGGCATTCTTGCGGTCTGGGCGATTCAGTCGGGCGATCTGTACCTGGTCGCGGACTTCAATGACAACGTGTTCGCTCACGGAGGGCTCCTTCATACATTTTTTTATGGTGACCGGCTCGCGGCCTGCGACTTTGGTCGCGGTCCGGATTAAACCCCAGAACCACGGGCAGATGCAAAGTAGCAAGGTATCTGTATAAAACCTGACCCGGCTGGTAAACTGTGCGCCGTTTTTGTGGCGCGCCCTCCTGACTCTCGCCGGCCGCGCTTCCAACCGAACAACCGAAAAACTGATGAGACGCCTATGACCACCGTAATCCGCCAGGACGACCTGATCGAAAGCGTAGCGGACGCGCTGCAGTTCATTTCCTACTACCACCCCAAGGACTTTATCCAGGGCGTATACGAGGCCTACCAGAAGGAAGAGTCCCAGGCGGCCAAGGATGCCATGGCGCAGATCCTCATCAACTCCCGCATGTGCGCCCAGGGTCACCGCCCTATCTGCCAGGACACCGGCATCGTTACCGTATTCGTCAATATCGGTATGGACGTAAAGTTCGAATGCGACCAGCCGCTGGATGATGTCATCAACGAAGGTGTTCGCCGCGCCTACACCCATCCGGACAACGTGCTGCGGGCTTCCGTACTGGCGGACCCGGACGGCAAGCGGGAGAACACCAAGGACAATACGCCGGCCATCATCCACTACAAGATGGTGCCCGGTAACACCGTAGAGGTGCACGTAGCGGCCAAGGGCGGCGGGTCCGAGGCCAAGTCCAAGTTTGCCATGCTGAACCCGTCTGACTCGGTTGTGGACTGGGTGCTGAAGATGGTTCCGCAGATGGGCGCCGGCTGGTGTCCGCCGGGCATGCTGGGCATTGGTATTGGCGGTACCGCCGAGAAGGCAATGGAGCTGGCCAAGGAATCCCTGCTGGAGCCCATCGATATCCACGACCTGCAGGCTCGCGGTGCGTCCAACCGGGCTGAGGAGCTGCGCCTGGAGCTATTCGAGAAAGTCAACGAGCTGGGCATTGGCGCCCAGGGCCTGGGTGGCCTGACCACCGTGCTGGACGTGAAGGTGAAGGACTATCCCACCCACGCGGCGAACAAGCCCGTCGCTATCATCCCCAACTGTGCCGCCACCCGCCATGCGCACTTCGTGCTGGATGGTTCCGGCCCGTCATTGCAGACACCCCCGAGCCTGGACGACTGGCCGGAAATCACCTGGGAAGTCGGCGAGAACGTGCGCCGCGTGAACCTGGATACGGTGACTCCGGAAGACGTGAAGGACTGGCAGCCGGGTGAAACCGTGCTGCTCTCCGGCAAGATGCTCACCGGTCGTGATGCCGCCCACAAGAAGATGGTCGACATGATCGAGAAGGGCGAAGAGCTGCCGGTGGACCTTAAGGGCCGCTTTATCTACTACGTGGGTCCGGTAGACCCGGTACGCGAAGAAGTGGTTGGCCCGGCCGGCCCCACTACAGCCACCCGGATGGACAAGTTCACCCGCACCATGCTTGAGAAAACTGGCCTGACCGGCATGATCGGCAAGGCAGAGCGTGGCCAGGTGGCCATCGATGCCATCCGTGAATTTGGTGCGGTCTACCTGATGGCCGTTGGCGGCTCTGCCTACCTGGTCTCCAAGGCCATCAAGAAAGCGGAAGTGGTTGCCTTCCCGGAACTGGGTATGGAAGCCATCTACGAGTTCGAGGTAGAGGATATGCCGGTCACCGTCGCGGTGGACTCCCGTGGTACGTCTGTACACCAGACCGGCCCGGTGGAGTGGCACGACAAGATCATTGCTGCCAAGGCGGTTTGAATCTTAGCTGATGCACCCTTCGACGGGCTCAGGGTGAACGGCACTTACCGGGACCCTTCGACAAGCTCAGGGTGAACGGAGTTTGCCGGAACGCTGGGGGAGGCTCAGGATGAGCGGATTGGAATGACCGTTCGCCCTGAGCCTGTCGAAGGGCGTGATGCCGTGGCGAAATAGTCCATAAATCCGTTTACCTCGGTTCACGAAGAGCAACTGATACTCATACGCCGCCCCCAGTCCGGTGGCACCTGGGCATAGCGCACGTACTCCGGCTGTTCGTCAAAGGGCTGTTTCAGTACCGTCAGCAATTCGTCCAGTGGCGCGTAGTCACCCTCCCGCGCCGCTTCAATCACCTGCTGGGCCAGGTAGTTCCGCAGTATGTATTTCGGGTTCACCCGGCACATGGCCCGCTCCCGTTCTTCAGGCGTCAGTGATTCGCTCTCAAGGCGTCGTTCATATCGTTCCAGCCAGGCATCCGCCACGCTGCGGTCCACAAACAGGTCCCGCACCGGTCCCGGTCCCCGGGAGGGAAGGGTGGACAGGCCGCGGAAGAACCGGGTGTAGTCCACGCTGTGTTCATGGAGCATGCTGAAGGTGTCCATGATCAGGCCCTGGTCGTCCTCTGCCTCTCCGGACAAGCCGAGTTTCTCCCGCATCAGGGCCGGGAACACGCTGTTGTACGTGGTTTCGTATTCCCGCATGCTCCGGCGAAGGTCGTCCGTATCGATCAGCGACGACAGCGCATGGGCCAGGTACTGACAGTTGATGAAGCCGATTTCGGGCTGGCGGTTATAGGCATAGCGACCGCCCTGGTCGGTGTGGTTGCAGATATAGCGGGCGTCGAAGTCATCAAGGAACGCATAGGGTCCGTAATCGAAGGTGTCGCCGATGATCGACATGTTGTCGGAGTTCATCACCCCGTGGCAGAAGCCCACTACCTGCCATTGTGAAATCGTTCGGGCGGTACGGCGTACCACTTCGCCAAAGAAGGCCGGATATCGCTCGGCTGCCGGCAGCTCGGCCAGATCCGGAAAGTGATAGCCAATGGTGTGATCCGCCAGGGTCCTGACCGCCTCCGGCCCCAGGTGGTTGGCCGCGTATTCGAAGTGGCCAAAGCGGATATGGGTATCGGCTACCCGCACCAGGGCAGCTGCAGTCTCGATGGTTTCCCGACGTACCGGCTCGTTGGATGACACCAGGAACAGGGCCCGGGTCGTCGGAATGCCCAGGTAATACATCGCTTCGCTGCACAGGTATTCGCGGATGGTCGAGCGCAGCACCGCCCGCCCATCGCCAAAGCGGGAGTAGGGGGTCTGGCCAGCGCCCTTCAGGTGCCAGTCCCGAATGCGGCCGTCCGGGTCCTGTGTCTCCCACAGCAGAAGGCCACGGCCGTCCCCAAGCTCCGGGTTGTACATGCCGAACTGGTGGCCGGTGTACTTCATGGCCACCGGCTCCATGCCTTCCAGTAAGGCACGGCCAGCGCCGATCTCGGCCCAGTCTTCCGGGGAATCCACCGACAGCCCCATTTCCCCGGCCAGGTCCTTGTTGAAATGCACCAGTCTGACGTTGCCCCGCAGGGGTGTTGGCTGGACATGACTGTAGAAGGTATCTGGTAATTCGAGGTACCGCCGGGTTGTCTGTATGCCGCTGAATGCTGTCATAAGGGAACTGGCCGGTGCCGACTGGCTGTAGGCCATTCTCCTCCTATACTGGTGGATGTACTACTGGTGCAAGTACCGGGGCAAACGGGGTCGCTGGTACGGAACCTGCTTTTCTACAGGAAGACGTAAACGCCTGGAGCCGAAGCCATGCCGAACACAGATACCGATGATGCCCTCGAAGCCCTGATGAACCAGCACCGGTTACCGCCGGAATACCGCCGTACCGTCAGCGATATAATCGAGCCCCTTGCCCTGTCACTCTATCAGGCCAGCAAGGACTCGGACACACCCCTGGTCGTGGGCATCCACGGTGCCCAGGGCACCGGCAAATCCACCCTGACGGATTTCTTGCGGGTATTGCTCGCTTATCGCTACCGCTGTCCTACCGCAAGCCTGTCACTGGATGACATCTACCATACCCGGGAGACCCGCAGTGAGCTGGCCAGTGAGGTCCACCCGATGCTGGCTACCCGCGGCGTTCCAGGCACCCATGACCTGCCGCTCGGCAACAGGGTATTGGATGAACTGGTGGCCGCCAACGCCGGATCCCGCACCCCCATGCCGGTTTTCAACAAGGCCCTGGACGACCGGGAGCCGGAGGAGAACTGGCCCCTGTTTATCGGCCATCCGGAGATCATCCTGGTGGAAGGCTGGTGTCTTGGGGCATTGCCCCAGTCTGAGGAAAAACTCGCTACGCCATTAAACGACCTGGAAAGGAACGACGATGCCGACGGCCGCTGGCGGCGTTACGTCAACCAGCAGCTGGACGGTCCTTACAAGGATTTCTTCGAGCGCCTGGACCTGCTGATCATGATGAAGGCGCCGTCGTTCGATGCGGTAAAACGCTGGCGCACCGAACAGGAGCACAAGCTGGCGGAGCGCTACCGGGCTGCACCGAAAGTGGGCGAAGAAAGTGGCCGGCCCGCACCACAAGTGCGCATTATGGGAGATGCCGAACTGGAACGCTTTGTCATGCACTACGAACGTATCACCCGGCACTGCCTGGACGAGATGCCCGCCCGGGCAGACGTGCTGCTGGAGTTGGACGAAGACCACACCCTGACCCGGGCCTGAGGCCATGTTTGGGCCGGCACTGATCCTGTTCAGCGACCTGGACGGTACGCTCCTGGACCATGACACCTACGACTGGTCGCCGGCACAGCCTGCACTGAAGCAGCTGGCGGCACTGGAAGTCCCGCTGGTACTGACGTCCAGCAAGACCCGGGGGGAAATGGAAGCGCTTCGGCGAGCGATGGGTAATCACCACCCCTTTATCGTGGAGAACGGCGCCGCCACGGTGATACCGAAGGACTACTTCGAGGCAGGGCCGGAACAGGTCACCTGCCTGGGGGCCGGCCGTGTTGACATCCTCACCCATCTGCGACGGCTCAGGGGGCAGGGTTTCCGGTTTACCGGCTTTGCGGATATGACGGATGCAGACGTCGCCAATCACACCGGGCTGGACCTGAACGGCGCCGGTAAGGCCAGGGACCGGGTTGCCACGGAACCATTGCTCTGGCAGGGCTCGGAGGCAGACCTGGCGGCCTTTCGGCTGGCCCTGGAGGCTGCAGGACTTCAGCTGCTCGCCGGGGGGCGTTTTCTCCACGTGATGGGCCAGTTCGACAAGGCGGATGCCATGGCACAACTGACCCAACGCTACCGTACCCGCTGGCCAGGCAGGAGCTGGCAAACCGTGGCCCTGGGGGACAGCCCCAACGACCAGGCCATGCTTGCTGGCGCGGACCTTGCAGTGGTCATGGCAGGCCCCGGCGCAAACCGGATCGAGCTGCCGCCAGGTCACCGGGTCATCCGGTCGCAACAGCCAGGCCCGTTGGGCTGGAACCAGTGTGTACTGGACATCCTTCAGAGCTACGACGACCACTGAGTGACAGCCCGGCAATGACCCTCAATCACCCTCGATCACAACAAGGAGAGCCCGCATGGGGGATTTCTACCAGAATGGTATTGTCACCACACTGCATAATCTGACCCGCCGACCGGTGGAGGACCTGGAGCGGGAGCTGCTCACCTTCAGTAAAACCCGCCCTATGGGCCTGGTATTGCCTTCCCTCTATTCCGAACTGGAAGGCCCGGCCCTGGCCAATATCGTTGAAGAGCTCAAGGCGGTGCCCTACCTGGACCAGATTGTCATCGGGCTGGACCGTGCCGATGAAGGCCAGTATCGCCATGCCATGGAGTACTTCTCGGGCCTGCCCCAGAACGTCAAGGTACTCTGGAACGACGGGCCCAGGCTGAAGGCCATCGATGAAAAACTTCGGGAGCAGGGCCTGGCGCCATCCGAGATGGGCAAGGGGCGCAATGTCTGGTTCTGCTTCGGATATATGCTGGCCTCCGGCCAGGTCAAATCCATTGCCCTGCATGACTGCGATATTCTCACCTATTCCCGCGACCTGCTGGCCCGGCTGATCTATCCGGTGGCCAATCCGTCGTTCAACTATATGTTCTGCAAGGGTTACTACGCCCGGATATCCGACAGCAGCATGAATGGACGGGTCAGTCGCCTGCTGGTGACGCCGTTGCTGCGGGCCCTGAAGAAGGTGTGCGGGCAGCGGGACTTCCTGGATTACATGGACAGCTTCCGTTACCCCCTGGCCGGGGAGTTCTCCCTGCGAAGGGACGTGATCACCGACCTGAGGATCCCCAGTGACTGGGGCCTGGAAATCGGAGTGCTGTCGGAGATGCGCCGCAACTACGCCACCAACCGGATCTGTCAGGTGGACATCGCGGATAACTATGACCACAAGCACCAGGACCTGTCACCGGATGACGCCAGTAAAGGCCTGTCCAAGATGAGCCTGGACATCTGCAAGGCCCTGTTCCGCAAACTGGCCACCAACGGCGAAGTGCTCTCCACCGAGGAGTTCCGCACGATCAAGGCCACCTACTACCGCATTGCCCTGGATTTTATCGAGACCTACCAGAACGATGCCCTCATCAACGGCCTGACCATCGACCGACATCGGGAGGAGAAGGCTGTCGAGATGTTCGCCAGCAACGTGATGGATGCGGGCAACTACTTCCTGGAAAACCCCATGGACGCGCCTTTCATTCCCAGCTGGAGCCGGGTGGCCAGCGCGTTACCGAACCTGATGGACGAACTGGTCGAAGCGGTGGAGCTGGATAACCGGGATTTCGCGCCATGACCGATACCCTGACCAACAAGCTTGCGGGCATGCTGCAGCAGATTTACCCCGCGCTGGATGTGCAGTGGCTGGCGGATGGGCTTCTGGGTGCCATGGGCCTGGCAGAGGATACCCAGGGGCCGCCAGCGCACCAGAATAACTGGGACGAATCCGATGTTCTGCTGATCACCTACGGCGACAGTGTGCAGCGGCCAGGGGAGAAGCCTCTGCGGACACTGAAGCAGTTCCTCGACGACTGCCTGGCGGACACCATCAGCGGTGTCCATGTCCTGCCATTCTTTCCGTACAGTTCGGACGATGGCTTCTCGGTGATGGACTACCGGGCGGTGAACGAATCCCTGGGGGACTGGGAGGATATCCGGGCCATTGCCAGTGATTACAAGCTCATGGCCGACCTGGTGATCAACCACATGTCTGCCCGCAGCCGCTGGTTCGAGAATTTCCGCCGCCGCGAGCATCCGGGCAAGGACTATTTCTTCGAAGCGGACCCGACCCGGGACCTGAGTGAGGTTGTTCGCCCCCGCACCTCACCCCTGCTGGTGCCGGTGCAGACCGAGGACGGTGAGCGCTACGTGTGGTGCACCTTCAGTGAGGACCAGGTGGACCTGAATTTCGCCAACCCCCAGGTACTGGTCGAGTTCGTCCAGATCATGCGGTTCTACCTGGAGCAGGGGGTGCGCATCTTCCGGCTGGATGCGGTGGCCTTTCTCTGGAAGGAGCCAGGCACGTCCTGCATTCACCTGCAGCAGACCCATGAGATCATCAAGGTGCTGCGACTGCTGGTGGAGCACCACACGCCGGAAGCCATCCTGATCACCGAAACCAACGTGCCCAACCGGGAGAACCTGACCTACTTCGGCAACGCCAACGAAGCCCATGTCATCTATAACTTCTCGCTGCCCCCGTTGCTGATCAACACCCTGGTCAGCGGCAACTGCCGCCACCTGAAAACCTGGCTGATGAGCATGCCCCCGGCGCAGATGGGCACCACCTACCTGAACTTTATCGCCTCCCATGATGGCATTGGGTTGCGACCTACCGATGGCCTGCTGACGGATGATGAGAAACAGGCACTGATACACTGCCTGGAAACCTTCGGAGGTAAGGTGTCCTACCGGCGCCTGGCCGCCGGTGGTAACCAGCCCTACGAAATTAACATTGCCCTGTGGGATGCCCTGAAGGGCACCGAGGAGAGCGGGCCGGACCAGTGGCAGCTGCAACGGTTTCTCTGTGCCCATGCCATCATGCTGGCCCTGGAAGGACTCCCCGCGTTCTATATTCACAGCCTGCTGGGAACCGGCAACGACTACGCCCGGGTAGAGCACACCGGCCGCCTGCGTTCCATCAACCGCAGCCAGTGGGACCTGGAAACCCTGGAGCGGGAGCTGGACAACCCCATGAGCCGGCACAACCAGGTATTCCATCAGCTCAAACGACTGATCGCCATCCGCCGCAAACAGCCGGCTTTTCATCCCAACGCCACGCAGTTCACCCTTCACCTGGGGCTGAAAATCTTCGGCTTCTGGCGCCAGAGCATGCGGCGGGACCAGTCCATTTTCTGTATCCACAACATCACCGACGAGGTGCAGCAGGTGGCGCTGGCGGATATCAACCTGATCGGTACTGACCACTGGCGGGACCTGATCAGCGGACTGGAAATTGATGACCTCTCCGGTAGCCTGACCCTGAAACCGTACCAGGCAGTGTGGCTGGCGAACCGCTGAGCCCCGAAAATGGGGCTAAAGAGTGGGCTAAAGAGTGGGGTAAGAGAGCGGGGCGACAACCGGTCGCGGGATGAATACACTGGGGCGTTTATCCTGGCCACGGTGCAATCGCCATGACAGATCCGAAACGCATCCTGTTGCTATCCGGCTACGACGCCGGCAGCCACCGCCGCTGGCGGGACCAGTTACTGGCAGCTCTGCCGGACTACCACTGGCAGGTGCTGGCGCTGCCGCCCCGGTTCTTTCGCTGGCGGATACGGGGCAATCCCCTGAGCTGGCTGGGTGAACCGCTGTTGCAGGAGCCTTGGGACATGATCCTGGCGACCTCCATGGTGGACCTGGCCACCCTTAAGGGACTGAACCCCCAACTGGCTCGTACTCCATCCATCCTGTACATGCACGAAAACCAGTTTGCCTACCCGGATTCCGGTCGCCAGCACTCCAGTGTGGAGCCGGCGATGGTGAATCTGTACAGTGCGCTGGCCGCTGACCGGGTGCTGTTCAACAGTGCCTGGAACCGCAACAGCTTTCTGCACGGTGCCTTCCGGTTTATCGATCAGATGCCGGACCGGCTGCCGCCGGATATGACCGCGTCCATCGAAGAGAAGTCCCGGGTGGTACCGGTACCGATTGATGACCGCCTGTTCGTCACACGAAGCACGGTTCCAAACTGGGAAGTGCCGCACCTGCTTTGGAACCACCGCTGGGAATACGACAAGGGTCCGGAGCGGCTATTATACCTGCTAAGGGAGCTGCGCCGGCGGGAGCAACCTTTCCGCCTGAGTGTCGTTGGGGAGCAGTTCCGGCAGCAGCCCGGAGCCTTCAGCCAGGTCCGGGAGGAGTTTGGCACTCACCTGGATAACTGGGGTTTTCTGGAGCGGCGAGGGGACTACGACCAGTTGCTGGCGAGCGCCGATGTCGTAGTGAGCACCGCACTGCATGATTTCCAGGGCCTGGCCATGCTGGAAGCCATGGCCTCCGGTTGCCTGGCGCTGGCGCCCCGGCGCCTGGCCTATCCGGAGTATGTACCGCAATCCCAGTGCTATGAGGGCCACGAGGACGACCCCCACGCGGAGGCGCGGGCGGCGGCGGATACCCTGCAAACCCTGCTGGCTCAAAGGCCTGCACCGGTCAGACCCGAAGACTGGCGAACCTCACGCCTGTTGGTGGACTATCGCCGGCAAATCCAGGAGATTATTGGCCCTTCAGTCTGATCCGCTCACCACACTGCGGTTACGGCCTGCTTTCTTGGCCCGGTAAAGGGCTTCGTCGGCCTGCTGCAGCCACTGCATGTAGTTTTCCGCGCTATCTGTCAGCTTCACAAGCCCCATGCTTACCGTGCAGTGGATCGGTCCGTGGTCCGTCTCGACGGCCGTTTCAGCGATGGTTTCGCGGATACGCTCGCAGATCACCAGTGCCCCGTCGATGTCGGTCTCTGGCAGGATGATGGCGAATTCCTCTCCGCCGTACCGACCCGGGCGGTCCGCCTGTCGCAGGGCTTCGCGGGTGATAAGGGCGACCTCTCGAATCACCTCGTCGCCGATCAGGTGACCGTGGGTGTCATTGATAGGCTTAAAGTGGTCGATGTCGAACATCACCAGCACCGTATTGTGGCCATAGCGGCGGTAGCGCTCGAACTCCGCATCCAGCAGGTTTTCCCAGGTGCCCCGGTTGAGCAGACCGGTCAGACGATCGGTGGAGCTTAGCCGCTCGAGCTGCTTGTTGGCGTGTTCCAGGGCGCGGCGGCCGCTGGCTATGTCGGTAACGTCATAGATCATCAGGCAAACCTGTTCCACCTGGCCGTCCGGTCCGGTCAGCGGGCTGATGGTCAGGTTCTGGAACATGTATTCCTCAGTGCCGGTCACCGGGCGGGTATTACGGAACCGGAACAGGTAGGGGCGCTGCTCCCAGGAGGTAAAGGTGCGGGTGTTCAGGGTAATCACCGACTGAACCTTGCGGATTAGCCAGGCCCTGGGCAGCTCCGGAAACTGCTCGAACAGGGACTGTCCGAGCAGGCGGCTGGCGTTGACGCCGCTGTGGTTTTCCATAAAGCCGTTCCACATCTGTACCCGGTAGTCCAGGTCGATCACCACCAGGCCGACTTCGATGGACTCCAGCAAGGTAACCAGGCTGTGATAACCGGTGGCGTCCGTTGTTTCAGCCATACATGCTCCCGTGAGTCATTTCAGTCTTCGCCGGTCAGGAAGGGCAACCGGGTTTCCAGCTGGCGGATGGACTCCTCGGTCAGGAACACCAGCAGGTCACATTCAATCTCGTAGCCTTCGAGGCGGTAAGGGATTTCCACGCACATCAGTTTTTCCTGGCGCTGGTTGTGGTACTCCACCAGGTGATCCACACGCCGGTGGCGACCCAGCACCATGGGCTGGCCCAGGCCCAGGTGGATATCCATCTGCTCACCCACGCCCCGCAGGAACGCCCCGAACAGAATGCTGGACATGTCCATCAGTACTTCGATATCCAGGGCGTCAGACTCCACATCGCCATAGTCCAGCAGCCGCACCATGTCCTCGATGGTGGAATCCGAGAACAGCAGTAGTGCTTCACCGGCCAGGCCGGCACCGGTGAATCCCTGACATACGGCAGAGTAGGTTCCTTGCTGCTCGGTGGCCGCTGACAGCAGCATGCTAAGCTCGCTGCGATAAACGGTGGTGATCTTCGGCACAGGCAACTGCACGAACACCTTCAGCAGCCGGGCGAGCAGGTCCGCCGCCTGGCCCATGGCGACGTTGGAGACTTCCTGCAGAAAGTCAGAAAGTCCCACGCTGAACGGCGCAGTGGGGTCGTCCGGCAGGTTATGGGGCTGGGGCGCAGAGGCGTCCGGCTGGTAGAGACCGAACTGTTCGAGCAGGCGAGCCAGCAGGGCTCGCTCAACCGGCTTCCGGACGAAGTCGATGGCTCCAAGGTCCGTCACCCGTTTGCGGGCCTCCGGCTGGATATCGGCGGATACCACCAGGGTCATCACAGGCAGGTCTTCACGCCGAATGGTCTCAAGCACCTGGTAGCCGTCCATATCCGGCATGTTCAGGTCCAGCAGCAGGAGGTCGGCGTCACCCTGGCGGATGAAGTGCAGGGCCTCCTGGCCGTTTTCGGCATACCGGATCTCGGTTTTCCAGTCCCGGGGCAGGGCGCGGGCCATCTGCTTTCGGGCCATGGCCGAGTCGTCGCAGATGAGGATGCGGGTTTTCATGGGATAACGCTCGCCCCGAAGACGGAATGGTGCCTTCCCTGCCTGACGATCAGGCGCCTCCAGCGCCCATGGGAGAGCGAGCATTATACTCGGATAAAAAATGTACATAACGGGTGAACCGTTAAAGCCTGCAAAACCTGGGCGTGACGCTTGGCTTTTTTTGCAAAAGCGGCGGTACGGCACAGTTCAGAGAAACTGGTACACTTCGCGCATCTGACGAAAACTACCGGGAGCCCAGGTGTGACCCCCACTTTCTACTGGCATGACTACGAAACCTTCGGCGCAGACCCCATCCACGACCGGCCCTCCCAGTTTGCCGGCGTGCGCACCGATGCGGACCTGAATATTATTGAAGATCCGCTGGTGATCTACTGCAAGCCGACAGACGATTACCTGCCGCACCCGATTGCCTGTCTGATCACCGGTATCACCCCTCAGAAAGCCCTCGAGAACGGCTTCCCGGAGGCGGAATTCATCGCGCAGATCAACGAGGCCTTCAGCCAGCCAGGCACCTGTGCGGTGGGCTATAATAGCCTGCGCTTTGACGATGAAGTTACCCGCCACACCCTTTACCGTAACCTGCGGGACCCCTACGCCCGGGAATGGCAGAACGGCAACTCCCGCTGGGACATTATCGACATGGTACGGCTGACCTATGCCCTACGCCCGGAAGGCATTGAGTGGCCCCGCAAGGAAGACGGCAGCCCCAGCTTTCGCCTGGAAGAGCTCACAGCCGCTAATGGCATCGCCCACGAGGCTGCCCACGATGCCATGTCGGATGTGGAAGCGACCATCGCGCTGGCGAAACTGATCAAGGAGAAGCAGCCAAAGCTGTTCGAGTTTGTCGTCAACAACAAGGACAAGCACTCTGCCCGGGCCATGCTGGACACGGCAACCATGAAGCCGGTGTTCCACATCTCCGCCAAGTACCCGGCTACCCGCGGATGCTGCGCCATGGTGGCGCCGGTGGCAGAGCACCCTACCAACAAGAACCAGGTGATCGTCTACGACCTGCGGGAAGACCCCACCGAGCTGATCAACGCCACGGCGGAACAGATCCGGGAACGGGTCTTCACCGCCCAGGCGGATATGGGCGAGGGCGTCACCCGCTTTCCGCTGAAAGGGGTACAAGTCAACAAGTGCCCGGTACTGGCGCCAGGCACCATGCTCAAAAGCCTGAGCCCGGAGCGCCTGGAGCAGCTGGAACTAGACGGCGAAACCCTGCGGCAGAATCTGGCCAACCTGCGGGCCGCTGACGGCCTGTCTCAAAAGATTGCCGAAGCCTTCGGCCACCAGCCGGAAAGCGACCTGACCGACCCTGATGAGCAACTTTACAGCGGCGGCTTTCTCAGCAACACCGACCGGGAGAAGCTCAACTGGGTGATCAGCCAGCCCCCGGAGGCCCTGGGCGAACTGGATATTCGCTTTGAAGACCCACGCCTGCCGGAGTTGCTTTTCCGCTACCGCGCTCGCAATTACCCGGGCACCCTGATTGATGGTGAGCGGGAACGCTGGGAGGATTTCCGCCGCAAACGCCTGATGGAGCCGAAGAAGGGGTGGCTGTCGATGGAGGCCTACGGCCGTGAGCTGCAGCGATTGGCGGGCAATCCGGATATTACGCCGGAGCAGATGCACATCCTGGAAGAATTGCACCTTTGGGGTGAGTCGATTGTGCCGTATTTCTAGGGACCGGGTGGGGATAGGGCCCGGAAACCGGGCTCTTGAGAAGGTTTAGCTACGCAATCCACGGCCCTTCGACAGGCTCAGGGCGAACGGGAGCCAAGGGGAGCTTTGGAGTGGATCCGTTCGCCCTGAGCCTGTCGAAGGGTCAATAATTCCGTCGCACAAAAAACCGTTTACCGACGCCGCAGAAAATAAACCGACAGCGGCTGCCCCACCAGGCTCTGCACCTGGCTGCCCAGCGCCTCGGCGCGCACCTGCCGTGCCACCGGCGCCAGTGCCAGGCTGTGGCCGTCGCTGTCCCGGGCCTTCACCAGCTTCCAGTCCACCTCGTTGCTCACCAGGCCCATCAGGTCTTGCAGCTGGCGGATGTCCTGGGGGCGGAACCAGCGGTCGCGGCAACCGCCGAGGCCGTAGAAATCCTCCTCCTTCAACAGGTCCTGCCACTGGGGATCATTGGCATTATTCAGCGCCATACGACGCAGGCGGCGCAGCGTCTCCCGGGTGGGTTGCAGGTTGTGGGCGGCAATCAGCTGACGAATCTGCTCGTCGCCTTTGGTCTGTTCCGCCACCGCTGTGTGCATATGCACCACTGCGCCACCGGTGGTGGCATCGCTGACCAGCGCAGCCAGAGACAGCTCCGACATGGCGGGAGAGGGCAGACGGCCGACCTCCACCCAGTGAACCTGGTGCCCATCCGCCACAAATCGACGGGCCACGGACCAGGGCCAGAAGACGATATTGGTCAGGCCCATCTCGTCTGCGCGGCGGGCGGCCGTGGCGACATTGGCCAGGGACTCGTCCACGGCGATCACTTCCACGTCATCCAGGTAACGGGCCAGCTCCAGGGCCCGCTGGCCAGACTGCGCGCCGCAGATCATCATGCGCAGTGTGCCGGGCAGTGCAGAGGCGTCCAGTCTCAGTTCCTGGGCCATAATGGTCTTCAGGCTGCTACCGGCGTGATAAGCCAGGCGCTGCCAGCTGGGCCACGCTTGGGGTACGTCGGTACGGGCCAGGGTGAGTTCTTCGGCCTTCTCGTCGAAGTTCTGCTTGATGGCCTCGTCCATGGCGCGGTCGTAATAGCTGGCGGCCATCACCGGCTGCAGTGCGGCCGGCCAGTCCGTCAGTGACCATTGCCCGAGCTGGGTGGCAAAGTGCTGATGGAACAGGGCTCCGTACATGGCGCTGATCATCACACTGCCGACCAGGGCTTCCACCGTCTCGTTCATGGCCAGTTGGGCGGCAATGCTGTCGTTGATGGTCTGAACCAGGTTCTCTTCGTCATCCACAGCCACCAAGGCGTAACCGGTGCGGTCCACGTAACGTGCGATGGCCAGGGTCAGGGGTTGCAGCTCGTCCCGCAGGGAGACGGTCTGGGCCACTTCCGCGATGATGGCCCGGCGCAGCAGCGTGACCAGCTCCTCAATGGCCGGGTCTGGCATGAGGGTTCTGTCCAGGGCCAGGATTAGCAGTTCGTCGTCGGCGGCAGCGTCCAGGAACACCTCGGCACTGGGGTTATCCAGATCGTATTGTTGCCGCAGAATGGCTGCACAAAAGCGACCGATTTCCTGGTGGGGCAGCTCGTCCCGTCGCAACAGGGCAATGGCGTCCAGCGCCAGCTCCGTGTCCGCCTTGTGTACCTCGATCTGCGCTGCACATTGCAGCATGCCGCTGTAGACGCTGGGCCAGTCCAGCCCAAGCTGAATCAGCTTGCGGTAATGCAGGTAGGCGACATCAAACTGACCCTGCTCCCGCCTGGCATGGGCCACACCGCAAAAAGCGGCGGCGGATTGCCGGTCGAGCTCCAGGGCCTGCAGGAAGTAGTTCTCCGCCTTTACCGGCCGTTCAGCCTTCAGGGCCCAGTAGCCGAGGTTGCAGTATTGCTGGGGCTGCTCCGGCTGCAGTGCCAGGCTTTGTTCGAACAATTCGGCTGCCCGGTCCAGGTCACCTTCGTCCATCGCTACCCGGCCGAGCAGGCCAACTGCGGCGGCATGGTCCGGCTCCAGCGCCAATGCCTGGTCCAGAAGCTGCCGGCAACCATGCCGGGCCTGCACCCGCTCCAGGTAACGGCGCTGGGCGTTATTGGACTCGCCGTAGGCCGCATTGGCCTTCAGCACCAGCCGCGCCACCTGGGCCTTTTGTGAATCAGACAGCTGGACGTTGTATTGTGCTTGCATGGAACACCTCATGGACCCGGCCGCGGCAAGGGCGGCAATAGTCTGCAGTTATTTGACGCTTATTGCGGTAGTTGAGGGAGATGTTGCGAAGGGTGTGCCAGTTTTGGTGATTATTCGTCTGAAACGAAAACGGCCGGCATAGGCCGGCCGTTTTCCTGCAGTAGGTTGGCTATTAGCCCTGCAGCAACTGCAATACCTGCTGCGGTCGGGCATTGGCCTGGGCCAGTACCGACAGGCCGGCGGATTGCAGTACCTGGGTCCGGGCCAGTTCGGCTGTTTCCGCCGCGAAGTCTGCATCGCGGATACGGCTGTTGGAGGCCGAGAGGTTCTCCGAGGTGGTGCTCAGGTTGGCGATGGTGGACTCAAAGCGATTTTGCACCGCACCCAGTTCTGCCCGGAAGCCGTTGATCTTGTCGAAAGCGTAGTCGACGGCTACCAGGGCTTCTTCAGCGCCATCACGGTTGGAAATATCGATTTGTCGCATGGTGACGACATTGTCTTCGGTCGTCGTAATGTCGACAAGATTAGCCGGGTCACCTGTCACGTCATCGAGTATTTGCGGTGACGTTATAGATACCTCGAACGGCTCGCCAAACTGGGAGGAGAAAATCAGTTCGTCGTTATCGGAGTTGAGGTTGGCTTTAACACCAGTTTCGCCTGACTGGGCATTGATCTTGGCGATGATGTCATTCAGTGAAGTGGCTCCTTCGATCGAGATGTCAGTGTCATTTACTGTAGCTGTGAAATCCATTGCGTCGTCAGCGCTTCCCGATTCGAAACGATCGGTAATACTTGTAGCTGCTTCGACTGAGTCCGGCGCGACTACCGCCACACCCTGAGGCGCTACCTGAAACCCGGAAATTCCAATCGTCGCGCTGCCAGATGTATTGTTGGTTAGTATGAAGTCGTTATCAGCAACCTGGAAGTCGATATCAGCGAAAAGGTTATCCCGTAATTCTTGCTGAACCGCTGCCGCAATGTCTTCAGGCGAATTATCTCCCGCTGGCAGTGTGACAGTTAAAGATTGGGTTGTAGTATTGACCGTTGCGTCAAAGGTTATCTCAACACCCGCTTCAAGGTTGCTTAGGGAATTAATATCTATTCCAAGGTCTGCAGATGAGCCTCCGACTAGACCAGAAGGATTGTTGGTCGCATTGACGGGAGCTGGAGCCGTTTCGTCATAAAACGATCCCTGAATATCCAAAGGTTCAGAAGTGTTGTTCTCCCATACAATGGAGTTCCCTTCGACACGAACAGAGATGCCCTCCAGCTCTGCCTGGGCGGCCAGTTGGGTATTCAGGCTATCAGCAAGGCCATTGATAGGTGCGGGTAAAGCTCCAGAGAAGTCGTTTGCTGTTACCGAAATGGGGACGCCATTAACTGAGCCCTGGAACCCGACATTTGGCGTTGCGCCGGTAAACGTAAGGCCCGAAAGATCAGATGATTCTTCGCCGGCCGCTACGGGGTATCCGCTAAAGCCTGATGTGTAAGCCAGAATCCCGCCTAGCATGTTCCCTTTTGCATCCAGGCCTGACACCCCGATGGTTTCACCGGAATTTGCGCCAACCTGGAAAGTTTGGGTACCTAAAGTCCCATCCAGAACCTTGAGTCCGTTAAAGCTAGTCTGCGCGGCAATTCGGTCAATCTCCGCAATCCGCTGCTGGACCTCCTGGTTGAGTGCCTGGCGGTCGGAGAGGCTGTTCGTTGCGTTAGCTGACTGGACAGCGAGCTCGCGGATGCGTTGAAGGTTAGCGGTGACTTCGTCCAACGCGCCTTCAGCGGTCTGGGCGAGGGAAATACCGTCGTTGGCATTTCGTTGGGCCATGTTCAGACCGGTAATCTGGGATTCGAAGCGTGTTGAAATCGCCAGGCCGGCGGCATCGTCTTTCGCAGAGTTGATCCGCAGACCGGATGACAGCCGTTCCAGCGCGACGTTGGCATCGCCCTGTGACGCATTCAGATTGCGCTGTGCGTTCAGCGACGCAATGTTGGTATTGATGATCTGGGGCATAACCCTTCTCCCTGCTCAGAGATGCCGGACTGTGATCCCGAGAGTGGAAACCGTGCCGGCGCAAATTCGTTGAATTGCCGTTTTGCCGGGTATCTAGCGAAGGGTGTGCCAGTTTTATGGATGGAGGCTTAATATATTGTTTATAAGAGAAAAAGTTTGGTCAGGGTGCGAGCGAGATCGAGGGGTGCGCCAGAATGCTGGCGCCAGGAAGGGAAACGAATTGCCGCTTTTTCAGCCAAGAATCCCGGATGGGATCCTCAGGCATCAACGAATAGTGAGACGCGAGACCCGGGCACCCACCCGGGATTCCGGATGGGCTTGCAGGCCAGGCATTACCTCAGAACGGATACTGTCTGGGTGTTCGCTGCACGCTGACCCACTGCACCGTTGAGAACTCCTCGATGGCCCAGTCGCCATTGAAGCGTCCCAGTCCCGAGTTCTTCTCGCCACCAAAGGGCAGGGCGGCCTCATCGTTCACCGGCATGTCATTCACATGGGTCATCCCGGCCCGCACCTGGCGGGCAAAGTTCAGACCGCGTTCCGGGTCGCCGCTGAACACCGCACTGGACAGTCCGAACTCGGTGCCGTTGGCAAGCTCCAGGGCATGCTGTTCATCCCGGGCCTTCTGGATGCCAGCGATGGGCCCGAAGATCTCTTCGGCGCTCAGTTCCATCTCGGGTGTGACATCACCGAATACGTGGGGTGAGAGCATCTGCCCGCTGACCTCGCCTTCCAGCAACACCGTGGCCCCTTCCGCCTTCGCGCTTGCAATCTTGCGCTGCAGACCCTCAAGCTGGGATTGATTGATGATCGGGCCGATGGCGGTTTCAATGTCTGAGGGATCACCGACTTTGAGTGTTTTGACGTGGGCTACGAAGGCATCCACGAACTCGTCGTAGCGGCCCTGGTCCACAATGATGCGGTTGATGGCCATGCAGATCTGGCCCTGATGCAGGAACTTGCCGAACACCGCGGCCTTTGCGGCCTGCTCCACATCAGCATCATCGAGAACAACAAAGGGACTGTTGCCGCCCAGCTCCAGCGCTACCTTCTTTATATGGTCACCGCCGGTGGCGATCCGACCGATGTTCTTGCCAACGGGCGTAGAGCCAGTAAAGGAAATCAGCGCAGGCACCGGGTGGGCGACGAAGTCATCACCAATCTCGGACCCGGCACCCACCACAACACTTAGCACACCCGATGGAAGCCCGGCCTCTTCGAAGACGCGAGCCAGTAGCAGCCCGCCGGTTACCGGCGTATCACTGGCAGGTTTGATGACCACTGCGTTACCAAGGGCCAGTGCTGGTGCAACCGAACGCTGGGACAGGTGCAGCGGAAAATTCCAGGGGCTGATAACACCCACCACACCCAACGGGCGCCGGTAAACCAGATTGTCCTTGCCTGGGATGTCGCTGGCTATGGTGTAACCGTGCGCCCTTGCCGGCATACTTGCCGCTTCCAGGGTAATCGCCCTGGCGCTGCCCCACTCAATCATCGCTTTCAGCCGGGTGCTGCCGGATTCGCGAATCAGCCAGTCGATGATCTCCTCTTTACGCTCATCGAAGATCGACACGGCCCGAAGCAGCACGGCTGACCGCTCTGAAGGCCCCCGGTTGGCCCAGTCCTGCTGGGCCGCCTCGGCCTTGCGGTAGGCCTTGTCCAGATCTTCAGAGTTGGCGAGCCGGATGCTCACCAGTTCCTCTCCGGAGTACGGGTTCATCACCGGGCGCGTGGTTTCACTGCTGCCCTCGCGCCATTCACCGGCCAGCGGTTGCAGATGAAAATCCTGATACGGGTCAGCCATTGCACACCTTCCTTCATGTTGAGTCTGAAAGTGTCAGTGTAGCCGGTGGAGACGCTGATTTTGGGTTGAATAGGGGGAATTACTGCGGGGCTGATCTGGGGTGTCTGTCCCGGAGAAAAGGGGGCGAGAGGGCGCCCCCTGAGGAGCACCTTAGCTGTCTGTCCATTCCGGCTTGCGCTTCTCCAGAAATGCACAGATACCTTCCCGCGCATCATCTGCCTGCAGGTTGTCCGCCATGATCTGAGCGGTATAGTCATAAGCCTCAGCCAGTGGCATCTCCAGTTGCTGATAAAATGCACCCTTACCGATCTTCAGCGTGTGTCCGGATTTTCCGGCAATCGTGCGGGCCATGGTGTATACCGTTTCATCCAGCATCGATTCATCAACAACCCTGTTGATCAGCCCGATCTGTTCCGCGCGGGCAGCACTGATCATTTCACCGGTGAGCAGCATCTCCATAGCGTGCTTTCGGGACACATTGCGCGACAGGGCCACCATGGGCGTTGAACAGAACAACCCGATATTCACCCCCGGTGTGGCAAAACGGGCTGAATCCGCCGCAACCGCCAGGTCACAGCTGGCCACCAACTGACACCCGGCCGCCGTTGCCACGCCAGCCACCCGGGCAATCACTGGCTTTGGCAGATTCACAACCTGTTGCATCACTTTGCTGCACTTATCAAAAAGCGCTAACTGGAATTCATAGCTATCAAGCTGGTCGCGGATTTCTTTAAGGTTGTGCCCTGCGCAAAACACATTACCCGCAGCCCCAAGCACCACTACCCGTGTAGTGTCGTCTGTTGCAATATCCGTGAGGGCCTCCGACAGGGCATCAAGCATGGCCATGGAAAGGCTGTTGCGCTGGTCGGGCTCATTCAGTGTGAGCGTGGTAATCCCGTTATTGTCGGTATCTCGTGTCAACAGTTTGGTCATTACTGATCACCTCATTTTTGTTAGGTCGGGGCTATTTTCAGGTGATCAGTATCGGCCACGGGGGGCCTGCTGTCGAAGGGTACCTACTCGGTGCCCCCATCCTTCGACGAACTCAGGATGAGCGATGGAACGTGGCTGACCCCGGTCCCAATTGTTCCGATGAAATGCAGTGGCGCTGCGGTCAGGGCGGGTTTTCTTTGGAGAGTGTCTGTCCCAGTCGTCCCTGTGGGCCGGGCCTCACCTGAATGCCCGGACTGACGGCTGAGTGGGCTTTTACATTCCTTTACAAAATCCACGAAATTTTTTCTAAAGGAACCTGGTGAAGCGCCGTTAAGCATTGCAACAGGGCGGCGCTCCCAACCAGATGAGAACGGGCGCCAGACCTTTTCCATGAAATAACGACATCTGTCGAAGGAGAAGCATAATGGCTCTCGGTATTAACACTAACGTTGCGTCACTGTCTGCTCAGAACCAATTGAGCAATTCCCAAAAGCTGAACGATCAAGCTCTTGAACGTTTGTCATCGGGGCTGCGGATCAATTCTGCAAAAGACGATGCCGCTGGCCTGGCGATCTCAACCCGTTTCAGTGCCCAGATCTCGGGTCTGAATGTTGCTCAAAGAAACGCTAACGATGGCATTTCTTACGCTCAGACAGCGGAAGGTGCGCTTGGCGAAATTACAAACGCTCTTCAGCGAATCCGTGACCTCTCCGTTCAATCAGTAAACTCTACTAACAGTAGTTCTGATCGCGCGGCCCTTGACCAGGAAGTGACCGCTCTAAAAGATGAGGTTGAACGAATTTCCCAGAGTACTCAGTTCAACGGTCAGAACATTCTGGATGGTACCCTTGCAGATCTGACGTTTCAGGTTGGGGCAAACGAAGGTCAGGTCATCAAAGTGTCTGGTGTTGACTCACGAACATCACAGCTGGGTGCATCAGTCGCGACTGGCACTGCGGTAAAAGATTTTTCGAATACAGCTGACGGCACTGGCGATTTGACTATTGACGGCGGTAATGGTGAAGGAGCCATTGCTGTAGACGTGAATGGTCTTACCAGTCTAGACCAAGTTGTCGATGCTATTAATGCGAAGACAGAAAAAACTGGTGTCACTGCACAGCGGGAAGCGGAGGTAAGTCAGAAATTTACAATTACCGATGCCACTGCCGCCGCGACGATTAAGGTTAATGGCACTGAGATCGATTTGGTTAGCGGTGATGACGAGAATGACATCGCAGAAAAGATTAACGCTGCTGGGGCTGGCGTGACCGCAGAGGTTTCTGCGACCAATGAAATCACTATTACCTCTCAGGATACAAAGTTCACTCTGACAGACGCAGATGCTGATGGGGCGGGCTCGGGTACTGCCTTCATTTTCGGTTCTGCTAATCAATCAGGAACATACGAGTCAGGTATTAAGCTTACCGGTGCCGTGGATAACACTATCGCAGTAGCGGGGGATGCCACCGCAGCTTATGGCCTTAATACCTTAACTACGAGCCAGAGTAAGTTGTCCACACTTTCCGTTGCCGATCCGACCTCTGCGGCGAGTGCAATTACTACAGTTGATTTCGCCCTGGATCAGGTGAACAGTCTCCGGGCAGAGTTGGGTGCGGTGCAGAACCGTTTCGAATCCACAATTTCGAATATCGCTTCAACCTCAGAAAACCTGAGCGCAGCCAACAGCCGAATTCTGGACGCCGACTTCGCCGCAGAAACCGCGAAGCTCTCCAAGTCCCAGGTACTGCAACAGGCCGGTATCTCCGTCCTGGCCCAGGCCAACGCCCGGCCGCAGCAGGTTCTGTCCCTCCTGCAGTAAGGGGCTGACGGTAACAGCCGGAACCTTCGGGTTCCGGCTTTCCGCCGTTTGAGGATAGCGAGGTAAAGCTATGAATGACGTTAACCTGAGCAACCCGAACCTGAAGCTGGTGCGCGCCAGCGACCAGGCACCGGTGAAGGCACTGTCGTCATCTCAGGCCGAAGGCAGGAATGCCTCCGACCTGGCATCGTCATCCGCAGGCCGTACGGCGCAAGCCCGCTCCGCCGAGCAGTCCAGTGAGCCTTCCAGGGCCGAAAGGCTTCAGGATCGCAATGAGGATCAGCAAGAGCAACTGGGTGAGGCCGTTACCCAGCTGAATGACTTCGTACAGAACGTTCAGCGGGACCTGCAGTTCGAGGTGGATAATGACGCTGGTCAGACCATCGTGAAGGTGGTGGATCAGGAGACCAAGGAGGTTATCCGCCAGATTCCGGATGAGGTTGCCATGAGGTTGGCAGAGAACTTGCAGCAGAACGAACCGCTGACGTTGTTAAACATCAAGGTGTAGAAGCTTGCCGCTTTTGGCCTGATGCTAGCAACGGTTATCCAGCACCGCCGCACCTGAGAGGGTCCGGCGGTGTTCTGCGTTCTGAGTGATTGCGGTGGAGCGACCCTTCGACAGTCTCAGGGTGGACGGAAAGAAAAACTGAAAAGACAAAAAGTTACTGGCCACTAAATCCACGAAATCCACGAAAATTAAAGAATAGGTTTTGTGGATTTCGTGGATTTAGTGGCAAAAGTCCTTTTTTTCTGTGTTCTTCCGTGGTTTTCGTGGATAAAAAAGATCTTGTTACACGCTGTTACAAATCGGCATAGGGATTTAGCGAAAAGAGGCAAAGTTTTGCCGCCCGCTGCCGATAAACTGAACAGTAGCGAATTGAGCCCCCTTGAGGAGGCATGGTTATGGCAATTTCATCATTAGGCGTCGGTTCCGGAGTTCTCACTTCGGACCTGGTCGATCAGCTGGTTGCCGCGGAGCGCAAGCCCACGGAAACCCGGCTGACCCAGAAGACGCAGCAGACGGAAGCGCTGCTTTCAGCCTATGGCAAGCTCCGCAGTGCCGTGACGGAGCTGCGCCTGCCCATGCGTCAGTTGAGCTCGCCGGATAACCTGAAGGCGTTTTCTGCCTCCTCCAGCAATGACGATATCGGAGTGTCGGTGGACGCCACCAAGGCCAGCCGGGGCACCTACAGTGTTGAAGTGACCAGTCTGGCTTCGGCTCAGGCACTGGCTTCCCAAACGGTATTCGCCGACCGCGACGCGACCAGTGTGGGGCAGGGCGAGCTGCAATTGTCTGTGGGTGACAAGATCACCAACATTACCATCGACAGCAGCAATGACACCTTGCAGGGCCTGGCCAACGCCATTAATGAATCCGATGCCGGTGTCTCTGCCGGTGTGATTGATACCGGTTCAGGGTACCAGCTGGTATTGTCCGCCGATGAAACGGGCACCGCCAATGCGGTCAGCATCTCGGTAACGGGCGATACCGGTGGTACCGACACCGATAATGAAGGCCTTTCCCGCTTTGCCTTTAATACGGGCATGGACGCGGATGCGGGTCTTCAGGAAACCATCGCAGCCAGCGATGCGGTAATGAAGGTTAACGGTGTTGAAGTCACACGCTCCACCAATACTTTCGAAAATGTTATCGATGGCCTGACCTTTGATATCAAGGCCGAGGGTACGTCCACCATTAAGGTGTCCCAGGATCTGGGGGCAGTGGCTGACCGGGTTCAGGGCTTTGTGGACAAGTTCAATGGCCTGCAGTCGACCATTGACAGCCTTGCCGGGTTTAACGCCGAAGCCGGGGTCGGCAGTCTGCTAACCGGCGATTCTACGGTTCGAGGCGTCCAGAATCAGTTGCGAAGCATTCTCACCAGGGTGGTTCCCGGCATGGAGAACGCCAGTGTGCGGAGCCTGGCGGATGTGGGTATCACCACGGACTGGGAGACCGGTGGTCTGGAATTTGACCGGGCGAAGTTTGAAGAGCAGCTCAAGGCCAACCCGGACGACGTCACCGCGCTGTTTGCGGAGCAGGGCAGAACCACCGACAGCCAGGTAGAGTTTGTGCGCAGCGGCCTGGATACCCAGCCTGGCAGTTACGACATTAATGTGACCCAGGCGGCCACCCGTGGGCAGCTTGTAGGCGGCTCCGCCCTCGGTACCAGTTTCAATATTACAGACACCAACGATGAGCTAGCCCTGACGGTCAACGACGACATCACCGTTAACCTGGCCTTGACCCAGGGTACATACGCTGACCAGCAAAGCATGCTGGACGAGATTCAGGCTCAGCTGGATGCCAACAATGCCCTGAATGCCGCCGGCACGTCGGTGCAGGTCGGTGTGGATGGCGCGGGCCAGCTGACATTTACCTCCTCCCAGTATGGCAGCGAGTCCAGTGTGGCTCTGTCGTCGGCGGAGGATGGAGCCACGTTCGGACTGGACACCAATACCAGTACCGCTGGCGTGGACGTCGCTGGCACCATTGACGGCCGCGCAGCAGAAGGCGATGGTCAGGTCCTTTACCTGGGCAGCGGTAACGGCGGTGCTTCTGGTCTCCAGGTTCGGATTCTGGGTGACCAGACCGGTAGCCGTGGTTCCATCACCTTTGTGGAGGGCGTCGGCGAACGTACCGTCGATATGGTCACCAGCATGGTGGGCGCTGGTGGTGCTATCGAGTCCCGTACCGACAGCCTGAACCGGGAGCTGGAGCAGATCCAGGACAGCCAGGTCCGCCTGGAAGAACGAATTGCGGCCTACCGGGAACGGCTGGTCAGTCAGTTCAGCGCAGCGGACTCGCTTATTGCCCAGCTCAACAGCACCCGGGACTATGTCAGCCAGCAGCTGGCCGCCCTGGCGCCCAATAACAACCGCGATAACTGATCGCCGTTGACATGAATTCGCCATACCGAGGTTTGGCAGCCAACAAGGCATAACCGGAAAGCCGGTAACAAAGAGGTAGATTATGAACGGTTTGCAGGCCTATCAGCGCGTAAACACCCAGACCAGCATCACCGATGCGGATCCCCACAAGCTGATCCAGCTGCTGTATAACGGGGCTCTGGAGCGCATCAACATGGCCAAGGCGAAGATCCAGCAGAAGGACTACGGCGCCAAGGCCCAGCTGATCAACAAGGCCATCGAGATTGTCGGCGGCCTGCGCAGCTTCCTGGACTTCGAGAAGGGCGGCGAACTGGCCCTGCGGCTGGAAGCCCTCTATGACTACATGGAGCGCACCCTGCTGGAAGCCAGCGCAAAGAATGATCTGGCCAAGCTGGATGAAGTGGCCAACCTGCTGCGTTCCGTCAAGGAAGGCTGGGATGGTATCCGTGAGGAAGTGTCCAGCCAGCAGGCGCAGGCCGTAGGCTGATTTCGCTGTTCTAGCCACGGGAGAACACGGAAAGAAAAACCGAAAAGACAATAAGTTACTGGCCACTAAATCCACGAAATCCACGAAAAGCTATTTTTTAACTTTCGTGGATTTCGTGGATTTAGTGGCAAAGATTTTTCCTTGTTTTCTCTTTTTTCCGTGTTCTTCCGTGGATTCCGTGGCAAAAACCTTCTTTTCTCTACCTGGTCTTCCGCATCCGGTCGGCCAGACTTGCACCAATAGCCATTCCTCCTGCACTTCCGTACAATATGCGCCTTCTTTTCAGAGTCAGAAGACGGGGCGCAGCCTCGTTTTTTCGTTTTCGTGATTCGCAGGAGCAAGGGCATGTCTGATATCAAGAAGGTGGTGCTGGCCTATTCCGGTGGTCTGGATACATCCGTGATCGTCCGCTGGCTGCAGGACACCTACAACTGTGAGGTGGTGACCTTTACCGCCGACATTGGTCAGGGCGAGGAAGTGGAGCCGGCCCGTGAAAAGGCCAAGGCCCTGGGCGTGAAGGAAATCTACATCGAGGACCTGCGAGAGGAGTACGTACGGGACTACGTGTTCCCCATGTTCCGCGCCAACACCATTTATGAAGGCGAGTACCTGCTGGGTACCTCCATTGCCCGCCCGCTGATCGCCCGCCGCCTCATCGAGATTGCCAACGAGACTGGCGCTGATGCCATCTCCCACGGCGCTACCGGCAAGGGTAACGACCAGGTGCGTTTCGAGCTGGGCGCCTATGCGCTGAAGCCCGGTGTGAAGGTAATCGCTCCCTGGCGGGAGTGGGACCTGAACTCCCGCGAGAAGCTGATGGCTTACTGCGACGAGCGCAATATCCCGGTGGAGAAGAAAAAGGGCAAGAGCCCGTATTCTATGGATGCCAACCTGCTGCACATCTCCTACGAAGGCATCAACCTGGAAGACCCCTGGGCGGAAGCCGAGGAAGATATGTGGCGCTGGAGCGTTTCCCCGGAAGCCGCCCCGGACCAGCCGACCTACATTGAAGTGACCTACGAGAAGGGCGATATCGTCGCTATCGACGGCCAGGCCATGAAGCCCCACGAAGTACTGGAGCACCTGAACAAGGTAGGCGGCGACAACGGTATCGGCCGTATTGATATCGTCGAGAACCGCTACGTGGGCATGAAGTCCCGCGGTTGTTACGAAACCCCCGGCGGCACCATCATGCTGCGGGCCCACCGTGCCATCGAGTCCATCACCCTGGACCGTGAGGTTGCCCACCTGAAGGACAGCATCATGCCGCGCTATGCGGAAGTGATCTACAACGGCTACTGGTGGTCACCGGAGCGCGAAGCCCTGCAGGCACTGATCGACAAGACCCAGGAGTACGTCAACGGTACCGTTCGCCTGAAACTCTACAAGGGCAACGTGGATGTGGTTGGCCGCAAGTCCGAAGACTCCCTGTTTGACGAGAAGATCGCCACCTTCGAGGAAGACGAAGGCGCCTACAACCAGAAGGATGCGGAAGGCTTTATCAAGCTGAACGCCCTGCGGTTGCGGATTGCTGCGGGCAAGGGCCGGAAGCTATAAATCCCGGTTGAGTCCCTCTCCCTCGAAGGGAGAGGGGTTGGGGTGAGGGTGGAGGCTTTAACTCCGTAGTCCGTCGCTTATCACCCTCACCCTGGCCCTCTCCCGTCCAGGGAGAGGGAACACCTGCCGTAAACTCTGCGGGGCAACCAGCCCAAATAAAAAAGGCCAACCCCATTCGGAGCCGGCCTGAGAACAACAAACAAGGAAAGTTCGAAACTGCCTGAAACAACACACAACGATGTCCCAAAATACCGATGGAGGTACTGCCCGGATCCTCCACCGTTGGGGGTGGATACTGCCAGGAGATACTGCCTGATTCCCCTGATCCACGTGTATAGAGTAAGCTCCCGCCCGCCCGAAGTCTGTTGAGCTTGTGTTTTCGTGTGTTACCGCGTGTTTCTGGTGTCCGGTCTCCTGAACTAACGCTTGTGTAATCGCGCCCCGGCGGGGTCGATGTGGAGGACGTTTGCCGCTATGCTATCGGCCATTCGTCAGCCCATACCAGAGGGCGATTCTTTGCAGGAGAAATCACCATGCCTTCCTTTGATATCGTTTCCGAAATCGACATGCACGAAGTCACCAACGCCGTGGACCAGGCCAAACGGGAGCTGGGCAATCGCTGGGATTTCAAGAATGTGGAGGCGGATATCGAGCTGGATGATCAGACCATCACCATCAGTGCCGAGCAGGAGTTCCAGCTGGAGCAACTGATGGACATGCTGCGTATGGCCTTTGCCAAACGGAACATTGATACCCGCGCCATCGATGATGACGGTGAAAGCAAGGCCGGCAAGCTGGTGAAGAAGCACCTGAAGCTCCGCCAGGGCATCGAGACCGACCAGGGCAAAAAGATCGTCAAGATGATCAAGGACGCCAAGATGAAGGTCCAGGCCAGCATTCAGGGTGACAAGGTCCGTGTGACTGGCAAGAAGCGTGATGATCTGCAGGAAGTCATTGCCATGCTAAGGGACTCGGACCTTGAACTGCCGCTGCAGTTCAACAACTTCCGCGACTGACCGGAGCTTCGCCATCTTTCCCCGTGTGGACTCCGTCTGGCTGAAGGAAACGGTCTATACCTTCACCCGCTGGCAGGTGATTGCCCTGTTGTTTCTGGGTTTTTCCGCCGGCCTGCCTTTTCTGCTGGTGTTTTCCACGCTGAATGCGCGGCTGGCGGATGTGGGGGTAGAAACCGCCACCATCGGCTTCTTCAGCTGGCTGGGTATTACCTATTCCATCAAAGTGTTCTGGGCGCCGGTGGTGGACCGCCTGCGGTTGCCCGTGCTGGACCGGTTACTGGGCAAGCGCCGCAGCTGGATCTTCCTCGCCCAGGCTGGCATTGCCACAGGGCTGTTCCTTATGGCCACCGTGGATCCGGTGGTCGCTCCGGAAATGATGGCCCTGTTCGGATTACTGGTGGCCTTCTCCTCTGCGACCCAGGATGTGGCTATCGACGCCTACCGGATTGAAATCGCGCCGGAGCGCCTGCAGGCGGCACTGGCATCCACCTACATCTTCGGTTACCGGCTGGCCTTGCTGGTAGCCGGTGCGGGCGCGTTATACCTGGCGGAATTCTGGTCCTGGACCGTGTCCTACCAGGTGATGGCCTTGCTGGTGGGCGTGGGGATGCTGACGGTACTGGTTGTCCGGGAGCCGGTGGTCAATCATTTTGAAGCGGCTGCGGATATCGCCCACCGGGTACAGGCTGAAGCCGAGCGGCGAGCCCATTTGCCCATGGGGCTGGCGAAACTGGCGGGCTGGTTCTCCGCGGCGGTGGCTGGCCCGTTTCTCGATTTTTTCCAGCGTTACCGGGAGCTGGCGTTACTGATCCTGCTGACGGTTGCCGTCTACCGTATCTCTGACATCGCCATGGGCGTGATGGCCAACCCGTTCTACCTGAACTTTATGGGCTTCTCGAAGACCGAGGTGGCGGATGTCACCAAGGTATTTGGCTTCTTTATGACCATTGCCGGCTCCATGGTGGGGGGTGTGATGGTCGTTCGTTACGGTGTGCGGACAATCCTTGTACTGGGCGCAGTAATGACTGCGGCAACCAATCTGCTGTTTGTCTGGCTCGCCCAGATGCCGCCGGATATTGTGACCCTGGCCGTAGTGGTCAGTGCGGACAACCTCAGTGGCGGAATCGCCAATGTCGCGCTGATTGCCTGGCTGTCGAGCATGACCAGTGCGTCCTTCACGGCCACGCAGTATGCCCTGTTCAGCTCCCTGATGACCCTGCCTGGCAAATTCCTGGGGGGCTTTTCCGGTATCGTGGTCGCCGACTTCGGCTACGCGGAGTTCTTCCTGGTGGCGGGCGCCATGGGTGTGCCGGCGATTCTGCTGTCCATGTACATGCTGAAAAACGGCCAGCGGCTGGATGAGCGGGCGCCGGTCAAGGACGCCAGCGAAACCGGCTCATAGCCACCCGCCCATTAATAACCTCGACGCCCTCGTTTTCGAGCAGGGATTTCTGCCGCTCAAAGGTCTCCGAGCCTTCCTGAAAGGCGATCTGGCCGGTATTGCGGATCACCCGGAACCAGGGTACGGAATGCCCGTTCGGTAACCTGCCCAATGCCTTCCCGACAAATCGCGCCTGTCGCGCCAGGCCTGCCATATCAGCCACCTGACCATAACTCGCAACGTGCCCGGGCGGGATCGCCAGCACCACTTGCCAGATTTTCTGTTCCCGGGTTGGTTCCATAAGGTAATGGTCCGCCTGAACTTGAAGTTTCCAACTTTGCCCTGATGGTAATGGAAGCCGGGTGTCCGGGCTATGAGCCGTGCCCGGGTTTCCAGATCACGTTGAATTGCCATGCCGCCTGTGCCTGGCTGTAAAGTAATCGTTGGGGTGAGCCCCGGGAGGCATCGATTGCCGGTATTTGTCTTTCTATTCATCGTAATGCCCATTGCGGAGATGGCGGTGTTGATTCAGGTGGGCACGATGATCGGTGTACTACCGACAATTGGCCTGGTTCTGTTGACTGCCGTGATTGGCGCGGCGCTGCTCAAACAGCAGGGGCTGGCCACACTGACCCGGGCAAATCAGCGTCTCAACAGTGGCGAACTGCCGGCAAGGGAAGTGGCGGAGGGCCTGATCCTTGCCGTTGGTGGTGCCTTGCTGCTGACCCCGGGTTTTATTACCGACACCGTCGGTTTCCTCTGCCTGATCCCGGGCACACGTCACTGGTTCGTACATCAGGCCATGAAGCGCATGGTGGTCCGTGGACAGAGCAGCAGCTTCTTTTTTACTTCCGGCGGCGGTGATCCCTTTGGTGGGCAGGGGCCTTTTGGTCGTCGCCCCGGCGGGGAAGATCCCATTGAGGGTGAGTACCGGGATGAGACCGAGCGGGACCACGATCGCATCGAAAAAAAGTAAAAAAAATTTTGCCCGGGGTGTTGAAAACCAAACTGCGACCCCCATTAACGTCTCACAAGTTCGCTGCGGGCAGATAATCATCTGCAAAACAGAGGGTTAACTGCCCCGGCTTTTAACGCAACGTCATTGTCAAAGACAGTCTGACACTGGAGAAACCGAGAATGAAAATTCGTCCGCTTCACGACCGTGTTGTCGTACGCCGTAAGGAAGAAGAAGAGAAAACTGCCGGTGGTATCGTGCTGCCCGGTAATGCCAAGGAAAAGCCGTCTCAGGGCGAGGTAGTGGCTGTAGGTAACGGCCGTATTCTCGAGAACGGTGAGACCCGCGCGCTGGCGGTCAAGGCAGGTGACACAGTGGTTTTCGGCCAGTACGCCGGTAACACCGTCAAGATCGACGGTGAAGAACTGCTGATCATGAGCGAGAACGAAATCTACGGTGTGCTTGAGGGCTGAGGCCTGCCGCAAACCGGATCACGCATTCAATCCGATTGTTTGCTGAACACTTCAGACGATTGGCTTAATCGAACAGGAATAGAGAACTATGGCAGCTAAAGAAGTCAAATTCGGTGACAGCGCGCGTAAGCGCATGGTTGCAGGCGTCAACGTACTCGCAGATGCCGTCAAGGTAACCCTCGGCCCGAAAGGCCGCAACGTGGTTCTGGACAAGTCCTTCGGTGCTCCCAATGTCACCAAGGATGGCGTGTCCGTGGCCAAGGAAATCGAACTGAAAGACAAGTTCGAGAACATGGGCGCCCAGATGGTGAAGGAAGTCGCTTCCCAGGCCAACGAGAACGCCGGTGACGGTACCACGACTGCAACCGTTCTGGCCCAGGCCATTGTCAACGAGGGTATCAAGGCCGTTACTGCCGGCATGAACCCGATGGACCTGAAGCGGGGCATCGACAAGGCGGCCGCTGAAGCCGTCAAGGCGATCCGTGAAATGGCCACTCCGTGCAACGACAGCCGCAATATCGCCCAGGTTGGCACCATCTCCGCCAACGGCGACGAGACCATCGGCAAGCTGATCGCGGATGCCATGGAGCGTGTAGGTCAGGAAGGCGTCATCACCGTTGAGGAAGGCCGCAGCCTGGAAGACGAGCTGGACGTGGTTGAAGGTATGCAGTTCGACCGTGGTTTCCTGAGCCCGTACTTCATCAACAACCAGGACAACATGTCCGCCGAGCTGGAAGACCCGTACATCCTGCTGGTCGACAAGAAGATCTCCAACATCCGCGAACTGCTGCCGGTACTGGAAGCCGTCGCCAAGGCTGGCAAGCCGCTGCAGATCATCGCAGAGGACATCGAAGGTGAAGCGCTGGCTACCCTGGTGGTCAACAACATGCGTGGCATCGTTAAGGTCAACGCTGTGAAGGCGCCTGGCTTTGGTGACCGTCGCAAGGAAATGCTGCAGGACATCGCTATCCTGACCGGTGGTACCGTGATCTCCGAAGAAGTGGGCCTGACCCTCGAGAACACCACCCTGGACGACCTGGGCACTGCCAAGCGTGTCAACGTCACCAAGGAAAACACCACCATCATCGGCGGTGCCGGTGCCGAGGCGGACATCAACGCCCGCGTTGAGCAGATCCGCAAGCAGATCGAGGACAGCTCTTCCGACTACGACAAGGAAAAGCTGCAGGAGCGTGTTGCCAAGCTGGCTGGCGGTGTTGCCGTCATCAAGGTAGGCGCCGGTTCTGAAGTGGAAATGAAAGAGAAGAAGGCCCGTGTTGAAGACGCGCTGCACTCCACCCGCGCTGCCGTTGAAGAAGGCATCGTGGCTGGCGGTGGTGTCACCCTGATCCGTGCCATCGCGGCTCTGGAGAAAGTGGATGCCATTAACGAAGAGCAGAAGGCCGGTGTCAACATCCTGCGTCGTGCCATGGAAGCACCGCTGCGCCAGATCGTGTTCAACGCCGGTGGTGAGTCCTCCGTCGTTGTGGCCAAGGTTCGTGACGGCGAAGGCGCCTTCGGGTACAACGCTGCCACTGAAGAATACGGCGACATGCTGGAGATGGGCATCCTGGACCCGGCCAAGGTTACCCGCTCTGCGCTGCAGGCCGCTGCTTCCGTAGCGTCCCTCATCATCACCACCGAAGCGATGGTTGCTGATGAGCCGCAGGAAGAAGGCGCCGGCGGTGGTATGCCGGATATGGGCGGCATGGGTGGCATGGGCGGCATGATGTAATCAGCCCGCCCGGCACCTGAGGCATTGCTTAGCTACAAGGCGGTGCCTGCCCCAAAACCCCGCATGGGACTCTCCCCTGCGGGGTTTTTTTGTGTTTCATGTTTTCTCATCGTGTGGCAGTTAACGTAGAATGCCCCGGGTGGCCTTCAACCTGTGAATCAATGACATAAAGTTGGTGCAGGTTGCTGCCATAATTCAGGAAACAGGGATTCGCCGTGGCGCCCGAATAACGATGACAGATTCATCCAACCGATCCTTTATCAGACCTGCCAAGGTGATCCTCCTGGTATTGCTGGCGCTGCTTGTCTATGGCGTTGCCCTGGTGGTCTGGCTGCCGGCAGGCTGGGTCTGGGCGCAGGCGTCGTCTCATATCCAGCTGCCCCCGGGGATTTCTGTGCAACAGGTGTCCGGCACGCTCTGGAGCGGCGCTGCCCGGGTTGACGTGCAGCGCAAACCCGTCCGGGTAGACTGGCAGTTAGCCTGGCCTGATGTTATCGGATTGCGCCAGCCGGTGGCGCTGAGCCTTGAGACGGTGTCATCCAGGGTAGATGGAAACCTGACGCTGGGTTGGCCCGGGTCCCTGGTGGCAGATCTGTCCGGCCGCCTGCATGTTCCCGAGTTTGCTGACGTCATTCGTCAGAGCGGTGGTGCCCTGCTGGAAGGCGATGTGGTCATAGACCGGTTACGAGTGACAATGGCTGACAGGAGACTGGACAGCGCTGCCGGCCTGGCGCGCTGGCCTGGTGGCAATGTCAGCTGGCCAATGGGGGATCGTCGCCAGAGCGCGGTGTTCCCCCCAATGCAGGCGACCTTGACAGACTCCACCAGCGGCCTCTTGCTCAGAGTCAGTGAGCAAGGCAAGGCTGAGCCGGCGGCCGAAGCCAGCCTGGCGTTAAATGGAATGATGGATATCCGGGTGTACAAGCGCATGGTGGATTTGGCAGGTCAATCCTGGTCCGGCGCGGCACAGCCGGGTGATGTCATTTTTCAGGTCCAGCAACCGTTACTGCCAGGAGGACGATTCTGATGCCCCGGTCGCAACGGGCACGTGTGCCGGCATGGATTCCGCGGTGGCTGGCCAATCTGTTGCTGGCGGGGCTGGTGGTATACCTGGCCATTGTCCTGGGGTGGCTGACCTGGCAGGCGTTATGGAATGAACAGGGTATCGCGCCGTTGTATCAGTCTGGCTCGCCGGCCGCTAGCGGGGGCGCTTCAGTGAACGCACCGTTGGCGAGTTTCGAACTGTTCGGCCGCCCGACCAGCACCCAGCCGATTGCAAGGTCGGTGCGGGAGAGTGCTCCGGAAACCACTTTGCGGCTGTCGCTTGAAGGCGTGCTGGTAGCGGCGCAGCCTGAGAACTCCGGTGCTATAGTCACAAGCGGAGGTAACGTTACTGCCCATTATAGGGTGGGTGACGTCTTGCCAGGTAATGCGGAACTTGTCGAGGTAGAGCCCGGGCGTATACTGATCCGGCGTCAGGGAGCCTATGAGTCGCTGACGTTCGACGACGATTTTGAGGGGACTGAACTGGTTTCCGAGGAGCCGGCCAGCACCGCAGACTCCCCAGGCGACTTTCTTGACCAGGCCCAGGCGCGGCTCGATAGCGAAGGTGCGAACGCGTTACTTGCATTCGGCCTTCGGCCGGTGGACGATGGCGGCTCCCAGGGGTATGTGTTTGATGGCTCCAACGCCATGTTGCGGGCGGTCAATCTCAGGGAAGGAGACGTGATTACCGCAATCAATGGTTACCCCCTGGGCGACCTTGAACAGGACCGCCAGTTACTGGAAACCCTGCGCTCTGAGCCTCAGGTGCAGGTAGAAGTGGAACGGGACGGTGCCCGCTTCACGGTGACCTATGCGCTGCCGCAGTAGGGGCGGCTGCGGTTTCTCAATCAAGGCCGGGGCGCGGTGTCTCCGGGTATACGCAGAAAGCTGGATGGCCCCTGGATGCCGGATGGCGAACGGGATGATTCAGAGGCCCCGAAAGGCTTCATCGATACAGGACGCAATCGTTGCATGACTAAGCTCACCACAAACCTCATGCGGGCCCTGGTTCTGGCCCTTTTGTTGCCACTGATGGCCATGGCGCAGGACTCCGGCGAAGGCACCTGGCGCCTTAACCTCAAGGACGCTGATATCCGCGCCTTTGTTACCCAGGTGGCAGACATTACCGGTTACAGTTTTGTGGTCGACCCCCGGGTCAAGGGCAAGGTTACCGTGCTTTCCAGCGCCCCCATGAACAAGGACGAGATCTATGACCTGTTCCTGGCCGTCCTCCAGGTTCATGGCTTTACCGCGATTCCCGGCGAAGAGGTTATCAAGGTTATCCAGCAGGTGGATGCCAAGCAGAATGCCGAGGACCTCACCCGGTTTGAACAAACTCCCAGCGAACAACTGGTCACCCGTGTTATTGCCGTCAATAACGCCAACGCCCTTGAACTGGTACCCATTCTTCGGCCGCTGGTTGCCAAGTACGGGCACCTGGCTGGAGTGGCTGCGGCCAATGCCCTTATCGTCAGCGACCATGAGAACAACATTCGTCGCATCGAGAACATTGTCCGCGACCTGGACAGCCCGGCGGAATACGAAGTGGAAGTGATCCAGCTCGACGAGGCCTGGGTGGGAGATATGGTTACCCTGTTGCAGGAACTGGCACCTGATGAGCTTGGCCGTGCTGCTGGCGGTGAATCCCCGTCCCGCAAATTCAGCGTGACTGCCGATGAGCGCAGCAATCGCCTGATCCTCCGGGGAGACAAGAATTTCCGGGACAAGATGCGGAACCTGATTCGCCAACTTGACCAGCCGTCGGCGTCGGGCGGCACCACCAAGGTTGTCCGACTCAACCACGGTGATGCCAAGAACCTTACGGAAATCCTTGAAGGGGTCATGGGCGAAGTGGTCCGTGAGGCTGAGGGCGAGGGTGGCAGCGGAGGTAATACCCGCCGGCGGAACAGTACCGGTTTCTCGGTGTTCGCTGATGAGGGCCTGAATGCGCTGGTGCTTCGCGGCGAACCATCCATGATGCAGGAAGCGGAGATGATTATCTCCCAGCTGGATGTGCGCCGGGCCCAGGTAATGATCGAAGCGGCCATTGTCGAGATCAGTGATCAGTTGGGTAGTGACCTGGGTGTACAGTTTGCAGTAGGCGATGAAGGTGGCTCGTCGACACCGGTCATCGGGAGTAACTTTAATAACGTCGGGCGCAGCATTGGTGACGTTATCAGTGCCATTCTGTCGGACAGCGTGATTACCCCCGCGGTGGGTGGTATTACCATAGGTGCCGGCCAACGTGATCGTGATGGTATTACCTGGGGGGTCCTGTTACAGGCGCTGTCCACCTCGGCCGCGGCCAACCTGCTGTCCACTCCCAGCATTATCACCCTGGATAACCAGGAATCAGAGATTATTGTCGGCCAGAACGTACCTTTCAGGACCGGCCAGCAGGCCACGGCCGGAGACGGCCTGAGTAACCCGTTTACCACTATTGAGCGCCGGGATATCGGTCTGACCCTGAAGGTCACCCCGAGTATCAGCGATGATGGGCTGGTGCGCCTGGTAGTGGAGCAGACCACCGAGGATGTGGCTGACAGCGTAGAGAACGCATCGGATATTGTCACCAACAAACGGGAAATCAAGACGACGGTCCTGGCGGACGATGGTGAAACTATCGTGCTGGGTGGCCTCATCAACGACAACCTGCGCGTCAACAAGAGCAAGGTGCCCCTGCTGGGTGATATCCCGATCCTCGGCAAGCTGTTCTCCTCGGAGTCCGAGACTCGGGAGAAGCGTAACCTGCTGGTGTTCCTGCGACCCACTATCATGCTGGACAAGGCCAAGACTGCCGAGGTCACAGGTGAGAAATACCAGGGCTTGTGGGACATTAATCTCGGCGTCCGAGAGAAGCTCGGCCTGCCGGACGAAAAGGACCCTCCCCCCATCGAAAGTATGTTCAAGGGCAAGCAGGGCATGGTGGAAGAGGATGTTGACGCCCTGGACGAGGCTTCCTGAATTCGGACACCAGGCCTGGATCGTAATCTGAAATAAATAACGCCATCAGTTCAGCTGATGGCGTTTTTTTTTATCCTGACAAAGGGTGTGCGCGGGGGGTTCCGGCGTCCTAGGCAGCTGGTGTGCCTCGCAGCAGGGGCAAGGGGATGTCCAGCTGGTCAGCAACAAGCCTGAGGAGTTCATATTCCCTGGCTTCTACCTGCCCGTCATGCTGTACGCACTGTGCACAGGCGTCCAGGACCGCCGGCTTCAGCAAGGGTGACAGCTGGTTCAGGCGTTTGAGGGAATTACTCAGCGATGCCACCGTGGCCCTCGGGAAAAGCACCGGGCTTGAGCCCCGCTGTCCTCTGATGAAGCTGGCGATGACCTGCTGGTGCAATTGCTTCGCTTCCTGGTCATTGGACGTGCCGGCGCGGGCCATAAGGCTGAACAGCAGGCTCAGGTCCGTCTCCACCGCCTTATAGTTGCGATAACGCACCGGTACCACCCGGCCGGCATCGGATGCGAGATGGCGTTTCAGGAAGCTGTACAGGGCAAATTCGAACAGGGTAACCCGGCTGTCCGCCTGGACCAGCTCGGCCACCCGTTTCACCAACGCCAGGCGCTCATCCGGGTCCAGTTTTCGCAGGGCCGGCATGGCCAGCTCCAGGGCCGGCAGGCGTATGGCGTCGCTCTCCCTGAGCAGGGTGGGCATGATCTTGCCGACCAGGTCAGGGCGCGGCCGCAGGACGACATGGTCCTCCGGGAAGCTCAACATACCGTCTGCCGTTGCCTGGGGCAGGTCCCGGGTGAGCAGTGCGTATACCAGCTGAACGGCTCCTGCCCGGGTGTATAGCAGTTCACGTATGTTGGCAGGGAGGTGGGCCAGTAGCTGGCTCGCGTACTGCTCGGTGCCGGGGGTGACCGTTCCTGCGCTGGCAGTTATGGAACTGGGGTGGTCGCCCGTGCCTGTGCCGCTAAAACCGCTGGCGCCTCGGGGGGTGTCGGCCTGTCCCGCGTCTTGTGAGGCCTGGTATTCAGCTGGCTGGTCCCGAAGCCGGCTTCGGAGTCGGGTTATCAGTCCCGGTTGGATGGCTTCAATGCGTTCGTCGATGGGCGGGTGGGAGCCCAGCAACCTGCTGAACGCCATTTTGGTGGTTTCGCCAAAGCACATGTGATTCATGTCGCTGGCATGACTGGTGCTCTGGAAGTAGCCACTGGTAAGCCCGATCTTGTAGAGGGCTCCGCCGATGCCTTCGGGGTTGCGTGTGAACTGCACCGACGATGCGTCGGCCAGTCGCTCCCGTTCCCGGGACACGGCGGCCTGGATAAGGCGCCCGAAGAATACCCCCACGTAGCCAATGACTGTAAGTGCCAGGGCAACGATGAGTATCACGCCCTGGCCGTTATTACGACCGCGTGAGCTGCTGACATGGGTGCGCCCACTGGCACTGTGAAGCAGGAAGGTGCCAATCTGGCCAATGGCGAGGATGCCGGCCAGCAGTGCGATCAGTCGGACGTTGATGCGCATGTCGCCATTGAGTATGTGGCTGAATTCGTGGCCAATAACGCCCTGGAGTTCGTCCCTGCTGAGTTGGGTGAGGGCTCCGTGAGTCACCACCATGACGGCTTCGTTGGGGCTGTAGCCGGCGACGAAGGCGTTTATGCCGGTTTCGTGGTCCATAACGTAGAGCTGCGGTACGGGGACGCCGCTGGCGATGGCCATTTCTTCGACCACGTTTCGGTAGCGGCGTTCGTCGGAGTCCTGGCTGGATGGATCGAGTAGCCTCGCTCCGACCATGTTGGCGACGCGGTCCCCGCCTCCGGCCAGGTCGATCCAGCGGATGGCGGAGGCGCCCGTTATAAGCAGGACGACGACGGTGGCGGTCATGAGCCCGTGGTAGCTCATCAGCCACTGGTGGAAGGGCAGGCTGGTGGTTTCGCTGCGGGTGACGAAGTAGCCTACCACGCAGACGGCCAGGGCGATGAGGGTGACGGCTATGGCGAACAGGAAGACCAGTAAGGCGGTATTGCGTTTGGCGTTGGCCTGGCGTTCGAAGAATCCTTTTTTGGCCATATCTTACATTCCGGGGAAGACAAACTGGCGGGCTTGGGTGGCGGGCCAGGGCCCCGGTATCGCTTTCCCGGACACGCCGTGAATCCATCCATGGAGGCTCTTCAAAAACGTCCCTGTTTTTGAAGGTCCGGGAAAGCGATACCGGGGCCCTGTCCTCATGCTGTGGTGCAGGCTTCCATTAAAACGAAACCTTTGGTGCGGTCCGCGCCTCGAGGGTCTCCAGCTCCAATTGCGCCGTAGGCTTGAACGAGAACAACCCGGCTACGATGTTGTTGGGGAACTTCTCCCGGTGGATGTTGTAGCTCATCACGCTGTCGTTATAGGCCTGGCGGGCGAAGGCAACGCGATTTTCGGTACTGGAAAGCTCTTCCATCAGTTGCTGGACGGTTTCGTTGGCCTTGAGGTCCGGATAGTTCTCCGCCACCGCATAGAAGTTGGCCAGGGCCTTGTCCAGCAGGCCTTCTGCCATCCCGAGCTTTTTCATCTTGCCCGCTTCGCCGGGATCCGTCGCGGCGTCCTTCTGGGCGTTCACAGCGCCATTTCGGGCTTCCATGACTTCAGTAAGGGTGCCCCGTTCGTGGCTCATGTAGGCCTTGGCTGATTCTACGAGATTGGGGATGAGGTCGTGGCGACGTTGTAGCTGGACATCGATCTGGGCGAAGCCGTTTTTGAACTGGTTGCGGTAGGAGACCAGCTGGTTGTAGATGGCGATGATGTAGATAACGACAACGGCGATTACGGCGAGGCCGATGAGGGTGGAGGTCATAGTGGGTCCGTTCCTGGTTGGATTCAGCGGTTATATTGCGGATTGTCCACGTTTTCCTCAAGTTTGCCATGGAATTGCGCCACAAATTCCCGAAAAGCTTCCGGCGTCAGTGGGCGGCTGAAGTGGTAACCCTGTGCAATCTGGCAGCCGCGCTGGCGAAGGTAGAATTCCTGTTCGTGGGTTTCGACGCCCTCAGCGATAACCGACAGGTTGAGGCTCTTGCCAAGATCAATGATGGTGTTGGCGATGCGGGTGTCGTCGTCGTTGGTGAGCAGGTCCTGGACGAACTGTTTGTCGATCTTGATATGCTGGACCGGCATGCGCTTGAGGTAGGTGAGCGACGAGTAGCCGGTGCCGAAGTCGTCTACAGCGATGCTGATTCCGGCCCCGTTGAGCTGTCGAAGTTTCTCGACGGCGTCTTCCAGGTTTTCCATGAAACCGGTTTCGGTGATTTCCACCTCCAGCCGGCCCGGGGGAATTTCGTGGCGGCCCAGGGTGGCCAGGATGGTGCCGACGATGTCGGGTTGGCGCAGCTGAACCGCTGACAGGTTGACGGCAATGCGCAGGGGCATGCCGCTGGCGGCCCAGGCAGCTGCCTGGCGGCAGGATTCGTCGAGTACCCATTGCCCGATTTCAACAATGGTACCGTTGAGTTCGGCCACCGGGATGAAATGGTCGGGCGGTACCATGCCTCGGTCCGGGTGGGACCACCGGAGTAGTGCTTCTGCACCGATGATGCGGTTGCTCTGAAGGCTGATCTGGGGTTGGTAGACCAGGTGGAATTCGCCCCGGCCAAGGGCCTGGGCCAGGTCTTTCTCCAGTTGTTTGCGGGCGCGGATTTCCTGGTCGACACTGGCGATGTAAAAGCGGCTGTGATTGTTTGCCTCGGCCTTGGCCAGGGTCATGGTGTGTTCAGCGTGCTGCAGCAGGTGGCCGGCTTCGTCGGCATCGGCCGGGTACATGGCGACACCGATGGTAGCGGTGATGTCGAGGGTGCTGCAGTTGACCTGGATTGGTTCCCTGAACAGTTGTAGCAGGCATTCAGACAGTTCGGCGGCTTCATACTGGTCTTCTACCGGGTTGGCGATGACGACGAACTGGTCACCGTTAAGTCGGCCGGCGAGTATCCTTTGGTGAGTGGATTGCTCGTTCAGGCGCTCTGCCAGCACCTGCAGTATCTGGTCGCCGGTTTTATAGCCGAGTTGTTCGTTGATGGATTTGAAATCATCGATGCCGCAGCAGTACACCGCCAGGTTGTCCCGGTTTCTTTTGCATTCGTCCAGGGCGTTCGTCAGTGACGAGAGGATGGTTTCCCGGCTCGGCAGGCCGGTTAGCTGGTCGTAGCGGGTCAGCCTGTTAGCCCTGTTTTCCGCATCCTGGTGTTTTCGGTGGGTGTCTTCGATGGCGACCAGGAGGTGATTGATGGCACGCACGAGGATGTCCAGTTCATCGCCCTGGTGACTTCTCGGCCGTTGCAGCAAGTGCCGGTCCGGGTGTACTGGATCAACGTGGACCAATGACCGGACCAGGTTCTGCAGGGGTTTCGTAATCAGCCAGTAGACCACCGTAAAGAGCACCAGCCCGACGATGATCGCGCGAATAATACCGACAAGTAAGGTCAGCGCCGAGCGTTCTACCCAGGCCTTGGCAGCAGGTGCGGTGTCATAGGTGAGTTCCAGTTCGCCGTAGATAACCGGGCGCATGGCCTGCGACAGGTCGCTGCGTTGGAGGTCTGCGGTATAGACACGGGTTTCACCGAAGATCCAGTCAGTGAGGCGGCGCCAGGGGGACTCACTCAGTGGTCGTTGATGACCGGCCAGTACTTCCCCTTCCGGATGCCGGATCGTCGCTTTCTGCAATTCGTCCTGGCCCAAGAGCCCGGAGACAACCTGGTTTCCCAGGGCTTCATCGAGGCTGAAGATCGCCTGGGTGGCAGCATCCCGGACAAGCTCTATCGTTTGCTCGGCATGACGGTCCACTTCCGCGGACACCCGGCGGGCGTCAGTGATTATCTGCACCACGCTCAGCAGGATACCGGCCAGGATGGCAGCAGACAGCACCCAGCGGAGCATGCGGGAGCCGAGTCGTCGTTCCAGTTGAAAGTCTTCGGTCATCGTTGTCGCATTGTGATGAGTTCGCCTGGTTCCGTTGTTTTTTTGATACAGCACACTAATGATTCAGTATGGACCAGATCTCGTTGTTTGCACTGACCAGATAACCATTTTTTCAGAATAGTGCAGTAGGTGGTGTTTCAATTTGTTAAGGAGGGGACAGGATGCTCGGTTCTGGTGTCGCTTAAACAAAAAGCCCGCACGGTGGCGGGCTTTCCGGGGTGCCGCTGGTCAGGCACCGGTGATACCGAAAACGGCAGGATCAGGCCAGGTTTTCGTTCACGAAATCCCAGTTTACCAGGTTCCAGAAGGCTTCCAGGTAGTTGGGACGGCTGTTGCGGTAGTCGATGTAGTAGGCGTGCTCCCACACATCCACAGTCAGGACTGGCTTGTCCGGGCCGGTCAGCGGAGTTTCAGCGTTGCTGGTGTTGGCGATGGCTACTGAGCCGTCGGCCTTCTTTACCAGCCAGGTCCAGCCTGAACCGAAGTTGTTGGCGGCCTTGTCGTTAAACTCTTTCTTGAAGTCTTCGAAGGAGCCAAAAGCTTTCTCGATAGCTTCCTTGGCTGCTCCGGTGGGCTCACCACCGCCGTTGGGGCTCAGGCAGTGCCAGTAGAAGGTATGGTTCCAGACCTGAGCGGCGTTATTGAACAGCGGGCCGCTGGCGCTCTTGATGATGTCTTCCAGGGACTTGTTGGCATCATCAGTACCTTCAACCAGGCCATTGAGCTTGGTGACGTAGGTGTTGTGGTGCTTGCCGTAATGGTATTCCAGAGTTTCTTCGGAGATGTGCGGTTCCAGTGCGTTCTTGGCATATGGAAGTGCGGGAAGTTCAAAAGCCATGAGGTCGTTCTCCCTGGTTTCTCTCAGTATTTCAGGGGTCGTTGATACCCCCGATGAGCGTTTATAGCGCGTTGGTGTTGCAGTGATACTGCGTTACAACAGCACTTGTTTGTAACTCTGCAACCATCAAGTATCGGGCCTGCTTGATTTTTTTCAAGGGCAGCCGGCTAAAACTTTACGCGGGCGCGCCGGCCCCGGATTAACGATGGTCCGGGTTTACACGGCACTCCGGGTCAGTGAGCAGTCCAGTTCCGGGCTGCCGGGCAGGAACTGGGCGACGTTGCGTACCCGCCATTTGAGCTCTTCATAACTGTCTGCCAGCACGTTGACGTGGCCAAGCTTGCGCCCCGGGCGCTCTTCCTTGGCGTAGAGGTGCAGGTGGGCGTATGGCAGCTCGAGTATGCGGTTGATTTCTCCGTGTTCGCCGATGATGTTCACCATACAGCTGAGGCCCCGTGCGGCGGTATTGCCAAGTGGATGGCCGGCAACCGCGCGGATATGGTTCTCGAACTGGCTGGTCATGGCGCCTTCCATGGTCCAGTGGCCCGAGTTATGGACACGGGGGGCCATTTCGTTGGCGACAAGCCCATCTGCGGTTTCAAACAACTCAAGTGCCAGTACGCCGACGTAATCCAGCTCATTGAGCAAGGCGCGGATGTAGCCGTCGGCCTTTTCTTCCAGTTCACGGCTCAGGCTCGGTGCCGGTGCGATGGAGTACCGCAGGATGCCCTCATGGTGGACATTTTCCGCAATGGGGTAAAAAGCGACGTCACCGTCGGTGCCACGTACGGCGATGATCGAGACTTCCCGAGTGAACTCGACAAACTTTTCCACCATCAGGCGGTCGTGTCCGATGGCATTCCAGGCCTGTTCGGCGTCTTCCGGGCTACGCAGGACAGCCTGGCCCTTGCCGTCGTAGCCTTCGGTATTGGACTTGGCGACGACCGGACAGCCAAGCCTTTCCGCTGCCTGGCGCAGGGCGTCCGCGCTGTCGGCCATACGCCACTGGGGGGTGGGTATGCCCAGGTTGCCGAACAACGTCTTTTCAGCTTCCCGGTTCTGGCAAACCTGAAGGGCGCGGGGTACCGGGTGTACCGGCTTGCTCTCAGCGATCCTTTCGGCAATTGCTACGGGCAGGTGTTCGAATTCGTAGGTGACCACGTCCACCCTGGCCAGGAACTCATCCAGGTTGCTGCCTTCCTTGTCGATGATGACCTCACCAACCCCGGCGCTTGGATTGCCGGACATGTCGTAGAAGGTAAAGGTCTTGGCCAGTGGGTAGCCGGCCAGTGCGAGCATTCTTCCCAGTTGGCCTGCGCCTAGTACGCCAATTCTCATTCGGTTTCTCCTGGTAACGTTAACGCTTCGGAGTTCGGGTAGCGAAGTTGGCCTGGTCAGGGTCTCGGGTCCGGGTTGTCCAGGACTGTCTCGGTCTGGGTTGCCCTGAAAGCATCCACCGCTTGACGGACCTGGTTATCAAAGCTGCCGATGATCTGTGCCGCCAGCAGTCCGGCGTTGGTGGCGCCGGCGTTGCCGATGGCCAGGGTGCCTACCGCGACCCCTCCTGGCATCTGGACGATGGACAGCAGGGAGTCCAGGCCGTTCAGGGCCTTTGACTGTACGGGTACGCCCAGGACGGGTAACGATGTCTGGGACGCCACCATACCGGGCAGGTGGGCGGCACCGCCAGCGCCCGCGATGATCACTTTCAGGCCACGGTCCGACGCGCTCTTGGCGTAGTCAAACAGCAGGTCCGGTGTGCGATGGGCGGAAACCACCCGGGTCTCATAGCTGACGCCCAGTTTGTCGAGCATTTGGGCGGCATGTTCCATGGTGGGCCAGTCCGATTTGGAGCCCATGATGATGCCTACCAGCGGTTGCATAGTGGTGTCCCCGGCAATGAAGGTGTCGGCAGCGGGTATGCTGGCTTTTTATCCGGCTGGCTTGCCAGGTGCGTTGCCGGATTGGGCCAGGCCCGTCGTCGGGAAAGCCCGCCATTTTAGGATCTGACTGTTCGCCATGCAAACCGATCCGACAGGTTTCGATGTTGCTGGCCGGTTGGTCATGGTGCACGGGAGCCGATATGATCACACGCCATTGTATAGTTATGTTTCCAGCATGCGTGCAGTTGACTGATCCAGGAGACGTTATGGATTCGATTCGCCCCGATGAAGATGAGCTTCGCGCCCGGGAGCCGATTACCGGGAAGGGTGGCAAGGCGACAGTTCCGCCAGGGGAGGGTAAGCACCCCAAGGGTGGACGTAATGGTGGCACCCCTCCACCGCCTCGCAAGGTCGAAGGCTCCGGCGGTTCCGGCCGTGGGGTCACCTGGTTACTGGTGTTGCTGTTGTTGGTCAGTGCCGGTGTTGCCGGCTGGTTTGGCTGGCATATGCAGCAGAAGCTCTCTGCAATGGAAAATCAATTGGAAGAGGCCGATTACTGGAGCCGGCAAAGCAAGCTGGCGCTGGCGCGGTTCGAGGGGGACCTGTCCGAGACCGGGGAGAACCTGGAGGAGACGGGGTCGTCCATGGAGGAGCGATTGACAGAGGTTGGCCAGACACTGGGAGAGGTCAATGACGAAATTCGCAAACTCTGGGTTCTGGCCAATGACAAGAACCGGCCCCGGATCGAGGCGCTTGGGGAGCAGCAGGAAGCATTGAGCGGGCGCCTGGAAACCCTGGCCACCGGCTTGTCCGATACGAAGGCATCGGTCGTTACGGTGACGGATGAACTCGATAGCCTCGGCGGCACGGTTGAACAGGCCGGACAACGCCAGGCGGAGCTGGCGACGTCGGTGGAAACGCTGGAACAGGGCATCGGTGATGTCCAGCAGCGGGTAGCGTCCCTGGTGAATGACCTGGAGGGCGTTGATGAAAGGGTGAATCAGCAGTTGACCCGGTTCCGCCAGGAACAGTCCCTGACCATAGAGGGGCTTGAAAGCCGAATACAGTCCCTGGAGTCCGGGGACGGCCGGGTGGCTGAGCTCAGCCGGCAGTTGTCGGCCACTCGCAGCCGGCTCAGTGAGGCGGAGCAGACGCTGGAATCGGTGGACGCTTCCCGGGCCCAGCTGACGTCGCGGCTCGTCCGTTTGCAACAGCAGGTTGACCAGCTCAGGGCACAATAGAGGAGTTCGTGTAAATCACGGAATTGGTTGGAAATTAGACGGCTTCAGAGGTGGTGGAAAAAATTCATGGAAATTTCCCGGAAACATTTGACACCGCCTCAGAAATACTTAAAATGCGCGTCTCACTTGGTTGATGAACACGGCGACACGCCGGCAACGTCAACCGGGTGACCCGGAGATGGGTGGTTAGCTCAGCTGGGAGAGCATCGCCCTTACAAGGCGAGGGTCGCAGGTTCGATCCCTGCACCACCCACCATTTTCCGGACTGCTGGCTAACCCCGGTCAGCAGTGGTTGGCAGAAAGGCACCGGTCTTTTTGTTGACGATGCGGAGCGGTAGTTCAGCTGGTTAGAATACCGGCCTGTCACGCCGGGGGTCGCGGGTTCGAGTCCCGTCCGCTCCGCCATTTTTCCTTCCCGGGTGGTTAGCTCAGCTGGGAGAGCATCGCCCTTACAAGGCGAGGGTCGCAGGTTCGATCCCTGCACCACCCACCATTTTTACTGCTTCTTATTTTCGGATTTCGTGGCGCCCGTGACCGGGTTGTTCGCGTTTCTGGCTTACTCGTCGTTACCCCTCGTTACTGGATCTTACAATTTTCCCGTCATTGATGACCTGAACGACGACTTTGTTCACAAAGTCAGCCGCAATCATTTTGTAAAATAATGAAAAATCAACCAGCAGTAGACGGAGCCGTATAGATGCATTCAGCCAGTCCGGGATTTTCAGGGGCTGCCTTTGCCGCTTTATTTAGTGTAATCGTACTGGCCGGGTGCGGGGGCGGCGGCTCCAGCGCCAGTTCCGGAACGGCTAACGAATCCTATGTCGCGGAGGCCAACAGCTCCGGTGGCGAGGCGGTGTATCTTAGCTGGCTGGCACCCGCACAGCGGGTTAACGGCGAGCAGCTCAGCTACCAGACCGATATCGATGGCTACATCGTACGGTATGGGCAGAGTCCGTCGGAGTTGGACCAGCAGGCAGTGGTTGATTGTGAGGTGCTTGAATGTGGCTACAATGTCAACGGACTGTCATCCGGCACCTGGTACTTCGCTGTGCAAACGGTTGACAGTAACGGTCTGATCAGCGCGCCCAGTGCACCGGTGTCACGGACTCTCTAATTCCCTCTGCCATCCCGGCTTTCGTCGGGATGATCGGCCACCGGTAATTTGAGCGTGAAGGCCGATCCCTCGCCTTCCTTCGATTCAACGGCAATCTCGCCCTTGTGCTTTTCCACCACGACGCTTACGAAAGACAGCCCGAGACCGACGCCGTGCTTGCCAGCGAGTTCGCTGCTTTTCTGGCGCTGGAAGCGATCGAACAGTGTTGGCAGTTCTGAGGCTGCGATTCCTGGCCCCTCGTCGGTCACGGTCAGGCAGGCCTGGTGGCCGGCGCGGAATACCTGCATGGTCACTGCAGTACCCGGTTCCGAGTACTGGACCGCATTGGTCAGCAGGTTGATGACCGCCCTTTCCAGAAGCTCCGCATTGCCTCTGAGCCACAGGTCATCGTTCCCCAGCAGGACCAGCTTGATGCTCTTCTCCAGCGCCTGCTCACTGACACTGTCACGGGCGTTCTCGACAATCGACAGGAACTCACAGTCGTAGAACCGCGTTTCGGTCAGCTGTTCCGCCCGGGCCAGCTGTACGAATTCTTCCGCGAGATGGTAACTGCGACGGGCCAGCTTGCGGAGCTGGTCCAGTTGCTCGGCCTGGACCTCACCGGGGCGACGCTTCAGCTGTTCGATCAATGCCAGCTGGGAAACCAGCGGGGAGCGGACGTCGTGGGAGATAAAGTCGATGGCCTCCCGGTGCTGGCGCTGCTGTTCCCGAAGTTCAGAGATGTCAGAGATGTTGGCGATAATGCCGTTCTGGTTGCTGTCCGGCAGCAGGAAGGGCGCAAAGTGGATCAGGAAGTCCCTCCCGTGCAGGCGCAGATCCACGGTACGGCTTTGTTGCTGGGTCAGGGTGTCAGCCAGGGTTTCAGCCCAGCCAGGATTGCGGGGGTCGTGGCCCTGAAGCAGCGTTGCCAGTGACATACTCTGCAGGCTTGGCTGGGGCTCGTTGAACCAGCGGGGAACGTGGCTGTTAGCGAACAGGATCAGGCCCAGCGGGTCGGTCACAATAATGCCGTCGGGCATGTGTTCGAAGCTGCGCCAGATAAAACCCTGTATATGATTGAGTTTCTGGGTCGCTTCCTGCGCGCGGTTAATCCGTGTGGAAAGGTTCTCACGGATCACCGCTACCGGTTCCCGATCCGGTGCCTGGAGGGTGAGTCGTCCCAGATAACGTTCCGCTGCCGCACCAGCAAGGCCAGGTGGCAGTAACAGGGCTAGGCGATAGCGGTTATCTCCCCGGGTCAGCGTAATCCGGCTGACGCCCTGGTCGTGGTGCCAGGTGCCGGGCGAGCCTTGCCAGCCCGGATGACGATCTTCAGGGCGCAGGTTGTGTTGCTCCAGCACTTGGTTGTCTTCCATTAACAGCCAGCCGTCCGGGGTCAGCAGCGCCCGCAGGTTGGCGAGGATCTGCCGCGGGCTGCGGCTCCAGGTAGCTGGCAGGTGGAGCAGGTTACCCCGTTCCAGTTGGTCTATCTGCTGATTGAGGAAGTGGTTGGCCAGCGACAGCCGGCGTGCACTCCAGAGCGGGAATGCGATGACCACTACCAGCAGGGCATGGGCTATGGGTACCCAGAGGTTCAGCACAAGCAGGGTTGTTACTGCCCCGGTGACAATGGCCGTGAACATCAGGCAGGAAAACACGAAGGTGCCGCTGGGGCGCAACCGGGGCAGTACCAGAACCACCATCAGTACGGTCAGCAGTGACAGCCCTGCCATCCAGTATCGGGGCGCCTCCCTGATGAGCTCCCCACGCTGGGCAGCAGCCAGGGCGTTGGCATGGAATTCAACCCCGGACATGGGCTGGGCCAGTCCGGAGAATGGGGTCGGCAACACGTCGCCGAAGCCTGCGGCAGTGGCGCCAACCAATACGGTCTTGCCGTCCAGCCAGGGGTGGCCGGCAGGGTTGTCCAGCAAGTCACTGTACGACAGGGTGGTATAGGCCCCGCTTCGACCGGCCAGTGGGACCCGCCTGAACTCACGGCGTACGTTAACGTATGGGGGTGCCTGTTGTTCCGGGAAGGCAGTGGGCCCCCGGGATGGTTCACTGGCTCCTGCCTGTAATGCCATGGCTGGCCAGAGACTGTTGCCAAGGCCATTATAGAGATACAGCCCGCGGGCGATACCATCGGAGTCCAGTTCAACATGGGCGTGGCCGAGAGCAAAGGCGGCAGTGGCCAGGGTTGGAGTGGGCAGTTGCTCCCGGAAAAGGTCTGATTGACTGCCCGGTGCAAGGTAAAGCGGCAGAATGACACCACCGTGCTCGCGCATGGCGTCAGCCAGCACCGGGTCATCCGTTGTTGGTTCCGGAAAGAGGATATCCATCACGATGCGGTTCGCGCCGGCCGCCGTCAGGTTACGGATCAGACGGGCGTGTACTGCCCGGGGCCAGGGCCAGGGGCCGATTTCTGACAGGCTGTTCTCGTCAATGGCGACGATGACCACATCTTCGGAGCTGGCAGGGGGGAAGGCGGTCACGAGCGTGTCATACAGCCAGTTGTCGAGCCGCTGGGGCAGGGTGCTCAGCTGGAGCAGCAGCAGGATGCCGATGAGGGGCAGGGCTAGCGTCCAGGCTGAATGTCTGGTGATAAACCAATCCCTCTTCATGGGGCCTGCTGTGGTGCGTGGTGGATTCGGGCACTGCCAGTTTCCGGAAGTCCCGTCAGACAGTCGCCTTATTCTACATATAATTCTCTGCCAGGGCCCCACCGGCCCGCCATTGGACCTTCGGACACCGCCCGTAGCCGGACAAAATACCTCCTTCCGGGAATCAGGCGCAAGGCTGCGGTGGTGTCGTCCACGGTGGCCTCCTTGATTACGTCTTCGAACGCGGGGTCTTCAGAGAGCTGTAACAGATAGCCTGAAGCCTGGTCGATGGTTTCCCAGAAAATGCGCACTTGCCGATCCATGTAATTGGCGCTGAGTACGCGAACCGGCTCCAGGGTTCCATTGATCGTCAGTGCCCGGGCTTCGCTGGTGGCGACAGAGCTACCACCTGCCTCAGTGACCACACGCCAGTAATAGGCGCCGGCGTCCAGGGAGCGGTCAGGCGTGGCGATTTCTCGCTGGCTCCAGTCGCTGCTGGCCGCCAGGTTGGTAAAGTCAGGGTCCTGCGCTATTTCCACACGCGCCCGTTCGCTGTCGCCCTGGTAGCGCCACCGAAAGCGGGGCAGGTCGGTATCGAGCCGGGCATTTGCCGCGGGTTCGACCAGCTCAGCGGCGCGTGCAGAAAGGTCCACCTGCAGGTTTGCGCTGGCGGGCATGCCCTGGGTGCCTCCTGCTGAGAGAGAGGCTATTTCCAGGCGATAGTTACCGTTATCCAGGTCGGTCAGGGTCAGCTGGTTACCGCGGACCTGTTCACGGCGAACCCATTGTCCGGATTCATCGTCCACAATATCGACCTGGTACCGGTCGCCACTGCCGGGTTGCCAGCTAATGGTGCCGGGCAGGCTAGTGAGGGTGCCGGGCAGTTCAGCGAGCTTTGGTGCCGGCGGTAGTCGGCGAATCACAAGGTCGGTGGGACCGGAACTGCTCACAGAGGCGGCAAAGCCAGCCGGAATTTCCCGGGTGGCACCGGGCCGGCCAAACTCCACCCGACCTTCGGTAACCTGCAAATGGCTACCCTGACGGTCGGTTTGCAGGGAGAATGCCGTACCCCTGACAGCGGCAATGGCCGAAGGGGTTTCAATCTCGAACCTGGCCCCCTCCTCGATCAGGGGATTGACCCGATTACTGAGTCCACCTCGCTCAAGGCGCATGCGGGTATCGGTCATGCCGGTCCGGCCATAGCGAGTAAGGCGGTTGAACACAACGGAGCTGGACGGGTTGATGCGAACGCTGGAGCCATCTGCCAGCTCTACGCTAACCACACCATCGCGGGTAATGATGGTGTCGCCGGCCCGGATGATGTCGCCGCCGCCAAGCCGGCGCAGCGAGCCACCACTGGACGAGCGCACCTGGGCATGGCCGCTGACGGCGATCACCCGCGCAGGCTCTGGCTGCTGGCGCAGCCAGGCAATAGGGATACGTACGCGGTCGCCTTGCCGGAAGTGGCTGGATGAGGATGCGCCGTTGTAGCTGGCCAGCTGGCGGCCGGACACGTCGGCCCGGAGCAGCTCGCGGGCCACCCGGTCAAAGCTCTCACCGGGTTTCAGCGTGTAGGTCCACTCACTGCTGCCGCTGACGACACCCGGGGCCCGGGCCGAAGAGCCTTTGGTGACGGCAAGCTCGGCGCTTACCACTGCAGGCATCGCGGCTGACAGCAATGCCATGGCACACACCATGGCCAGGGCCGCGCGAACTCGTCGAATCATGTCGGCTACGGAATGCAACAGCAGCTTCCTGTATCAGGCGGTAGTGGGTTCTTCTTCGGCGGTGGCTTCGGACATGGATTCAAGACGGTAGCCCCGCTGATAGATGGTCTTGATCCTGAACCCATTGTCAGGGTTCAGGCCCAGCCTGCGGCGAAGTCGGCTCATGTGGGTATCGACTGTGCGAGTGTTGATATCCCGGGTCAGCCCCCAGACCCGTTCCAGGAGCATTTCCCGGGTCAGTAACCGACCCTGGTTCTGGAAGAGGAACAGGGTCAGGTCGAAATCCTTGTCGGTCAGGGTGAGCAACTCGCCGTGCAAAGTGATGGTGCGACGGCTGGTATTGACCACGAACGGTCCGTAGTGCAGCTCTTCCTTGTCGGCGTCGGGGTTGGAGCGCCGGGCCAGGGCGTTGATGCGGGCAATCAGTTCTGCAGGCCGAGCGGGCTTGGCCAGGTAGTCATCGGCGCCGGCGTCCAGGGCCTGCACGATGTCCTGCTCACTGTCCCGTTGGGTCAGGAATACCACGGGAACTGGCCAGTTGAGCTGGGAGCGGATGTCCCGCAGCACGTCCAGACCTGTCATGTCGGGGATCTGCCAGTCCAGGATCATCAGGTCATAGCTGCGGTGCAGGGCTGCGCTGATAAACGCCTGGCCGGTAGGGAAACTGTCACAGGGATGGCCCTGGTCAGCCAGAATCTGTTGTACATGCTGAGCCTGTTCATGCTCGTCTTCAAGCAGGGCTATTCGCATGGTCTGTCTCCTGGGGGATGCCAAGCCGCATGGTGCGGGTGTCACTTAAACGACCGTTTATATCACAATATTGTGTCAAATCTCTGCGCACACTTCAGTGTCATTGTGTTTGATTTAGGTAACTCTTACGCCGGTCTGCCGGAAGCGAGGAGCCATTACCGGGCCGGCGGACGCCTGACCGCCACCGGGCTGCCGTTGTCGTCGTTCACTGTTTGTCGGCAGGAAGGGAAATTACTGCAGCCCCAGAACCAACCGCGGTGACTTTTTCTGCGCACGAGGGGTGCGTAGCAGGCGGGGCAGGGCCAGGGGCGCTGACTGGTGCCGTCCTGGGGGGCGCTGTCTTCCAGCGGCCGGGTACCGTTGCAATCCGGGAAGCGGGTGCAGGCATGGAAGCGGCCAAACTTGCCCTCGCGGACGCGCATGGGCGCGCGGCACTTCGGGCAGTGGATGCCATCCGAGTCGGCCTGTGGAAGTGTTTCTGTACTGGTACCGGTGGACGTCTTCACCGGACTGCTGGCCGGTTGCCGGATAAAACCGCTGATCTGGCCCTTTAGTTCCTCAAGGAACTGTCGAGGGTCGCCGTCCCCTGCGCGGATCTGCTCCAGGGTCGCTTCCCACAGGGCGGTCATGTCCGGTTCGCTGATGGCCTCGGGCAATGCATGGATCAGGCTTTGGCCTTTCTCCGTGGCACGTATATGGCGCCCTTCCCGGAACAGGTAATCGCGGCGGAAGAGGGTTTCGATGATGGCCGCCCGGGTGGCTTCGGTGCCCAGTCCATCTGTCTCCCGCAGGGTTTTTCGCAACTGCGGGTCGCTGACGAAGCGGGCAATGTTGGTCATGGCCGCCAGCAAAGTTGCATCGGTGAAATGCTGGGGTGGCTGTGTCAGGCGCTCCTTGATTGTGCTGTCGATACAGGTCACATCATCACCCGGCTCAAGCCGTGGCAGGGGCTTTCTCGGGGCCTCGGCGGAGGTTTTCGAGGAGCGTTGCCGGGGTTCCAGTAATTTCCAGCCGGGTTCGAGCAGGGCGGTTTCGGTGGCGCGGAAACGATGGTCGCTGATGGCCAGGTCCAGCCGCCCTTCCCGGTGAACTGCGTCGGGCATGAACTGCATCAGGTAATAGCGAGCCACCAGGTTGTAGACGCTGCGCTCCTGCTGGCTCAGCTGTCCCGCCGGGCGGGCCCGGAGTGTGGGGATGATGGCGTGGTGGGCGTCGACCTTGCTGTCGTTCCAGGCCGCCGAGCGGCGATCCAGGTTCACCCCACTGGCCGTGTCGGCAAGGCTGTCATCCACTTTAGCAATGGCCTGGCATACTCCCGCGGCCTGCTCCAGGTGCCCCTCCGGCAGATAGCGGGAATCGGAACGTGGGTAGGTGATCAGTTGGTGCTTTTCGTACAGGCTCTGGGCGGTGTCCAGTACCGCCTTGGCGCCCATCCCGAACGCCTTTCCCGCCTCGATTTGCAGGGCAGAGAGCGACAGGGGCAGGGGTGCGGTTTCCTTCCGGTCCCGGAAACGGGCCGCGGTGATACGACCGGGGCGGCCATTTACCGCATTGGCGATGTCTTCCGCCACCTCCCGGTCAAGTAACCGGTCTTCATCGTCCAGGAATTCCTGCTGATTCTCCGATGGTAACCAGCGGGCCTCGAAATCCTGGTCCGGGGCTTCATCGCCGGAAGGGCGTGCGGTTATTGTCAGCCGGTACCAGGGCTTTGGTTCGAAGTTGGCGATGGTGTCGTCCCGGTGAACGACCAGCCCAAGCACCGGGGTCTGCACCCGACCCACTGAATAGACGCCGTCAGCGCCCTGTTGCCGGTAACTCAGGGTGTAGTAGCGGGTGAGGTTGATGCCGTATAGCCAGTCAGCGCGCTGTCGGGCCAGGGCTGAGTGCGAAAGCCGCCGGAAATCCCGGTTATCTCGCGGGGCTGCCAGCGCCTTGCGCACCGCATCCCGGTTCAGGTCGTTGATCAGCACCCGTTGGACCGGGCAGCGAACATTGAAGTACCGCAGTACTTCATCCACAAGTAACTGGCCTTCCCGGTCCGGATCGCCGGCGTGGTAGATGAGCTCGGCCTTGCGAACCAGGCCTTCCAGCACCCCAAGCTGCTTTGCCACACTGTCCCTGGGAGCCAGTTGCCATTGGTCCGGGAAGACCGGAAGATCCGCCATGCGCCAGGATTTCCAGCGCGGATCGTAGCTGGCCGGTTCGGCGGGCTCCAGCAGGTGGCCAATGCACCAGCTGACGATGACTGCCTGCTCGCCGTCACCGCACCTGAGCCAGCCAGGACCCTTCTTTAGCGGGCCAGGCAGGGCATCGGCGATGGCGCGGCCCAGGCTGGGTTTTTCGGCGATATAGAGGCGCATGGCGTGTGGCGGCATCCGGGGTTGTCAGGGAGTCGCAAGATGGCGTCTGGCGAAGCCCCTGTCAAGACAGCATACAGGGTGTAAACTGATGGCAAGTCAGAATGTTGATTCCATCAACAGGAACAGGCAATTCCAACCAGAAAGGCACCGATATGCGATTACAGCAGTCGATTGAACAGAAACTGGGCGAACGTTTCGAAGGCGGTCACCTGACCGTGGAAAACGAAAGCCATATGCACAGCGTGCCGCCGAACTCCGAAACACACTTCAAGGTGACGCTGATTTCGGACCAGTTTGAAGGCCAGTCAAAGGTGCGCCGTCACCAGGCCGTCTATCAGGCACTGGCTGACGAGATGCAGGGGGGTGTCCATGCCCTGGCGTTACATCTCTATACTCCCCGGGAATGGGAGGCCAGCGGTGGCCAGGTACCCGCGTCGCCCAACTGTATGGGTGGTTCGAAAAGGGAGCAGGCATCATGAGTCAGTTTTTCCAGATTCACCCGGAAACCCCGCAAAAACGGCTGATCAAGCAGGCGGTGGACATCCTCCGCCAGGGTGGTGTGATCGTCTATCCCACCGATTCCGGTTACGCTATTGGCTGTCACCTGGGGGACAAGCAGGCGGCCGATCGCATCAAGCGCATCCGCAAGCTCGATGACAAGCACAATTTCACACTGGTGTGCCGGGATCTTTCAGATGTCGGCGTCTACGCGAAAGTGGACAATACCCAGTACCGGCTGCTCAAGACCTTCACCCCCGGCCCTTACACCTTCATCCTTGATGCCACCAGTGAAGTACCGCGCCGGTTGCTTCACCCCAAGCGTCGCACCATCGGTCTGCGGGTGCCGGACAATGCCATCGTCCAGGCGCTGCTTGGTGAGCTGGGTGAGCCTATCATGAGTAGCACCCTGATCCTGCCGGGGGAGGAAAACCCGATGACGGATCCGGAAGAGATCCGGGATGCGCTGGAGCATGAACTGGAGCTGATCATCGATGGCGGCTTCTGTGGCATGGAGCCAACCACGGTTGTCAACATGACCGGTGCGGTGCCAGAGGTTACCCGCGTCGGCAAGGGAGACCCGGAACCTTTCCGGGTCGATTGACCGAGGCGCGGATCAGGCCCGGGCGTTCAGCCGGAAGGCATAGCCCCGGGTCGTCTCTGATACTCGTCCGTCGTTGCTGGCGAAGGTCTTGCGAATACTGTCATAGCGGTGCACAAGGTCCTGCAGGCCGTTGAACTGCTGATTGTCGCTGACCAGGGTGTCCAGAACGGTATTGCTGGTGCCATAGGCCCGGTTCAGTTTCAGGGCGGTGTCCACGAATGCCAGGGTCGGTTCATTGACGCTCAGGCGCTTGAGGGTGTCCCGAAACTCCCGGCTGTTGTTGAGGTCCTGCTCGATGCGCTGGCGGGGCTGCTCAGGCATGCGCCCCTGTATGCTTACCTCTCCGGATGATGTGCGGGACACGGCAATCTGGGTGGTGGGCTGCATACCGTATTCGGCAAGCTTGTGCCGCAAGGTTTCCCTGACATAGGCAATATCCTGCCCGACCTGCTGACGGTATTCAGTCACCGACAGCCGCCCCGTCTTGGTTCCAGGCTGTCCCCCGGTGAGGGTGAAACGGTCATCATTCGTTCCGTTGTGATCGGCGCCCCGGGGCTGCTCCGCCTTGCCAGTGGCGGCGGGCCGGGCATCTTCGTTGCGACGGGTTGCCGCCTGCTGGAACTGGGTGCCCGCCTTGATCAGTGATGTCAGCAACGACATTGAGACTTACCTCCGGTCTGAACCGGCCAGAAAATGACACGTTATCCGGGTGCAAGCAGGAAGCGGGCCAATGCCGTCGAAAGCGGGCAATTTTCGCGCTGGCTTTTTGTCCGCTCCCATGTTTTGCTTTAGGCGATCCCAATAAAAACAACCCCATAAAAGGCAGTAATACCATGTCATTATTCGATTTGAGTGGGAAGGTCAGCCTGGTCACCGGAGCCGGACGCGGCATTGGTCGCAGCATCGCCCTGGGGCTGGCAGAAGCAGGCAGTCACCTCGTGTTATGCAGCCGCAGTCGCGATGAGCTGGAAGCGGTCGCTAAGGAAGCCGAGGCCCTGGGTGTACGGACCCTGGTTGCGCCATGTGACGTCAGCGATCCGGGCCAGATCTCCGCCACGGTAGACGCCGCCATCGATGAATTCGGGCAGATTGACGTGCTGATCAACAATGCCGGGCTCACTATCAAAAAGCCCGCCGAAGAATTGCCCCTGGAAGACTGGCAGACCATCATCAACATTAATCTGACCGGGGTCTTCCTGATGGCCCAGGCAGTTGGCCGTCATATGCTCAGCCAGCGCAGCGGCAGCATCGTCAACATTTCCTCTATTGCCGGCAAGACCGGGCTTACCGGCTCTTCCGCCTATTGCGCCAGCAAGGGTGGAGTAGACATGCTGACCAAGACCCTGGCCGTGGAGTGGGCGGAACGGGGCGTGCGGGTGAATGCCCTGGCGCCGGCCTATACCGAAACCCCGCTGGTGAAAGCCATCACCGATACCCGGGCAGACTTTGCTGAGCGAGTGGCGGCCCGCACACCGATGAAGCGTATGGCCCGCCCGGAGGAGATGGTGGGCACGGCCATATTCCTGGCGGCAGAAGCGTCGTCGTACATTACCGGTGAAACCATCATGGTGGACGGTGGCTGGACCGCCTTCGGTGCCTGACACCCTTGCCTCCGCCGACACCCCCATACAATAACAACCGACTTCCGGAGTCCCCATGAAAAACAACCCTGTCGCCCTCGATGCCCCCTGGTTTGCCAGCTATCCACCGGAGATTCCCCACCAGCCGGAACTGTCCGGCCGTGCCGTTCACCAGATGCTGGCGGATGCCACGAAACAGTGGCCCGAGCAGGTCGCCGTCAACTTTATGGGACGGAACCTGTCCTATACCGAGCTGGACCAGCTGGTCTCCCGCATGGCGGCTGGACTGCAACAACTGGGTGTAGGCCCGGGTGTCCATGTTGGCCTGTACCTGCCTAACACCCCGCACGGCATTATCGGCTTCCTGGGGGTGTTGCGTGCTGGTGGTGTGGTGGTGAACTATTCGCCGCTGGATGCCGACCGCATTCTCGAGCACAAGATCGCCGACAGTGAAACCGACATCATGGTCACCCTGGACCTGCAAGCCCTGTTGCCCAGAATGGCCGGGTTTCTCGGCAACTCCAGGTTGCAGAAACTGGTGGTGGGCTCAGTAGAGGACTTTGCCCTGCAACCAGAGGCGGTTCGCGACCACTTGCGCCAGGCCGGTGAACTGGCCGAGTGGCCGGCGGACGAGCGAGTGATGGGCTTTGATGAACTGCTGGATAACGATGGTAGCTGGCAGCGTCACCCGGAGTCCGAGAACCTGGACGGCCTGGCCGTGCTGCAATATACGGGAGGCACCACCGGTGCACCGAAAGGGGCCATGCTGACCCACGGTAATATTGCCGCTGCAGCGGACCAGTTGGGCTCGGCGCTGAAAACGACTGTGGCTTCCGGCGAAGAACGGGTGCTGGCGGTCTTGCCGCCGTTTCATATCTATTCCATCGTGGTGAACATGCTGTTCGGCCTGCGTAACGGCGCCACTTTGTACCAGCACCTCAAGTTTGACCCCCATGCCGCCCTGGAAACCATCCAGAAAGACAAAATCACGGTGTTCCCGGCCGTCCCCACCATGCTCTCCGCGCTGCTGGCCTGCCCCGACCTGGGGAACTATCAGTTGGGCTCCCTCAAGCTGTGTAATTCCGGTGGCGCGCCGTTACCTGTCGAGCTTCAGCAGCGTTTCCAGAAAGCCGCCGGTTGTTCCGTCAAGGAGGGCTGGGGGATGACAGAAACGGCCGCCCTGGGAACCTTCACGCCTGAAGGCATGGTGCCACCGGCCGGTGCCTGTGGCGTGCCGGTACCGGGTATTGACCTCAAGATCATCGCCATGGACGGAAGCGACCAGGAGATGCCCCAGGGTGAACGGGGCGAACTGTGTATCGCGGGCCCGAATGTCATGAAAGGCTACTGGAAGCGAGACGATGCCACGGCCGAGTCCATGACAGACAAGGGCTACTTCCGCACCGGTGATGTGGCCTGGATGGATGAAAAAGGTTTCGTCTACATCGTCGATCGCACCAAGGACATGATCATTTGCAGTGGGTACAACGTGTATCCGCGTAATATCGAAGAAGCCATCTACGAGCACCCGGCGGTTGCCGAGGTATCGGTCATTGGCGTACCGGACGAATACCGGGGCCAGAGCCCCCGGGCCTATATCACCCTGCGGAACGGCGAGCCGGAACCCACCCTGGACGAGATGAAGGCGTTCCTCAAACCCCGTCTGGGCAAGCACGAAATGATTCACAGCATGGAAATCCGCGACGAACTGCCGAAAACGCCGGTAGGCAAGCTCTCCAAGAAAGAGCTGTATGCTGAGGTAGGGCGTTGACCGCAGGCGTGTGGTCAGGGGATGACTGCCACGGATGACGGTCATCCTTCCGGGGCTCCGGCCGCCGTCTTACCGTTAATGGAAGTCCAGCGGGTTCAACCGATAGAAGTTGCAGAGTGCCTGGTATACGCCGGGCTGTTGTTGCTTCAGGTGGGCCGGCTGCTGGTAAAAGGTTTCCGTGAGTACCGCAAAGAACTCGGCGGGTTCAGTGGCCCCGTACGGGTCGAGCCAGCTGTCCTGGTGTCGTTCCAGAGAGAGCTGCAGCTGTTCGTAGGCTTCGCTCATGGTTTTTTGCCAGTGACGGGCCTGCTCCCCGGCTAGCGGAGGGGCGCCATCGGCACTGCCATCCAGGTAATCCAGTTGGTGGGCGAACTCGTGCAGAATGACATTGTGATCACTGCCCGGTGCCCGGGCAGCGTGCTCGCAGTCATCCCAGGACAGCACAACCTGGCCAAACGACGATGCCTCGCCGGCGCGTACCTGGTGCTCCATATCCACCACCATGCCGTTCTGGCGAGGTTCGGTCACGTAATAGGCGCCGGGGTAGACCAGTATGCTCCGCACCTCGTCGTAGTCGCTGTAGGAGCGGGCGAGGATCAGCAGGCAGGCGTGTCCGGCGACCGTGAGCCGCACCCGGTCATCCACTGCGAAGCCGTCACAGCCGTAGAAGTCCTTCTCGGACAGGAACAGTTGTACTCGCTGTTCCAGCTCCCTTTTCAGTTGTGCAGGCAAGCGTCGATAGAGGGGCACCTGTGATTTGAGCAGCTTGCGCCAGGCCCTGGGGAATGGCCGTTTCAACTCGCGGTTCCGCCGCCAGTTCCGGTAGAAGAACAGATAGAACACCGCAAAGGTGATGGCGGCGAGGGCAAACAGGGCAAAGGTGATAGCAGGGGACATGGGCTATGGCCGATCCTTGCGGGGCGTCGGTGATGCTATTGCTATAGTACAGTAATGTGACCAAAACAGGTCGCCAACAAGTGTTAACCGGAGGTTCCATGAACAAGACCGCATTGGTACCCATTGCCGATGGCAGTGAAGAGATCGAGTCCGTCACTATCATTGATGTGCTCCGGCGCGCAAATGTGGAGGTCACCGTGGCCAGCGTCCATGAGCACAAGACCATCACAGCGTCCCGCCGTACCCGCATTACGGCTGATGCCCTGCTACAGGATTGCGTCGAACACGATTATGACCTGATTGCCTTGCCCGGCGGCATGCCCGGTGCCCGGAACCTGTCGGACTGTGCCTTGTTGATAGACCGCCTGCGCAAGCAACGGGACGCAGGCTTCTGGTACGCCGCCATCTGTGCAGCCCCTGCGGTGGCACTGGCGCCCCACGGCCTGCTGGACGGGGTTGCCGCTACGGGGCATGCAGGCTTCCGCGAGGCCTTGCCAGACCAGTCACGGGTTGATGAACGGGTGGTTGTGGATCGCAACTGCATCACCAGTCAGGGCCCCGGTTCTGCCCTGGAGTTCGCACTCGAGCTGGTGGCCCGCGTCTGTGGCGAGGATGTACGTGACCAGGTCGCTGCACCAATGATGTTGCCCTGAATGGAACAACACGGGTACCACAATAAGATTCGGTAATCTTTGCCTCGTTTTGGGACTGTGACTGCTACATTTTCGGGATGACTTCGTACCACCGATGGCGACGTCAAACGGACGTAACTTCACTTCTCCAAAATGGAGGCAAGGCGATGTCTGACACCTATCAAACCGTCAACCCCGCAACCGATGAGGTACTGGAAACCTACCAGCTAATGTCCCGGGACGAGGCTGCAAAGGTTGTCCAACAATGTCACGAGGCCTTCGGGACCTGGCGGAAAACCAGCTTTGACGAGCGGGCAAAGGCGTTCCGCAAAGCAGCGGAACTGATCCGTGAGCGCAAGGACGAATACGCCAGACTGATGACCCGGGAAATGGGCAAGACCCTGGCCCAGGGCAAACAGGAATGCGAGCTTTGTGCCGCCATCTGTGAATACACCGCGGAGCAGGGCCCGAAAGAACTGGCCGACCAGGAGCGGGAACTCAACGGTGGCCGTGCCCTGGTGACCTTTCAGCCCGAGGGGGTTATCTACGGTATCCAGCCCTGGAACTTCCCGCTATACCAGGTGATTCGCTACAGTGCCGCCAACCTGATTGCCGGCAACACCGTGCTGCTCAAGCACGCGCCGAACGTTTGGGGCATGGCCCTGGAAGTAGAGAAGCTCTATCGCGATGCCGGCTTCCCGGAAAATGCCTTCCGCACCCTGCTGATCGACCATGACGTCTCCAACGATGTTATCGAGAACCCGTTGGTTCGTGGTGTCACCCTGACCGGCAGTCCCAACGCCGGTCGTGCGGTGGCCCAACGAGCAGCCAAGGTGCTCAAGAAAACCGTGCTGGAGCTGGGCAGTAACGACGCCTACCTGATTCTGGCGGATGCAGACCTGAAAAAAGCAGTGCAGTACTGCGTGCAGGGACGGGTCTATAACACCGGTCAGACCTGTGTTGCAGCCAAGCGCTTCATTGTGGAAGACGCCATCTACGACCAGTTCCGGGATGCCTACCTGGAGCAGATGAAGCAGATCACTTTCGGTGACCCCACCCAGAAAGAAACGGTGATGGGGCCGATGGCGAGGAAAGACCTGCGTGATGGCCTGCATGAGCAGGTTCGCAAGTCCGTCGATAACGGTGCTACCTGTCTGTTGGGTGGCGAGATCCCGGAAGGCAAGGGCTGCTTCTACCCGGCGACGGTGCTGGAAAACGTCGTCCCAGGCCAGCCGGCCTACGATGAGGAATTGTTCGGCCCGGTGGCGTCACTGATTCGGGTAAAAGACGCCGAGGAAGCCATGAAAGTGGCCAACGACTCCCCTTACGGCCTCGGTGGCGGTATCTTCAGCCAGAACGAAGCCCGCGCCATCGAAATGGCCAGGGAAGAGTTTGATACCGGCATGGTCAACATCAATGGCTACAACCTGGCCCAACCCAACCTGCCGTTCGGCGGGGTGAAGGCAAGCGGTTATGGCCGGGAACATGGCGGCTTTGGCATGCATGAGTTCGTGAATGTGAAGTCGGTGATGATTACCGAGTCATGATGGGGATACTGGTCGTCACCCTGCCAGGAGCGGGGTGACGACTGGTTGTTCTGTTGGGTGTCAGGCCGATTGGGGGTGTCGTGTGTGCCAGTCAGTGACCTGCTGGAAGGCATGCCCGGCTTGCACCAGTAAGGCTTCATCCAGGTGCCGCCCAACCAGCTGAAAGCCTACCGGCAGACCTGTGTCCGTAAAGCCTCCCGGCAGGGTGATCGTGGGACTGCCGGACATATTGTAGGGCGCTGTATAACGTAACGACTCGTTCATGGTCTGCGGGTCACGCAGCAGGCGGTTATAGCGTTCAATCGTGGGATTGCTGAACGGGTGCACCGGCACCAGCAGTAAATCGAATGCCTCAAAGAGTTTGCGCAGATCGCCGGCGAACATGAGTCGGGTGTGATGCATTTTCATCAGGTCGGTGGCGCCCAGGCGCCGGCCAGCTTCGATCAGTCCCGCAAGCACGGGGCCATAGTCGTCCTTGCGTGACGGGTAGGTAGCCTCATGGGCGATGGCTGTCTCTACCGCACAGTACCGGCCCCAGTTATTTCGCATTGCTGCCGAGCTGGGCGGCAACTGGTATTCAGTGACTTTCGCGCCCAGTTCGGTCATCACCCGCCGGGCTTCGTCGATGACCCTGAGTGTCGCCGCATCGCACACCCCGTCCATGTCAGCAGGTGCAACGCCAATCGTCGGTCCCCGCATGCCCTTGTCAATATTAGCCAGGTAATCCGGCACCGGAGTGGGGAGGCTTGTGGGGTCACGGGGATCTTCCCCGGCCATGGCGCCCAGCATGGCGCCGGCGTCGGCGGCTGAACGGGTCATGGGGCCGATATGATCCAGGGAGTCTGCCAGCGCCAGCACTCCATGTCGGCTGACCCGGCCCCAGGTTGGTTTCAGTCCGGTCAGCCCATTGGCGCCGGACGGGTAGCGGATGGAACCGCCGGTATCCGTGCCGACGGCGCCATAGCAGAGGCCCGCCGCCGTAGCGACCCCGGAACCACTGGACGACACGCCGGACCAGTATTCATCGCCCCAGGGATTGAGGGGGGCGGGTATGTCCGGATGGTGGGCCCCAAAGGCTCCTTCTGTCATCTGCAGTTTTCCAAGCATAACAGCGCCCGCGTCTGCCAGTCGGCGCACCACGGTCGCGTCTTCGTCAGGTATGTAGTCGGAGAGCACCTTTGTGCCCCAGGTGGTGCGGATCCCCGCGGTCCTGCACAGGTCCTTCAACCCAACCGGAACGCCGTGCATTGGTCCCCGGAATTCTCCCCGCGCCATTTCCTGCTCTGCCTGCCGGGCCTGCGCCAAGGCCTTGTCGGCGGTTACTGTGACAAAGCTGCGCAGGTGAGGGTCCAGCTTCTCGATCCGCTCCAGCATCAGCCGGGTGACCTCAACAGGGGAGAGCTCGCGGGACCGGTAGGCTTTGGCCAGCTCGGTCATGGTGGCGAATTCGGGATTGTTCAGGGGCATTGTCTGACCTTCTGCTTGTTGGGTTATTACCGGTCCGATCAGGGAGGGCCAAATGTAAATCTTCGTCAAACCGGCTTGAAGGTTGCTAACTATCTGCTGATACTCGCGCCCCTTCAAATATCCACAACCTTAAAGGGATGTACACGTGAAAACCAGAACGCTTTTGATCACCGCCACGACTCTCCTGGCCTTTGCTGGCCATGCCAATGCTGCAGACGGTGGAACCGGTTATTTTGGGCTGTCTTTCGGGCAAGCGAAAGTGAAAGACTTTTGCGACAGTGCGCTTGATTCCTGCGATGACACGGCGTTCACCGGACGTATCCATGGCGGTGTTCAGCTCAATGGTTATACGGATATCGAGTTCGGATATCGCTATATGGACGATGTGGATGCTTCTGTCAGTGCGCTAGGCATCACTGCCGCAGCCGAGGCAAACGGTCATTTTGCTGATGCCACGTTGCAGCTTGGAATCCCCGGAACAGGACCATTTCAGGTTTTTGCCAAAGCTGGCGCCATGTATTGGCTGATTGATTACAATGTCAGCGCTACCAATGGATTGGCTCGGGTTTCTGATTCCGACAAAGAAGATGGTGTCGCTCTGCGTACAGGTCTCGGCGCGCGGTACGATATCAACCAGGACATCAGCCTGCGGGCAGACTGGGATTACCTCGTTGATGTTGGCAACGACGACATCGGCGAGACCGATATCCAGGTCTTCAGTTTCGGGCCTGAAGTCCGGTTCTGATCCGTCCGCGCCATGCTCCGCCTGGCTGAGATCCGGCTCAATTTGCGGCCAATAGCCAGGCAGCGGTATCATACTCGGCACAAATTGTTCCAAACACTATAAAAAGAAAAGCAGATCAGCATATCGCTGATCTGCTTTTCTTTTTTTGTTTCAGGGGCAGACTATCTGAACTACCTGTGGCGGAGACGTTGTCCGTCGCTGACCAATAGGAGGCATTCGTGTCCAACGGGTTAAGCAAGTTTTTCCGCCCCCTTCTGCAGTTGGGTCTGATCCCTCAGATAACGATCGGCATCATTGCCGGGGTAGCGCTGGCGCTGATTTCGCCCGAGACTGCCAAGTCTTTTTCCATCCTGGGTCAGTTGTTTATTTCGGCGCTGAAGGCAGTCGCTCCCATCCTTGTATTCGTGCTAGTGGCAGCCGCCATCGCGGCCCATGAGAAGGGACAGCCCACGCATATCCGTGGAGTTCTGGTGCTATATATCGTTGGCACCCTCATCGCTGCCCTGGTTGCGGTTGTTGCCAGTTTTATCTTTCCGACAGAGCTGACGCTGGATATGCCGGAGGTACGCGGCGAGCCACCGGGAAGCATTCTCGAAATCCTGCGGGACCTGCTGCTGAGTATGGTCGCTAACCCGGTTACCGCGCTGATGGAAGGCAACTTCATTGCCATACTGGCCTGGTCTGTGGGGCTGGGTTTCATGCTCCGACAGGCCAATGAGGCCACCAGCAAGGTGCTGAACGATCTTTCAGATGCCGTTTCGGGTATTGTTCATATTGTCATTCGCTTTGCGCCGTTGGGTATTCTGGGCCTGGTGGCCAACACTCTGGCTGAGACAGGTATAGGGGCCCTGCTGGAATATGGCCGGCTGCTGGGCGTTATTGTCGGTTGCATGCTCTTTGTGGCATTGGTGACCAACCCGCTGATCGTGTTCCTGAAAACCCGCCAGAACCCTTTCCCCCTGGTCTTTGCCTGTTTGAGGGGGAGTGCGATCACAGCGTTCTTTACTCGCAGCTCCGCCGCGAATATTCCAGTTAACATGGAGCTGTGTGAACGGCTAAAGCTCGACCCGGACACCTACAGCATTTCTATCCCGCTGGGTGCGACTATCAATATGGCGGGCGCAGCGATCACCATTTCCGTCATTACCCTGGCCGCTGCCAATACGCTGGGCATCCCGGTGGACTTTGCTACGGCACTGCTGCTGTGCGTCGTGTCAGCCCTGGCGGCCTGCGGGGTTTCCGGTGTTGCTGGCGGGTCGTTGCTGCTGATTCCGCTGGCGACCAGCCTGTTCGGTATTTCTACGGAAGTTGCCATGCAGGTGGTCGCCATTGGCTTTGTGATCAGCGTTGTCCAGGATTCGACGGAAACGGCCCTGAATTCGTCTACCGACGTACTGTTCACCGCTGCCGCCTGTCGAGCAGCCGAGCGCAAAGAGGGGTAATCAGGCGATGGCACGCAACCTGGTCTTTATCGGCATGCCCGGCAGCGGCAAGAGCACCGTAGGTGTGCTTGTGGCCAAGCGACTGGGAATGGGCTTCGTGGATACCGATCTGCTGATCCAGCAGGAGTCGGGGCGCACATTGCAGGAAATCGTCGACCAGGACGGCTACCAGGCTCTGCGAAAGATAGAGGAGCAGGTGCTCCTGAAACTTACCGTCGATAACCACGTCATCAGCACCGGCGGCAGTGCGGTATACAGCGACGCCGCCATGAAACACCTCAAAGTCAATGGAACCGTGGTCTTCCTCGACATCCCCCTGGATGTTGTCGTCGAGCGCATCGGTGATTACAGCCTGCGAGGCATTTCCCGACGGCCTGATCAATCCCTGTCCGAGCTGTTTGAGGAACGCTTTGCGCTGTACACCCGCTACGCGGATGTAACGGTGAATGGGGCGGGCCTTACTCATGATGAGGTGTGTGAGGCGGTGCTTTCGGCAGTGAGCTGAGAGAGTCGTTTCTGACCTGACCCAGATCAGTAAAAAATTGACGCAGAGGTATAAAGTAATCCGCCGTACGGCCGTCAATTCTGTAGTTGCTCACTGATCCCGGGACCCCATGAAAAAACAATACTCCATCCGTTTCCTGTTACTTGCCGCGTTGGCCCTCGCCTTTACCGTCATCCTGGTGTTTACCCTGGCCTACAGCTCCTGGTCCCAGCAGGCGCACCTCGAGGAGTTCAGTCACAAGTACGTAGATAACCTGGCCAAGTCCTATTTCGACGGCCTGAATACGATGATGGTGACCGGCACCATCGGCAACCGGGAAGTGCTCCGCAATAAGGTAACGGCACCGGAGGATGTGCTGGATGTGCGGGTGATCCGCAGTGATCAGCTTAACGCCATGTACGGTGCCGGCAACTCCGATGAGCAGCGGCGGGAGCCTGAGGATCTGCGCGCGCTGGACGGTGAAAAGGTTGAGTTGTACAGCGAGAACGAGCAGGGCCGTGTTTTCACCATGATTGAGCCTGTGGTCGCCAGCGAGAACTATCAGGGTGTCAATTGCCTTGGTTGCCACCAGGCGCAGGAAGGGGATGTGCTTGGGGCCATTCGTGTGGACTACTCCCTGGCGGCGAGTGACGCACGACTGCAGCAGCAGTTGATGGTGAACGGTGGCATTCAGGTACTGATTTTTCTGGTGATCTTCCTGCTTACCACCGTCTTCCTGGGGCGGCTGGTGTTTTCGAGGCTCCAGGGCTTGCACGATCGGATGGACGAGATTTCCCGTAATTCCGATCTCTCGCTGGAGCTTGAGGTGACCCGCAATGATGAGATCGGCTCCGTCTCCCGTGCCTTCAACCGCATGGTGAGCAAGATTCGCGAGAGCATGAATACGGTTATGGACAGCGCTGCCCGAGTGGAGACCGCTGCCCGTGCCATCGCCGCGAAGGCAGAAACCACCGAGCGTGAGGTGCTGGCCCAGAAAGACAATACCGACCAGGTGGCCAGTGCCACCACGGAGATGGCCGCTTCCGCGGTCCAGGTCCGCGAAAACGCCGTTTCCACTGCACGCAAGTCCGCCGACACTACCCGGTCTGCCGAGAATGGCGAGGGCCTGGCGCGCAAGGCCGTGGAAGGTATTGAGTTGCTCAACACGGAAGTACAGGAAGGTGCCCACCGCATCGGGCAACTGGACCAGCGCACGACGGAAATGGCCACCCGCCTGGAACTGATCTCCGAGATCGCTGACCAGACCAACCTGCTGGCCCTGAACGCTGCCATTGAAGCCGCCAGGGCAGGGGAGCAGGGCCGTGGCTTCTCGGTGGTGGCGGATGAAGTGCGAGCGCTGGCTTCTCGTACCCAGGATTCCACCGAGGAGATTCGCCGCACGATTGAAGGGCTCAAGAAGGAAGTGGTGGAGTGCGTGGGTACCATGCGCCATGCCTCAGAGATGGCCCAGCAACAGGTTGACGCCATACTGCGGGTGGAAAAGGAACTTCAGACCATTGCCACCGAGGTGCGCGAGATCACCGGTCTGAATGAACAGATGGAAAACGCGGCCAACGAGCAGAGCGAGGTCTCGGACTCCATCAACCAGAATGTGATCGAGATCAGCCGCTCGGCAGAGCAGACCTCCAGTGACGCCCAGGAAACTGCCCGTATCGCCGGTGACCTGCTGGCCATGGCAGAAACCCTGCGCAAGACCATCGAACAGTTCCGGTTGTCGCAGTCCTGACCTCCGGTCCAGTCACGCATCCTGCGTGGCCGGTCTCCCGGACCCTTTGATCAGAAAGCGGTAGCGGCAAGGTAACCGGTATAACCGATAAAGACAGCCAGCATCGCCGCCCCCTCAAACCGGTTGATCCGGCCAGGTCCACGAAAGCCATACCCCAGCACGAACAATCCGATGGTCAACAGCACCATGACCGGCAGATCCCGGGTCAGTACGTCGCCGGCGACGGCCATGGGTGAAATCGTTCCGGCGATGCCCACCACCGCCAGGGTGTTGAACAGGTTGGAGCCCAGGATATTGCCCAGAGCCAGGTCGTGCTCACCCTTGCGGGCCGCGATGATCGACGAGGCCAGCTCCGGCAGGGACGTGCCTATGGCCACGATTGTCAGGCCAATGACCAGGTCGCTCACCCCAAAAGCGGTGGCCAGGTCAACCGCCCCCCACACCAGGATCCGGGAGCTGATGATCAGCACTACCAGCCCGGCCACCAGCCAGATCAACGCCTTGCGGATCGGCATGGAGTGGACCCCCAGCTCGGTTGAGACGTCCGCTGCCATGGAGTCAGAAGGGCTTCGAAGACCAGACCAGATGCTCCAGCCTATCAGCACTAAAAATACCCCGATCAGGACAGCGGCATCCATGCGACTGAGCTCGCCATCAAACAGTTGCCAGCCAGCAAACAACGTCACAACTGTGAGAATGGGCAGTTCTTTGCGCATCACCTGGGAGTGCACCGCAATAGGTGCCAGCATTGCGGTGATACCCAGTATCAGCGCAATGTTGGTGATGTTTGAGCCATAGGCGTTGCCAAGGGCTAGCCCCGGATTACCCTGCGATGCGGCAAGGGCAGACACCACCATTTCCGGCGCGGACGTGCCGAAGCCCACTATCACCATGCCAATCAACAGTGGCGGCATGCCAAAATGAGCGGCCGTGGCAGAAGCGCCTCCAACAAAACGGCCGGCACTCCAGACCAGCAACACCAGTCCGGCAACAACAGCAATCAGGGCAATCAGCATAGTTCGGAACTCCCGTGTCCAGCGCAGTGGATTGCACGGTATTGACCGGCTAGATGCAATTAGCAAGTTTTACCTATGCCGGATTTGGGCGGAGTTGCCGCCATCAACTCAGCTGAAGTGACTTCGAGTAGAAGACCCTGGAAAGGGTAGTTCGACAATAATCCGGGCGCCATGCAGGTAACATAGACGATGGATCACCTCCCTTTCTCTCAGGGAGGTTGCACAAATCAAGAGCACCAACTATGAGTTAAGCAAACTTGGTGAGATGCTCAGCGCTTGGGTTGCCCGTGAAAAGAATTATCCCTTTAGACCGTCTGGGGTCATTGCCCGAAGGGCTAGCAAGTCTCTCTGCGCAAGGCGTCCTTCAAAATCGACAGAAATTCGGTACCAACATAATCGTTGAAGCGCCTGGCGGCGGCTGGTCAGCCCTGGTCAAGGATACGCTGCGGGATCCGATGCTGTGGTTTCTGCTGGGCACGAGCATCCTTTTTTTTCTGACCGGTAGCCGTACTGAATCGCTGGTGCTGGCGATTGCGCTGATTCCTTTTCTTTGCATGGACGCATACTTGCACCGTCGCACCCAGGCTTCCACCGCCACGCTAGCCGACCTGTTGGCTGCACGGGCCACCGTTGTACGGCAAGGGCAGAGGGAGGTAGTCGACGCGAGGGAGCTGGTGCCCGGCGACCTGGTGGAGGTCTCCGGTGGCCAGCCATTCCCGGCGGATGGTCTGTTAGTCTCTGTTGAATCGGCGCAGGTTGATGAATCGGCGCTGACCGGGGAAGCCTACCCGGTGCGCAAGGTAGCGGCTTGCTCGAGCTGGGTTCCCGGTAAGGATATGGCCCTCGATGATTCGGCCTGGGGGTTTGCGGGAACCCGTATGCTTACTGGCAACGCCTACCTTCGGGTTGTATTTACCGGTCGGGAAACATTATACGGTGAGATCGTACATACCGCCCTGGCTCATCCGCTCCCGGTCGAAGGTAGCTCTCGCGAACGTTTGCTGACGATGGCCTGTCTGGCGTCACGTCGCGACTCTGGTGACCCACTGGACGATGCCCTGTTTCAAGCCTCCGGCTGTGACGATGAGCCAACAGTCCTCGCCAGTTTTCCGTTCACAGAGGCTCGGAAACGTGAGACCACGGTTGTTGAGCAACAGGGCAAGGCAATGGCCCTGGTTAAGGGGGCGCCGGAGACAGTGCTTTCCATGTGTACTGTATCAACGACCGAAATGACCAGTTGGCAAACACAGGTAGGCCAGCTTGCAGCGGAAGGTCACAAGGTGCTCGCATGCGCCTGGCGAACAACGATGTAACAGCCATACGTGCTGTCGATGTGGTCGCCCGCGCCATTCCAGCACAAAAGCACGCATTGGTGCAGCATCTGCAAGCCCAGGGAGAACTCGTTGCAGTAACGGGGGACGGCGTGAACGACGTGCCAGCACTGAAGTGCGCCGATATTGGCATTGCAATGGGGGAGCGGGGGACACGCGCAGCGAGGGAAGTGGCTTCCATCGTGCTGATGGACGACAATTTCCGAACCATTGTGGATGCAATCGCGGAGGGGCGGCAGCTCTTCAATAATCTTCAGCAGAGTTATCAATACCTGCTTATGATTCACATCCCGCTTGTTCTGACTGCCGCGTTGATTCCGTTGATGGGTTTCCCGATTCTCTACTTGCCGATCCACATTGTCTGGCTTGAGTTGATTATTCACCCGACGGCGCTACTGGTTTTTCAGAATGCCGCCCAACATGATTCCCTTCGATCCCACCCATCAAGACGCGTGAAGCATTTTTTTGATGCTCGTCAGACGGTCATCATCGGCTTTACCGGATTACTTGTCACGGTGTTGGTCTACTGGAGTTATGCTCGAAGCCTGGGTTTAGGTCGCGACATCGAGCATGCGAGAGCAATGGCACTCGCCGTACTGATATTCGCTGGTGCGGGTCTTACTGCGGCATTGAGCAGGTTTCGTGGTATAGCGGCATCAGTAGTCATGGCGGGGGCCCTTCTCTCGGCCTTGATTTTCATTCAGGTGCCGATGCTTTCGACGCTACTGGCACTGCGCCCATTGCATTTCGACGACTGGCTCATTGCTGGACTAAGTGGAGTCTTCGTTGCTCTCCCGGTTGTCTACGATCAATGGGCGAGTGCACGCCTTGGCGGAGATGGAACTGACTGACCTGTTCTTCTCTGCTCTTTATCTATATTGAAAACAATTCATGGCGAGTCCTGGCCTGGCGGGGATAGTGTTTTTAGCTACCGGCATGCTAAAGAACGCAGTCTACGGCGTACCAGTTTCGCGACCGGGACCTTGCACACCTTTGATGGGTAATGCCGCTGAAGGATTGGCTTTTGCTACCGGTTATTTTGCACAAGGCTTATTAGGTGGCTGAGCATTGGCGTGACATTGAGTTGTGACAGATCACACAGTTGAGAGTAAGTGAAGGTTTCACTCAGCAACAAGCTCGGCTTCAAAACCGTCCTGCCGGCCGGTTGCCGGCGATCGTAAATACAAGGTCATGCCGGCACCTTCGGCAATCGCGTCGGCAATGGCCAGGCCAAGACCAGAACCGGAGGTATTGGTATTCGAGCGTTCAAATCGGTTCCGCAACAACTTGAGCTGTTCCGGTGAAATTGTGTGGCCGCCATTTCGCACTATCAGCCTGCCATCTTCACACAGGCTGACTTCCACTGGCTCGTTCGGGGAGCCATGCTTGAGTGCGTTCTCGATAAGGTTACGTACAAGAATGGCGAAAGCATCGGGATCAATGAAGGAATTCACTTCATTTTCCGGCATCGATGTCACGATTCGTCCGGGCGCCTGCTCCTCAAGATCCGAGGCAATCATTGCGAGTATGGGCACAAGATCGTGTTGGTTTTGTGAAAGTGCGCCGCCGCCTTCCGCTTTCGCTAGTTCCAGCAGCTTTCCAGACAACATCGACAGGCTACGCAAAGCCTCTTCAATTTCCGTAACATCCTTTTTGACTTGATCATCGGATATCCTGATTTTCAGTCGCTGCACTTTGGCGAGTGCTGTTGCGAGTGGAGTTCGCAATTCATGGGCACTGTTGGCGGTAAAACTTCGTTCTGACTCAAGCGCACGGTGCAATCGGTCGAGCAGCCGGTTGACGGCAACTGCGATCGGTTGAAATTCGCGGGGTAACTTATCCTCTGCAACAGGGGAAAGATCCCCCGCGCCGCGGGATTCAATGCCTCGTTGAAAATCGACGACCCTGCGAAGGGACAGCCGGACGATCCACCAGACACCCATTAGGCTGACCGGAACCAGCACTATCAGAGGAAAGAGCAAGGCTAGCCCGGCCTCCAGTGCAGATTCCCTCCGATGCGCGAGGGGTTCAGCCACTTCCAGAAAGATTGTGTTACTGACCGCCGACACGCCATATAGCCGGTGTGTCGGCGTGCTTGAAAACCCCTCTTTGGGTGTTGTGCCAAAAACCTCAGGGTTGGCGTCGTGGGAGCGCAACAGGAGATTGCCCTGTGCGTCTCGTACCAGGTAAGTCAGATACTCGTCGTGATCTTTCAGGGCGGGCGCGCGTTGGCTGCCGTTGCCATTCTCCCGGTTCAGGATGTCGGTGACGGCCAACGGCAGTATGCGCTGGGCGGTTTCTTCCAGGGCGCTGTCAAAGACCTCATCCATTTCATGCTGTGCCACAAGTCCGGAAGCGGTAACGCCCAGCAGCCAGAGCAGGGTGACGCCCAGAGTCAGGCCAATACCGAGAGTTTTTTGCAGGCTGTTTCTAGTGGCCATGAGTGTCCAGGCGATAGCCCATTCCCCTAACGGTGACGATCGTGTCCCGCCCCAGTTTTTTTCGCAAGCGACTGATATAAACCTCAATCGTATTGCTTTCGATCTCGGCTCCGAAGGCGTAAAGGCGGTCCTCCAGTTGCGATCGGGATAGTAGCATTCCAGGCCGTTGGATAAAGCCCTCGAATAAGGCCCATTCCCGGGCCGTGAGTTCTATCGGCAGTCCGCTGCGATGGATTCGATGGTCGCGAAGATCGACCTCCAGCTCACCCAAACGTATGACAGGGTTCGGGTCACCCCGGTACCTTCGGGCTACTGCAGCCACACGGGCTGACAGTTCGGAAAGATCAAAGGGTTTTACCAGATAGTCGTCGGCGCCGGCATTCAGCCCCTCTATTCGGTCAGACACCTGATCCCTGGCGGTAAGAATAATCACAGGCGTTGTTATTCCAGCTGCCCTTAGCCTCCGTAAAAAGCCGAAACCATGGCCGTCGGGCAACATAAGGTCTAGCAGAATCAGGTCGTAGGTTGTGGTCTGAACACTTGCTTCTGCAAAGCCAAGCGTTTGCACCCAGTCCACCGCGTGGCCGTCGTCTGCGATCTGATCCCGAACGGCTTCACCCAATCCCTCCGTATCTTCCACCAACAGTACCCGCATAACCCACCTCTGATCCCGCATTGGGGCCAAGATACTACAGCCGGAACCTGACAACAGCCTGAATGGCTATGAAGGCTGTTATAGCTCTGCGCCGGCGTTCAGCTGGCTGTCAGGTTCGGGGGGTAGCCTTGCTCAGAATATTTCAGGTGTCGGTCGCAGGAGATTTCATGATGCGGATCATTTTGCCTTTCCTTGCGTTGGTTTCAGGCATGTGGGCCTGGAATCTCTCTGCGGGCCCGGGAGCCGGCTCCCCTTGGACGGTCTACGACCAGGGCTTACTGCTCAGTGGGTTGTTATCCATTGCCTTCATGTCACTGGCCATGATGCTGGCGCTGCGCCCGGTTTGGCTGGAACGACCACTGGGCGGGCTGGACCAGATCTACCTGACCCACAAATGGGCCGGCATCCTGGCCGTGGTATTCGCAGCAGCTCACTGGCTGATTGAAATGGGCGACGATGTCATAGAGTCAATTTTCGGTGAGGCCGGTAAGTTCGACCAGGATTATTCCGGGTTTATCGACACCATGCGCGATGCCGCGGAAGAGGTAGGCGAATTCGCCGTTTATCTGTTGTTTGCAATGCTGGTTATTACCCTGTGGCGCAAGTTCCCTTACAAATACTGGCGCTATCTGCATCGCGGCACACCAGTGCTTTATTTGTTACTTGCTTTCCATGCGGCGTGGCTCACTCCGTTGCAATGGTGGCAGCAGCCAATCGGTGTGCTGATGGCGATTCTTCTCCTGGGCGGCAGCATTGCCAGCGGGCTTTCCCTGGCTGGTAGAGTCGGCCGGCGTCGCCAGCTTTGCGGCAGGGTCACAGCGATCAAGACCCCGGCTCGGGATGTTACCGAGGTTACCTGCCACATGGGGCCGGCATGGCGCGGACATCGTGCGGGACAGTTTGCTTTTGTGACCTTTGACAGTATGGAGGGGGCGCACCCGTTCACCCTTGCCAGTGCGGATCGGGCAAATGGCACCGTCACGTTTCTTATCAAATCCCTTGGTGACTATACCCGCAATCTCAGCCAAAAAATCAGCGTGGGTCAAACAGTGAAGATTGAAGGCCCCTACGGCCGTTTTAACTTCGACCGACGCAACCGCAAGTCCCACCAGGTCTGGATAGCCGGGGGCATCGGGGTAACGCCGTTCCTGGCCTGGCTTGATGAGCTGGACGGCTGCACCGCCACCGTGCCTGAGGCAGATCTGCATTACTGCACGCGCAACGCAGACCAGGATCCGATGGTGGATCGACTCCGGGTGCTTTGCAGTGACTTTTCCGGCATTAATCTCGAGATTCACGATAGTAGCAAGGGGCAGGCGTTGTCAGCAGATAAGCTGTCCACCAATAGCAGGTCAGCTGCAGAGGTCTGGTTCTGCGGTCCGGCAGGCCTGGGGCAAGCTATCCGAAAAGGCTTGAGGGGTGCACCCTTCCGCCTGACTCGCTTCCATAAAGAAGCCTTCCAGTTCCGCTGATAAGGCCTGGTTTGTTCAGGGTACTGTCAGGTTAGCGTCGTAGAGTGAATGTAACGCAACCGGTAGGAGAAACACCATGAAAACCAAACCCATTGTTCTGAGCCTTTCTTTGCTGCTTATGAGCGGCACTGCTCTGGCCGATGATGACTGCGATGACCCCGTAGCTAATTGGCAGCCCCGTGAAAATCTTCGTGAAAAGCTGGAAGCGGAAGGCTGGACCGTGCACAGAATCAAAGTCGATGACGGCTGCTATGAAGTCAAGGGATTTGATTCCAATGGCGTTAGGGCAGAGGCTTCTTTCGCCCCTGCTTCACTGATGATGATGAGCTGGGAACGCGAAGAAGCAGACGATGATGACCAGGACCCCGGCAAATGGTCCGGAAAGAATGGTCAGGACAACGCCAGAAGACAAATTCCAGGCAACGGTATCGTCAAGGGTCGCCCGACAGTCACCGTTGAGTAAAGGGGCGATTCTGTCCATTTGTTTCAGTATTACGCCGGTTTATCGGAGACAAGTTATGAAAAAGTTCGTTCTGGCTTTCAGTCTTTTCACCGCTCTGGCTTTACCCGCTTACGCCCAGGCCCGTGACGTGACATTCACGACCGAGTTACAGAGTTACAACGGCGATGGAGCCTATCTGGCTCTGTATCTTACGGATGCGGCCGGCGAGTACCAGGGCACCCTTTGGGTTTCGGGTAAAAAATCAAAATACTACAAGCACTTGGGTGGCTGGGCCCGCGGCAGTGGACTAAATCCGGCGGAGTATGATGGCCTGACCGGTGCCAGTGTCACCAGTGGCCGCACCCTTAAAATTACACTGAACCTGGATGATTCGTTGATCGACAACGGCTATGAGGTCCGGGTTGACTCTGCCGTTGAGGATATGCGCGATATCAGGGCAGATGTCGTGGCCCCTCTGACCACGGAAGGTTCGGGCAAGCCGGTTTCCGGGCGCGGGTATGTGCGCTCTCTCACCTACGATCTTCAATAAGCCGGCAGGAGTTAACACCATGTTGCGCAAGTTTCACGGCTTACCGGGCCTGTTTGCAGGGCTGTTTCTGATAGTCCTCTCAGTTACGGGTGCTGTGTTGGCTTTGGCACCTGCGCTCGATAGAGCCTCCGCGGTCATTCCAGGTGCCGGCCAAGTCAGTGTTGCCGAGCTGGCTGGCCGGATAGTTGCCCATTACCCGCAGACCGAACAGATTGTCCGGACCTATTCCGGCAACGTCATCGTTTATTACAGCCGAGATGGCCAGGCCGGTGCGGACCTGGTTAACCCACTGACTGGTGAGGGCATTGCACCCTACGGGTCCTCGGCTTTTTTCGGCTGGGTCAAGGACCTGCATCGCGCGTTTATGCTGGATGATGCTGGAAGGGCGATGGCCGGAGTACTCGCTGTTTTTATGCTTATTCTGTGTATTTCAGGAATGTTTTTGCTGGCCCGACGTACCGGTGGCTGGGCGAATTTGTTAAGGCCGCTTTCCGGCTCTGGCAGTAAACGAATTCATGCCGAGCTAGCCCGGTTTGCCGTACTGGGCTTGTTGTTATCGGCTCTGACCGGCACCTTTATGTCGGCTCAGCGCTTTGGTTTGCTGCCGGAAGCGCCCGAAATCGGGCCGAGGTTTCCGGCTGAGGTCTCGGGCGGACAACCTGCCCCGGTGGGTAGTTTGAAAGCGCTCGGTAATGTTGATCTTGGCGGACTTCGTGAACTGGTGTTTCCCTATCCCGGTGACCCACAGGATGTTTATTCCCTGACAACTTCAGGCGGCTCTGGTTTTGTGGATCAGGCTACGGGCGAGTTGCTGCAGTACCAGCCACTAGCTAAGGGCAGCGTGGTGCAGCAGTGGATTGTGAGTTTGCACACTGGCGAGGGGTTATGGTGGCTGGGCCTGATTCTCGGGGCTGCCGCACTGATCGTGCCGGTACTTTCGGTGACCGGAATAACCATCTGGTGGCAACGCCGCCGCTCGTCAGGGAAGTTGCCTGACAATATCGGTGCCGCCCGGGCGGATACAGTTATCCTGGTAGGCTCTGAAGGGAACACCACCTGGGGCTTTGCCCGGGAACTGCATGCCAGTCTGGGCAAGGTGGGATTCAAGGTGCATTGTAGTGAGATGAATGCCCTGGCTGAGCATTATCCACAGGCCTCCAGGCTTTTCGTGCTGACCTCCACTTACGGTGATGGCGATGCACCCGCCTCGGCCCGGCGCTTTATGGCCAGGCTTGATAATTTCCGCCCCGGCAAAGCCCTGACTTTCGCGGTACTGGGCTTTGGTGACCGCCAGTTTCCCAACTTCTGCAAATTTGCGGTAGATGTGGATAAGGCGCTCGCTGGTAAAGGGCTGAAGCGTCTGCACAGCATTGAGCGGATTGATCGGTGCTCCACTTCACAATTCAGCAAATGGGGAGACAAAATCGGTCAGACTATCGGGACATCGCTTGGGCTGGATTACAACCCGTTGCCGCCAGCCTCGGTAGAGTTGGAATTAGTAGAACGGGCGGATTATGGCCTCTCTGTGGAGGCGCCTACCAGCATCCTGCGTTTCAAAGTGGTTGAGCAGGGCGGATGGAGAAGGTATGTGCCCGGCAACCGTAAGACACCTTCATTTGAAGCCGGTGACCTGCTCGGCGTTGTGCCCCCGAACGGGCAGGCTCCGCGGTTTTACTCATTGGCTTCCTCTGCCACAGACGGTGTTGTGGAGATATGCGTGCGCAAGCAGCCTCGAGGGCTTTGCTCCGGCTATTTGTATGAGTTGAAGCCAGGCAATCGAATCAGTAGCTTCATTCGCCATAACCCGGGCTTCCGACCGGCAACCGGTAGCAACCCGGTGATATTGATTGGCGCCGGTGCCGGGATTGGGCCACTGGCCGGTTTTATCAGGAAGAATGCCAGTCGCAATCCCATGTACCTGTATTGGGGCGGGCGTAGTTCGCAATCGGATTTTCTCTACCAGCCGGAACTGGGTCGTTATCTGGATGACCATCGGCTGACGGCGCTGAATACGGTATTTTCCCGGTCGGACGAACGGGCTTATGTTCAGGATAAGCTAAAACAGGATGAATCGGCGGTGCGCCAGATGGTGAACGCCGGTGCCCAGATTCTGGTATGCGGTGGCAAGGATATGGCCGCAGGGGTAAAGCAGGTCATTGATGAGATTCTGAAGCCGCTGGCAACCGATGTGGAAGCGCTCAGAGCGGATGGTCGATATCTGGAAGATGTTTACTGAAGGGCCCCTTCCTCTTCAACCAGCAACTACCCCGAAGAGCGTCCCTACTCCAGCTGTGAGCGCCATGGCCAATGCGCCCCAGAAGGTGACGCGTCGGGCGGCCAGAAATGCCGGGGCACCGCCCGCCTTCGCTGATAACGAACCCAGTAACGCCAGAAATATTAGTGAACTGACTGAGACCGCCGACATAACCAGAGACGCCGGAACGATCAGAACCATCAGCAAGGGCAGGGCGGCGCCCACGGCAAAGGTGCCAGCTGATGCCAAAGCTGCATGCACAGGGCGTGCAGCCAGGGCCTCAGATATGCCCAACTCGTCCCGTGCATGTGCGCCAAGCGCATTATGTTCCATCAACTGACTGGCAACCGTAGAGGCCAGCTCCGCATCCAGCCCGCGCTTGATGTATATCGCCGTCAATTCTGCCTGTTCAGACTCCGGGTTGTTCTCCAACTCCGTTTGTTCTCGCCTTAAATCAGCGCGTTCGGTGTCGGCCTGAGAGCTGACCGAGACATACTCTCCGGCGGCCATGGACATGGCACCGGCGACGAGCCCCGCGACACCGGCAACCAGGATGTTTTCGGCGCTGGCGCCCGTGGCAGCAACGCCAAGAACAAGGCTCGCGGTGGAGACAATGCCGTCATTTGCACCGAGTACGGCGGCTCGGAGCCAACCTGTCCGGTGGGTTTTGTGCTGTTCCTTATGTTTCATCGCGGGGATCCCATAATCTTCACTGAGTCGACGGTTGATGATCAGTTTTACCAGTGTTCCGGAGCTTGAATAGTAAATGATTCAAGCCTGTCGGGGTGCTTCATGTTTGCATGACTAGGTAAAAGATAGGGTTCTACCCCGTTACTGCGGACATTCCTAAAAAGAGGCACAATGTGCCAAAGGAGTGTTCATGTCCAGACGCAGAAAATATAGCCCAGAGTTC
>NZ_FOHZ01000080.1 GCF_900111555.1 Marinobacter segnicrescens
AAAAAATAGATCTGTCCCGGTTTTTGGTGACAACCTCAGCGCGGCGGATTTCCAGATGAGCTTCCCCCTGGAAGCCTCCGTCGCCCGGGGCATCGTCGGCAACAACCGGCCCAACATCACGGCCTGGGTGGAACGGGTGCATGCCCGGCCGGCTTATCAGCGGGGGCTTGAGAAGGGTGGGGAGTATGATTTTGCCTGAGGGTATGGGGGCCAGCCCGAAACGCCTCAAACCGGCAGTTCGATGATTTCGCCGGATATACAATCTTCACTCACGTCTAGCCGACCTACGGTAATGGGCAGCGTAAAACGCCGCGGCCCTGAACCACCCGGATTGAAGTAAAGCACGTCACCGACCCACTCATTGCGAGGTTTGTGGGAATGGCCGGCAATCACCACCCGGTAGCGACCTTGCGGTTCAATGTCGAGGGTTTTGACATCGTGGAGCATGTAAAGCGCGTGGCCGAGGACTTCCAGATCCCGCACATCAGGAAGATCCGCCGCGCGGCCGGTGTTGTCGATATTGCCGCGAATCGCCACCACCGGCGCAATGGCCTCCAGCGCGTCCAGCACCTCGTCCCGACCGACGTCACCGGCGTGCAGGATCAGGTCTGAGCCTTGCAATGCGTCCAGGGCTTCGGGACGCATTTTGCTGTGGGTGTCTGCGATGACGCCGATTTGCATGCTTGAGCCTTTTATCGATGCCTGTGCGTGAACAGATGCCCTCAATGATGCCCGCCCGGCCCGTGGGCATGGCCATGGGCCAACTCTTCAGAATCCTCTGCACGAGGAAGCCCGGACAACTTTGCAGCAGTACCCAGCTGCGTATCTACGGAAAACGACCGCGGAAAATAGATCTGTCCTGGTTATCCCAGTCCTTTTGTTAACTGCGCCAAATCCGGAAAGCAACGATGGCGGCGAAAACCCCGATGCTCAGAAACTTCATGATGTAGAACCTATGTTTCAGGCAATGACAAGCAGGATAGATCCAAACCTCTGACCTGTGAAGTGGACCCCGAAATTTGGACAGGTGCCTAAGCTCTGATTCATCATCTCCACAAGGAGGAGAATCATGAGCAAGAAACGCAAGCAATACAG
>NZ_FOHZ01000062.1 GCF_900111555.1 Marinobacter segnicrescens
ATCGAGTAGGAGGGGGAGTTACCTCCCCCGTCCTCTCACACCACCGGGCATACGGTTCCGTACCACGGCGGTTCATGGTTGGCTCTGGAGCCGGTTCATCGTATCCAACAAGCTTACCAGAGACAGACGGTCGAACACCTTTTTGGGGAGGGCGGCGTGCATATGGGATGCGCCGCTGTTCCACCAGGGGCCGCGCCCGTTCGTTGCACTCTTCCAGGCTCTCGGCTCAGTCAGGCCCAGGCGCATCAGATTGCGAGCTCTCGTACGGGCCCGTTTCCATTGCTGCCACAGGATCAGTCGCAGGCGTCGCCGTATCCAGCCATCCAGCGCTTCCACCGGACGTTTCGAAGCGGTCAGGCGGTAGTAGTTCGCCCAGCCTCTTAGTACCGGGTTCAGATTCTGGATAGTCGTCGTCAGCGACTGTCCGCGAGATCGCTTGAGCAGTGGCCGCAGCTTGGCCATAACAGCCTTCAGGCTTTTCGGTGCAATCCTCAGCCGGACCTGTTTGTGCCAGGTCACGCTGTACCCCAGGAAGGTCCGACGCCAGGGGCGATCCACAGCACTCTTGGCTGGGTTCACTTTCAGTCGCAGGTGCCTTTCCAGGAAGTGGGTGACACTGGCCATGACCCGTTCACCGGATCGGCGGCTACGAACGTAGATATTGCAGTCGTCCGCGTATCGGCAGAACCGGTGGCCCCGGCGCTCCAGTTCCCGGTCCAGCTCGGTCAGGAGCACATTGGAGAGCAAGGGGGACAGGGGGCCACCTTGCGGTGCGCCTTCCCGTCTCGGGCTGACCAGTCCACCTTCAAGCATACCGGCTTGCAGGTAACGTCTGGTCAGGGCAAGGACCCGCCGGTCGGTGATGCGACGGGCCAGCAGGCCCATCAGCACATCGTGGTTGACCCGGTCAAAGAACTGGGCCAGATCCAGATCGACCACCCAGCGGTGGCCGTCGTTGATGTGCTGTTGCATCGCCTTGATCGCCTGCTGGGCACTTCGGCCGGGGCGGAACCCGTAGCTGTGATCCGAGAAGGTCGGCTCCAGCATCGGGCTCAGCACCTGGTGAAGCGCTTGTTGGATCAAGCGATCCTGAACCGTCGGGATGCCCAGTATCCGTTCGCCGCCTTGCGGCTTGGGGATACTGACCCGGCGTACCGGCTGAGGATGGTAGTCTCCGGCCAACAGCCGCTCGCGCAGCGTTGGCCAGTGCTGTTGCAGGTGGCCCTTCAGAGCTGTGACCGGCATCTGATCGATACCAGCGGCACCCTTGTTGGATATCACCCGCTGATACGCACGCATCAGGTTCGGGCGCTCAAGCACCCGCTCCATCAACGCGTTCGGCTCCGCGTTCGTCCACGGGTGAGTCACCGCATCGGCCTCGACACGGACTTCAGTACCTGCCGGGTTCCGCCCGGCCCCTTCCTGAATGCCCTGACCCATCCGGGTCCCTTCTGTCTTCTTTAGCACAACACGAGAACTCATCGTCTACTAGCGGCCAACCATGTTCGGTCCTTCAGTACGCGGTGACGCACCTACTATGACCTCGGCTGAGTTCTGGCTCCCCATCCCCACCCCTCGCGAGGTGAGTAGCACAGTGGCAGGAAACCAGACTTCCCAGGGTAAGACGCGTGACCTTCACACTTATGCCCGCCGCATGTACGTCCACACCTTCCGTGCAAGTACTGGGCTTTGACGATAATTGACGCCTTACCCGGTGTGACCGCCTCATATGCGATTCCTGTTCGTCAGGCCAGTGCTTTGCCTGCGGCTTCCTTCAGATTCCACCTCGCAGTGGACACCCTTGCCGTCCGGCTAGTGGTTCCCCTTGCCGGGCCCACAGGGGACTTGCACCCCCAAGTCATCCGGCCAGCACCACCTGCACCGGAACAGCGCCGTCAAGGCGCTACGCGCCATGCCTGGCGCACAAT
>NZ_FOHZ01000007.1 GCF_900111555.1 Marinobacter segnicrescens
AGCCATTCGTAAATTCGTGCCCGGCTCATGCCAAGCGCTTTGATGACGACTTCCGGGCTCTCGCCATCCATGACTCGTTGAACGGCGCGAACGCGAATGGCTTCTAATGTTTTGTGATCAAGTTTACGACCGTCATCGTGGCGCATGTGTGTAGATATCCGATAAGCTTGGCAAACGACCGCTACATTATAAATGATGTTCGCTTACTTTTGTACCCATTAGTATATTTCGTGTTCTTTCGTGGATTTCGTGGCTAAAACAATCCTTTCATCTTTTCCTTTCGCGTTCTCCCTCTCACCCTCTTTCCCGCTCACCCTCTTTCCCGCTCACCCTGAGCCTGTCGAAGGGCCGTGGCAATAAAAAACCCGGAGAACGTCGCCGCTCCCCGGGTTCTTTTCAGCCTGCCAGTGTATTACTTGCTGGCGCCTTCCTGGCGGGCTTCCTCAAGGATCGCATTGAGGGTCTCGCTGGGCTGCATGACCTTGCATACCTTCTCTGCGGGCGGGTGGTAGTAACCACCGATATCCGCCGGATGGCCCTGGATCACGCTCATTTCTTCCAGGATCTGGTCCTTGTTCTCTTCCAGCTTCTTCGACAGTTTCTCGAAGAACGCTTTCAGGTCCTTGTCCTTGTCCTGGTTGGCCAGCTCTTCCGCCCAGTAACGGGCCAGGTGGAAGTGACTGCCCCGGTTGTCCAGCTCACCGGTCACCCGTGATGGCGACTGGTTATTCTCCAGCAGACGGCCAGTGGCCTTGTCCAGCGCTTCGCCCATCAGGCGGGCACGGTCGTTGCTCTGCTTTTCACCGAGCTCTTCCAGGGAAACCGCAATGGCAAGGAATTCACCCAGGGAATCCCAGCGGAGGTGGTTCTCTTCGAGCAGCTGCTGTACGTGCTTGGGTGCAGAGCCGCCGGCACCGGTTTCGTACAGGCCACCACCGTTGAGCAGCGGTACGATGGACAACATCTTGGCGCTGGTGCCCAGTTCCAGGATCGGGAACAGGTCAGTCAGGTAGTCGCGCAGTACGTTACCGGTTACAGAGATAGTGTCCTTGCCACGGATCAGGCGCTCCATGGTGTGACGGATAGCCATTACCGGCGGCATGATGCGGATGTCCAGCCCCTCGGTGTCGTGCTCCTTCAGGTAGGTTTCCACCTTCTTGATCAACTGGGCGTCGTGGGGACGCTCGTCATCCAGCCAGAACACCGCCGGCATACCGCCGGAGCGTGAACGATTGACCGCCAGCTTGACCCAGTCGCGAATCGGCAGGTCCTTGGTCTGGCAGGCGCGCCAGATATCACCCTGCTCCACCTTGTGTTCGGTGAGTACGGTGCCGTCTTCGGTAACGACGCGGACAATACCGTCTTCGGGAATTTCGAAGGTCTTGTCGTGGGAACCGTATTCCTCGGCCTTCTGGGCCATCAGACCCACGTTGGGTACGGTACCCATGGTGGTGGGATCGAAGGCGCCGTGGGTCTTGCAGAAGTTGATCACTTCCTGGTAGATGGTGGCGTAGGTGGACTCGGGCATGACGGCCTTGGTGTCCTTCAGCTTGCCGTCACGGGCCCACATCTTGCCGGAGTTACGGATCATCGCCGGCATGGAAGCGTCGACGATCACGTCACTGGGCACATGCAGGTTGGTGATGCCCTTGACGGAATCCACCATGGCGATTTCCGGGCGGTGCTCGTAGGTCTTGTGCAGGTCTTCCTGAATCTGCTCCTGCTTGGACTCCGGCAACTGCTTGATCTTCTCGACCACGGACGACAGGCCGTTGTTCGGGTTAACGCCGATTTCCTGGAACAGGTCGCCGTACTTGTCGAACAACTCCTTGTAGAAGACCTTTACCGCATGCCCGAACACGATCGGGTGGGAGATCTTCATCATGGTGGCCTTGACGTGCAGGGAGAACATCACGCCGGTCTTTTCGCAGTCTTCGATGGCATCTTCGAAGAACTTCACCAGCTTCTTCTTGCTCATGAACATGCCGTCGAGCACTTCACCTTCCAGCAGGGGCAGGTCAGACTTCAGCACGGTCTGCTCGCCCTTGGTGCTTTCGAACACGATGCGGGCATTGGTGGCCTTGTCCAGGGTCACAGACTGCTCGCTGGAGTAGAAATCACCACCACGCATATGGGCTACGTGGGTGCGTGAGGCCGGGCTCCACTCCCCCATGGTGTGAGGGTATTTGCGGGCGAAGGCCTTGACCGCGGCCGGGGCGCGACGATCCGAGTTGCCTTCACGCAGCACCGGGTTTACCGCGCTGCCCAGTACCTTGGAATAACGGGCCTGGATATCCTTCTCTTCGTCGTTTTCCGGGTGTTCCTTGTACTCAGGAACCTTGTAGCCCTGATCGTTCAGTTCCTTGATCGCGGCACGAAGCTGGGGAATGGACGCGCTGATGTTCGGCAGCTTGATGATGTTGGCTTCCGGATCCTTGGTGTACTCGCCCAGTTCAGCAAGGGCGTCGGGAACACGCTGGCCTTCTTCAAGGTAGTCGGGGAACGTAGCCAGGATACGGGCGGCCAGGGAAATATCGCTGGTCTCGAAGGTAATACCCGCCGGCGTAGTGAACGTCTGAAGAATAGGCAGAAGAGAGCGGGTCGCCAGTGCCGGAGCTTCGTCGGTCAGTGTGTAGACAATCTTAGGGTTTGATTCTGTCATGTGCGTCCTCAAGGTTGGTTGTCAGTTCAGGACGGTCAGGGCTGATACCGGCGTCTTGTGGACTCCGGATTCAGGAAGCTCTGTTGCACGGGGCATCAGATAGGTCAGAGCCTCCATACGCAGACACTGATTACGAACTTTTTATTGGAGCTAGACAATATACCAGTTTTTAGGTCACTCAGGTTACGATTTTAGTCTAAAGTCGCAGCGCCCGCCGGTTGACAGACCGCACTGAAAACGACCCACAAGCCAGCTTGCAGGCCGTTCCTGACAACAGTATGACGGTCGGTTACGCTATCCCCGTTACTGACCTGGCGCCAGCAGCCCCGCCTCGGCCAGCGTTTCGCGGATGCTGTCGAGGGCTTCCGGGTTGGCCAGCGCATCCCGGTTATCCGAGCGGGCCGAGCCGTTGAGTAACCGGGCCACCGCCAGCTCCACTTTCTTGCCACTGCGAGTGTAAGGGATATCCGAAACGGCGAGGATATGCTTCGGCACGTGGCGCGGGCTGGCCCCCTCCCGGATACGCTGTCGCAGGGTCTTGGTGAGCTCCCCTGTGAGCTGATGCCCGGGCGCCGGCACGAGCAGCAGCACGATCTCCACGTCACCCTCCACCTGCCGGCCCACCACCAGGCTGTCGGCAACCTCGGCGATGGTTTCTACCTGTCGATAGATTTCCGCGGTACCGATACGGACCCCACCGGGATTCAGGGTAGCGTCGGAGCGGCCGTAGATGATCGCACCACCATGCTCGGTGAATTCGATAAAGTCGCCATGGGCCCATACGCCCGGGAAGGTATCGAAGTAGGCGCTGCGATAGCGCTCACCCGCCGGATCATTCCAGAATCGCACGGGCATGGAAGGCAGAGGCTGGCGGCAGACCAGCTCGCCCCGCCCTTCGCTCACCGGCTTGCCGTCATCGCCGTACGCCACCGCATCTACCCCCAGGAAGCGGCACTGGATCTCGCCACGACGGACTGGCAACAATGGACAGGCGCCGACGAAACATCCGCAGATATCGGTACCACCGGCAATGGAGCCAAGCAGAACCGACGGAGCTCCGTCACTGTAGACCCAGTCATAGTCCTCGGGCAGCAGCGGCGAGCCGGTGGAGAAAATCACCCGCAGGTGGCTCTGGTCCAGGTCCCTGGCGGGTTGGATTTCCGCCTTGCGGCAACCGGCCAGGAACTTCGCGCTGGTGCCGAAGTGGGTTATACGTTCGCTGGCAACCACCTCCCACAGCATGCTGATATCCGGATAGCCCGGGGAGCCGTCAACCGTTACCACGGCAGCGCCGGTCATCAGCGCCGAAACCTGCCAGTTCCACATCATCCAGCCGCAAGTAGTGAAGTACAGAAAACGGTCTTCCGGGCCTACGTCCCCGTGCAGCATTAATTCCTTGGCGTGGTTCACCAGGATGCCCGCACTGCCGTGGACGATGCACTTGGGCTTGCCGGTAGTGCCCGAGGAATAGAGGATGTAAACCGGATGGTCCGGTGGCAACGGCACAAAGGACGGGGCTTCGCCCCCGCCAGCGGCCAACGCATCGTCCCAGGTGGTGACCTTGTCGCCGGCCAGGGGCTCACCATCGGGCAGCTGTGGGATGCTGACCACGCATTTCAGGGATGGCAGCTGTGCTACCAGTTCCGCGAATTCGTCTTGGCGACGGAAAACCTTGCCGCCGTATCCGTAACCGTTGACGGTAATCAACGCCGCCGGCTCAATCTGGCCAAAACGGTCATTGATGGCGCCCACACCAAAGTCCGGTGAGGCCGAGCTCCAGATGGCCCCCATGCTGGTAGCGGCCAACATGCCGACAATAGCCTCGTAGCCGTTGGTGACGATACCCGCGACCCGGTCGCCCTGTTGCACCCCCTTACTCCGCAGGAAGGCCTCCAGGGCCCCCACATCGGCTTTCAGGCGGCGGTAGCTGCGGCGCAGGACCGGGCGCGTCTCGCAATGGGCGACAACCGCTTCGCTGTCGGCATGGTCGCCTTCCGCCATGCGCAGCAGGTTGGCGGCAAAGTTCAGTTTCATGCCCGGGAACCACTGGGCACCCGGCATTTCACGACTCCCCAGCACCGTGTCGGCAGGCGTATCGCAGACCAGTCCGCAGAAATCCCAGACCTGCTGCCAGAAGACGTCGAGGTGCTCGATGGACCACTGATGCAAGGCGTGATAATCGGTAAACGGGCCATAGCCCTGCTGTTCCAGGGAGGCCTTGAAGCGGCCCATGCGCGACTGCTCCCGGGTCTCCGGCGATGGAGTCCAGACGACGGGGGATTGCTCTGTTGTACTCATCCGAATCTCCTGTTTACTGCATGTGCCAGCCGTGACTGACCACGATGGACTGGCCAGTCAGGGCAGAGGAGGGAAAGGCAGCCAGGTGCACAGCCAGTTCCGCCACATCTTCAACGGTGGTGAACTCGCCATCCACCGTGTTCTTGAGCATGACGTTGCGGATAACCTCCTCTTCGGAGATAGCCAGCTCCTTCGCCTGTTCCGGGATTTGTTTTTCCACAAGCGGCGTACGCACGAAGCCCGGGCAGATGATATTGCTGCGAACCTTGTGTTCGGCGCCCTCTTTTGCCACGGCCCTGCAAAGTCCCAGCAAGCCATGCTTGGCGGCGACATAGGGAGATTTGAGGGGCGAGGCCTCTACCGAGTGCACCGACCCCATGTATAGCATGGCGCCGCCCTTGCCGGCGTACATCTGTCGCAGCGCAGCCCGGGTTACGAGGAAGGCACCGTGAAGGTGGACATCGATGACCTTCTGCCAGTCAGCGTAGGCCAGCTTGTGGATGGGATCGATATGCTGGATGCCGGCATTGGCCAGGGCGATATCGACGCCGCCCCACTGGTCAGCCACCGCCTTGAAGCCGTCATCCACGGCCTGCTCGTCGGTTACATCCATGGCCAGGGCAATCGCTTCGCCACCGGCCGCCCGGATGGCGTCAGCCGCTTCAGTGGCGGTTTGCAGGTCCAGGTCGGCAATGGCAACCCGGGCGCCTTCCCGGGCGTAGTGTTCGGCAATGGCGCGGCCAATGCCCCGGCCAGCGCCGGTGATGAGGGCCGTTCTGTTCTTGAGTCGCATAGCGGATACCCCTTGTTGTTGCATTGTTGGTAGTCGGGACCCGGGTGTAGCAGCATCTGTGCCGGTTATTATTTTTATTTTATATCAATGAGTTAATGTTAAAACTCTGAATTCATGGCGAATGGTATGTCCTGTTTCCTGGACAAATCGTCAATCCGGTGTCCGGCTTCCAGGACAAGTGTCCGGTTTGCAGGACATTCTGCCAAGCCTCTCATAAAGGGCCGAGCGGGACACACCCAACAACCTTGCCGCGCGCGTCCGGTTACCACCCGTTGCATCCAGTGCAGCAGTAATGGCATCGGCTTCAGCCCTGGCTAACACGTCGGCGAGAGGCCTCACAGGCAACGCAGCCGCGTCCCCAGGCCCCACACCAGGGTTCCGGCCGGTTTCGGCCGTCCCCAGCCGCGGCAACGCCTGGGCCAGTGCCCGCACATCCAACACTGAAGCATCCTCCGCCAGCGTCAGTGCCCTCTCCAGGACATTACGAAGCTCACGTACATTACCTGGCCAGCTGTGGCGCCCCAGCAGTTCCAGCGCCTCACGGGTAATGCCCGCTTCCGGGCCAGCTCCGCCGGCAAGTTCTGCCAACAGCCCCTCACACAATATGCCGAGGTCAGCAGGCCGTTCGCGCAGTGGCGGCACAAGTATCTCCAGCACATTCAGACGATAGTAAAGATCGGATCTGAACTGTCCCGCGGCAATCATGGCCGGCAGGTCACGGCTGGTCGCGGCAATGACCCGAACATCCACCGACTGAACCTGGCCCGAGCCCAGTGGCTCCACCTCACCTTCCTGCAGGGCTCGCAGAAGCTTTGCCTGCATCGGCAACGGCATGTCACCGACTTCATCGAGAAACAGGGTACCACTGTGGGCCAGCTGAAACCGGCCGTCACGATACTTGCTCGCACCGGTGAACGCCCCGGGGGCCACACCAAAGAACTCCGCTTCCAGCAGGGTTTCCGGCACGGCGGCCACGTTGACGGCAACAAAGGGGTTTTCTGCTCGGCGCGACGCGGCATGGATAGCCTGGGCCAACACCTCCTTACCGGTGCCGGTTTCTCCCCGGATAAGCACAGGCATGTCCCGCCCCGCCGCCAGCCGTGCCTTGCGCTTGACCTCCAGTGCCTGCGGTGTCGCACCAACAAAGTCAGACAGGCTGTACCGGGCACTTCGCAAGCGCCTGGCCAAAGCCTTGCGCGCGGCCTGCAGGTCCTGGTGCAACCGGCGATAGCGGGCAACCAGTGGCGTCAGCGGTTGCAGGTCATCATAGAGAACGCACGCGATAGCGCCGTTGGCGTCTCCCTGCCCGTCGTACCAGGGCAGGCGCGTGACCACCAGTTGCTGTCCCTCATGCTCCATGATGTCCAGCAACAGGGGGTCGCCGCTTTCCACCACTTCCGGCATACGACTGTGGGGGATGATGCGCCGGACCGGTTGCCCGATAATGTCGCTCTGACGTTTGCCGAGCAGCTGGCAGTAACTGTCGTTGATCCAGGTAATCCGGGATTCCCGATCAACAGCAATGGCACCGGCACTGGCCTTCTCGAACATCGCCATTAGCGCGTCGATCATTTCCCGGGTCAGCCCTTGTATACGGCCGGGCTCATAGGCTTCTGATGACATACCTTTCTCTTGTTGTTTCTACTTAACGCTTTGCCCAGGAACACCGGTATCCGACCCAGCTCCGTGACCTGCAGTGATCTCACGCCTACCGTCATCCCAGCCGGAGAAACGGGGCCAGCGAGATACCCAGAATGAACAGCAACGCCAGCAGTGCGGCAATGACGGTCACGGGCTTGCGCAGGAACTGGTGCCACACCCCCGTACCCCTGCCTTCCTGCACGGCGTCTTCCCAGGCCTGACGCTGGGTGCTCAGACGCCTGGATTGGTAGGCCTTGAGCAATTCCTTCGCACGCTCTGCCTCTGCCTCATCATGCACCCAGAAGCCGCCCATACTGATGCCCCAGAACGAGGGCGGCGTTTCGTAGTAGTTCACCTCGTGCTCCTCGAACAGGGCGCGGATTTCATCGGCCTCGTCATCGGGCACATGGCGCAGATTCATCAAATGGTGGGGCATCGGTTACACTCTCCCAGGAGTCTGCACGGCAAAAATCGTACGGACTCCAAGCCTGTTCGGTGTCATTCATACAAGGATACTCCATGCCCGGCCACCTTGAGACCCTGCTGGCCTTTGATCGTCAGTACCAGCGCGACCAGCAGCAGTCGCCGGTCTTTCTTCACCGCCGGGATCGTCGTTACGCACTGGATAGCAGTGAGGGACAGGCGCCCGACATTTCCCGGTGGCTGGCCCAGCTTCACGCCATTGGCAGCCACGGTGCTGACCGGTACGACTTTCCGGAAATCCGCTTCTGGCGGCGCTTTTCCAACGGCTTCATTGCCGCAGGAGCCCTGCTGGGTGTCATTACCATGTCCGGCCTGCTGTTCTATGACGGCGGCCAGCAGATCAATGTCACAGTCATTCTGGGCTTTGTCCTGCTGCAGCTGATGCTTGCCCTGTACACCGCCGTCCAGGGCCTGGCCGGATGGCAGCCCTGGGCGCCGTTGATACACAGCCTGCAGCAACGCTTACAGAAGCAACAGCCCTCGCCAGCACTGTCGCCCCTGCTGGGCCCGATGATGACCAGGACCGCCCAGACAGCCGGACTTGTTTTCGGGGCCACTGCCCTGATCACCCTGCTGCTTTCGGTGGTGTTCCAGGACCTTGCCTTTGGCTGGAGCACCACCCTGGACACATCCGCTGAGGCATGGCACCGGGTAGTCAGCTGGGTGGCCTTGCCCTGGTCAGGCTGGCTGCCGGTGGCCAGCCCCTCGCTGGACCTGGTGGAAGATACCCGGTTCTTCCGGCTGGAAGGAAGCGGGGTGGACACAGCGTCGGCCCGCTGGGGCGCGTGGTGGCCCTTTGTGGCCATGACCTGGCTGGCCTGGATCATCCTGCCCCGCGCCATCCTCCTGGCCGTTGCCACCGTGGACCTGCGTCGCAAGGGTCGCCGCGCCCTGACGCGACACCCGGGGTACCAGGCTCTACTATGGCGTATGGAAACGCCCGCCGTCGATACTGGCGCCGACACCCGCGACAGTGGAAAGCTTCCCGAAGATCACCATTCGGCCACAGTGACGGTTCCCCACTCTCCACTGGCGGTCAGCTGGGCAGGAGCAACGGCCGACGCCCTGCTGCCGGGAGTCGACAAGCCCCTGCCCAGGGCTGGCGGCGCCCAGAGCCTGCAGGCGGACCGGGACACGCTGGCGAACCTGGCTCATCAAATCACTGAAGGTCGCCGCCAACTGGTGGTGGTGACCCGCAGCTGGGAACCACCCACTGCAGAACTGGCGGATTTTTTGGAAGACGCCAGCGAACAGCTACCCGGTGTCACCATCACCCTGCTTCCAGTCGCTACAGAACCGGGCCAGCGACCGGATGAACAGAAGCTGGGTCAGTGGCTACGGTTCGCCGAGCGAGTCGGGCAGGGGGTCCGTGTAGCCGCGGCTGAAACACAGGAGGCCGCCCATGGTGTCCAGTGAGGAGGCGCCGGTATTCGCTGTTGTGGGCCACCCCAACCGGGGCAAGTCCAGTGTCGTAGCCACCCTTTCCCAGAACGACAGCATCGCCATTGCCCTGGAACCGGGTACAACCCGGGAGAGCCAGACCTACCCCCTGCGGGTGGACGGCCGCACGCTCTACACGCTGGTGGACACCCCCGGTTTCCAACGTCCCCGGCGGGTACTGGAGTGGCTGGAAGCCCACAGTCTGTCCGCCTCGGACCGCCCGGATACCGTAGCCGCCTTTGTTCACCAGCACCGGGACAACCCGCGCTTCCGGGACGAATGTGAACTGCTGGCGCCGATCATCGAGGGCGCCGGGATCATTTACGTAGTGGACGGCTCGGTGCCTTATACCGCGGAACAGGAAGCGGAAATGACGATATTGCGCTGGACAGGTCAACCCAGCCTGGCGCTCATCAACCGCATCGGCCCGGACGATCACACCGCCAGCTGGCAATCCGCACTGGGGCAGTTCTTCCAGATTGTCCGCAATTTCGATGCGGTTCGCGCCCCGTTTGAGCAGCACCTGGGTCTGCTGAAGGCATTTGGCCAGCTGCGCCCGGACTGGGAGCAGCCGCTGGAAGACGCCGTGGGCTTCCTGACCCGGCAACGGGAAGACCGGCAATGGCGATCCGCCCATCTGATTGCCGCGGCACTGGCCGAGATGATGACCCACCAGGAATCCCGCACACTGCCGAAAACCCTGGACACTGCAGGCAGCGATAGCCGGCAGGCCCTGGAAGCGCGCCTGCGGGAACGCTGGTACCAGTACCAGCGGGAACGGGAGGAGACGTTACGGAGGGACGTCGAGACGCTCTACCAGCATCACCAAATCGCCCGCCAGGAAGCTGCCCTGAGCTGGCACCATGACCACGACCTGTTCAGCGAGGAAACCCGGCAGGTCTGGGCCGTCAGCAAGGCCTACCTGGCCACCGCCGGTTTTGGCGCCGGGGCGGTCGGGGGTGTCGGTATCGACGCCCTGACCCTGGGGCACTCCCTTGGCGCAGGCGCCCTCATCGGAGGTTTGCTGGGGGCGGCGGGCAGCTACTTCTATGGCGACCGACTCGCTATACGAGCACTCAGTCTGGGCTCTCTCAAGGGCGCAGGTGACCTGCAAACTGCCACCTTTGGCCCGGTGCAGGACCTCCAGTTCGGCTATATTGTTCTGGGAAGGGCCGTAGATCACTGGTGGCATATCAGCCAGCGGAACCATGCCGGTCGTGAGCCGCTGGAGTTACCGCCGTCAGAAAGCCACTGGCTGGAGAACCTCCATAGCGAAACCCGCAAGGCTATCCAGCAGGCCCTCACCCGGCTACGCAAGAACCGCAAGCTCAGCCACGGTGAACAGCAGGAACTTGAAGTGGCCCTGCACAGTGCTCTGGAAGGGTATAGCCACTGGCGCCTGGAAAGCATCGCTTGAAATGCATAGAGGTCTAATGTTTATACTATAAAGCTGTTTCACCCGATTCTGGCCAATCAACCATGAGGTACGCCCATGAAAATCGTTAGAGTTCAGGACATCATTGGTACCGAGCGTGAAGTCAGTGACAAGCAGTGGACCAGCCGCCGCCTTCTGCTCAAGAAGGATGGAATGGGATTCTCCTTCCACGAAACCATCATCAAGGCAGGCTCCGAGCATACCTTCTGGTACAAGCACCACCTGGAAGCGGTTTACTGCGTTGCCGGTAATGGTCGCATCAAGGACCTGGCCACGGGTGAAGTCCATGAGATCACCGACGGTACCCTCTACGCCCTCGACAACCACGACAAGCACACCCTGTACGGTGGCACCGAGGACATGCGCCTGATTTGCGCCTTCAACCCGCCGGTGACCGGCCAGGAAGTCCATGACGAGGACGGCGCCTACTTGCCGGACACCAGCGATAACTGATCCGGTCTGATATGGCAGCTGACCCGACCGCTGTCACACCGCCACCGCCAGCGCGCCTGCTGCCGGTGGCGGTTTTGCTTTGGCTGGCGGGTCTTTACCTGCGGGTCCCGATCCTGGTGGCGCCGCCGCTGGCACCGTTTATCAGTGCCGACCTGGGTCTGAACCAGGCCCTGACCGGGGCGCTCACTACCCTGCCCATCCTGATGCTCGCCATCGGCGCCATGCCTGGCTCCCTGGCCATATCCCGCCTCGGACCCCGCAATACCCTGGTACTGGCCATGGTCATTATGGCGCTTGGTTCCGCCGCCCGCGGCATGGCTCCCGAAATTGCCACCGTGTTAGCCGCCAGCACCGTCATGGGACTTGGCATTGCCATGATGCAGCCAGCTTTACCGGCACTGCTACCCCGATGGCTGCAGCCCCACCATGTTGCCATGGGCACGGCAATTTATATGAACGGCATGCTGATGGGGGAATTCGTAGGGGCTGGCGTGACCCTGCCGGTCCTGGTCCCCCTGATGGATAACAGCTGGCGGCTGACCCTGCTGGCCTGGTCACTTCCGGCCCTGCTGGTAGCCGCCGGCCTGTTCCTGCCGAAACGGGACCTGGCCCGCCCGGCACAGCGTGCCGCCTGGTTGCCGGACTGGTCCAACCCACTGACCCTGAAAATCGGTGTGTTGCTGGGTCTGTCCGCATCCATGTTCTTCGGGCTCAATGCCTACATGGGCAACCTGCTCGAGCAGACCGGGCACTTCGACAAACTCTCCCGGGCCCTGTTCTTCTACAACATTGCCCAGGTGTTCGCCTCGCTGGTGATGCTGAAAACCGCACGCCGATGGGTTGGCCGTCGCTACCTGATCGGGGTGATGGCGGTGGTCAGCGTGGTAGGCACCATCGGCGCCATTGTGCTGGAAGGCTGGTGGGCCATTGCCAGTGCCACGGTGATGAGCTTCGTGGCAGGCATACTGCTGATCCTGCTGGTGGCCCTGCCACCATTGCTGACCCGCCCCGGAGAAACCGGTCGGCTGTCGGCAGGTACCTTTCTGGTGGGTTACACCATTGCCTTCGTTGTGCCCATGATCGGCGGAGCCGTAGCCGACATGACCGGCGATGTTCGTCACAGCATCCTGGTAATGATTGTCTATAGTGTTCTGGTACTGCCGGTGATCCGGACCCTGGACCTTACGCCTGCAAGGCGCGCCCAGGAAAGTTGATCCCGATTCAGGGTTCGGCCTGGGGCGATTCACCGCCTGAGTCTGAGCCGGCCAGCATGGCCTTTGCCTTGATACCCTGATCCAGCATCCGTCGCAGGGCGCTCAGGTCATCCAGCGCTGCCTGGCCCCGGTCTTCGTCCACCTCACCGTTCACGATGGCCCGTAATACGGACACCTTGAGCTTCTGGTAAAGGGCTTCCGCTTCCCTGACGGCTCCACTGTCGCGGTCTTCCGAAGTCAGTAGTTGGTTGAGCGCTTCCAGATATCGGTCCATCAGCAGCCTGACCGTCTGTTCCGGCATCGCACGACGTAGTTCACGCAGCCGGATGGCACTGCCAGCCTGTCCGGCCACTTCCGACAGGTAACGGGCGGTGCGAACCGCCACGGTCAGTTGTTCCACCAGCTCTGGAGACATTTTCTCTGCCCGGGTCCTGGCGGCAAATCCGGTAATGGCGTTATACAGGCTATGGATAGCCGAAGTCTGGCGGGCACCCGCCACCACCGTCATACCCTCCCGGGTGAGGGCGGCGTGGACCAGGCCGGTGACCAGCTCTTCCATCCGCTCCAGCTCCTGTTGCAACGCACCCACCGCCAGCTCCGGGGTCGAGGCGACGGTACGGTCAAGGTAGCGGGGCCGTGACAGATCCTCCTCGGCACTGCGAAAAAACCGGTCCAGCCGACGGGCCAGCCAGGGCACCAGGGGCAGGAGCAGGGCAATACCGATGAGCTTGAACAGGGTATGGAAGGCCGCCAGCAGAATGGCCGGGCTGCCTTCCAGGTCCAGCCAGTCCGCCAGCAGGCCCGCAAGGGCCAGGACAAGGGGCATAACCGCCAGGGCGATAACACCGGCAACAACATTAAACAGGATATGGCTCGTGGCCAGGCGGCGAGCATTCGCGGTCGCGTTGAGCACCGCCACCGCCGCGGTTGAGGTGGTACCCAGGCTGGCACCAATCACGCCGGCAGCGCCGGCTTCCAGGCTGATCACGCCGGTACCGGCCGCCGTCAACACAATGGCCAGGGTCGCCGACGAAGACTGGGTAAGCAGGGTGATCACAAAGCCGATACCCAGGTACATGGCCCAATGGGCACCTGCACCGCCTTCAACGGTGGAACTGAAACCCGTGGCAAAGCCCCCCAGGGAATCCTTAAGCAGGTCCAGTCCCAGGAAGAACAGCCCGAAACCAGCCAACGCTTCACCAAGCGAAGCCCAGCGGCTACCGGAGCCGGCAATACGGAGAATGACACCCACGGTCAGGATAGGCAGCGCCAGGGCACTGACCTTGAACCCACTGCCCACCAGCGCTACCAGCCAGCTGGTCACCGTAGTACCCACGTTAGCCCCGAACACCACGGCAATCGCCTGGGACAGGGTCAGCATCCCGGCGTTGACGAAGCCGATGGTAGCTACCGTCACCGCACTGGATGACTGAACCAGGCCGGTAATCAGGATACCCGTGGCCAGCCCCCGCAGCGGTCGGTCTGTCCATCGCTCCAGCAGGCGTTTGAGCCCGGCACCGGCAAAGGTTTTCAGGCCATCGGTCATCATGCCCATGGCCAGCAGGAACAGGGCGAGGCCGCCAGCGGCCTGGACAATCACTGAAAAACTCAAGAAAAGGACTCCATGTCAGGTGGGTCGAGGCCAATTCCGGTTTGCTTCTTCCAGAGCAGGCCACCCCATGGATAACAAGCCGTGGGGTGGGGGCAGGTTTCTGTAGGGAACAATTGTCTGAGCGAAGCGAGTTTTTTGTTTCCGTAAGAAACCTGCCCCCGCCCTGCGGCTTACACCGAGAGTGACCTCAGATGTAGTAGTCTTTCAACGGAGGAAAGCCGTTAAATTCCACCGCACTGTAAGTCGTAGTATAGGCACCGGTGGACAGCCAGTACATCCGGTCACCGATAGCCAGGTTCAGCGGCAGCGGGTACTTGTGGTGCTCATACATGATGTCAGCACTGTCACAGGTCGGCCCCGCGATCACACAGTCCTCGCCTTCACCGGTTTTCTCGGTCCAGATAGGGAACTTGATGGACTCGTCCAGGGTTTCGATCAGCCCGCTGAACTTGCCCACATCGGTGAACACCCATCGGTGCAGCGCGGTACGGGATTTACGGGAAATCAGCACCACCTCGCTTACCAGCACACCGGCATTGGAAATCAGTGAGCGCCCCGGCTCAATGATGATCTCCGGCAGGTCATCGCCGAAATCCTCCTGCAGGAAGCGGGCGATTTCCTCGGCATATACACGCAATTCGTTGGTGCGGGTGATGTAGTTGGCCGGAAAGCCCCCGCCCATGTTGATCATCTTCAGCTCGATGCCGTCTTCTTCCTTCAGGCGCTCGAAGATGACCTTTACCTTGCCAAGGGCCGCATCCCAGGCACCGATTTCCCGCTGCTGGGAACCCACGTGGAAAGATACACCGTAAGGTACCAGGCCCAGGTCGCGGGCCAGGATCAGCAGATCCATGGCCATATCCGCCTGGCAGCCGAACTTGCGGGACAGGGGCCAGTCTGCAGTCAGGGTGCCTTCGGTCAGAATGCGCACATAGACCTTCGATCCGGGCGCCGCCTTGGCAATATTACGCAGGTCTGCCTCGGAGTCAGTGGCAAACATGCGGACACCCTTCTCGTAAAAGGTGCGCACGTCCTTCGCTTTCTTGATGGTATTGCCATAGCTGATCCGGTCACCGGTCACCCCCAGTGCCATCACCTTTTCCAGCTCGTACACCGATGCAATATCGAAATTGGCACCCTTGTCCCGCAACATGGTCAGAATCTGCGGAGCCGGGTTCGCCTTCACTGCGTAGTAGACCCTGGCATAGGGAAAACCTTCCACCAGCTCATCGTACTGACGGTTGATTGTGGCGGTGTCGATGACCACGAATGGCGTTTCCTTCGTGTTTGCAAAATCCTTGATGCGTTTGAAGGTCTCGGCGTCGTAGTAATCGGCGATGTTGGCGTTGGCGAGGTCGGTCATGGGTGGTGTTTCCCTCCACAGGGTATACGCGCAATAAAAAAGGGTGACAGTCTGGCTGCCACCCCGTAATTTGCGCGATCATCGAGCTTTTTCAGATACCCGGATATGAGCAGAAGTACCCATAACCAAAGGTGTTAATTCACACCGCAACCGGCCACAAAGGCGCTGGTCCATCCGGGTCTTCCGGCGCACTCTTGCTACGCAGGTAACCCAGAATGGCGTCTTTCAGCTCCGAACCCTGCCCAAGCCCCTGATTGCCGAATAACCTGTTGAATTCGAGCACGTAGGGATAGCCCTCAACCAGGGCAATATCAAAACCCACATGGTCCACACCCAGCCTCTGGGCCATTCGTAACGCCAGGTCCGTAACAACCGCCGGCACCGGCGCATTATCAATGCCCCCGCCGCGGGCCACATTGTTATAGAACCCCTGCTCCGCCTGGGTCCGCCAATAGGCAGTCACCACCTGGTCACCGACAACCACTACCCGCACATCCCGGTCGATCGGCAGGTATTCCTGCACATACAGCACCGGCGTCTTCTCGCAGTAGGAAAGCCAGTCCTTGCGGGATTCAATCAGCCACACGCCTTCACCCATGGAAGCCTTTGGTAGCTTGGCGACAAATGGCAGCGGCATGGTGTTCCAGATCTGGTCACGTTCTTCCGGGCCGTTGGCCTCGATAAGGGTCCAGGGGGTGTGCTCGGGCGCCACCGTCTGGAACGCCCGGGTCATCTCCACCTTGTCATGGCCAATGCGGTAGCTCGCCTCACTGGGGAAAACCCGGCAGCCCAGGCCGTAGACCAGCGCGTTCAACTGCCAATACTCCGGAAACAATACCCAGTCCGCATCCTGCAACAGCGGTTTATGGTTCAGGAACTGTGCTGGCTTGAGCACAGTGGTATCTGGGAAGCCGAGGGTTCGGAAAATATCAAAGGAAACCAGGTGCATGGGACCAGGGCACTCGAATGGAAAGTGTGCATTTTATGCGCAACCCGGGAACTGGCAAGAATTATTTACCGAAGCTTGATCTGCGTCATTTAATAGGACTATGATGCGGATGATAATGCTTATCACTTAATAAACGGAGATGAATTCCATGAAAACCCTGATCCAATGCACCACCCTGACCGCCGCCCTGGCTTTCTCTGGCCTGGCTGTTGCCACTGACGTTGAACACTTCGAAGGCAAGGACTCCAATACATTGCCGGAAGCTGTCGCCAACTTCTCTGAGTACAATGACAAGCTGGAAGCGGTTCTGGACGGCGAGCTGACGCCGGAGGCCATGAATGAGGTTCACCAGCTGACCTATACCCTGGAGAAAGCCATTGCCAAAATGAGTGAGGAGCTGGATAACCTGGCGGTGACCCTGGAGGAAGTGCACCTGGCTTCCGAGAGTGCCGACGGTGACACGGTATCTGAGCAAGGCGCTGCCTATCTGGAGAAGTCCCGGCAATTGGTGAAGTAATTCTCAGGCCAGTGGCCAGCGTAGGTAGCCGGATTGGCTCGGAGTCTGGCGGCAGGGTGAGGGGGTATTTTCTTCGCCGCAATTCACGGTCCATCCCTGGACCGGCCTTGCTCCGCGCCATCCCTGGCGCTGCTACGAAAATACCCCCTCACCCCACCGCCGACGATTTACTCGGTAGTCCGCCAGAAAAAACAGTCAGCGCCTTGGCTCGATATCAGAAATATCTCTTACGTCGATAACACGGAGGTGCTGGAAGGTCTTTTTAGAGCAGGGCCATGGATGGCCCGAAGCAAGGCCGGCCCAGGGATGGGCCGTGAATTGCGGCGGCAAAAAGACCTTCCAGCACCTGCGTGCAGGCACCCAACCAAGCAGGCTACAATAATCCAGCACTAATCGAGCAAAGAAGAACGAAACCGGGAAGGACTAACCCCCTCCCACCGCCGAAAAGCCCGCGAAAAAGCCGCCTCCTCAGAAAAACCAAGTTGTTCGGAAACCGAAGTCACCGAGCCCCCCGACCGAAGCAATCCAACCGCCAGCCGATGCAATTCCCGCTCGCGCAACACCTTGAAGGAAAGCCCCTCCTCGGCGAGCAACCGGGTCAAGTGCCGCCCGCTCATATGTAGGTCCGACGCAACCCGCTCCTTGCCCCAGCCGGGATGCTGCCGGACCAGCTGACTCACCTGACCACTCAGACTCTGATGACCAAGCGCCTCCAGCGTATAATCCGCCAGCTGCCGCAAATGGTCCCGCAGGGCGCTGTTGGCCTGGATCAGCGGCAACTGCCCCTGGTCCCGATGGAACTGCAGACAGTTACGACCAGCGCCGAACGCCACCGCCATACCCAATCGCTCACGATAGACTGACTCACCGACCTCCGGCTCATGGGCAAACAGGAGGGTTTCAGGCAAAAAGGCCTCCCCCGTTGCCCAACCGGCCAACCGCACCAGCGACGCCATAACGGCTTCAACCCGTTCGGCCAACCGCACCAGCGACGCCATAACGGCTTCAACCCGTTCGGCCACCCGCACCCGGAACTCCGGGTGATAACACAACAACAGGTGATCTCCTTCCTCCGACAGCGAAAACTCACCGCCATCGCCCACCACCGGCGCATACTCCACCAGTGCCTCCAGGCCATCCCGCAAGGTATCGCAGCTGACCAATAGCATGCCGGCGCTGTCCAGATGCCCAACCTGCAAACCCAGACCAATATCGAGGCCCGCCAGCGGATCATTGGCCTGGCGGCAGTATTCCTCCCACAGCTGATCCTGCACCGCCAGCGGCACCCGTTGACCTGGCACCACCTCACAGGTAATAGAGTCCGGCAGGGTAAGTCCACGGCGATGGGCCGCCTGCAGGATCGCCTGGGCGTAGAGGTGAGTTACACTGGGTGTGCTTCCGATCATGGCCCGAATTGTCGTGGTTTGTGTCCCGTCCGGTCAGGAAAACCGGCGCATCAAATCGTAAGATACGGGATCATAACAACAAAATCAGGAAAACCATCATGTACGCAGTGATCGGCGCCGGCCCCATGGGCCTGGCCTGTGCCCGCAACCTTCAGAAACAGGGTATCCCCTTTACCGGATTCGAACTCCACAGCGATGTGGGCGGTCTGTGGGACATCGACAACCCCCACAGCACCATGTACGACACCGCCCACCTGATTTCCTCCAGGCGAATGACCGAGTTCACCGAGTTTCCCATGAAGGATTCGGTGGCCCAGTATCCCAGCCACCATGAGCTGAAAACCTACTTCCGGGACTTCGTGGACCATTTCGGCCTGCGGGAGCATTACGAGTTCAACACCCGGGTGGTCCGTGTCGAGCCCGACGGCGACGAGTGGCAGATCACCACCGAGCGTGATGGCCAGCAACAGACCCGGGCCTTTGCCGGAGTGATGATTGCCAACGGCACCCTGCATACCCCCAACATGCCCGAGCTGCCCGGTGACTTTGCCGGCACCGTGATGCATTCCGCTGAGTATCGTAATCCCGAAGTCTTCCGGGACAAGCGGGTGCTGGTGGTGGGCTGTGGTAACTCAGGGGCGGACATTGCCGTGGATGCGGTGCACCATGCCCGCTCCGTCGATATGAGCCTGCGCCGGGGCTATTACTTCCTGCCCAAGTTTCTCAAGGGCAGGCCCATCGATACCATCGGCGGCAAGCTGAAACTGCCCCGGCCCATCAAGCAGCGTATGGATGCCCTGCTGATTCGCATGGTGATGGGCAAGCCTTCCGATTACGGCCTGCCGGACCCGGATTACCGCATGTACGAGTCCCACCCGGTGATCAACTCGCTGGTACTTCACCACCTTGGCCATGGCGATATCCACCCGCGCCGCTCCATTGACCGCATCGAGGGGCACACGGTGCACTTCAGCGACGGCGAGTCCGGGGACTATGACCTGATCCTGATGGCCACCGGCTATCTGCTGGACTACCCGTTCATCGACCGCAAACACCTCAACTGGCCAGATAACGAGGACGCCCCCCGGCTGTACCTGAACATGATGCACCCGGACTACGACAACCTGTTCCTGATGGGCATGATCGAGGCCACCGGCCTGGGCTGGGAAGGCCGTAACCAGCAGGCGCGGCTGGCTGCCCTGTTCATCCGTGAACAGCAGAAAGGGTCGGCAGCGGCCGGTGCCCTGCGCCAGAAAAAGAAAACCCATGCCGGTGAACGGCTGGACGGCGGCTATAACTACATCAAGCTGGCCCGCATGGCCTACTATGTAAACAAGGACGCCTACCTGGACAGCCTGGCCAGCCATATTGCGGACCTTGAACCCGGCAGCAAGGGGTAAGCGGCCATGACGGTGCAGTTCGACCCCGCCAGCCTGATCACCCTGAACGTTATCCTCGCGTTGATGATGTTCGGGGTGTCGCTCAACCTCAGACCCGCGGACTTCCAGCGGGTACTGACTATCCCCCGCGCACCGGTGGCCGGGCTGATCGCCCAGTTCCTGCTGCTGCCACTGGGCACCTGCCTGTTTACCTGGGTTTTCCGCATCGACCCGGAGCTGGCCCTGGGCATGATCCTGGTGGCCTCCTGCCCCGGCGGCAGCTTCTCCAACATCATGACCTGGCTGGGCAAGGGCAGTGTGGCGGTATCGGTGAGCATGACCGCGGTCTCCAGCCTGGCGGCGACGGTGATGACGCCATTCAACTTTGCCCTGTATGGCTGGCTCAACCCCCATACCCGGGCCTACCTGCAGGAAATCGCCATCGAACCCGGCAATATCCTGCTGCTGGTATTGCTGGTACTGGCCCTGCCACTGATACTGGGCATGGTCACTGGTGGGCGCTTTCCCAAACTGGCGGTACGCAGTGAAAAGCCCCTGCGCCTTATCTCGCTGTTGATCTTCCTGGCCTTTGTGGCCATCGCTTTCCTGAACAACGTCGAACTGTTCCTGGCCCGATTCCACACCTTCTTCTGGTTGGTGGTGGGGCATAACCTGCTGGCCCTGGGGCTGGGCTACGCCATGGCCCGGCTGATGAAGCTGTCGGTCCCGGACCAGCGGGCAGTCACCATGGAAGTCGGTATCCAGAACTCCGGTCTGGGACTGGTCATCCTGTTTACCTTTTTCCCGGATGCCGGCGGCATGATGCTGATTACCGCCTTCTGGGGCGTCTGGCACCTGGTTTCCGGGCTGACCCTGTCGCAGATCTGGGCCCGCCGGCCCATTCCCCATCCAACAGAACAAGCAATCTGACCCCCATGACCCAGGAAAAACGCATTCTCATCACCGGCGCCGCCGGCTACATTGGTCACCAGCTGGGCAACCGGCTGGCGAAGGACTATTTCGTCTTCGGCACCGACATCAACAAGCGGGACGGCCTCACGTTTCCCCTGGAAGTGCTGGACGTGCGCGACAATAACCTGGTGCTCACCCTGGCGGAATACCGCATCACCCATGTAATACACCTGGCATCCATACTCCAGGCTTCCCCGGACCGGCAGCGAGACTACGACATCGACGTCAATGGCATCCGCAACGTCCTGGAAGCCTGTGTCGCAGCGAAGGTAAAGCACATCACCGTCACCAGTTCCGGCGCCGCCTACGGCTACCACCCGGACAACCCGGCCTGGATCGACGAGGATGACCCGCTACGAGGCAACCCGGAGTTTGCCTATTCGGACCATAAACGCCAGGTGGAGGAGCTGCTGGAGAAATACCGGAACGAGCACCCGGAGCTGCAACAGCTGATCTTCCGGCCCGGTACGGTACTGGGGGCCGAAACCCGCAACCAGATCACCAGCCTTTTCCTCGCTCCCCGCCTGCTGGCCATTCGCGGCAGTGACTCACCGTTCGTGTTCATTTGGGACCAGGACGTGATCGGCGCCATGGAGCAGGGCATCCGTGAGGACAAAACCGGCCGCTACAACATGGCCGGCGATGGCGCCCTTACCATCCAGGAGATTGCCCGCACGCTGGACAAGCCCCTGCTAACCCTCCCGGCCAGCGTGGTGAAAGCGGGCCTGAAGGTCGCCAAGTGGCTGGGCAAGCCGGTGGGGCCGGAACAGATCAACTTCCTTCGCTACCGCCCGGTGCTGAGCAATCGCCGGTTGAAGGAAGAATTCGGTTATCGGCTGCAGAAAACCTCGGCGGAGACCTTCGAATACTTCATCGAACAGGCGAGAAAGAAGGGGGATCTGTGACCGTTACCCTGATCACCGGCGCCGCCAGTGGCCTGGGCTGGGCCATGGCGCAACGCTGGTACAAGGCCGGGCACTGCCTGGTACTGGCGGATATCGACGCCGAAGCACTGCTGCGCCGGCGGGATGAACTGGGCGACGACACCCGGGTGCATATTGTCACCGTGGACGTCACCCACACACCGGACCTGGAGCGACTGGTACGGGAAACCGAAGACGTGTACGGACGCCTGGACCTGCTCGTGAACAACGCTGGCATTACCCACCGTTCCCCGGCCGCGAGCACCCACCCGGGCGTATTCCGCAAGGTGATGGCTGTCGACTGGCAGGGGCCGGTGGAGCTGACCCAGCTGGCACTGCCACTGCTGGAACGCAGTAAGGGACAGATCGTGTGCATCGGTTCCATGGCCGGCTGGATGCCGGTACCGGGCCGGGCTGGCTACTGCGCCGCCAAGGGTGCCCTGACCCAGTTCTTCGAGGTGCTGCGACTGGAACTGGAACCCCGGGGTATACACCTGCTGATGGTCTACCCCAGTTTCCTGGACACGCCCATCGAGCAGAACGCCCTGGGAGCCGATGGCCGCAAGGCTACCCACGCCCGCTCCACCATCGGTGGGATGGGCAGCGCCGATGAGATGGCCCGGATGATCGATGGCGCCCTGGCCAGGCGCAAACGCTGGCTCCTGCCCGAGCCTGTCTCCCGCTTTGGCAGCCTGCTGTGGCGAATTGCACCAGCACTGTACCTCAGGGCCGTGCGCCGCAGATTCGCCGCTGACATTGCCGACAGCTCAGCTCCGCTGACTGACACCTCCAGCGGGAACCCGGCAACATGATCGACCCCTGGCTCTGGCTCGGCCTGGCCATCCTGCTGGCCTACACCATTGAAGCCATCACCGGTTTTGGCTCCATAGTGATCGCCCTGTCCCTGGGGGCCATAATGCTGCCTATCCCGGAGATGCTGCCGGTGCTGGTGCCGCTGAACGTGTTCATGAGTGGCTACCTCACCTGGAAGCACCGCCAGCACATCCACTGGCGACTGCTGGCCACACTGATCCTGCCATTGATGGTGGCCGGCACCCTGACCGGCTATGTGCTCACCCCCTGGCTGGGAGCCAGTATCCTCAAGGCGTTATTTGGCGTATTGGTAGTGTGGTTTGCCGGCAAGGAGCTGTGGCGTCTGTTCGGCGGCCATGTAGCCGAACCCCATGGACTCATGACCAGCCGCATCATCACCTTCGGCGCCGGTATCACCCACGGCCTGTTTGCCTCCGGCGGCCCCTTGCTGGTCTATGCCCTGGCCGGCATACGGCTGGACAAGGGGCGCACCCGGGCCACCCTGCTGACGGTCTGGTTCACCCTGAACCTGACACTCAGCGCGCTCTATCTGTTCGACGGCAGCCTGTTAGCCAGTTCCGGTCGCCTGGTGTGGTACCTGCCGTTACTGGTCGTCGGGGTGTTGGTGGGGGAATTCCTCCATCACCGACTCAATGAAGAGCGGTTTCGGCAAGCGGTATACAGCGTGTTACTGGTCACCGGGTTACTGCTGATACTGCGGGCATAAAATTCCAAAAAGCTATCGAATTTCATCTACTCATAGCTTTAACGAATCAAAAGCATTGGAAAGCCCCATTGGGCATTGGACAGCGCCTTGAGGATACTGAGAGTCAGACGCATCAACTGATTCCCAGGAGGTACCCATGCGCACCGTAAAAGACCTGATGTCCAAGTGGACTCCCGCCCTCCACGAACGGGATTACCTGAGCCGTGCCGTGGACCAGATCCTCTCCAGTGGTCATACCGGCCTGCCGGTCGTGGACGATAACAACCGCCTGGTGGGGTTCCTGTCCGAGCAGGACTGCATCCGCTCGCTGGCCAGCAGCAGCTATCACTGCGACAACTGGGTCCGGATCAGCGATATCATGTCCCGCAACCCGGTATCGGTTACCCCGGAAATGTCAGAACTGGCCCTCGCCAACCTGTTCTCCGAGCAAAAGCCCAAGGTGTATCCGGTGGTGGACAAGAACGACCGCGTACTCGGCGTACTCACCCGTTCCCGGGTCATGGCCGCCCTGAACGACCAGCTAAAGGCCTGCCGGGTGGCGTAATCCTTGTCAGGACGCCCCTGATGTTCCGGAACCCGTCCCCTGGTCCAGGGCGTAAGCCACTGCCTGGTCGGCATGAATGGCGGTGGTATCGTAGAGCCTGACCGGGGTATCGGGTGCCTGGATCAGCAGCCCGATCTCGGTGCAGCCGAGGATGACGCCCTGGGCGCCCCGGTCAGTCAGGGAGGATACTACCTCCAGGTAGGCCTGCTTCGAGGCGGGCCGGATATCACCCAGGCACAGCTCCTCGTAGATGACCCGGTGAACCAGTTCCCGCTGGGCCTTATCCGGAACCAGCACCTCGATCCCCCGGGCCTCCAGTCGTTCACGGTAGAAAGCCTGTTCCATGGTAAACCCGGTTCCCAGCAAGCCGACCCGGGTTACGCCGTCACCCTGCAGAACGTCTGCGGTCGCATCCGCGATGTGCAGCAAGGGCAGTTCCGAGGCCTGCTCAATCCTGGGCGCTACCTTGTGCATGGTATTGGTACAAAGCACGAGGAAGTCAGCGCCAGCCGAGCGCAGGGACCGGGCAGCCCCGGAGAGGATAGCGGCGGTGGCTTCCCAGTCACCCTGATGCTGGAGCGCCTCAATTTCCGCAAAGTCGACACTGTAGAGCACAAGCTGTGCGGAATGCAGCCCTCCGAGCTGTTCCCGGACTGCCTGGTTGATAAGCCGGTAATAGGTTTGGGTGGACTCCCAGCTCATACCGCCGATCAGGCCCATGGTTTTCATCTGAACGTCTCCTTGTTCTGTTATGCAGACAACCAACGTAGCAGAACACGCGGAATTTACTAAGGCCGACGCGGCTACCTGCCCGACTTTTTGGTCCCCATCTTCGCCTCCGCCGTCAGGGGATCTTCAGGCCAGGGATGTTTGGGGTAACGGCCACGCATTTCCTTGCGGACTTCCGGGTATACCTGCGTCCAGAAGTTCTTCAGGTCGGCTGTGACGGCAAGGGGTCGCTGGGCCGGCGACAGCAGGTGAATAACGACCGGGATGCGGCCATCGGCGAGCCTGGGGGTTTCCCTCCAGCCGAACAGGGCTTGCAGTTTTGCCGCCAGGACCGGGCCGTTCTCGGCGGTGTAATCCAGTCGCAGGTGCTGGCCGGTGGGGATCGCCAGGGTGGTGGGCAACACCCTGGACAGGCGCTGTTGCTGATCCCAGGATAACAGGGACTGCAGGGCATTGACGATCGGAAGCTGCTGCAAACCTTTCCAGTTGCGCACACCGGCAAGAAACGGCGCCAGCCATTGATCCAACAGAACCAACAGGCCCTCATCGGAAACATCGGGCCATTGCTCTGGCTCCAGCCGTCGCATTTGCTGAACCCGGGCCTGCCATTGCCTGGCAGCCTCGTTCCAGGGCAGACTTCCGATGCCCTTCTGGCGCACGGCATTGAGCAGCCCTTGCTGAATCTGCTCCGGCCCCGGATCCGGCAAGGACTGCTCTGCCAGCACCAGTGCGCCCAGGCGGGTTACCCGACGGGCAACAACCGTGCCCCGCCTGTCATCCCATAAGGCTTCTTCAGTCGTTAGTATATGGGCCGCAAGGTCGGCTTCCAGGGTGGTGCGATCAGTAGCGGCGGCCAGGAAGACCTGGGCCTCCCGGGCCTGTCCGTCCAGGTCCGCGGCGACAATCCACTGCTGGCTGCCCAGGGCATCATCGTCAGCCAGGCGTGCCCCCCGACCATTGCTCAGCTGGTAACGGTTGGCATCACCGGTCCGCCGTCGGCCAATCCGGTCCGGGTAAGCGAACGCCAACAGACGGCCGGCCGGCATGGCGTTGTCCTCGTCTTCCGCCTTCCTGTGTGGCAACAGGCGTTCCGCCGCTCGTCGAATGACATCCAGCCGGTTGCTGTCCAGCCCCGGTGCACGATAATAGCCGGCCAGCGCCTGTAGCCGGTACACAAGATCTGCCCCGGCGCCGCGACCCAGTAAATCGCGCTCTTCAAACAACGCAGCGAGGCGGGCAGCGGTTCTCGGGTACCCCAGCTCCCGGCCCTTCAAGACCATATGGGCCAGCCGCGGATGGATGCCAAGCTGCCGGGCCTGGCGACCATGGTCGGTAATGCCGCCATCTCCGTTCAACAGGTCCAGCCACTGCAACAGGTCTACTGCCTGCGCCCAATGGGCTTTCGGGGGCAGGTCCAGCCACTCCAGGTCGTCGGGGGCCCGGGCGCCCCACTGGGCCAGTTCCAGGGCCAGCGGTGCCAGGTCGGCTTCGAGGATTTCCGGCGGCGTGTAATCCGCCAGGCTGTGCTGTTCCGTCTCACTCCACAAGCGGAGGCACACACCAGGCTCGATACGTCCGGCGCGGCCCCGGCGTTGCTCTGCCGCAGCGCGGGAAACCCGCCCCGTCACCAGGCGGGTCATGCCGCTGTTGGGGTCGAAGACAGCCCGACGGGCCTGGCCAGCGTCGACCACTACCCGAACACCCTCAATGGTCAGGCTGGTTTCGGCAATGGCAGTGGCCAGCACCACCTTGCGCTGGCCCTCCGGAGCCGGCTCGATGGCCTGGTCCTGGGCATCTCCTTTCAGATTACCGTATAGGGGCGCGAGCCGTGTGTCGGCTGGCAGGTGAGGCCTGAGCAACTGTTCCACCTTGCGGATTTCACCGGCGCCCGGGAGAAAGACCAGGATCGAACCGGGTTGTTCGGCCAGGGCCTCCCGGATCACCGTGACCACGTGGTCCAGCAAGCGGGGCGGGCGCCCTGCCAGCGTCCTGGGGGGACGATAATACACCTCAACCGGGAAGGCCCAGCCCTCGCTCGATACCACCGGGGCATCCCCCAGCATACTGGCCAGCGTTCCTGTGTCCAGGGTGGCGGACATGACCAGTACTCGCAGATCCGGCCGCAACACCTGCTGGGTTTCCCGTACCAGGGCAAGGCCAAGGTCTGCCTGGAGGGAACGCTCATGGAACTCATCGAACAGGATCGCGGCGTAGTCCTCCAGCAACGGATCGCCCTGGATCAGCCGGGTGAGGATACCTTCGGTCACTACCTCAATAATGGTGTCAGCGCCGATTCGCGTGTCCAGGCGGGTGCGATAGCCGACGGTCTGCCCGGGCTTCTCGGCCAGCTGCCGGGCCATGTAACCGGCAGCAGAGCGGGCCGCAAGGCGACGCGGCTCCAGCATCAGGATCTTGCGGCCATCCCGCCAGGAGGCGTCTTTCAGGGCCAAGGGAACCCGCGTGGTCTTGCCGGCCCCCGGGGGTGCCTGCAGCAGCACCGTGGTGTGCTGGTCCAGCTCGCGGATCAGTTCGGGCAGGGCCTGTTCGATGGGTAGCATGGCGTTCAACCTGGCAGGTGCGAGCCAGCGTCCACGTCAACGGGCATGCCAGTCCTCCGGCCGGGGCACAAACAGCGCCAGCAGGAGCCCCCATCCCAGCGCTACCGCCCCCAGGGTAAAGGCGCCCACCAGGGTGCCACCAGCATCCAGCCACTGGCGGGTCAGCCAGGGGCCAGCCATCTGGGTCACGCTGTACAATGCGACCATCGCAGCTGAGAGTCTCGGCCCCTGATGAGGGTGCAGGGCACGGCCAATGCGCTGGGTAAGCAGCACGGTGCCTACAAATGTACTTCCCACCAGCAGTGCACAAAGCACAATACCCAGCGGTCCGGGCCAGACCACCACCGCCAGGGCACCCAGGAACTGGATCAGGTAGTTGAGTCGCAGGGCCGGTAAGTCACCGAAGCGGGACCCCAGGAAACTCCAGATAATGGGCGTGGGTATGGTCACCACAGCCACCAGTAACCAGGACCCGTCCACCAGCCAGTGACCATCGGGCAACTGGGTCTTGGTCAGCAGGGGCAGGAAGGTCATGGGCAGGATATAGCCCAGGCCGGCGCCAGCGTAGGAAAGGAACAGGGGGATGCTGGCCCGGTCCAGCAAGGGCCCTTTATCCGCATAGGAACCATCATCCCGCTGGATACGGGCCGGCACATTCAGCCCGACCAGTCGCCAGGTGGCCCACAGCGCCAGCGGAATGGACAACAGCGCAGCCGGCCACCAGCGGGCCGGGCCAGAGAGCATGTCTGCAGTGCCGGAGACCAGGAAGCTGGACACCAACAAGCCCACACCCACGCCCACATACACCAGGCCACTGGCACCGGTACGGTTACGTCGCACCAGCCATTCCAGGATCAGTGCCGGCGCCTGCACAAACACCACGCCATTGACAATTCCATTGATCAACCGCAGGCCGGACAGCGCGGCCACAGGCTCCACCTGGGTCTGGGCGAGCGTCGTGAGCACGTGAACACCCATGGCGACAGGCAGGGAGATGCGGATCTGGTCAGGGCGGTACCATCGAACCGCCAGCAGGGCACCGATGAGATAGCCCAGGTAGTTCCAGGTGGCGACGGACGCGCCTTCGCTGGCGGTCAGCTGGCCATCGCCGACAAGGTAAGGCAGCAGGGGCGTATAGATAAAGCGGCCCAGGGCGTGGACCACCAGCAGGATAGTGGCACCGGCCAGCACGACCGACATGAGCTGCCTGGCGTCCGAGGCTGGCCGATGATCTGTCATTGTTACTCCAGGGGATAATTCCGGTACAGGTGCGGTTACTTAACGTCAACCTTGGCCGGGGTAATGTACTCGATCCGGGGAGGTCCTGCCAGGCAGCCGGCGGCGACCTTGCCAAAGGCCTTCATGTGATCACTCTTGCCATGGGGCCCCAGGTGTTCTGCGGATTCCCATAGTTCGAGGAATACCAGGCGATTGGGATCGGACAGGCTGGTATGCAGCTCGTACTCGACACAGCCGGGCTCTTTCAGGGTGGCTTCGATGCAGGGCTTGGCCGCTTCAATCAGGGTTTCGCGCTGATCGGGTTTGACGTTCAGAATGGCACGTACGTATAGCATGGTTTTCCTCAGGTATGGTGCGCCCGTCCGGGCGTTCTTGTTACAGGACCCTCAGCCAGACCGCGCCTGGTTCTGTCGGGTCCACTCGTAGATTTGCCGGTAGGCCTTTACCAGTTTATCGGGATCGTGGGGCGGCTGGATAACGGCTGCCATGCGACCATCCGGGTTGATCAGCGCCAGGTGGCCGCTGTGGTCGACCAGGTTGTTGCCATTGCCATCATCCCGGTGAACAAAAACAGCACCTACGCTTTTTGCCAGCGCCCGCAGCACATCAATATCGCCGGTCAGGCCATGAAAATCGTCACCGAAAAAGCCGAGGTAATCCCGCAACTGCTCGGGTGTATCCCGTTCCGGGTCTGCGCTTACCAGCAGGTAGTCCGGCTGGGGCAGTTCTGCCGGCATGCGGCTGTCAGCCTGACGCAGGGTGGCCATGGTGGCAGGGCAGATATCCGGGCAATGGGTATAGCCTACAAACACGAAGGTCCAGCGGCCACGCAGGTCCTGGCGGGTCATTTCCTCACCTTGTTCACTGGTCAGGGTGAACTCTGTCAGCTCCCGGGGCTCTTCGTAGACAAAGGTATTCATGGCACTGAGGTCAGGCGCAGGCTCCGGCTCCCGGGCCTGCATGCTCATCTGCTGATAGATGACGAGTGAGAAAATAGCGGCAACAACAAGCAGAAGCAGCACCAGCGTGCGCCGGACCGAGCGAGTCATGAAATCTCCTGTCAGTGGTCACGAGCGGCCCCTGAAAGGGCCGCAGGAACATCAGAAATAGAAAAAGTGGTCGACCAGCAACACCACGAACAGGGCCATCAGATAGGTTATGGAGTATTTGAAGGTTGCCAGCGCGACACGCCGGTCGTCGCCCCTGAGCAGACGTACCGAGTACTGGAGGAAGCGTAACCCAAGTGCGGTAGCACCTGCCAGATAGATCCAGCCCGACATGCCTGTGGCAAAAGGTAGCAGGGTCACTGCCAGCAGCATGAAGGTGTAAAGCAGTATATGCAGCTCGGTATACCGGTTGCCATGGGTCACCGGAAGCATCGGAATACCTGCCTTGGCGTACTCCTCCTTGCGGTGGATGGCCAGGGCCCAGAAATGGGGCGGTGTCCAGGCGAAGATAATCAGCACCAGCAGCAGCGCATGGCCTTCGACCTGGTTGGTCACAGCAGTCCAGCCCAGCAAAGGCGGCATAGCGCCAGCAAGGCCGCCAATGGCGATGTTCTGGGGCGTGGCCCGCTTGAGGAAGAGGGTATAGACGCCGGCATAGCCCACCAGCGAGGCCAGCGTGAGCCAGGCGGTCAGGGCATTGACCTGCCACATCAGGATCATCATGCCTGCCAGCGCCAACACCGTGGCGAACAGCAACGCGTCCAGCTGGCTGACCCGGCCGGTGGCCACTGGCCGGCGGCGTGTACGGGCCATGACGGTATCGATCTTCTGGTCCACCACGTGGTTCACCACGGCCGCCGCTCCGGCCAGCAGGGCAATACCCAGGTTACCAAAGACAAGCACATCCCACCCCGGCACCCCGGGCGCGGCAAGCAACATGCCGATCACCGCCGTCAGGATCATCAGCGCAACCACACGGGGCTTGGTCAGCTCCAGGAAGTCACGCCAGGAAACCGACCGGGTTGTGGTCGGGCGGGCCGTAAGGGCCTTGGCCTGGTCAGTCATGCGGGTACCTCGCGATTTGTTGTTGTTTGCACCGGTTCTGCGACCGGCTGGCGTGCATATCCGTGAACCTGCCATAGCATGTGGATCACGGTCAGTAACAGCCCGGCGCCCATGGCGTTATGGGCCACGGCCACCGACAGCGGAATATGAAAAACGACATTGGCAATGCCGAGGCCAATCTGCATGACAAGCGCCCCGGCGGTCAAGAGCACCATGGACTGTGCCGGTGTGTTCCGGGTATGGCGCCAGAGGGCAAGCAAAAGCAATACAAAGTAGGCCAGCACAATCACGGCACCGAGGCGGTGGGTTACGTGGATGGCAATCCGTCCGTCAGCGGTAAGCTGGCCGCCGAGGTAGTTGGGGCCAATAGTTTGCAGCAGGTCAAAGCCATGGCGGAAGTCCATATTCTCTGGCCACCACTGGCCCTGACAGGTGGGCAGGTCGGTACAGGCCACGGCCGCATAGTTCGCGGCAGTCCATGCCCCGAGGGCAATCTGCAGGATAACCAGCGCCAGGCCACCATAGATCAAGGGTCTCAGTCGGGCTACCACACTGGCACGGTCTGCAGGAAGGGATTTACGGCGGCCCCGCAGGCGCAATGTCAGCAGGGTAAGCAGACTCAACGTGGTAAACCCTCCCAGCAGGTGCAGGGCGACCACCTTTGGCCACAACTGAAGGGTCACCGTCCACATGCCGAACAGGGCCTGCAACACGATGAAGCCGGCAATAAAGAGGGGCAGTTTTACCGGCACCCCTTCACGGCGATGCCTGACCGCAAAGGCCGCAATGCCAAACACGATAAGCCCCAGGGTACCGGCCGCATAGCGATGGATCATTTCGGGCCAGCCCTTGGACACGTCCACGGGGGATTCAGGAAAGCGGGCGTTGGCAACAGCGATACTGGACTCACTCTGGGGTACCGTCAGAAACCCATAACAGCCGGGCCAGTCAGGGCAACCCAGCCCCGCATCCACCAGCCGGGTCCACGCGCCCAGCATGACCACGACGATGGTAAAAAGAGTGGCAATCAGCGCCCAGCGTGCCATCACGCGGCGGGCCCTGCTTTGCGGTGTCCGGGTGTCTTGTTGTTGTTCTTGCACGATCCGTTACCTTGTCTGGTTGGCCCGGGGGACAGTGCCCGGCCAGGCGGCTAGCCTATCTGGGACAGTTTCATCAGATGCTTGAGGTCTTCAAGCATCTCCTTACCGGTATGCCCGCTGTTGTAATGCATCATGACGTTACCGAACGGGTCTACCACCAGGATACCAGGGGCATCGGCAGGGTCAGACCGGGGCGGCCATGAAGGCCGGGCCCCTGGCGCTACCTGCAACCGTTCCATTGAACGGTATTCAGAGTGCCAGCGCTGCTGGAGCGCCGGGGGAACCTCGCCAAGCCAGGCAGCGCGTCCAACCCGATTGGCATGTTTGCCGAGGGCGATATTCACCTGGCGGGCAAGGTAGAGCAGTTGTTCACAGTCCTCACCACAGGTCTGCGCAGTCACGATCAGTAGCCATTTTGGCTCCTGCAGCTGGGGCCCGAACCGGTTTTCAAGAGGGGTGCCGTCAGCGTCCAGCAGATTCAGTTCGGCCACTGGAACGGCCGGCTGGATCAGCTCGCCGTGATTACTGCGTGTTTCCGGGTGGAGCCAGCCGGTGTAATACATGACGGTGGCGAAGATCATGGGGCCGAAACCAATGGCAAACAGAAGCAATGCGGTGCGGCGACCACGACGGACCTGTTCCGGAGTCGGCTCGGCTTCCTGTAGCTCGGCAGTGGTGTCAGTCATTCAGGACTCCTGCTTACGATAGCTCGCTATTATTGTCAGTATGATGAGCGCCGCTGCCAGGGAAAACCATTGCAGGGCATAACCATAGTGAGTCTGAGGTCCCATCATATCCGGTTCCCAGTCCGCCCGGAAGGCACCCGGTTGATTACTGTCATCCAGTTTCAGGATGTTATTTGCTATAGACGGCTCGATAACCGCTGCAAGCGCTTTCGGCAGCGCCTGTACCCGTTGCACCCCATTGCCCGAGGGCGACTCTGCCGCGGGCTCGCCGGCCAGCACCGGTGGCTCCGGATAGGCTGCGATACGTCCCAGTAACAAGACTTCTTCTTCCGGGGTGCTCACCTCCGGTAACTCTGACCGTTTTCGCTCGGCGGCTATCCAGCCCCTGTTGACGACCACCGGAGGCCCTTTCGCAGGCTGAAACAGGGTCAGTACCTCATAGCCGGGAACACCATCGCGAGTGCGGTTATCCAGCAGCCATGTAGTGGACCGATACCGGCCACTGACCGTGACAGGCTGCCCAGTCAGCGGGTCAGTCTCTGTCAGCGCGCTCCAGTCAACAGCACCCGCCGGGTCCTGCCACTGCGCAAGGAGCTGTTTTTTTTCACCGGCGCGGTCCAACTGCCACAAGCCGAGGCCAAGCAGAACCGGCAGAAAGGCGCCGGCAAAGAGCAACAGCCGCCAGTCGGGTGCCCACACCCGACGGCGGGATTCATGTTCGGACATGCTCTGTTATAGTCACAGGTTCATTGCCTTCATACAGACAATAATAAAGACCTTCCAAAGCGGGGACGAGGCTCATGCTTCTCAAAATCCTGATCGTGGTACTGATGCTGGCCGTAATCGTCAGTCTGTTCAGCGGTTTGTTCTTTCTGATCAGGGACGACGGAGGCCGACGGCGGGTGGTGAATTCGCTGGCGGTCAGGGTGGCACTCAGCGTACTGCTGCTAGCCGTTATCCTGCTCGCACTCTGGCAGGGCGGGCTGGATCTGAACCCCACGCCCTATCACTGAATTGCCACTGGGCGCCTGGGTGGCCCGGAAGGGGCTCCGGGCCCACCGCCCGGAGCCGGGTACATCAGATTACATAGACGAAGACAAACAGTCCCAGCCAGACCACATCAACGAAGTGCCAATACCAGCTGGCCGCCTCGAACCCGAAGTGATTGTCGCCGGTAAAATGCCCTTTCTGGATGCGAAGGAACATCACGATCAGAATGATCGTACCCAGGATCACGTGGGCACCATGAAACCCGGTGAGCATGAAGAAGGTGCTACCGTAAATACCGGACTGCAGGGTCAGGTTCAGGTCCTGGTAGGCGTGGACGTACTCCTCGGCCTGCAGGCCCAGGAAGACCAGTGCCAGCACAATGGTGGCGCCAAGCCAGATTTTTACCTTTTTGCGATTGTCTTCCTTGAGCGCATGGTGGGCCACAGTGACCGTAAACGATGACGTGACCAGCAGGATGGTGTTCACCAGCGGCAGGCCCCAGGCACCGATAACACCTTCCGGCGCCGGGTAAGCCTCCGGGTCGGGGTTATTGATCAAAGGCCAGGTTGCCTGGAAGCCTTCCCAGAGCATGGCGCTGGAGCCCTTGTCGCCTGCGCCGCCCAGCCAGGGCACCACAAAGACGCGGGCATAGAAGAGCGCGCCAAAGAAAGCGGCAAAGAACATCACCTCTGAAAAGATGAACCAGCTCATGCCCCAGCGGAAAGACCGGTCCATCTGGGGGCTGTAGAGCCCCGCCCGGCTTTCACGGATCACCGATCCGAACCAGCCAAACAGCATGTATGCCATGACCAGCGCGCCGATAAGGAAAATAAACCAGGACCCATCAGTGGATTCCCCCTGGGACCCGTTTACCATCACGGATGCCACGCCGTAGAGGGTGAGGAACATCCCGATCGTGGCCACGATAGGCCACTTGCTCTGTTCAGGTACGTAGTACGTCTGGTTGTTCGCCATGCTCGTCTCCAGAGGCCACTCCGCTGGCCTGTCCGTTCTCGTTTATTGTTGTCAGTTCACTCGCTGTCCCGGTCGGCCCCGGCACCGACCATAGGTGGCACCGGGGCTGATCATTCACTTGACTTCCGGCGGTGTCGCAAAGGTGTGGTAAGGCGCGGGTGACGGCACCGTCCACTCCAGGCCTTCGGCCCCCTCCCAGGGTTTGGCGGCCGCTTTCTCGCCATGGCCGCGGGCGCATTTCACCACAATAAACAGGAACAACAGCTGGGTAACACCGAACATGAACGCCCCGATACTGGAGATCATGTTGAAGTCCGCAAATTGCAGGGCGTAATCCGGGATACGGCGTGGCATGCCGGCCAGGCCCAGGAAGTGCATGGGGAAGAACGCGAGGTTCATGCCGATAAATGAAAGCCAGAAATGGGTCTTGGCCAGGGTTTCGTCGTACATGGTTCCGGTCCACTTGGGCAGCCAGTAGTAGGCAGCGGCAAAGATGCCGAAGATAGCGCCCGGCACCAGTACGTAGTGGAAGTGAGCCACGACAAAGTAGGTATCGTGGTACTGGAAGTCCGCCGGCGCGATGGCCAGCATCAGACCAGAGAAACCACCAATGGTGAACAGGATGACGAAGGCCACCGAGAACAGCATGGGTGCCTCAAACGTCATGGAGCCACGGAACATGGTGGCGACCCAGTTGAACACCTTCACCCCTGTGGGTACCGCGATCAGCATGGTGGCGTACATGAAGAACAGTTGCCCGAAGATGGGAATACCCACGGTGAACATGTGGTGTGCCCATACCAGGAAGGAAAGCAGGGCGATGGCACCCACTGCGTATACCATGGAGGCATATCCGAACAGCTTCTTGCGGGCAAACGCCGGGATGATGTGGGACACCACACCAAAGGCCGGCAGGATCATGATGTACACCTCGGGGTGACCGAAGAACCAGAACACGTGCTGGAACAGGACCGGGTCACCACCACCGGCGGCGTCGAAGAAGGAGGTACCAAAGTTGATGTCCATCAGCATCATGGTGACCACACCCGCCAGTACCGGCATGACAGCAATCAGCAGGAAGGCGGTGATCAGCCAGGTCCAGACGAACAGGGGCATCTTCATCAGGGTCATGCCCGGCGCCCGCATATTGAGAATGGTGGCGATCACGTTGATGGCGCCCATGATGGACGACACACCCATGATATGGATGGCAAAGATAAAGAAGGTGGTACTCGGCGGCCCGTAGGTCGTCGAGAGCGGTGCGTAGAAGGTCCAGCCGAAGTTGGGAGCCCCGCCCTGCATGAACAGGGTGGACACCAGCATCAGGAAGGCGGCCGGCAGCAACCAGAAACTCCAGTTGTTCATCCGGGGCAGGGCCATGTCAGGCGCACCCACCATCAGTGGCAACATCCAGTTCGCCAACCCCACAAAGGCCGGCATAACCGCACCAAACACCATGATAAGTCCGTGCATGGTGGTCATCTGGTTGAAAAATTCCGGCTCCACGATCTGCAGGCCGGGCTGGAAAAGCTCCGCCCGGATCACCATCGCCATACTGCCCCCGAGCAGGAACATGGCGAAACTGAAGATCAGGTACATGGACCCGATGTCTTTATGGTTGGTGGTTAACAGCCACCGGGTAATGCCCTTGGCGGGACCATGGTGGTGGTCCTGGGCGTGGGTATCTGCGACCGCACTCATTTGAAACCCCCGTTGCCGCCTGTTTCTTGTAGCTGGCGTGTTTGTTATCTGGCGAACCTGACGGTGGGAATACCCCACCGTCCGGCTGTCTCTTATTGATTCTTGTAGTCGAAGACTTCCTTGGGTGTCACCATCTCGCCGGTGTTATTACCCCAGGCGTTACGTTCATAGGTAATGACCGCCGCGAGATCAGCCTCGCTGAGCTGACTACCGAACGCCTGCATGGCAGTGCCACTGACCCCGTTGACCACTATATCCATATGCGCATCAATGTCTTCGGTAACCACTGGCGTTCCCCGCAGCGATGGGAACGGCCCACCGCCGGAACCGTCGTCACCATGGCAGGCGGCACAGGACGTGGCATAGACACCCTCGCCGCGCTCCACCAGCTCTTCCAGGGTCCAGTCCTTCTGTGTCAGCTCGCGCTCTTTCTCTGCCGCTTCACGCAGGTTCGCCGCCCATTGGGTGTATTCCTCCTCCGGCACAGCCTCAACCACTACCGGCATAAAGCCATGGTCCTTGCCACACAGCTCGGTACACTGGCCGCGATAGATCCCGGGCTCGTCTACCTTGAACCAGACCTCATTGATAAAACCGGGGATGGCGTCTTTCTTGATGGCAAACTCAGGAACCCACCAGGAATGGATAACGTCATTGGCCGTCAGGAGCAGGCGCACCTTCTTACCCACTGGCACAACCATGGGGTTATCAACGTCCAGCAGGTAGTTCTCGTTCTTGTCCATCCGGTTGTAGATTTCGTCCCGGGAGGTGGACAGGTTTGAGAAAAAGCCGAATTCAGGATCACCCTCTGTACCCGGATTCTCGAGATACTCATAGCGCCAGCGCCATTGATAACCGGTGACCTTGATGTCGACCTCAGCTTCCGTGGTGTCGTACATGTCCACCAGGGTAGCTGTCGCGGGAATAGCCATGATGACCAGGATGGCAAAGGGTATAATCGTCCAGAGTATTTCCACGACGGTGTTTTCGTGGAAATGGGCCGGCTGGTGGCCCTTGGACTTACGGTGAGCAAAGATTGACCAGAACATGACCCCAAAGACCACGACGCCGATGACGACGCATATCCACAGGATGGTCATGTGGAGGTCAAAGACCTGGTTACTCGTTTCGGTGACCCCGGGGGACATGTTCATTGTCCAGTCGGCTAACGCCGGCGCAGACAATAATGTTCCCGCAATAAGGGCACCTGCCCGTTTAACGTGCACGTGCATACCGCGTCTCCACAGAATGTTGTTCTTGTTCATGACAGACACGCTTGTGAGCCGTCTTTCCTGCGACTGCTACCTGTCATGTCTGGCGGATCTGCGTGACACTTCCAGAAACTGATGGAAGTACGTCCTCCCGGGCGTCAGAAAATCCAGTTACGCTCGCACACGCAACCGGTGATGCCGGGAAGTCTGTTCACGGATAACCAGAACCCAGTATAGACAGAGAGTTAGGTGACACTCAAAAACTTGGGCACATTTTGAAAAATTTTATAATTATAAGCTTATTCGATATTGACATAAATCATTGCACCCGGGCTTTACAGACCCTATGCGCAAACTGACCCGATATCAGCTCACCCGCTCGGACCGGCACCTCTGGCGCCTGGCCTGGCCACTGATGCTGACCAACCTCACGGTTCCCCTGCTGGGACTGGTGGATACTGCAGTGCTCGGCCACCTTGAAAGTCCGCTGTACCTGGGGGCCGTGGCGGTGGGCGCCAACCTGTTCAGCATCCTTTACTGGTCGTTCGGCTTTATGCGCATGGGCACCACCGGCCTGGCCGCGCAGGCCTACGGGCGCCGGGACGCAACGGCGCAGGCCGCGCTGTTACTACGTTCGCTGCTGCTGGCCCTCGCCATCGCGATGATCCTGATTGCCTTGCAGGCGCCCCTGATCCGTATCGGCCTTACGCTGATGAACCCCGGCTCGGAGGTGGCAGAACTGGCCGCAGAGTATGCCGCTATCCGCATATGGAGTGCACCAGCAGTGCTGGCACAATACACGCTGGTGGGCTGGCTAATCGGTTGCCAGCTGCCCCGGGGACCGATGGTCATGCTCATAGCCGCCAACGGCATGAACATCGTGCTCGATGTGTTGTTCGTCACGCTGCTGGGGTGGAACAGCAGGGGCGTGGCCCTGGCCACCGTGATGGCCGAATATTCCGCCGCCGGTCTTGGGCTATGGCTGGTCTGGCAACGGCTACCCGATCACCGGGCGTCGTTCCGCTCGCTCCTGGGCCACCTGTCAGACTACCTGGCCCTGATCCGGGTCAATCGCTACCTGATGGTAAGAACGATCGCCCTGCTGCTGGTGCTGGCGTTCTTCACCGCCCAGGGGGCTCGGCAGGGGGAAGTCATTCTCGCTGCCAATGCGGTCCTGCTGACCTTCCTGCTGGTGATCTCCAACGGACTGGACGGTTTCGCCAATGCGGCCGAGGCCCTGGTCGGGCAGGCTGTGGGCGTCGGCTCGCACCAGCGCTTCCTGGTAGCTTGCCGCACCGCCGCACGCTGGTCGCTGATCGGGTCCCTGGTGCTGACCGTTTTGTTCGTTACCGGCGGCCACTGGCTTATTGGCCTGTTAACCAGCATCGAGGAGGTACGCGCCAGCGCCCGCCAGTTCCTGCCCTGGCTGTGGTTACTGCCCTTTACGGCGGTCTGGGGTTACCTGTTCGATGGCATTTTCATCGGCGCCACCCGTACCCGGGATATGCAGAACACCATGCTGTTTTCCGCCCTGGTGGTCTTCCTGCCCGTCTGGTGGCTAACCACCAGCTGGGGGAATCACGGGCTCTGGTTTGCCCTGATTACCCTGATGCTGGCCCGGGCCGGCAGCATGGCGACAGTGTTCATGGTGCGGACACGAAACCGTTCATGGTTCCGACATGAGTGATTATTAATCCCGAACGCACACCTTCAAATCTCAACTACACTGCAAATCAAGGGGCGTCCGGCGCCGGATACCCTGCGATACCCAGCAAACCCGGCATTGTCTGACATGACTCCAGAGGCAGTATTGAACATCATTGATCAGGCCCGTCGGCAGGAAGCCCATTCCGGTGAGTTTCTCCGCCAGATGCGTGAGAAGGCAGCCCAACTGCCCGCCAGCGTAACCATTGAAGGCTACCAGCCTGCCATGTGCCTGTTCCAGTTCGCCATCGAGTACATCGAAATGGCGCCCCGCCTCATTGATTGTATTGATGCCTGTGCCCGCAAATCCGGCAGGCGCCGGCTGTTCGACCCGTTCATCCAGACCGCCGTCTGCTACTTCACCCAGCCGTCACTGATCTTGACCCGGTACGAGGGCCTGGATGGTCTGCTGGTCAAGGCTTACCTGTGCCACCGCCTGATGGAGGAAATGTACGAGAACAACCTGTCTACCCGGCGCAGCAAACTGGTGGAGCTGGAAGCCACACAGGCCAACCTGCTGGCCCACCAGCTGATCGGCGAGCCCTTTGCCAACGAACTGGACGAATCCGTAACCCTGACGGTGATGAACCTCGCCGGCTCGCCAGACTACTACGAATTGAACCTGGATCCCTTTGTTACGGAGTTACGCAAGGCCGCCCATGACTGGATGCGGGAATACTGGGAAAACCTGCTGACCCGCAATCACATCCGCTTCACCCTGATGCCCTGAACCGTCAACCACCCTACTTGCCCTGGCGTTTCTCCCGTTAAGTCCGTTCCAGGGATGTGACCCGGTTTTGCCCTGACGACAGCCAGCCTTGGCGGCAGCCACCGTCAACGGTAAGCTTGCCTGCGTTCCACGGCCCATGGCCCCCGCAGGGGCGACCGCAAGCCACTTACCACATCGTCAACGGAGTACCATCACCATGGATAATGCCGATCTCGGAAAGCTGATTATTCGCCTGACTCTGGGGGGGCTGTTGCTGTTTCACGGCATCAGCAAGCTTCTCAACGGCACTGGCTTTATCGAGGGGCTGCTGGCAAGCCATGGCATTCCGGCATTCTTCGCCTATGGTGTATTTATCGGTGAGCTGCTGGCTCCACTGATGGTGATTCTGGGCTATCACACCCGCATTGGCGCGTTGCTGATTGTATTCAACATGCTGGTAGCCATTGCCCTGGTGCATACCCATGAACTGCTCAAACTCGGCGGCAACGGCGGGTGGGCCCTGGAACTGCAGGGTTTCTTCCTGTTTACCGCACTGGCGCTGATTTTCCTGGGACCGGGCCGTTACAAGCTCAAGAACTGAGGCACACCCATGAGCCGCACTGTCGAACCCGGGCGCTACCGGCACTACAAGGGCAAGGATTACCAGGTAATCGGTACCGCCCGCCACAGCGAGACCGAAGAGTGGCTGGTGGTCTACCGTTGCCTGTATGGAGACCACAGCCTTTGGGTACGCCCTCTGGATATGTTCCGGGAATCGGTAGAGGTTGCTGGCGAGCAGGTACCCCGATTCACCCGTATAAGTGATTGATCCTGCATGCCCGGATGCCAGGCAGCCCGGGCATTTTTGACTCTGACACCGGTTTCCTGCAAATTAGCGCCCCTTCCGAACCTGTCCCAACTGTCACCAAACGCGCATAAAGCCCCAAAAGGGCTTTAGCCTGTCACGGAGTCTTACCATGAACGCCGTTGTCGCTGCGGTCGCCGTCATGCTCGTACTGAGCCTGCTGCGCATACACGTTGTCGTTGCCCTCATCATTGGCGCCCTGACCGGGGGGCTCATTGGTGGTATGTCACTGGAAGCCACCATCGAGGCCTTCAATAGCGGTCTTGGCGGAGGAGCCACGGTCGCTCTGTCCTACGCCACCCTGGGCGCGTTTGCCGTCGCCATCGGCAAATCCGGCCTGGCCCACGCCCTGGCGGACCGTGCGCTGGCGCTGATTGGCCGCCAGGACAGTGGTGATGCCAGCGGGGTCGCCAGCAAGGGCGTCCGCTTCCTGATCATCGGGCTACTGCTGGCAGTGGCCATGTCCTCCCAGAACATCCTGCCGATCCACATCGCTTTCATTCCACTGATCGTGCCGCCGCTGCTGTACGTGATGGCGAAGCTCAACCTGGACCGGCGGCTGGTGGCCTGCGTGCTGACCTTTGGCCTGATCACGCCCTACATGTTCCTGCCCATAGGCTTTGGCGGTATTTACCTGAACGAAATCCTGCTGGCCAATGTCAGCGATAACGGCATAGTTACCGATGGTCTGAACGTTATGTCGGCCATGGCATTGCCGGCACTGGGTATGCTGGTTGGCCTTCTGGTTGCCGTATTCTTCACTTACCGGAGCGGCCGCACATACGACCTGTCCAGGATCGAGCAGACCGAGCGGGTCGATACCCAGTACAACAGCTGGACCCTGTTCATGGCCCTGGTGGCTATTGCGGCGGCCTTTGTGGTCCAGCTTTGGCTAGGCTCTATGATCCTCGGCGCCCTTACCGGCTTTGTGCTGTTCAACCTGTCTGGCGTGGTGCGTTGGAAGGAGTCGGACGACCTGTTCACCGAAGGCATGAAGATGCTGGCCATGATCGGCTTCATCATGATCGCCGCCAATGGGTTTGCGGAAGTGATGCGTGAAACCGGCCAGATCGCCACCCTGGTCCAGGGCTCGGTGGAAGCCATTGGCGATAACAAGGCGCTGGCGGCTTTCCTGATGCTGGTGGTGGGCCTGCTGATTACCATGGGTATCGGGTCGTCGTTCTCGACCATTCCCATTATCGCCGCGCTCTATGTGCCGCTGGCCCTGGAGCTGGGTTTCAGCCCGCTGGCCATCGTTGCCCTCGTGGGCACGGCTGGTGCGCTGGGTGATGCGGGGTCACCGGCGTCCGACTCCACCCTGGGGCCCACTGCCGGCCTGAACGTAGACGGCCAGCACAATCACATCTGGGATACGGTGGTGCCCACGTTCCTGCACTATAACCTGCCGTTGCTGGTGTTTGGGTGGTTGGCGGCTATGGTGCTCTGACTCGTTTTATTGGCCTGTTGGTTTTGGGGGATGTGAGGGTTTGGTGGGGTGGTTTCAAAACGAAAAACTTCGTTTTCCTGACTGTTTTGAAACCACCCCACCAAACCCTCACGGCAAATTCCAGGCTGGCCGTAAGCCAAAAGAACTACCCAGGGCAATATTCAAAAAGCGAAAACGAAAGGGTCCGGGTGGGGGTTCCGAAACAGTCAGAAAACAGGGTTTTCGTTTCGGAACCCCCACCCGGACCCTTGAAGCCCCCATAACCCGCAGGCTACAGAGTCAAACCATAATCCAAAGAATCAGTCCTCAGAGCGGGCCTTAAAGAACACCACCTGCTTGACCGTATGATCCTCCTCATTAGTCCGCTTGTTCACCCGGGTCTCCAGCTCCGGGTTGCCGGAAGGGCCGTCGCCCCCCTGGCTGTCGGTAAACCCGCAGGACACACACTCCCGGTGCTGAACCCCATCGTCATCGGTAAACATGGTCAGCCGGTCCATGGCCGCGCACCGGGGGCACACGGCCCCGGCGATAAAACGTTTCGGTGTACGGGCCATCAGTCTGACTCCTCAGGCTGCGTGATCGTGGTCGGTAATACCGGACTGACGGAGCAGGGCATCCACATCCGGGTCACGGCCACGGAACGCCTTGAACAGCTCCGCCGGCTCCCGGGAACCACCCATCTCCAGGATATTCTCCCGGAAGGAATGGCCGGTCTCCGGGTCGAAGATACCGTTCTCCTCAAACAGTGAGAAGGCATCGGCCGCCAGCACTTCTGCCCACTTGTAGCTGTAGTAACCGGCCGCGTAGCCACCGGCAAAGATATGGGAGAACGCGTTGGGGAACCGGTTGAACTCCGGTGACTCCACCACCGCGATTTCCTTGCGGACCTCCCGGTGCATCTCCAGCGGGTTGGTGGGTGCCTCCTTAGTGAATTCCGCGTGCAGGCGGAAGTCAAACAGGGAGAACTCCAGCTGCCGAACCATCTGCATGCCCGCCTGGAAGTTCTTTGCAGCGAGCATCTTGTCCAGCAGATCCTGGGGCAGGGGCTCGCCAGTCTCGTGATGGGCAGCAATCAGCTCGAGGGATTCCGGGTTCCAGCACCAGTTTTCCAGGAACTGGCTGGGCAACTCCACCGCATCCCAGGCGACGCCATTGATACCGGAGACATCCGCCACATCCACCTGGGTAAGCATATGGTGCAGACCATGACCGAACTCGTGGAACAGGGTGGTTACCTCATCGTGGGTCAGCAGTGACGGCTTGCCTTCCACCGGCGGGGTGAAGTTGCAGGTGAGGAAGGCCACCGGCAGCTGCAGCTGGCCACGCTGGTTTTCCCACCTTACCCGGCAGTCCGCCATCCAGGCGCCACCACGCTTGCCCTGACGGGCGTAGGGGTCCAGGTAGAACCACGCAATGGCTTCACCATTACGGGAGATGCGGTAGGCGGTGGCGTCCTTGTGCCAGGTTTCCACCTGCGGCTGCTGCTCGATCTGGACGCCGAACAGCTTCTCGGTGACCTGGAACATGCCAGAAATCACCCGCTCGGCGGGGAACCAGGGACGCAAGGTTTCCGGGGAGATGTCGTAGCGCTTCTGGCGCAGTTTCTCGCTGTAATAGCCAATATCCCAAGCCTGCAGATCCTCAACACCATACTCGTCCTTTGCGAACGCCTTCAGTTCTGTGACTTCCTTCTCCGCTACAGGCTTTGATTTCGCGGCCAGCTGGTGCAGGAACTCCAGCACCTCATCCACGCTGGACGCCATCTTGGTAGCCAGGGAACGTTCTGCGTAATTGTTGAAACCCAGCAGCTTCGACTGGCCGTGGCGGCGTTTGAGGATCTCCGCCATGATCGGGGTGTTGTCCCAATTGCCGGCATCCGGGCCCATATCAGACGCCCGGGTAACAAAGGCTTCGTACACTTCCCGGCGCAGTTCCCGGTTGTTGCAATAGGTCATCACCGGGAAGAAGCTGGGGAAATCCAGGGTGATCACGAAACCGTCCAGGTCCTTCTGCTTCGCGGCCTGACGGGCGCCATCAATGGCCGACTCGGGAACGCCGGACAGTTCCTTCTCATCGGTGATGTGTTTGAACCAGTTCTGGGTGGCATCCAGTACGTTATCACTGAAACGGCTGGACAGGTCGGCCAGCTCCCGGGACAGGTTGGCAAAGGTTTTCTTCTTGTCCACAGGCAGGTCAACACCACCCAGGTGGAAGTCCCGCAGGGTGTTGTTCACCATCTTCTGCTGGGCTTCACTGAGATCCTTGAAGTCCGGCCGTTCGGCGACTTTCTTGAACGCCGCGCACAATTGCTCGTTTTGACTGACCTCGGTGCCGTATTCAGTCAGCTTCTCCAGACACCGCTTATGGACCGCGCGGATCTCCTCGTTGTTCATGACTCCGTTAAGGTGGGAGATCACCGACCAGGCGTTGTTGAGCCGGTCGTCCAGGGACTGCATGGGCTGTACCAGGGTGTCCCAGGTAGGATCGTCCTGGCCGGCAAGGTCCTGGATCTGGACGCGGTTGTCGCTGAGGATCTGGTCAATCGCGGGCTCCATGTGTTCGACACGGATGTGGTCGAAGCTGGGGAGCAGTTCTTCGGTGAGCAGTGGGTTGTTCATGTGGCCTCTTCTGTGCTGACAAATTTGGACATTGACGTTCAGGTAGCCTGTAAATTCGGGGGCGGGCCAGGTATGGGGGAGTATTTTCTTCGCCGCAATTCACGGTCCATCCCTGGACCGACCTTGCTCCGCGACATCCTGTCGCTGCTGCGAAAATACTCCCCCATACCTGTCCTTCCGGCATTTCTGATACCGCCAAGGCTAGGCTTGCGATACCGGCACCCGTGATATTGTGAGGTTTATCTGTGAAGATAACCTCAGACAAACCTCCTGGCTAATAGGTGTATGTAATGGCGAGCATACGTTCTCACAAGGGTTACACCCCAAAATTCGGTGCCCGGGCGTGGGTGGATGAGTCCGCGGTCGTCATCGGCGACGTGGAAATGGGTGACGACTGCTCCGTCTGGCCCATGACCGTGGTACGCGGCGACATGCACCGGATCCGCATCGGTGACCGCTGCAGCATCCAGGACGGTACCGTCATCCACATCACCCACGCCTCCGACTACAACCCCGGCGGCTGGCCCACCACACTGGGTGACGACGTCACCGTTGGCCACAAGGCGCTGATCCACGGCGCGACCATCGGCAGCCGTGTGCTCGTGGGGATGGGTGCCATCATCATGGACGGCGCGGTGGTGGAAGACGACGTCATAATCGCCGCCGGCTGCCTGGTCCCGCCCGGCAAGACCCTGGAGTCCGGACACCTGTATGTTGGCTCCCCCTGCAAGAAAGCCCGGGCGCTGACCGACAAGGAGAAAACCTTCTTCAAGTACACGGCTGCCAATTACGTGAAGCTGAAGGACGAGTATCTGGCTGAGCAGGAGTGAGCGCTCTCCCTCAGCTGCTCGCTCTACGGGGGCCGGGGAAGAGCTTCCGGAACAATCAGAAAAACCTGAGTTTTTCGTTCCGGAAGCTCTTCCCCAGCCCCCGTAGCACCCGCAAACCTACAGACTACAAGTGATCAAATCTCCAAGCCCAAACCTACAACCCTGACTCAGATCAAAAAACAACCAGAACAACGCTTGAAAATCCCCAATCCGCACCTAGATTAAAGTCCAGCAGAAGTTCACGGATAACCATCCGGCTGGCGCCACCGTGATGGGGCTGTTCCGCGACTGAAGCTGAATAAACACCTGTTATTCAGATTCATAAGGAGGAGTTTCATTATGAGTAACCTTACCCGCTGGAATCCGGTCAGTGAGTTCGAAGACCTGATCAACCGTTACAACCGCTACTTCGGCCTGCCCGCCACCAATGGCGACAAGGAGGGCAAGGACCTGTTCCGTCGCAACGACTGGGCGCCGGCCGTAGATATCAAGGAAAACAAGGATGCCTTCGTGATTGATGCCGAATTACCCGGCATGAACAAGGAAGATGTCAAAGTCACCGTCCATGACGGGGTACTTACCATCCAGGGTGAGCGCAAGCAGGAAACTGAAACCGGCGACGACAAGCATCACCGTGTGGAACGGGTCTACGGCAGCTTCATGCGCCGCTTCACCCTGCCCGACAACGTAGATGCTGACAGCATCAAGGCGAAGTTCAAGGATGGAGTGCTTTCTCTGACCTTGAACAAGGTCGAGCCGCTGGAACCTAAAGCCATTGAGGTCAATGTCGACTGACACTGCAGATTTTTACAAGAGTGCGGTGAGAGTGGAAGCTCAGGCTTCCACCTCAGCTGCTTTCCTTGCACCCGCTGCCTCCAGCGCTTCCGCATAGGCCGTCATGCGCCGATGGCGAGCCACATGATCCAGCATGGTCTCGCCGTTCTCGTCCCGGGCGTTGACATCCCGGCCAGCTTCCACGAAGAACCCCAGGAACCGCTCGAAATCCTCGGCCCGCATGGCTTCATAGGCCTTGATCAGCACATAGTGGTCGGGATTGGTACGGGCGTCGAAAGGGCTCAGGAACAGGAAGCTCTTTACCCGCTCGTCGCTCCATTCCTCGCCGATAACTTTCGGCTTCTCCGGTCCGCTCATGGTCTCTCTCGTTATAAGGGTGTCAGAAAATTAAGAGAGAATAGTATAACGACAGGGCGCCAGGGCTACCTAGACGAATTGTGTCTTAGGTTCTAGCCGGCGGGAATATCAGGGCAGGATTTCCACTGGCAGGTCGCCGGTGGGCACCGAATCATCACACTCAGGTTCGCGAATCGAGATTTCCACCCGACGATTCAGGGCCCGATTGGCTGCGGAGTTGTTCGGCACCAGCGGCTGGGTTTCAGCCCGCCCTGCCGCGATGACCCGCTCAGCGGGTATCTTGCGGTTCAGCACCAGTTCATGCACCACGGACACCGCCCGGGCCGCCGAGAGGTCCCAGTTCGATCGGAATCGGCTGCTGGTGATGGGGACATCATCGGTATATCCGGCCACGATAACATCGCCCATGCACCCTGCGACGACCCCCACAACCCGGTCAATGATAGGGAGCATCTCGGCCTTGATCTTCGCCTCCCCGGAGTTAAACGTGGCTTGCTCGGAAAAACGGATCACAACCTGCTGTTGATCGTAGTTAACGCTAAGGGACTCATCAGCCACCTCTTCCTCAAGCTCGCCAATCAGTCGCCGGGACAGCTCTACAATACCCTCCGGAATGGTAGTCAGTTCCGGGGATGTGCCCCGGTCGTCAATGAACTCCGCCTCTTCCCTGGGGCTGTCCGGCGGCTCGGGCAGGGATACCGTGTCCGATTCGATCAGCGTCAGCGGCGACCCGCCTATATCATCTGCCATCACGTTAGCCGTGCCGAAGGCTACCGCCATTGACTGGGCCATGGCCCGGTACTTTTCCACGTCCATTTCCGCAAATGACAGCAGCAGGATAAAAAACGTGAGCATCAGGGTCGCCAGGTCCGCAAAGGTCACCAGCCACGCCGGGGCACCGGTGGAGCCTCCTTTCCTGGATCTTGGCGCCAGGGGGCGTAGTGCCACCGGTCAGGCCTCCTGGCTCGCTTCCGGGGACGGCTGCTGGCCAGGGTGCACGAAGGAGGAGAGGATCTCGGTGATCACACGTGGATTCTGGCCGCGCAGGATATTCTGGATGCTGGTGACAATCAGCACCTGGTTGCGGCGTTCGTCCTCCGCCTTCAGTTGCAACTTGTCCGCGAGGGGGATGGCAATCAACTGGGCGATGAATGCCCCGTACAGGGTAGTGAGCAAGGCGATAGCCATGGCTGGCCCGATGGAAGCGGGATCATCCAGGGTGTTCAGCATCTGCACCAGGCCGACCAGGGTACCGAGCATCCCGATTGCCGGGGCGGAGTCACCAATACCCCGGAATACCCGCTCAGCCACGTCGTAGCGCTCGCCGGTCTGCTGAATATCCTGGGCCAGGGTTTCCTCGACCATTTCCGGTGGATGACCGTCCACACAGAGATTGATGGCCTTCTTCAGGAAGGGGTTCTCGGTTTCATGGCTTTCCAGTCCCAGAATGCCGTCCTTGCGAACTACCCGGGCCAGTTCGCTTACCTCACGGATGAGGTCATTGGGACGATCGAGTCGGTCGGTAAAGGCCGTGTGCATGGCGAGCTTCACCGATGTGGTAACCGTGGGCAGGCGAAAACGCACCAGGGTGACGGCAAAGGTTCCCCCGAGCACAATGGCCAGGCCCGGAAGGTTTAAAAAGGTCAGTACCGAGGCATTGGCCAGCATGGCGATGATGACGATGGCAATGCCTGCCACCAGACCGACCAGGGTAAGGATATCCATGTAGCGCCTTATTATTGACGGATGCCAAAATCAGCTCACAGCCTGCAACCAGTTTCGCCGGCCCGGGCGGCTCACTCAAACCGCAAATGGTAACGATGCGTAACCATCTGTCAGTGGTTGCGCAGTTCCTCGATCACTGGCGCAGTTTCAGGCTTCACACCCCGCCACACCCTGAAGGACTCAGCGGCCTGTTCCACCAGCATACCCAGGCCGTCGAGGACCTTGCCGGCCCCCTGTCCCCTGGCCCAGGCATTGAACGGGGTATCACCGGCGGCGTACATCATGTCGTACACCACGGTTTCAGGTGAGATTACACCGGCCGGCACCGGCGGCAAATCGCCCTGAAGGCTCGCACTGGTGCCGTTGATAATGACATCGAACGGATCAGTGGCTGCCTCGAATCCACAGGCACTGAGTTCCGTCGCGACGGCCTGAGGGCGAAACAGGGACACCAGTCCGTCCGCCTTGATGACCGTGCGGTTGGCCACCACTAACTCCCCGGGGTTTTCCGCCAGCAACGGCCCCAGCACGCCCCTCACCGCCCCACCGGCACCGAGCACCAGGACGCGACCACCTGACAGGCTGACACCAGCGTTCACCTTAAGGTCCGTTACCAGGCCAACGCCGTCCGTGTTATCAGCCACCAGCCGGCCCTGCTCATCCTGGTAAAGGGTGTTTGCCGCACCGGCCTTTTCCGCCCGCTCACTGCGGCGGTCTGCCAGACTCCAGGCCTGTTCCTTGAAGGGAACGGTAACGTTCAGGCCCTTGCCACCCTTGGCGAAGAATTCCCGGACTGTCTCAGCGAACTCCTCCAGGGGTGCCTGAATGGCCGTGTACTCCACCGCTTCGCCGGTCTGCGCCGCAAACAGGCTGTGAATCCTGGGAGATTTACTATGGCTGATGGGGTTGCCCACCACCGCGTAGAGATCATTGTTCATCTTCATCCTCCAGCCAGTTGCGCCCGGTCAGGAAGTGCTCGGTAAGGCGAGCCTCCTCCGAACCTGGTTCCGGGCGGCGGTCATAGTCCCAGCGCACCAGCGGCGGCAGGGACATAAGGATGGATTCCGTGCGCCCACCGGACTGCAGCCCGAACAGGGTGCCACGGTCGTACACCAGGTTGAACTCCACATAGCGGCCCCGGCGGTAAAGCTGGAATTCCCGTTCCCGTTCGCTCCAGGGGGTGTCCTTGCGCCGCCGGACGATCGGCTCGTAGGCAGCAATATAACTGGAGCCCACCGACTGCATCAGGCCAAAGTCATCGTCGAAGTTGCCAGTATTATGATCATCGAAGAACAGTCCGCCTATGCCCCTGGGCTCCTGCCGGTGCTTCAGGTAGAAATACTCGTCGCACCATTTTTTGTAACGGCTGTACACATCGGCGCCAAACGGGCGGCAGGCATTGCGGGCGGTCTCATGCCAGTGGATACAATCTTCATCGAAACCATAATAGGGGGTCAGGTCATAGCCGCCACCGAACCACCACACCGGGTCGCCATCCTTGGGGGTAGCGACAAAGAACCGTACATTCGCATGGGAGGTGGGTACATAGGGGTTGTGCGGGTGCATCACCAGCGATACACCCATCGCCTGCCACGGCGCTCCCGCCAGGTGAGGGCGGTGCGCCGAGGCCGAAGGCGGCATCTGCTCGCCCATTACCCGGGAAAAGTTCACCCCGCCCTTTTCAAATACGCCACCCTCGGTGATTACACGACTGATACCACCCCCACCTTCCGGGCGGTCCCAGGAATCGGTGACAAAGCGGGCCTTGCCATCCAGGGCTTCCAGTCGCTCACAAATGCTTTCCTGCAGGCGCAGCAGGTATTGGTGGACGGCATCGGAATCCGGCATTGCGGAATCGGTCATCAGGCCTCCTATCGCAGAGTCTCGCCAGTGGTGATATCGATAATGGTACTGGGCTGGCGGGCGCCACCCAGGGCGCCGGACACCATCAGGTCGATGCCTGCCGGGAAGTAGCGGCTGACCTGCCAGGGCGCCCGGGCCGGCTCGCGGCCGGCGGGGTTGCAGGAGGTAGACACCAGTGGCATCCCCGCCAGGATACACAGTCGCTGCACCAGGGGATGCGCGCTGACCCGAACGGCAATGGTGTCGTGGTCACCCCGCACCCAACGGGGGATCTGCTCCAGCGGATCGGGCACAACACAGGTCACCGGCCCGGGCCAGTGTTGCTCGGCTCTTTGCCGCAGATCTGAGGGCAGGGGATCCAGCAGAAAGCGCACCTGCTCCACCGAGGCAGCCACCAGGATCAGCCCTTTGTGCATGGGCCGCTGTTTCAGCGCCAGTATGGTATCAACGGCAAACTCGCTCCAGGGGTTACAGCCAAGCCCCCACACCGCTTCGGTTGGATACGCAATGACGTCATTGCCTTCGACGGCACGGACCAGCCGTTGGCGGCCCCATTCGGTGGCAAGGTTGATGGTTGCAGTCATGACACTCCGCTTCCAGTGTCGACCACCATGATTGCCAAAAGCCGTCAGGCCGGTGCCTGCAGTACCCGAAGGTATCCTCCGGGCGCCGATTCCACCAGTCCTTCCATCTCCAGCAACAGCAGGGACTGCAGTAGCTGGTCGGCGGGCAACCCCGTGGCAGTACAAAGTTGGTCAGTTGAGCGTGGATCATACCCTAAAGCCTGTAATACCGCGATTTCCCGCTCCGCCAGGTGGTCCGGCACGGGAGCTGCCGCAGGCTCGGCCGCAAAGAAGTCTGGTACCACCGCCGGGGGTTTGCAGGCAGGGCGGGGTTTTGGCGTCACCGGCTCGTTCCACCACGCAGTGAGTTCCTCTTCGATATCCTCTACCGTTTCCACCAGCCTGGCACCCTGGCGAATAAGGGAATGACAACCCCGGGCGAGTGGGTTGTGGATAGAACCGGGGATGGCGAACACTTCCCGCCCCTGCTCCAGGGCGAGACGGGCGGTAATGAGGGAGCCGGACCTGAGCCCGGCCTCGATAACGAGGATGCCCCGGCTCAGGCCACTGATGATGCGATTGCGTTTGGGAAAGTGGCCGGACTTCGGCCCGGTACCCGGCGGAAACTCCGAGACCAGGACACCCTGTTCGATGATTTTCCGGGTCAACTCGCCATGGCCTCTGGGATAGATGACATCTGCACCGGTTCCCACCACCGCCACGGTATCACCACCCGCTGACAGTGCTCCCGCATGGGCGGCACCGTCAACTCCCTGGGCCAACCCGCTGGTCACACCATAACCCTTGCCGGCCAGTGCTGCTGCAAATTGCCACGCATGGTCGAGGCCGGCACGGGTGGCATTGCGGGAGCCCACAATGGCCAGCTGGGGACGGGACAGAAGTTCCACCCGACCGCGGACATACAGCACCGCAGGGGCGTCCTGGATGTGGCGTAAGGGCTCGGGGTACTCCGGCTCGCCCCAACCCACCAGCCGGATCGATTTTTGCTGGCAGCTACTGAAAACCCGGGCCACCCCGGCAAGGGGTGGGTAAGCCAGGTCCCGGCACTGCCAGGCGGCAATCAGGGCCCGGGCTTCCGACCCCGCACCAAAGGACTTGTGAGTGGCCGCCGATGCATCAAGGAACTCCAGCGGGTTGGTGAACGAGTCGCACACCGCCAGCCAGCGTTTACCGCTAAAACGGGGCAGCATGGCCAGCAACAGCCAGGGCGCGGAAGGAGAGGCAAGGAAAGCAGTATCGGATGAAGTTGCCGCCATCACGGCCAACCTCCCTGTCGTAAAAGGGGCTGCCATCCTGGCAGCCCGGTCATCATTTCAGGGCAAGAAGCCCCTCTGGCTCAGGGGTTGGTGACCTTGTCACCAATGGAGAGGGCGCGAGTCGCCTTCAGCACCAGGCCATAGCTGAGTTTCTCATAGGTCTGGAACACCATCAGCAAGCCAGCACGCTCATCCGGCAGCTGAACGATTTCATCCGTTACCGGGTCCCTCGCCTGGTTGCCAGCCTTGAGCACCGCCAGGACATTGCCCACCTCAAGGCCATCACGGGCACCACGGTTAAGCACCACCACGTTGTATTGACCAATCTGGGTCACGCCTGTCTCCACCGCAATCATCTTGCCCTCAATGTCACCGTCCGGTGCGCTCGGCGTAAAACTGGTGTTGATTCGACGATCTTCACGGGCCAGCAGACGATCCTCGATACGGACTTCCTCTCGGGTCCTGGTCAGCTGTACGGTGAGGATATCCCCTTTCTCGTCGGTGACATTACCATCACCGATAGAGCGGGCTTCCAGGCCCAGGAATTCGCCGGTATCCGGGTCCACATGGGCCCGGCTCTTGCGGAAGATGCCAACACTGCGGGCAGGGGCCTCGCCACGGGCGTATACCCGGTCGCCAGCGCCGGTCACGATGCGACTTTCCTCACCCTCAAGCACATAGGGGGCATTTTCCAGCTCTTCCTGCGACACGATCCGGGTCTTGGTCAGGAAGCTTTCGATGGCATCCAGCGGAATGGCGGGGATGGGGGTATCGATAGGTTCGGAGCGCACCTTCGGCGACAGCTTGATCACGCCGCTGCCAGCCTTGGTCAGGCGGGGCTTGCCATCGATGTAGACCAGCGCAAGTTCATCCCCGGGGTAGATCAGGTGGGGGTTATTGACCTGCGGATTCACATGCCAGATTTCCGGCCAGTACCAGGGGTTGCTCAGGAAGCGGGATGAAATATCCCACAGGGTATCGCCCTTTTTCACGGTGTAACGCTCGGGGTGATCAGACCGGAACTCCGGGCCCTGTGCCTGTGCCCAGGAGGCGGACAGCAGCATTACGGCTGCCAGAGCGTACAGCAGTTTCCTCATTGTAGAATCCTTCATCGCGCGTGCCTTGATAGCGTGCTTCCCCCGTACAGAGAGAGTATCGAGAAAGCGGCTGAGCTTCCCGACCCCTCTAATATAGAGGAAAGTAAAGAAATTGTGACCTTATATTCTTGTCTTGTAGTAGTTTCTGGCTATCACCTGATCAGTTTGTATTCAATCGATCTTCGGGGGATAATATCAGCCAGATTAGGCTGTCTTCCCTTGAATACGGGGTTTTCGCTCCGATTATCATAGCCAGTAGACAGCAAAAGTCGCGGTACGCGATCGCATTTTGTGACACCAGCCAGAGATCTTTCCGAGATCATGGCAACTCAGGCAAGTACAGGCAATTATGATTCTGAACATTCTTGAATATCCGGACCCCAGGTTGCGGACCATCGCCAAACCGGTGGAAGAAGTCACCGACCGGCACCGCAAGCTGATCGATGACATGTTCGAAACCATGTACGACGCTCCGGGTATCGGCCTGGCCGCCACCCAGGTCAACGTCCATGAGCAGATCATCGTCATGGACCTGTCGGAGGACAAGAGCGAGCCCCGGGTATTTATCAACCCGGAAGTGGAAGTGCTCGACGGCGACTATCAGCCGATGCAGGAAGGCTGCCTCTCGGTACCCGGCTTCTACGAAGATGTGGAGCGTATTGAGCATGTTCGTATCAAGGCGCTGGATTACGATGGCAAGCCCTACGAGCTGGAAGCCACCGGCCTGTTGGCGGTGTGCATCCAGCACGAGATGGACCACCTCAACGGCAAGCTTTTCGTGGATTACCTGAGCGCCCTCAAGCGCAACCGCATTCGCAAGAAGCTGGAGAAGCTCCACAAGAAAAGTGCCTGACAACTTCAGGCCAGTCCGTGACAACAGGAACCGGGTGTAAGCACCCGGTTTTTTCGTTTGCTGCCGTCGACAACGCAGCCAGAAACAGGAAATTGCTGTGCGAATCGTCTTTGCCGGAACCCCGGACTTTGCCGCCGTCGCCCTCCGGGCGCTGCTGAAAACCGACCACGAGGTTGTCGCGGTCTACACCCAACCGGATCGCCCCGCTGGCCGTGGTCGCAAACAACAGTTTGGCCCGGTCAAACAGACCGCCGTTACGGCCGGCATCCCGGTTTACCAGCCCACATCACTGAAATCACCAGAAGAGCAACAGCAACTGCGGGAGCTGGCGCCGGATGTCATGGTGGTGGCGGCCTACGGCCTGATCCTGCCACAGGCGGTACTGGATATCCCCAGGATGGGCTGCCTGAATATCCATGCATCCATACTGCCCCGCTGGCGTGGCGCCGCCCCCATCCACCGGGCCATCGAAGCCGGTGACGCGGAAACCGGCATTACCATCATGCAAATGGATGCCGGGCTGGATACCGGCGACATGCTGCTGAAACATCGCACTCCGATCCATGACGACGATACCGGCGGCAGCCTCCACGACAGGCTCGCCGATATGGGTGGGGCTGCCATCGTCGAAGCCCTGGCCGCACTGGACTCCCGGGGCCTGGCCCCGGAACCCCAGAACGACAACGACGCCACCTACGCCCACAAGCTGAGCAAGGATGAAGCCCACATCGACTGGCAAGCGGACGCCGCGAGCATCGCCCGCAAGGTTCGCGCGTTCAATCCCTGGCCGGGGACTGATGGCGAGCTGGAAGGCCAGCGCATCCGCATCCACGAGGCACGTGACATTGATGAAACCAGCCACGCCGACGCCGGAACCGTATTGGCACGGGAGCGCAGTGGCGTCGACATTGCCTGTGGCAAGGGCATCCTTCGGGTCACGCGGGTGCAGCTACCCGGTACCCGGGCCATGTCGGTATCCGACCTGATCAATGGCGGCAAACCGGTGCTGGAACCCGGCCAGGTGCTGCAGTGATGGCCCGGGAACTGCCCCTCAGGGCCGTCGCCGCCCAGATCATCCAGGCAGTGGAGCAGGGGGAGTCCCTGAGCCAGTGCCTGCCACATACCGCTGCCGACCTGGATCCGGACCTCCGCCCACAGCTCCAGGCACTTTGCTACGGAACCTGCCGGTGGTTCCACCGCCTCGATTCCGAGCTTAACGGCCGCCTGCGCAAGCCCCTTCGCAGGCAGGACCGGGTGATCCATCACCTGATGCTGGTGGCCCTGTTCCAGTTGCGGTTCAGTGATAACGCCACCTATGCCATCCTCAATGAGACCGTAGAAGCCTGTAAGGCACTGGGCAAGACACCCCTGGCCGGGCTGGTCAACGGTGTTTTGCGAGCGGCAGAACGGGAAGGTGCACCGGAGCCGGCCACCGACGAAGCCCGTTACAGTCACCCCGGCTGGATGATCGCCAAGTTGCGGCACAACTGGCCGGACCATTGGGCTGCCATCCTCGATGCCAATAACATCCAGGCGCCCATGACCCTTCGGGCGAATACCCTGCATGGCACCCGGGATGAGTACCTGGAGCGGCTTCGCGAAGCCGGCATTCCCGGCAAGGCCACCCGCTTCGCGCCCCATGGCATCCAGCTGGATCGCCCGGTACCGGTGGACTTGTTACCGGGCTTTGCCGAGGGCGATGCCAGCGTCCAGGACGAAGCGGCCCAGCTGTGTACCCAGTGGCTGCAACCCGAACCGGGCCAGCGCATCCTGGACGCCTGTGCAGCTCCCGGCGGCAAGACCTGCGCCATCCTGGAGGCGGCAGCCAACCAGGCGGAGGTGATCGCCATCGACGAGTCCGCCCAGCGCCTGCCCCGTATCCAGGAAAACCTGGACCGCCTGCACCTGTCTGCCACACTGAAAGAGGCTGACGCAGGTGATACTGACAGCTGGTGGGACGGCGCCCTGTTTGACAGCATTCTGCTCGACGTCCCCTGCAGTGCTACCGGGGTCATCCGCCGGCACCCGGATATCAAACTGCTGCGCCGGGAGACGGATATCACGCCACTGGCGGGGATCCAGTCCGGACTGCTTGCGAACCTTTGGGCCACCCTGAAACCCGGTGGCCGGCTGGTTTACGCGACATGTTCCGTGTTTCCCCAGGAGAACAGTCGTATAATCCGTCGGTTCCTGGACCAGCAGACGGATGCCTCCCTGCTGCCAGCCGACGCACCATGGGGGCTGGACACCGGGTATGGCCGGCAGCTGCTGCCGGACCCTCAAAGTCACGACGGATTTTTCTACGCCTGCCTGGTCAAGGGCAGGCCGGAGGAGTGCCAGTGAAGATCATTATCCTCGGTGCGGGGCAGGTGGGCGGCAGCCTGGCCGAGAACCTGGCCAATGAGGCCAACGACATTACCGTGATCGACAGTGACGGACTGCGCCTGCGGGAACTCCAGGACCGACTGGATATCCGCACCGTTCAGGGCCTGGCCTCCTACCCCACCGTTCTGAGACAGGCCGGCGCCGAAGACGCGGACATGCTGATTGCCGTCACCAACTCCGACGAAACCAACATGGTCGCCTGCCAGGTGGCGTTTTCCCTGTTTCGCACGCCGTCAAAGATCAGCCGGGTGCGGGCAAACGCCTACCTGGCCCGCAAGGAACTGTTCGGCGAGAACGGCTTCCCGGTAGACGTACTGATCAGCCCGGAGCACCTGGTAACTCAGCACATCACCAGGCTGATCGAATACCCCGGGGCCCTGCAGGTGCTGGAGTTCTCCAACGGCCTGGTGCGGCTGGTGGCCATCCGCGCCACCGAGGGCGGTCCGCTGGTGGGCCATGAGCTGTCCTACCTGCGCACCCACATGCCCCGCATCGACACCCGCGTTGCAGCCATCTTCCGCAAGGACCGGCCCATCATTCCCCAGGGTGATACCGTGATCGAGGACGGCGACGAAGTCTTCTTCATCGCCGGCACGGACCATATCCGCTCGGTGATGAGCGAGCTACAGCCCCTTGAAAAGCCCTACAAGCGCATCTTTATCTGCGGTGGCGGCAACATCGGCCAGCGCCTGGCCCACACCCTGGAGAGCCGTTACCAGGTCAAGCTGCTGGAGCGTGACCGGGACCGTTGCGTGATGCTCTCGGAAAACCTGCGCAAGACCATCGTGCTGGAGGGCAACGCCGCCAACAAGGACATCCTGCTGGAAGAGAATATTGAAAGCACGGACGTCTTCTGTGCGGTCACCAACGACGACGAGGCCAACATCATGGCCTCATTGCTGGCCAAGCGCCTGGGTGCCCGCAAGGTCCTCACCCTGATCAACAACCCGGACTACGTGGACCTGATCCAGGGTGGCGAGATCGACGTGGCCATTTCCCCCCAGCAGACCACCATCGGCAGCCTGCTCACCCACGTACGCAAGGGCGATGTGGTCAACGTGCACGCGCTGCGGCGTGGTGCCGCTGAAGCCATCGAAGCCATCGCCCATGGCGATCACCGCTCATCCCGGGTGGTGGGCAAGCGGCTGGACGAGATCAAGCTGCCCCAGGGGACCACCATCGGCGCCATTGTTCGCCACAACGAGGTGCTCATCGCCCATGACCACCTGCGGGTGCAGCCGGACGACCACGTTATCCTGTTCCTGGTGGACAAGACCCGTATCCGTGAGGTGGAAAAACTGTTCCAGGTGGGGCTGACCTTCTTCTGATGATGACCAGGCCAATCGCAACCCAGGAGCGACGCTGACCATGCGCCTGCCGGTAATCGCCAAGGTACTCGGGCTGCTGATGATGCTTTTCAGCCTCACCATGCTGCCGCCCCTTGGTATCTCCCTGCTGTATGACGACGGCCAGTGGCAACGCTTCAGCAACGGCCTGCTGATGGTCATGATCGGCGGCCTGGTGGTGTGGCTGCCGTTCCGCAAGGTGGCGGGGGACCTGCGGGTACGCGACGGCTTCCTGATTACCACCCTGTTCTGGGTGGTGCTCAGTGTGGCAGGCTCCATCCCCTTCTATCTGAGCAACAACGCGCCCTACACCTATGTGGACTCACTGTTCGAGGCGGTGTCGGGCCTCACCACCACCGGCGCCACGGTGATCACCGGCATCGACTCCCTGCCCGAATCCATGCTGTGGTATCGACAGCAGTTACAGTGGCTCGGTGGCATGGGGATCATCGTGCTGGCGGTCGCCATACTGCCCATGCTCGGCATCGGTGGTATGCAGCTGTACCGGGCCGAGGTGCCAGGGCCAGTCAAAGACAACAAACTGACCCCTCGCATCGGGGAGACCGCCAAGGCCCTCTGGTACATCTATGTGGCCCTGACCGTGCTATGCGCGCTCGCTTACTGGGCCGCCGGCATGAGCTGGTTTGATGCCATCGGCCACAGCTTTTCCACCATCGCTATCGGCGGCTTTTCCACCCACGACGCCAGCATTGGCTATTTCGACAGCGCCCTGATTGAAATGATCGCCGTGGTCTTCATGATCATCGCCGGCGCCAACTTCGCCCTGCACTTCATGGCCTTCCGCCAGCGCAGCCTGAAATCCTACTGGCAGGACTCGGAGTTCCGGTTCTATTTCAGCATGCTGGCCGGGGTCAGCCTGATTACCGTACTGGTGCTGATCTACACCGCCACACTGGACCCCTCGACAGCGATCACCAAGGGCATCTTCGAGGTGGTTTCCATTGCCACCACCACCGGTTTTGGGGCGGCGGATTTCAGCCAGTGGCCGCTGATGCTGCCGTTCATGCTGTTCGTACTGGCCTTCATGGGCGGCTGTGCGGGCTCCACCGGCGGTGGCATGAAGGTGATGCGTGTTTTGCTGATCTACCGGCAGGGCTCCCGGGAAGTGAAACGTCTGTTACACCCCAATGCGGTGATACCGGTAAAACTGGGTAACCGGCCGGTATCCGACCGGGTGCTGCAGGCGGTATGGGGCTTCTTCTCGGTGTACATGTTCATGTTCGTCGCCATGCTGATCATCCTGCTGGCCACCGGCCTGGACCAGGTCACTGCCTGGACGGCCGTCGCCGCCGCCATGAACAACCTTGGCCCCGGCCTCGGTGAGGTGGCCTACCATTACGGCAACATCAATGACATCGCCAAGTGGGTACTGTGCTTTGCCATGCTGCTGGGCCGGCTGGAGGTTTTCACCCTGCTGGTACTGCTCACCCCCGCATTCTGGCGAAGATAACGTCACAGTCTTAGAAATACCCGGCCTTGACGCGTATAATACCGGCCTTTCGATGCGGGCCGGCTCCGTGCTCCTGTCTTCCAGCCTTCCCGCAACACTCAGACCGAACAGCAGGCAAACGTCGTGACAACCATGGCATCACAACCGTCAAAACCGGATCTGAAGACCTTCCAGGGTCTGATCCTGGCACTGCAGAATTTCTGGGCGCAGCACGGCTGCGTGGTTCTCCAGCCGCTGGATATGGAAGTGGGGGCCGGCACCTTTCACCCTGCCACCTTCCTGCGCTCTATTGGTCCGGAAACCTGGAACGCCGCCTACGTGCAGCCCAGCCGCCGCCCCACTGACGGCCGTTACGGCGAGAACCCCAACCGCCTGCAGCACTACTACCAGTTCCAGGTTGTGCTCAAGCCGTCCCCGGACAACATCCAGGAGCTGTACCTGGATTCCCTGCGGGCGTTGGGGCTGGACCCGCTGGTGCACGACATCCGCTTCGTGGAAGACAACTGGGAATCCCCCACCCTTGGAGCCTGGGGCCTGGGCTGGGAAATCTGGCTGAACGGCATGGAGGTGACCCAGTTCACCTACTTCCAGCAGGTGGGTGGCCTTGAATGCTACCCGGTCACCGGCGAACTGACCTATGGCCTGGAGCGCATCGCCATGTACCTGCAGGGTGTGGACAGCGTGTACGATCTGGTGTGGACCGAGGGTCCGGACGGTGTGGTCACCTACGGTGACGTGTTCCACCAGCAGGAAGTGGAAATGTCCACCTACAACTTCGAGCATGCGGACACCGAGTTCCTGTTCCACAGCTTCGATGTGTATGAACGCGAGAGTGCCCGCCTGATCGAAGCTGGCCTGGCCCTGCCTGCCTATGAGCAAGTGCTCAAGGCGTCCCATACCTTCAACCTGCTCGACGCCCGCCACGCCATTTCAGTCACCGAGCGGCAACGCTTTATCCTGCGGGTTCGTACCCTGGCGCGGGCCGTGGCACAGGCCTACTTTGACAGCCGCAAGGCCCTGGGTTTTCCGCTGGCGCCGGAAGCACTGCGCAAGGAAGTCCTGGCCGCTGACGAGAACGCCGGCAAGGGCAAGAAAGGCAAAAATGCCAAGAAGGGGAACGCGTAATCATGGCTACTCAGGATTTTCTGGTCGAGCTGGGCACCGAGGAGCTCCCTCCCAAGGCCCTCAAACCCCTGTCTGATGCATTTGCCGAGGGTATCCGCAGCGGTCTGGAGGAGGCTGGCATTGTTTTTGACGAGGTCGAAGCCTTCGCCGCTCCACGTCGACTGGCTGTGCGAGTGCGCAAGCTGGAAGACGCCCAGCCGGACAAGCCGGTGGAAAAGCGTGGCCCGGCGATCAAGGCCGCCTTCGACGATGATGGCAACCCCACCAAGGCCCTGAATGGGTTTGCCAGCTCCCTGGGCGTTACCCCGGAGCAGCTGGATACCCTGGAAACCGATAAGGGCGCCTGGGTCGTCTACCGCACGGTAGAGCAAGGCAAGGCCACCGTTGAATTGCTGCCACAACTGGTAGAGCAGGCCCTAGCCGGCCTGCCGATTCCCAAGCGCATGCGCTGGGGCGCCCACCGTACAGAATTTGTCCGGCCCGTCCACTGGCTGGTCTTCATGTACGGCAATACCGTGATCAACGCACCCATCATGGGCCTGGAGCCGGGCAACACCACCCGTGGTCATCGCTTCCATTGCCCACGCACGCTGATCGTACCGACCCCCAACGATTACGAGATCGTCCTCAAGCAGGAAGGCTATGTGATCGCCGACTTTGCCGAACGCCGGGCAGTGATCCGCCAGGGCGTGGCCGAGATCGCCGAGAAAGAAGTTGGTGGCAAGGCCGTGATCGACGAGGACCTGCTGGATGAGGTCACCGCCCTCAACGAGTGGCCGGTGCCCCTGCTGGGCCGATTCGAGGAGCGCTTCCTGGAAGTCCCCGCCGAGGCGCTGATCTCCTCCATGAAGGAACACCAGAAGTACTTCCACGTGGTGGACCGCGACGGGAAGATGCTGCCGGTCTTCATCACCCTGGCCAACCTGGAGAGCAAGGACCCGAGCCAGGTCATTGCCGGCAACGAAAAGGTTATCCGCCCACGCCTGTCCGACGCCGCGTTCTTCTATGAGACGGATCGCAAGACCCGGCTGGAAGACCGTATCGACCAGCTCAAGCCGATCGTGTTCCAGGAGAAGCTGGGCAGCATCCACGACAAGTCCGTCCGGGTAGCTGCCCTGGCCGCCAGGATTGCCGGGGCCATCAACAGCGACCCGGCCCTGGCCGAGCGTGCCGCCATGCTGGGCAAGACCGACCTGGTCACGGAGATGGTGCTGGAGTTCACCGACCTGCAAGGCATCATGGGCCAGTACTACGCTGCCAATGACGGCGAGCACGAGGATGTGGCCAAGGCCCTGAACGAACAGTACATGCCCCGCTTTGCCGGAGATGACCTGCCATCCACCCTGACCGGCTGCGCCGTGGCCATCGCCGACCGGATTGATTCCCTGGTGGGCCTGTTCGGCATCAACCAGCCACCTTCCGGCACCCGTGATCCCTTCGGGTTGCGCCGGGCATCCCTGGGTGTGCTGCGCATTATCATCGAGCGGGAACTGCCCCTGGACCTTCAGCAACTGTGCGATTGGGCCGAGCAGAACTTCAGCCAGCTGACCGAGGCAAACACCGCCAGCACCGTCGTGGACTACATGCTGGAGCGTTTCCGGGCTCACTACGAAGAGCAGGGCATCAGCGCCGAGGTCTACCTGGCGGTTCACGCCCGTCGTCCGACGCGTCCCCTGGACTTCGACCGTCGGGTGAAGGCGGTGGATGCCTTCCGCAAGCTGCCAGAAGCCGAAGCCCTGGCAGCCGCCAACAAACGGGTATCCAATATCCTCACCAAGCAGGGTGGCGATTCCATCGGTGAGCATGTGGATAATGCGCTGCTGCAGGACAAGGCGGAAATTGCCCTGTCAGAGCAGGTCAGCGCGCAGGCGGAGAAAGTGGTGCCACTGTTCGACCAGGGCGACTACGCCACGGCCCTGAGCTCCCTGGCCAGTCTGCGGGCGCCGGTAGATGCCTTCTTTGACGAGGTGATGGTGATGGCAGACGACGAGGCGGTACGCAACAACCGCCTGGCCCTGCTGAACCGCCTGCGCAACCTGTTCCTGCGGGTAGCGGACATCTCGGTGCTGCCGGGCGCCTGATAGGCAGAACCCGCAACGCCACCCCCCGGAAATTCCCGTTCCGGGGGGTGGTAAAGCGATCCGATTTACGTATAATACCGCCCGTGATTCGGCGTGTGGCGCAGTCTGGTAGCGCACTTCGTTCGGGACGAAGGGGTCGCAGGTTCAAGTCCTGCCACGCCGACCATTCCTTCCCGCTATTCCAGTTTTCCCAGCAGTCCTTTTTTGATCTTCGGCCAGTCCAGGTCCGTGATGCTGTACATCACCGAGTCCCGCACATAGCCATCCTGAACCACCATATGCCGCCGTAGTACACCTTCCCTTTGAGCGCCCAGCCGTTCGATGGCTTTCTGCGAACGCAGGTTCCGTGCATCCGTCTTCAGCTCCACCCGGTAGGCACCCAGTTCCTCAAGCGCATGCCTGAGCAGCAGGTACTTGGCCTCGGTATTTACCGGCGTGCGCTGGTAGTCGTGTCCCAGCCAGGTGTAACCGATCTCCAGGACATGGTCCCGGGGACGGACATTCAGGTAACGGGTACTGCCCATAAGAACCCCGGTATCCGGACTAACCAGCACATACGGGTAGTGCAGCTGCTTACTCGCCAGGTCCAGCGCCTGATGTACCCAACGCTCGGCATCGGGCCGGCTGGTGAAGGCGCCGGTGGGCAGGTACGCCCAATCCTCCTGCCTTTGGCCGATTTCGAACAGACCGTCCACGTGAGCTGCGGTCAGTGGTTCCAGCCGTACGTGTCCGCCTTCAAGAACCGGTTGTTCAATCCTGAGCATAACTCGACCTTTTTCCGTTTTCCTTGTGAGAATGACTTATTGCCAGAGTCCGTCACACATCACCGGATAGGTCGCCGGAGCAAAGCCGTCAAATCGGATATCCCGCACCCGGTTCAGGTCAGACCAGATCAGTTGGTGACCCTTCAACCGGCGGGTAATGCCGATTCTCTGCTGAAGCTTTTCGGCTTCCTCCGGAGTAGCGTCACGGACCTCGCCCACCTCCCCGAACAGGCGGACAGCCGGCGCAGAACAGAACTGCCCCCGGAACAGCGACTTCAGCCAGAACCCGGTACTGCTGTTGACCCCCATCAGGCAAATCCGCTTATTGTGCTCAAAGTTCTCCGGCATCGCCTTCGAGTAGGCATCGAAGTAATAGCCGGTCATATCGCCTCGGAAGAACACATGACCGATGGGGGTTACGTGGGGATTGCCGTCAACATCGACCGTTGCGATGGAGAAAAAGCGGTTTGATTTCCGAGCATTGTCCAGAACCTGCAGAATGGCAGGCCAGTTCTTTTGCAATTCCATTTCCTGGTCCTTCAGATTTCAGTTTCTATTACTCGCGCTTGAGCTGGTACACGATGAAATCACTGGGCCCACCGGTGTAGCGATCATAGAACCCGCGACCGCGTTCGTTGAAGTGCTGGGTAATCCAGCGGAGGGCACTCCAGCCGCGCTCCTGCGCCAGTTTGCTTAAACGTGAAAAGATGGCATCAGCGGCCCCCGTACCCCTCGCTTCCGGGGCTACGAACATATCGTCAAGAAAGCCGAGATATCCCCCGGCCAGCGAACGGGGACAGGCACGAACATGGGCAATCCCCAGCGCCTTGCCCCTCTGGTCGCGGGCGATCAGCCCCTCAAGTTCATGGGCAGGATCCAGCAGCCAGTCCCAGACCTGGTCGGCGATCTGGTCAGTGATGGAGGTTTTATAGAATTCGGCGTAGCCGTCAAACAGGGGGCGCCAGTCCGGCTTGTCGTCGGCGGTTACGAAATCCACCCGGAATCCTTCCATGATTCTTTATGCCTTTTGCCTGTGGGAGACACAAAGATTGGCACATTCCGGGGCACATTAGAACTTTGCAGGTCAGGTTGCTAGTCCGGGGGCTGACTATTCAGCCCCCGAAGCAGGCCAGGTCAGGGGGTTGGAATGGGGAACGAGATTTCCGGAAACGCTTCATCCAGCCCGGTTTCCACCGCGGGGGTCAGGTCGATGCGCAGGTAGGTATCGTTCTCGGCTGTGTACGCCGGCCAGTCCTGGCGGTCGATGGACGGGTCGCCGTTCCTGGCAAAGGAGGCCCACAGGTCCAGGGACAGTTGGCTGACGTGGTCGTATTCCGCGGGGTCGATGCCGGGGTTGTCCGTGGTGGCGAACTTCTCCGGTGTCGGGTCCGGGTGGCCGGTCAGGCCCAGCAGGTAATGGGCGACGAAGCTGCCCGGGTAGTCAAACATGTAGACCAGCTCCACCCCGTGATAGGCGGAGGTACCGAAGTTGCGCCAGCCCGCCGGTACATGGTCGAACACATAGGCGTACACGCCTGACTCGTTGTACTCGGCCATCCACGGCATATACCACTTGAGCCCTTCCACAAGCGGAGGCAAGTCCCCGGTGTTGGCACCGGCCATTATGGGTACGTCGTGGTGTTCGCCGGCCTCGAAGGGATCGCGGATACCCATGGTCTGGTACCAACCATCGATATTGGGCCGGGCGGCAAAGCGGGCCTCGTTGGCGGCGGCCACGATCTCGGGCCAGGGAACCTGCCGCATGGCGGCCAGTACATCCGGCTCATCAGCGACGCCCAGAGCCTCCGCCAGCTTGATACCTTCTGCCTCCTGCGCTTCCAGCGGATTTTCCACCGGAATGGTCTGGTCAGAAGGCGCTGCCATACCGCTCTGCACAATGGCCTTGTGGAACAGCCCCTCCGCCAGCGGTGAATGCAGCAGCGAAAGGGTCTTGCCACCGCCACCGGACTCACCAAATATGGTCACGTTGTCCGGATCACCGCCAAACCGGCTAATGTTCTCCTGCACCCACTGCAGCGCGGCCACCAGGTCCAGCTGACCGTAGTTGCCGGACGCATTGTTGTCGGATTCGTCCGTCAGTGCCGGATGGGCCAGATAGCCGAAGGGGCCTAGACGGTGGTTAACCGTCACCACAATGGTGCCTCTGCCTGGCAGTGAAGTGTTGTTGAAGCCCTTGGTGTTGCCGGTCAGGATGGCAAAACCGCCCCCGTGGAACCAGACCATGACCGGCAGAGGTTCATCGCCGGCATCTTTGGGAACGGTGACGTTCAGGTAGAGGCTGTCTTCACTCATGCCGCCTTCGCCGAAGGCCTCATTAGCCGGGTCCTGGGCGGACTGGTCGGCCCAGGCGATAGCCTCGCGCACGCCCCGCCAGCCGTCATGGGCTACCGGCGGCTTCCAGCGCAACTCACCTAGGGGCGGTTTGGCATAGGGAATGCCATAGAACCCCCAGGCCTGGTCATCCGTAGTGGTGAACCCCCTCAGCACACCGAGGCTGGTACGCACCACCTTGCGGTCACTCTGGGCCCGGGCTACCAGTTCCACTGCCTCCTCGGCATTGCGCAGTCGGCGAGGCCTGGGGTCCGTATCGTTGAATACCTCTTCGCCCGCGGCATTCAGCGCCGCCATTAGCTCCGCAACCGCCGTGCTACGGGCGAACTCTTCCGGTGGCTGATCCATCGTAAGCCTGTCGGCGTACCCGGCGACAATCTTCGCGGCCGCCCGGGAGACATCAATGCCATTGTTCAGGTCGCCATCGTGGTCAAGGGTCTGGATAAGCACCGCCAGGTTGGTGGCCTTGTCATCAAACGCTTCGGCATCGGGAAAGTGGTTCCATGCCGAGAGGTTACGGATACTGTCCAGCCGCTCCAGCCGGATACGGTCCAGGGCGTCCCTGATCTTTTGAAGACGTTCACCCGGGTTCCAGGCGGAACGCTCATGGGCGCGGTCCGAGGCCTGGTCCGACAAGGCATGGACGGTCGTACTGAGGCCACCAAGGGACAATCCGGTTGCCACGCAGGATATCAGGGAGGCCCGTCTGATTTGTCTGAACAGCCGTGATTTGCAGGAAGGAGCCATGCGTCTCTCCGTTTATCATCGAGAGGGGGGAATATCGGGACCGACGGCGTAACAGCCCCGGGTTGTATGAGCCAGAGCCGGCCAGGTGTTACGGGCTACCACAGCCTTCGGTATTAACGAACATCATCGGCAGCGTCAGGTGCAGCATGCGACGGAAGCTGTCCATGTCATGCCCGCCTTCATATTCTTCCTGGAGGTTGACCACGCCGTACTCATCCAGAATGTCGATGGTTGCTTCGGTATTGCTGTAGGCAATGTCGTCGTAGCCTGCACCCATCACGATCGGAGCATTCAGCCGATGGTTGGTCTGCGGATCCTCCAGTACGGATTCGAATTCCCGCTCGAACGCCCTGCGGGAGGTGGAAAACCAGCCCGAACCGTAGATGAAAACGTGGCTGAACAGGTCCAGGTTACCCAGGCCCACGTTGAAGGCCACGAAGCCGCCCTGGGACAGGCCTGCAATGGCGCGACTGTCACGGTCGGTACGAACGTTGTAGTTGGACTCCACATAGGGCATCAGCGTGTCCTTGAACAGACCGACGCAGCCGCCACGGGTGCCGGGGCTGACCGGGCTGCCAGAGGCACAGCCACTGGTATCCGGCATGACCACCACCATCGGGTCGATACGGCCTTCCGCGATGGCGTTGTCCAGGATCAGGTCGGCGCTGCCGCCCCAGTCCTCTTCACGACTGGTCCAGTTGGAGTCGTCCTGGCCGGCGCCGTGGCTGAGGTAAAGGACGGGATACCCGTTCGGATCGGATTCGCTGTAGCCCGGCGGGGTATAGATATGGACTCGCTCTCCACCGAAGCGGCCGCCAATAGTCACCACCTCGACGTTGCCATCAGGCACCTCCGGACGGTCCTGGTAAAACCCGGTGGCACCCCGGGGCAGCATATCCGGGGTTTCCGTCGGGCAGGAGGCAGGCACGTCCTCGGGAATACCATCGTCGCCGCCAGGTAGTCCGCCACCTCCACCGAGAGCAAGGGCGGAACCGGTCATGGCCAGTCCGCAGGTCAGTACGAGTGATCTCAAGCCGTTGCGTTGCATTGTTCTAACCCTCCAATGGTCGTTTCGAAATTGCGCCGGAACCCGGGAGAGGATTCCGCAGCTGGCAGCCAGCCAGGTGCCCGAGAGTTATAGCGCTGGCGCCAACCCGGTTCAAAATGTCCGGAATTTCATGCAGAAAGCTAAGGGTTCCGGTTTCGACTGATACTTGACTGTCTCTGTGAAGCCACTGGTTATGGAACCGAAGCACGCCAGAAACAGGCCAGTACTCACAGACCATTACGGGAAGCATGGGCGGTTACTGCAGGAGTGGACCCACCCGGCGCAGGAGCCTCAGGTCACACGAAAAGGCATGAAAGTCTCAGGAAATCAGCCGTTGGTGCTGTTCAAAACACACGGATGTATTACGCTTGAGTAACAAAGGTGTGCATAATTTGCATCAAATAATAATTCGGGACGCCGCCTCATTTGATCAGTTTGTGAGGCAGATCTCTGGCACATGACCTGACTCACTGCAGCTGCGGGGAGCCGGTGCTGGCTGACCGGAGGCCAAAGTACCCCGTGTATTGGCCCGGGCGCCAGGTTCTGGTCGAATGGCAACCGGGTTAATCAATAAGAGCAGACCGGAAGGTTTCATGGACAACGCCCCCCAACTTTCACCAGAAGCACGGCTCCAGGCCATCCTGGACGGCACCCGTGCAGGTACCTGGGAATGGAACCTTGATACCGGTGAAGTGCTCGTCAACCATCGCTGGGCCGAGATGCTGGGTTATGAGCCTGATGAACTGATGCCCATGACCTATGAACTCTGGCAGTCCCTCAGCCATCCCAGTGACCGGGAGCGCGCAAAAGCCCTTATGGCGCGGCACCTGCGCGGAGAAACACCCTATTTTGACTGCGTGGTCCGGCTACGCCACAAACGGGGCCACTGGCGCTGGATCCATACCCGCGGTCGCCGCCTGTCGGACAGCGATCCGGCCATCAACTGGGTGTGCGGCACCCACCTGGATATTTCCGGAGAAAGGGAAACCCAGCACCGTCTGCAACGACTGGCAGAGTCCCTGCCTGGCGTTATATACACCTTTGTGATGAAAGTGGATGGGAGCTTCGGGTTCAGTTACGTCAGCCAGAAGAGTATCGATTTTTACGGGATACCTCCGGAACTCGCACTGCAGGATCCTGACGCCATTTTTGACATCATCGTTAACGAGGATCTCGGCCACGTCCATGCATCAATAGAGCGTTCCGCCAGGAATATGGAGGAATGGCGCTGTCAGTATCGGGTGCAGCTGGCAGGTGAGGTCAGATGGATGGAGGGCGTAGCCCAGCCGGAAAAAGACGAGGTCGGGCAGATCATCTGGCACGGCATGATTACGGAAATTACCGAGCGTAAGCAGCTGGAGCTGGAGCTGGAGAGGCTGTCGATCACCGACGAGCTGACCGGACTGTATAACCGGCGCCATATGCTGCGAACCCTGGAAGAGCAGATCGCCCGTGCCAAACGCTATCAGGAGGTGTTCTCGGTCATCGCGCTGGACGTGGACCACTTCAAGCAGATCAATGACTCCTGGGGCCACCTGGTCGGTGACCAGGTGCTGATCCAGTTTGCCGGTGTGCTGTCGGCAAGGGTACGGCGGACGGATGTGGTGGCCCGCACTGGCGGCGAGGAATTCCTGATCCTGTTACCCAACACCACTAACCAGGATGCACACCGGGTTGCGGAAGCCCTTCGGGAAGCCACCGAGCGGGAAGACTTCCGCAACGAAGATAGCGAAACCTTCACCGTGACCATGAGCGGCGGTGTGGTGACCTGGGACGATGGCCTGGCTTCCATCCGTGAACTGTTGTCTCGATGTGACCAGAGACTGTACCAGGCCAAGCGCGAAGGCCGTAACCGGATCGTTGTTTCCGATCAGCCCTGAGGACGGCGGTCCACCATGTTGGTGGCGTAGCCGTCGGCGACGACCTTGCCCTTCACCGTACACACCGTCTTCACCTTGACCCTGCGACGGCGCTCGTCGATCTCTTCTATCGTAGCCGTGGCAGTCACGGTATCGCCAATATGCACCGGGGCCTTGAACCGCAGTTGCTGGTCCACGTAAATAGCGCCGGGGCCAGGCAGGCGCGTACCCAGCACGGTGGAGATCAGCCCGGCACTGAACATGCCATGGACAATGCGCTGGCCGAAGGCCGTTTCAGCGGCGAACTCCGCGTTCATATGGACCGGGTTATCATCGCCGGTAATACCGGCAAACAGGACTACGTCCGCTTCGGTGATAGTCTTGGCATAGCTGGCGCTCATGCCCACTTCCAGGTCTTCCAGGTAATAGCCGTGGAGGTCACTCATGCTCGTTTCCCTTGGTACGGTTGATCTTGGAATGGATTAGTAGGATGTTTATATAGGCGCTGACCTGCAGCGCAGCCCCCACCAATCCATAACAACACGGTAGCGAAGTATGTATATAAACGGCACCTGGGTCGACACTGACCACACCTTCGACGTCACCAACCCCGCCAATGGCGAAGTTATCGGCCAGGTGCCGGATGCCAGCGCCGCGCAGATTGACGAAGCCATCGGTGCAGCCCACGAAGCCTTCTTCAGCTGGCGCCGGACCACCGCCTACGAGCGCTCGGCCCTGCTGTACCGGGCCTGGCAGCTGATGATGGAACAGAAACGGGAACTGGCGGAACTGATGACCCGGGAGCAGGGCAAACCCCTGAAAGCCTCCCTGAATGAAGTCCAGTACGGCGCCGACTTCCTGCTGTGGTTTGCTGAAGAAGCCAAGCGCCTCTACGGCCAGAGCATCCCTTCCGCGCGCCCGGACCAGCGCTTCTGGGTGCAGCAGCAACCGGTGGGCGTGGTCGGCGCCATTACCCCCTGGAACTACCCCATTTCCATGATCACGCGCAAGGTGGGCCCGGCCCTTGCTGCCGGCTGCACCGTGGTACTCAAGCCTGCGGAAAGCACCCCGCTGTGCGCCATGGCCATGTTCCGCATCTTTGAGCAGGCGGGCTTTCCCAAGGGCGTGGTCAACCTGATCACCAAGAAGGACCCGGTGCCCGTGGGTACGGCCCTGTGCGAAGACCCCCGGGTACGAAAACTCACCTTCACCGGCTCCACCGCCGTGGGCAAATTACTGAACGAGCGGGCGGCCCGGCACATGAAGCGGGTGTCCATGGAACTGGGCGGCCACGCCCCGGCGCTGGTGTTTGCGGATGCAGACCCGGTCCATGCCGCCAAGGGCCTGTCGCTGGTGAAGTTCCTCAATACCGGCCAGGCCTGCATCAGCCCCAACCGGATCCTGGTGCAACGAGAGGTGATGGGGCCGTTCCTGGAGGAGCTGAGCAAACGCATCAACACCATGAAAGCCGGCAACGGTATGGAGGAGGGCGTTCGCATCGGGCCGCTGATCAATGACGTGGCCGTACGCAAGGTGGACAACCAGGTGAAGGACGCTGTCGCCAAGGGCGCCCGGGTACTGAACGGCGGGGAGCGACTGCAGACACCGGAGCTGGCCGGCGGTCACTTCTACGCACCCACGCTGCTGGCCGACGTCACCCCGGAAATGCTGATCTACCGGGAGGAGACCTTCGGCCCGGTGGCCGCAGTCATTCCCTTCGATACCGAGGAAGAAGCCATCGCCATGGCCAACGACACCCGGTACGGCCTGGCGGCGTACATCTATTCCGAGAACCTGTCCCGCTGCATGCGGGTGTTCGAGGCGCTGGATTTCGGCATTATCGGCATTAACGACATCAACCCCACCAGTGCTGCGGCGCCCTTCGGTGGTATGAAGGAAAGCGGCCTGGGCCGGGAAGGCGCACAGGAAGGCATCCAGGAATACCTGGAAACCAAGCTCGGCGGTATCGCCGTGGCCGGGGCCTGAACCCGGTCAGTCAGGTCCTGTCGGTGAGGCCCCGGCCTCGCCGTCTTCCTGCTGGCGCAGCCACAGATCCGCGTAGCGCCCGCCGGCAGTGAGCAGCTCCCGGTGGGTGCCCCGCTCCACAATCCGGCCTCCGTCCATCACCAGAATGGTATCGGCATCCCGCACCGTCGACAGACGGTGGGCGATGACCAGGGTGGTACGCTGTTCACTGACCTCCCGCAGGGCTTCCAGGATCACCTGTTCCGATACCGAGTCCAGGGATGACGTGGCCTCGTCCAGGATCAGGATTGGCGGATTCTTGAGGAATACCCGGGCGATGGCCACCCGCTGCTTCTCTCCCCCGGACAGCTTCAGACCCCGCTCACCCACCCGGGTCTGATAGCCCTGGGGCAAGGATTCGATGAAGTGGTCCAGGTGGGCCAGTTTCGCGGCCCGCCGCACCTCTTCCTCACTGGCACCCGGGCGGCCATAGGCCAGGTTCTGGTACAGGGTGTCATTGAACAGCACCGTGTCCTGGGGCACCACACCAATGGCGGAGCGCAGGCTGTCCTGGGTGACGGTGCGGATATCCTGGCCGTCGATGGTGATACGCCCGCCATCCACGTCGAAAAATCGGAACAGCAGCCGGGCCAGGGTGGACTTGCCGGCCCCGCTGGCCCCCACCACCGCCACCTTGTGGCCGGCAGGGATCTCGAAGCTCACATCATGGAGAATGGTGCGGTCGGGCTGGTATCCAAACCGCACTGACTCGAACCGAACCGAGCCACCCGCGGCACCAAGCTGGCCCGCATCCGGGGCGTCAGTCACCGCCGCAGGCTCGCCCAGAAGCCCGAACAGCCGCTCCACATTGACCAGCGCCTGGCGAATTTCCCGGTACACAAAGCCCAGGGCATTCAGGGGAATAAACAACTGGATCAGGTAGGCGTTGATCATGGTGAAGTCCCCCAGGGTGATGGCACCACTGGCCACCTCCTGCACGGCCATGGCCATGATGACGATCAGCGCCACGCCGATGATCAGGGCCTGGCCGGTATTAAGCGCGGCCAGCGACAGTCGGTTATTCAGCCGTGCCCGCTCCCACTCCTGCAGGTCCTCGTCGTAGCGCTGAGCCTCGAATTCCTCGTTGTTGAAATACTTCACCGTCTCATAGTTGAGCAGGCTGTCCACCGCCCGTGAGTTGGACTGGTTGTCCCGGGCGTTAGCTTCCCGAACAAAGCGGGTGCGCCATTCCGTGACGCGGATGGAGAACACCACATACACCACCACCGCCACCAGAATGGCCAGCACATAGCCGGGGCTGAATGCCCACAGCAGGATGGCAGACACCATCAGGATCTCGAGGATGGTGGGGATAATATTGAACAGGGTGAAGCGCAGCAGGAAGCTGATACCGTTGGTGCCCCGCTCAATGTCACGGGCCAGGCCGCCGGTCTTGCGATCCAGGTGAAAGCCCAGGGCCAGCTGATGCAGGTGACGGAACACCCGCAGCGACACCCGCCGCATGGCACGCTCTGCCACCCGGGCAAACACCGCATCCCGCAGCTCACTGAACAGGGTACTGCCAAACCGTAACAGGCCATAGGCCACCACCAGCATCACTGGAATCCACAAAAGGATCTGCTCTGAACTGGTAGTATCCAGGTAGTCAACGATGTACTTGAGCGCTACCGGCGTAGCCACGGTCGCCAGCTTCGCCATCACCAGCAAAACCACAGACAGCACCACCCGGCCCCGGTACTCTGCCAAATAGGGCCAGAGCCCGGCGATGATCTTCCAGTCCGGCTTGTGGTTGGCGGGGTAGTCGTTGTCGGCGTAGGCTCGCAAGGGTCAGTTCCGGTCAGAGGGTGGATCAATCGGGCATGATAGACCGTAGAATAGCGGTATACGACCCTGGATCCGATATCGGCAAACACCAAAGCGATCGCACGACAGTCCAGTAGAACGGGTCCGTGGAGGGCTTTCCGGAACAGTCAGAAAAACCCAAGTTTTTCGTTCCGGAAGGCCCTCCCCGGGACCGTTCCACCCCCAAACCAACAGGCGAAACAAACCAAAACCCGGACAGGAGTCAAAACCATAATACGCCAACACAGAAGCGCCTTCGCCCTGGCCCGGAACTTCATCCTGCCCTACCGCAAGGCCGTAGCCGGCGCCATGACCGCACTGGTGATCACCGCCGGTATCACCCTGTCCCTGGGGCAAGGTCTGCGTATCCTGGTGGACCAGGGCCTGGCCACCCAATCTCCTGAAATGCTGGCACAGTCGGTCGGGCTGTTCTTCCTGCTGGTACTGGGCCTGGCCGTGGGGTCGTTTACCCGCTTCTACCTGGTCTCCTGGATCGGCGAGCGGGTAGTGGCCGACATCCGCAAGCAGGTATTCAACCACCTCATAGACCTGCACCCGGGCTTCTACGAACAGAACCGCAGCCTGGAAATCCAGTCCCGGTTTACCGCCGATACCACGGTGTTGCAGTCGGTGATCGGCTCCACCGTATCCATCGCCCTGCGCAACCTGCTGATGCTGTTCGGTGGCATCGCCCTGCTGTTCATTACCAACCCCAAGCTGGCCAGCGTGATCATCTTCGGTTTTCCGGTGGTAATCGTGCCCATCCTGTTCTATGGCCGGCGGGTGCGCAAGCTCTCCCGGCTAAGCCAGGACCGGGTGGCGGATGTGGGCAGTTACGTGGGCGAGAACCTGGCCCAGATCAAGACGGTCCAGGCCTTCAACCACCAACCGGTGGACCGGGAGCGATTCGCCGCGGTGGCAGAAAACGCCTTCGCCATCGCCCGGGACCGTATTCGCCAGCGGGCCTGGCTGATGACCATCGCCATAACCCTGGTGATGGGTGCCGTCGGCATCGTGATCTGGATCGGGGGACTGGATGTGATCGCCGGGCGAACCAGCCCCGGAGAACTGGCCGCATTCGTGTTCTACAGCCTGCTGGTGGGCGTCTCCGCCGGCGCCCTCAGCGAGGTGATCGGTGAACTGCAACGGGCCGCCGGCGCCGCGGCCCGCATCTTCGAGCTGTTACAGACACAGACGGAGATCGACCCTGAGGCCACGGGCTCACGGACGCTGACCGAACCTGTGCAGGGCGAGATCGAATTCCGCAACGTGAGCTTTCGTTACCCCGCCCGCCCTGACGTGACCGTGATTCGGGATCTGTCCGTCACCATCCGGGCCGGCGAGACCATTGCCCTTGTCGGTCCATCCGGAGCCGGTAAATCGACGCTGTTTGATCTGCTGCTGCGATTCTATGACCCGCAGGAAGGACAGATCCTGATCGACGGCTTCGATTCCCGCCACCTCACCCCGGCGGACCTGCGCCGCTGCTTCGCCCTGGTACCCCAGACGCCGGCTCTGTTCCACGGCACCATCGCCGACAACATTCGCTACGCACGACCCGAAGCCAGCCTTGAAGAAGTCATCACCGCCGCCCGCACGGCCCATGCCCATAAGTTTATCGAGCGGCTGCCGGCGGGTTATGAGACCACGCTGGGCGACGTCGGCCTGGGCCTGTCCGGAGGACAGAAACAACGCCTGGCCATAGCCCGGGCGCTGCTGGCAGATGCGCCCATCCTGTTGCTGGATGAGGCCACCAGCGCCCTGGATGCAGAAAGTGAATATCTGGTGCAGCAGGCCATGCCGGAACTGATGGCTGGTCGCACCACCCTGGTGATAGCCCACCGGCTGGCTACAGTTCGACATGCGGACCGTATCCTGGTGATGGATCAGGGACAGCTATTGGATGCAGGGCGGCATGATGAGCTGGTTGGGCGTAACAGTCTTTATGCTCGCCTGGCTGCTCTCCAGTTTCGCGATTCTGCTGGGGAATCCTGAGTTTTCGACTTGGGGGTAGTGGGGTGTCGGGGGGGTAGGGGTTCAGAACGAAAAACTTATGTTTTTCTGACTGTTCTGAACCCCTACCCCCCGACACCCCACTGCGAACTTCGGTGCCAAGCCCGCTAAAAAACCAAAATTACTCCCGCCAAAGCGATCCCTCTGAAGTCTCCAGGAATGGGTCTGGGGGAGGCCTTCCGGAACAGTCAGGAAAACGTAAGTTTTTCGTTCCGGAAGGCCTCCCCCAGACCCATTCCACCCGCAAACCCTGCAGGCTACGAGGCCAACGAAAAGCAAAGAACCACCCACCCAATGATTCAAATCAACGAATAACCCACCAACAGGTTTGCCCATTCCCCAACCCGTTGCTAGATTTTTAACCAACAGACACCGAATTTAAACGCTCCGGAAGCAACCAGGGCGCCACCGTTAATCTCAACGACCGCCACCACGGTCACGGAGAGCACATGGCGGACACGGTTACCGATTTGCTGGCCCGGTACTGGGCCACCGGCTTCTTTATTGTCGCTACTCTGGGCCTGTGCGCCTTTATGGTAGGGGCCTCCAGCCTGCTCGGTGGTCGTAGCCGGGGAGTCAGCAAAAACCTCCCTTTCGAATCCGGCATCGTCGGCACCGGCGATGCCCGCCAACGGTTTTCCGTCAAGTTCTACCTGGTCGCGATGCTGTTCGTGATCTTCGATATCGAAGCCGTGTTCCTGTTCGCCTGGGCCATTGTGATCCCGGACGTGGGGTGGACCGGTTTCTGGGGCGCGGCGGTATTCATCTTCATCCTGCTCGCCGGCCTGCTCTACGACAGCCGCACCGGGGCCCTGGACTGGGCTCCGGAGGCGTCCGGCCGCAAACCGGCTGACTGAACCAACGTATCACCGGACGCATCCCGCGGTGGTCATGGGGCCACTGCAAGGGGTGTCCATGGAGGCACCAATGGCCTACACCCTGACCCGGGCAGAAGAACATCCGGGCGGCGACCGGCGCTACCCCACCGGTCACCGTGAACCGGCCGAGGATCCGGTAAAGCGCCAGCTTGAGCGCAATGTGTTCACCGGCAAGCTCAGCGAGGTGCTCAACAACGCCGTCAACTGGGGTCGCAAGAACTCCCTGTGGCCCTATAACTTCGGCTTGTCTTGCTGCTATGTGGAGATGACCACCGCCTTCACCGCGCCCCACGATATTGCCCGCTTCGGCTCGGAGGTCATCCGGGCCTCACCCCGGCAAGCTGACTTCATGGTTATTGCCGGCACCTGTTTTATCAAGATGGCGCCGGTGATCCAGCAACTGTACGACCAGATGCTGGAGCCCAAGTGGGTAATTTCCATGGGCTCCTGCGCCAATTCCGGCGGCATGTACGACATTTACTCGGTGGTTCAGGGCGTCGACAAGTTTCTGCCGGTGGACGTTTACGTGCCCGGTTGTCCGCCCCGGCCGGAGGCGTTCCTGCAGGGGCTGCAGCTGTTGCAGGATTCCATCCAGGAAGAGCGCCGGCCGCTGTCCTGGGTGGTGGGCGACCAGGGGGTGTACCGGGCGGAGATGCCTTCCCAGCGAGAGAAGTGGCGGGACCGGCGCATCCAGGCTACCGAGCTGAGGACACCGGACAAACTCTGACCCATTGCAGACCGACAACCCAGGGAATGGATCAGCACCATGACCACAGGCACCGTCGACAACCCGCAGGCTAACGCCGATAACGGCCACCTGCTGGACCAGTTCCGGGAGGATGTGCTGCACGTGCAGTCCACCCTCACCGGTATGCCTGTGTTCTGGGTACGCCGGGAGAGCCTGGTGGATATCCTTGCCCACCTGAAACAGGTACCGGCGCCGTTCAGCATGCTCTACGACCTGTCGGCGGTGGACGAGCGACTGCGTAGCCACCGGGATGGGCTGCCCGCATCGGATTTCACCGTGTTCTACCACCTGCTCTCGGTGGAACGGAACGAGGACCTGATGCTCAAGGTCGCCCTGGACGAGTCGGACCTGCGGGTGCCCACGGTCACTGGCGTGTTTGCCAATGCCAGCTGGTACGAGCGGGAGGTGTGGGACCTGTTCGGCATCCATGTGGAGGGCCACCCCCACCTGGCACGTATCCTCATGCCTCCCACCTGGGAAGGCCACCCGCTGCGCAAGGACTATCCCGCCCGGGCGACAGAATTCGATCCCTACACCCTCACCGTGGAAGGCCAGGGTGAGGAACAGGAGGCCATGCGCTTCGAGCCGGAAGCCTGGGGCATGCAACGGGAGCGGGACGGCGCGGAGTTCATGTTCCTCAACCTGGGGCCCAACCACCCCTCTGCCCACGGCGCCTTCCGTATCGTGCTGCAGCTGGACGGTGAGGAGGTGGTCGACTGCGTGCCCGATATCGGCTACCACCACCGGGGCGCCGAGAAAATGGCCGAGCGCCAGTCCTGGCACAGTTTCATACCCTATACCGACCGCATCGACTACACCGGCGGGGTGATGAACAACCTGCCCTATGTACTGGCGGTGGAAAAACTGGCCGGCATAGAAGTACCGGACCGGGTGAAAACCATCCGGGTGATGATGGCGGAGATGTTCCGCATCACCAGCCATCTGCTGTTCCTGGGCACCTACCTGCAAGACCTGGGGGCCATGTCGCCGGTGTTCTACACCTTCAGCGACCGCCAGCGGGGGTACGAAGTGATCGAGGGTATCACCGGCTTTCGCATGCATCCGGCCTGGTACCGCATCGGCGGTGTTGCCCAGGACCTGCCCCGGGGATGGGAAAAGCTGGTGCAGGGCTTCCTGGACTGGATGCCGCCGCGGCTGCGGGAATACGAAAAGGCGATGATGGAAAACGCCCTGGTGCGGGAGCGTACCCGCCACGTGGCCGCCTTTAACACCGCTGAGGCGCTGGAATGGGGCGTCACTGGCCCCAACCTGCGGGCCACCGGCTGCAACTTCGACCTGCGCAAACAGCGACCCTATTCCGGCTACGAGCATTTCGATTTCGAAGTGCCCCTGGCCCAGAACGGCGATGTATTCGACCGGGGCCAGCTACGCATCGACGAGATGCGCCAGAGCCTGCGCATCATCCAGCAGTGCGTGGACCACATGCCCACCGGCGACTACAAGGCCGACCATCCGCTCACCACGCCTCCACCCCGGGAGCGCATGCTGCAGCACATAGAAACGCTGATTACCCACTTCCTGCAGGTGTCCTGGGGGCCGGTGCTCAAGCCCCAGGAGTCCCTGCAGATGGTGGAGGCCACCAAGGGCATCAACAGTTACTACCTGACCAGCGACGGCAACACCATGAGTTACCGCACCCGTATCCGCACGCCGAGTTTTCCGCATCTGCAGCAGATACCGGCGGTGATGCGGGGCGGCTTCGTGCCGGACCTGATCGCCCATCTGGGCAGCATCGATTTCGTAATGGCAGACGTGGACCGCTAACCATGGCAGAGCCTGTAGCCACATCACAGATTATCGGCAGCGACGGCTTCGAGCTGCACCCGGCAGACGAGACCGCCATCCTGCGGGAACTGGAACATTACGAGCAGCCCCAGGCCGCCTGCATCGAGGCCCTGAAGATTGTCCAGCGCCGCCACGGCTGGGTACCGGATGAGGCGATCCCGGCGATTGCGCGGGTGCTCGGTATCGGCCCCGGTGCGGTGGAGGGCGTGGCCACCTTTTACAGCCTGATCTTCCGACAACCGGTAGGGCGCCATGTGATCCTGGTCTGTGACAGCAGCTCCTGCTTCCTGACCGGTTTTGACGAACTCAAACAGGCCCTGGTGGATCAGCTGGGCATCGATTATGGCGAGACCACTAACGACAGCCGCTTCACCCTGCTGCCGGTTTGCTGTCTGGGGGCGTGTGACGGTGCCCCGGCACTGATGATCGACGACGATACCTACGGGCCGGTGACTGCCGACGACCTGCCCGGCCTGCTGGAGGGCTACCCATGAGCGAGTCCATACCCAACCAGCGCCGGTCTGTGGGCTATCGCAGCCGGCTAATGCAAACGGAGGCTGAACGCCGTGCCGACACCCACCCGCTCACCTGGCGGCTGCGGGACGACGGCGAGGCGGTCTGGCTCGACGAGTACCTGCGCAAGGACGGCTACCAGTCCGTGCGCAAGGCGCTGTCGGAAGGGGACCCACATGCCATTATCGCCACCATGAAGGAAGCCAACGTCCGCGGCCGTGGCGGTGCGGGCTTCTCCGCCGGGCTCAAGTGGAGCCTGACCCTGCAGGGGGGCGATAGGCCCCGTGGTTACCTGATCTGTAACGCGGACGAGATGGAACCAGGCACCTTTAAGGACCGGTTGCTGATGGAACAGCAGCCCCATCTGCTCATCGAGGGCATGATCCTCGGCGCCCTGGCCAACAACAGCCGCTATGGCTACATCTTCCTGCGCGGCGAGTACGTGGAGGCCGCCCGGGTGCTGAACCGGGCCATTGAAGAGGCCAGAGAGGCCGGCTGGCTGGGGCCGGACATCAACGGCAGCGGGTTCGACTTCGACATTGCCGTACACACCGGCGCCGGGCGCTACATCTGCGGCGAGGAAACCGCGCTGATCAACTCCCTGGAGGGCAAGCGCGCCAACCCCCGGGCCAAGCCCCCATTCCCGGGGCAGTCCGGTGCCTGGGGCAAACCCTCGGTGGTCAACAACGTGGAAACCCTGTGCAACGTGCCGGCGGTGATCCTTAACGGCGCTGGGTGGTACCAGGGCCTGTCCGGCGACCGCACCGACGATGGCGGTAGCAAGCTCTACGGCTGTTCCGGCCCGGTGGACAACCCTGGCCTGTGGGAACTGCCCATGGGTACCACCGGGATGGAGATTCTCGACCGCGCCGGGGGTCTGCGGGACAACCGCCAGCTCAAGGCCTGGCTGCCCGGGGGTGCCAGCACCGGCTTCCTGCTGCCAGAGCACCTGGAGCTGCCCCTGGACTTTGACACCGTGGGCAAGGAGGGCAGTCGTCTTGGTACCGGCCTGCTCACGGTGGTGCCGGATGACATGAGCATGGTGTCGCTGATGCGCAACCTGGAGCAATTCTTCGCTCGGGAATCCTGTGGCTGGTGCACGCCCTGCCGTGACGGCCTGCCATGGGTCGTCAAGCTGCTGCAGTCACTGGAACAAGGGCAGGGCGAGCCTGGCGATATCGAGCTGCTGGACAAGCTGGCGGCGGACTGCGGTCCCGGCCTGACCTTCTGCGCCCATGCCCCTGGTGCCGCCATGCCGTTGCAGACGGCGCTCAGACATTTCCGCCATGAATTCGAACAAGGCGTGGGCAAGCCCAGGGGCGAAGCCCACCAGGACCCGATTCCGGTGGGGGAAGTATGAGAACAGAACACCCGGCTACGAACACAGGCGAACGGGAATGACCATGGCCATCATTCATGTGGACGGACAGCAATACGAGGTAAACGGGGCCCAGAACCTGCTCCAGGCCTGCCTGTCCCTGGGCCTGGACATTCCCTATTTCTGCTGGCACCCGGCCATGGGCAGCGTCGGTGCCTGCCGCCAGTGCGCGGTGCGTCAGTACAAGGACGCGGACGACGACAAGGGCATGCTGGTGATGTCCTGCATGAGCCCGGCGACAGATCAGACCCGTATTTCCATTGACGATGCGGAAGCGAAGGCCTTCCGCGCCAGCGTGGTGGAATGGCTGATGATCAACCACCCCCACGACTGCCCGGTGTGCGAGGAGGGCGGCCACTGCCACCTGCAGGACATGACGGTGATGACCGGCCATGACCGGCGCCGTTACCGCTACCGCAAACGCACCCGCCGCAACCAGTACCTGGGGCCGTTCATCGCCCATGAGATGAACCGCTGCATCACCTGTTATCGTTGTGTGCGCTTCTACAACGACTACGCCGGCGGCAGCGACCTGGGCGCCTTCGGCGCCAAGGACAATATCTATTTCGGGCGCTACGAGGATGGCACCCTGGAAAGTCCGTTCGCGGGCAACCTGACCGAAGTCTGCCCCACCGGCGTCTTCACCGACCAGAGCCATTCCGACCACTACACCCGCAAGTGGGACCTGCAGTTTGCGCCGGGCATCTGCCACCAGTGCTCCCTCGGCTGCAACATCAGCCCCGGGGAACGCTATGGCACCATCCGCCGCATCGAGAACCGCTACCACGGTGAAGTGAATGGTTACTTCCTCTGTGACCGCGGCCGTTTCGGCTATGGCTACGTAAACCGTAACGACCGCCCCCTGGTGCCCCTGTGGCGAGAAGGGGCCGGGCACCCGGCGGTAACGCTGGAAGTGGACACGGCCCTGAACCGCATCACCGATGCCCTCCGCCATGCCCGCAGGATTATCGGCATCGGCTCTCCCCGGGCCAGCCTGGAGAGTAATCACCAGTTGCGGGAACTGGTGGGCGCTGACAACTTCTCCACCGGTATCGAGGCCCGGGAGCAGGCCTGCCTCGACCTGATGAACCACCTCCAGCGCACCTCGGGCCTGCCCACACCGACGCCAAGGCAGATCGAAGACCACGACGCCATCCTGGTACTGGGCGAAGACCCGGTGCAGAGCGCCGGGCGCCTCGGGCTGAACCTGCGCCAGGCAGCCCTGGCCCGGCGCGAGGCGATGGGCGAGAAGATCGGCGTGCCGGCCTGGAACGCCGAGGCCCTGAAGACCCTGGGGCAGAACGTCTACCACCCCCTGCATATCGCCTGGCCCGCCACCACGGACCTGGACGACGTAGCCGCCGGTCGCTATTCCCTGGCCCCGGACGACATTGCACGGCTGGGCTTTGCCGTGGCCCATCTCATTGATCCGGCCGCACCGGCGGTGGATCAGCTTGACCAGGACACCCGAGAAACGGCCAGGCGAATCGCTGATGACCTGATGGCCGCTGAGCGCCCCCTCATTGTCAGCGGTGGCAGCCTGGCGTCGGAAGCCGTGTTGCAGGCAGCGGGCAATATTGCGCAGGCCCTGGCCCGGCGGGCCAAGCAGGGCGGCCTGGTGCTGATCCGCCGGGAAGCCAACAGTACCGGCCTGTCACTGATGGGTGGCCAGACCCTGGACTGGGCCCTGGACGAACTGAATGGGGGCCGGGCCGACGCCGTGGTGGTGTTGGAGAACGACCTTTACCAGCGGCTACCACCGGAGCAGGTGGAACAAGCCCTGGGGCGCGCGGATATCCAGGTGGTCGTGGACCACCAGAGCACTGCAACTACGGCAGGGGCTCACTTTACCCTGCCGGCGGCCACCTTTGCGGAAGGCGATGGCACCCTGGTCAACCTGGAAGGCCGTGCCCAGCGTTTTTTCCAGGTATTCGAGCCCGCCTATATGCGTCCGGAGGCCCGCATCCATGAAAGCTGGCGCTGGCTGCACGCCCTGACGGCCGGATTAAGGGGAGAGGCGGTCAGCGACATCAACCTGGACGCCGTAACCCGGGCCTGCGCCGAGGCCCATGCCGCACTGGCCGGTATTGTGGACGCCGCTCCCGGGGCCGATTTCCGCATCGAGGGCTTGCGCCTGGCGCGGGAACCCCATCGTTATAGTGGCCGTACTGCCATGCGGGCCAACCTGGCGGTGAGCGAAGTCCGCCCCCCGCAGGACCCGGACACACCCTTCGCGTTTTCCATGGAGGGCTACAGCGGTTTCGACCAGCCGCGCCAGCAGGTGCCCTTCGCCTGGGCCCCGGGCTGGAACTCTCCCCAGGCCTGGAACAAGTTCACCGACGAGATCGGCGGACACCTCCGGGGCGGCGACCCGGGGATTCGCCTGATTCAGCGGGAACCAGGGCACCGGTCCTACAGCGCAGCTGTGCCGCCCGCGCCGGGAGACACCACGGATGGATCGCTGCGGGCCCTGATATTGCCACGGCTGTTCGGCGGCGAGGAGACGTCGGCCCGGGCCGAGCCCATCCAGCAAAGAATGGCCACGCCTGAGCTTATCCTTAATCAAAAGGACGCCGAGGCATTGGGGGTCCGCGAGGGGGACAGTCTCCTCATCGGTGATGGACCGGCCCTGACCGTGCAAGAGCAGGGCGAGTGGCCCTCCGGTTGGGCTGGTCTGCCTGCGGGCCTGCTACCCGGCCTGGCTCAGGGCGACACACTGACCCTGCGCAAGGCTGAAGGAGGCACGCCATGAACTGGTGGACACCGGAGCTGGCTGCCATCCTCTGGGGAATGTTCCAGGCCCTGGTGATCCTGCTGGGGGCGGTGCTGCTGGGGGCAGCCCTGACCGTGGTGGAGCGTCGTTTGCTCGGCCTGTGGCAGGATCGCTACGGCCCCAACCGGGTGGGGCCCTTCGGTACCCTGCAGCTCATCGCCGACATGTTGAAGATCTTCTTCAAGGAGGACTGGATACCGCCCTTCGCGGACTGGCCCCTGTTCGTGCTGGCGCCGATCATCGCCTTTGCCTCACTGCTGCTGTCGTTTGTGATCATCCCCATCACCCCCGGCTGGGGCGTGGCGGACATGCACATCGGCTTGCTGTTCTTCCTGGCCATGGCGGGCATCAACGTCTACGCCGTTCTGCTCGGGGGCTGGGCCAGCGGCAACAAGTACGCCCTGTTGGGGGCACTGCGGGCATCGGCCCAGACCCTGTCCTACGAGGTGTTCATGGGGCTGTCGCTGATGGGGGTGGTGGCCCTGGCCGGATCCTTCAATATGCGCGACATCGTCAACGCCCAGGAAGGCCTGTGGTTCATCATTCCCCAGTTCTTCGGCTTTGCCACCTTCTTTATCGCCGGTGTCGCTGTTACCCACCGCCATCCCTTTGACCAGCCGGAGGCCGAACAGGAGCTGGCAGACGGCTACCATATTGAATACTCCGGCATGAAGTTCGGCATGTTCTTCATCGGCGAATACGTGGGCATGGTGCTGGTGTCCGCGCTGATCGTCACCCTGTTCTTTGGCGGCTGGCACGGCCCCTGGCTGCCACCGATTCTCTGGTTCGCAATCAAGACAGGCTTCTTCCTCATGCTGTTCATCCTGCTGCGGGCGTCACTGCCCCGGCCCCGGTATGACCGGGTGATGAGCTTCGGCTGGAAGGTATGCCTGCCGCTGACACTGATCAACTTACTGGCCACCGGAGCGGTCATGCTCCTGGTGGGTGGATAGGAGGCCTTATGGAGAAACAGAAGGTCCCGGTCATCCGTTCCGTACTCTGGCTGGTGCCGGCCACCTGGTCCCAGCTGCGCACCCTGGGCATGGTGTTCATGCACAGCTTCCGCAAGCGGGAAACCGTCAACTACCCCGAGGAACAGGTGTACCTGCCGCCCCGCTACCGGGGCCGCATCGTGCTGACCCGGGACCCGGACGGCGAGGAGCGCTGCGTGGCCTGCAACCTTTGCGCGGTGGCCTGTCCGGTGGACTGCATCTCCCTGCAAAAGGGAGAGCAGGAGGACGGCCGCTGGTACCCGGAGTTCTTCCGTATCAATTTCTCCCGCTGCATCTTCTGCGGCATGTGCGAGGAAGCCTGCCCCACCTCCGCCATCCAGCTGACACCGGATTTCGAGATGGGGGAATACGACCGCCAGCAACTGGTGTACGAGAAGGAAGATCTGCTGATCAACGGCCCCGGCAAGGACCATGACTACCATTTCTACAAGGTGGCCGGGCTGGCCATCGGTGGCAAGGACAAGGGGGAAGCGAAAAACGAGGAGGCACCGGAAGATGTGCGTTCACTGCTGCCATAGAAGGAGCCGGACCTAATGGAGATCGCCTTCTACCTCAGTGGCCTGGTGGCGGTACTGGCTACCGTGGGCGTGATCACCGGCACCAGCCCGGTGCATGCGGTGGTGTACCTGATCGTCTCGCTGATTGCCGTGGCCATGGTGTTCTTCGCCCTGGGCGCCCCCTTTGCCGGCGCCCTGGAGATCATTGTCTACGCCGGCGCCATCATGGTGCTGTTTGTGTTCGTGGTGATGATGCTCAACCTGCGCCCGGACGCGGAGCGGGAGCTGACCTGGACCCACCCCCGTTACTGGCTGGGACCGTCGCTGCTGGCGCTGGTCCTGCTGGGAGCCTTGCTGGCGCTGCTGCGCCAGGGTGGGGTAAGCGAGGTGATTGACGGAGAACTGCTCACCGCCAGGGCCGTGGGGCTGACCCTGTTCGGCCCCTGGCTGATGGTGGTGGAACTGGCCGCCATCCTGCTACTGGCGGCGCTGGTCACCGCTTCCCACGTAGGCCGGCGCAGCAACCCCCTGAACCGGAAGATGTCGGGCAACCGCAACCGGGGAGGCACGCCATGAACGGGATTCCCATGGAGCACGGACTGATCCTGGCCAGCATCCTGTTCAGCCTGGGGCTGGCCGGGTTGATGCTGCGTCGCAGCATGCTGTTCGTGCTGATGAGCCTGGAAGTGATGCTCAATTCGGCAGCCCTGGCCTTTGTGGTGGGGGCCACCGCCTGGAACCAGCCGGACGGCCAGGCCATGTTCCTGCTGGTGATCACCCTGGCGGCAGCAGAAGCCAGTGTCGGCCTGGCGCTGATGATCCAGCTCTACCAGCGTTACCGTTCCCTTGATCTCGATGCAGCCAGCAGGATGCGTGGATGATGGTTACACCGGTGGTACTTTCGTTCCTGTTCCCTCTGATGGGCACCCTGATCCTGGCCTTCTCCGCCGGGCGCCTGGGGCCCCGGGCCAGTTCCGTCATTGGCGTGGGCAGTGTCGGCCTGGCGGCACTGGCTACCCTGTGGGCGGTGATGGGCCATGGCGGCGGCACCGAGGGCGTCACCCTGTGGACCTGGATCGCCGTCGGCGACTTCCAGCCCACCATTGGCCTGGCGGTGGATGGCCTGGCCCTGGTGATGATGTCGGTGATCACCGGGGTGGGCTTCCTGATCCACCTGTTCGCTGCCTGGTACATGACCGGCGAAGCCGGCATCACCCGCTTCTACGCCTGGATGAACCTGTTCGTGTTCAGCATGATGCTGCTGGTACTGGGGGACAACCTGCTGTTGCTGTTCCTGGGCTGGGAAGGTGTCGGGCTGTGCAGTTACGGGCTGATTGGCTACTACTACCAGGGCCTGGACAATGCCCGGGCCGCCTTCAAGGCCTTTGTGGTGACCCGCATCGGGGATGTGTTCCTGGCATTGGGTCTGTTTCTGATCTTCATGGAGTTGGGCACCCTGGACATCGCCACGGTGCTGGCCCGGGCACCGGAGCTCTGGGCCGAAGGCAGCGCCACGGCCAACCTCGCCGCCCTGCTGGTACTCGGCGGCGCCCTGGGCAAGTCCGCCCAGGTACCGCTGCACACCTGGCTGCCGGACGCCATGGCCGGCCCCACGCCGGTGTCCGCCCTGATCCATGCCGCCACCATGGTCACCGCGGGGGTCTACCTGATCGCCCGCCTCAACGGGCTGTTCCTGCTGGCGCCGGATGTAATGTTGCTGGTGGGTGTGATCGGCGCCGTCTCCCTGCTGCTGGCGGCGTTTGCGGCCCTGGCCCAGACCGACATCAAGCGGGTACTGGCCTATTCCACCATGAGCCAGATCGGCTACATGTTCTTTGCCCTGGGGGTGGGGGCCTTCGACGCCGCCATCTTCCACCTGGTCACCCACGCCTTCTTCAAGGCCCTGCTGTTCCTGTCCGCCGGGGCGGTGATTATCAGCTGCCACCACGAGCAGGACATGGGCAAGCTGGGCGGCCTGTGGCGCAAGCTTCCGGTGGCCTATGGCGGCTTTGTCGTCGGTGGCGCCGCGCTGGTGGCGCTGCCGCTGGTCAGCGCCGGCTTCTTCAGCAAGGACGAAATCCTGTGGCAGGCCATGGCGGCGGAACGCACCGGGCTTCTGATCGCCGGCCTGCTGGGGGCGGTGCTCACCGGTATCTACACCGTGCGGTTGATCCTCGGCACCTTCCATGGCGAGCCTGGCAGCGACCATGCCCGCCACCCCGAGCCAGGCACCAGTGTGTTCACCCACCACCTGCCACTGGTGGTACTGGCAGTGCTGTCCACTTTCATCGGCGCCTGGATTTACCCGGGCCTGGGAGGGCTGTTCCCGGAAGCGCCAGGGGACACCGTCGAAACCGGCCACACCCTGCTGCAGGTACTGGCCATGGGCGCGGCCATCGCCGGCCTGGCGCTGGCCGGATGGCTGTTCCTGATGCGCCGGTCTTGGCTGGACAACATCACTGACAAGGGCGCCGGCGCGGGACTCTGGAAGCTGTGGCACCACGCCTGGGGCTTTGATGCCCTGTTCGACCGGGCACTGGTGCGGCCCTGGCAATGGAGTGTACGAATGCTGCGGTTCGACTTTATCAACCTGTTCATGAACCTGCCGGCACTGATCGCCCGGGCCTTCAACGCCGGCCTGGTGCGCAGCCAGAACGGGCGTACCCGCAGCTATGCGGTGGTGATGGTATTTGGGACCACGGTGATATTGCTTGCGCTGGCCCTGGCACCGGGAGGTGGCGCATGATCCTGGTGTGGCTGATCCTGATCCCGTTCCTGGGCGGCCTGCTGTGCTGGCAGGCAGAGCGCTGGGGTGAACAGGCCCCCCGCTGGATTGCCCTGGCCACCATGCTGTTCGTGCTGGTGATCAGTGTGCTGCTATGGCTGGGGGGCAACTTCAGCCTGCCTGGGAACGGTGAGAGCCAGTGGCTTCTGGAATGGCGTGTGGACTGGATTCCCCGCTTCGGTATTGAGATCCACCTGGCCCTGGATGGCCTGTCGCTGATCCTGGTGGCGCTCACCGGCTTCCTCGGTGCCCTCGCGGTGCTCTGTTCCTGGCACGAGATTGCCCACCGGGTAGGGTTCTTCCACCTCAACCTGCTGTTTATCCTCGGCGGCGTGGTGGGCGTGTTCCTGGCGCTGGACCTGTTCCTGTTCTTCCTGTTCTGGGAAATGATGCTGGTGCCCATGTATTTCCTGATTGCCCTGTGGGGCCACAGTGGCTCCCCCGGCCAGACCCGCATCCGCGCCGCCACCCGCTTCTTCATCTACACCCAGGCCAGCGGCCTGCTGATGCTGGTGGCGATCCTCGCGCTGGTGTTCGTCCATTACAGCAATACTGGCGAACTGTCGTTCAGCTATGACGTGCTGCGGGGTACCGATGTGCCGGAACCGCTGGCGTTCTGGCTGATGCTGGGGTTCTTTATCGCCTTCGCGGTGAAACTGCCGGTGGTGCCCTTCCACGGCTGGCTGCCGGACGCCCACGCCCAGGCGCCCACGGCTGGCAGTGTCGACCTGGCGGGCATCCTGCTGAAAACCGCCGCCTACGGCATGATCCGCTTTGCCCTGCCGCTGTTCCCGGAACAGTCCGCCGCCTTTGCACCGGTCGCCATGACCCTGGGGCTGGTGGGCATCATCTACGGGGCGGTACTGGCCTGCGGGCAGCAGGACATCAAGCGACTGATTGCCTATACCAGTATCTCCCACATGGGCTTTGTGCTGATTGCCCTGTATTCCGGCTCGGAACTGGCGATCCAGGGGGCCATTATCCTGATGGTGGCCCACGCCTTCTCCAGCGCCGGGCTGTTTATCCTCAGCGGCCAGCTTTACGAACGCATCCACACCCGGGACATGCGCACCATGGGCGGGCTGTGGAGCCGGATACCGGTGCTGCCCGGGTTTACCCTGTGTTTTGTGGCCGCCTCCCTGGGCATGCCGGCCACCGCCAACTTTGTGGGGGAGTTCATGGTGCTGTTTGGCACCTTCCCCAGCGCGCCGGTGGTGGTGGTCATCGCCAGTGTGGGGCTGGTGCTGGCGGCCATCTACTCCCTGCTACTGATGCAGCGGGTGCACTACGGGCCCGAGTACCGCCCCGGTCCGCTGAAGGGTCCTGACGCCCGGGAGTACGGCATGATGCTGACCCTGCTGGTGCTGACCATCGCCGTGGGGCTCTACCCGCAACCCCTGCTGGATACCACCGCTGCCGTGGCCGCACCGGTTGCTGAACTGTTCACCGACGGCGCCGATCTGGCCGCCCGGGCAGGGGAGGTGAACTGATGCTGACCCTGGAAAGCCTGATTTCCCTGCTACCACTGATCATTGTCGCCACCACCGCCGTGGTAGTGATGCTGAGTGTGGCCTGGCAGCGGCATCACGCCGGCACCGCCATGGTGTCCGCCGGTGGGCTGGTGCTGGCCTTGCTGAGCGTACCGCTGGCCGCCGGGGCCCTGATATCACCGCCGCTGATGACGGTGGACGGCCTGGCGATCATGGGCAGCGTACTGGTACTGCTGTGTGCCCTGGTGACTGTAGCCCTCAGCCACCACTACTTGACTGGCTATATCGGTCCCCGGGAAGAGTTCTATCTGCTGTTGCTCTGTGCCGTCACCGGCGCCCTGGGGTTGGTGGCGAGCGACCACCTGGCGACCCTGTTCATCAGCCTGGAGCTGCTGTCCATGCCCTTGTACGGCATGCTGGCCTACAGCTTCCGGGCGGAACGGTCCCTGGAGGCAGGCATCAAGTACCTGGTGCTATCCGCCGCCGCCACTGCCTTCCTGCTGTTCGGCATGGCGCTGATCTACGCCCGCACCGGCCGCATGGACCTGGCCGGCCTCGCTGCCGGACTGGCCGCCTCCCCGGATGCCTGGACCCTGGCTGGCGCCGTGCTGATGGTGGTGGGCCTGGGCTTCAAGCTGTCCATCGTGCCTTTCCACCTGTGGACCCCGGACGTGTACCAGGGCGGCCCGGCCCCGGCCACAATTTTCCTGGCCACGGTGAGCAAGCTGGCGGTATTCCTGGTGTTGCTGCGGTTGGTCATGGTCGCACCCATTTTTGATAGTGAGTGGTTACGTACCCTGTTTACACTGCTAGCCCTCATCACCATGCTCGGCGGCAACCTGCTGGCCCTGTTCCAACCCAACCTGAAACGGCTGCTGGGCTACTCGTCCATCGCCCATTTCGGCTACCTGCTGGTGGCGATTGTCGTAGGGGGACAATTGGCCGTGGAAGCCACCGGGGTCTACCTGATCACCTACCTGGTCACCACGCTGGCCGCCTTCGGCGTGGTCACCCAGGTGTCCAGCCCCTTCGGTGGCGAAGACGCCGCCGGCCTGCACCACTACCGGGGACTGTTCTGGCGCCGGCCGTGGCTGGCTGCCGTCATGACCGTGAGCTTTCTCTCGCTGGCCGGAATTCCGCTGACCGCCGGGTTTATCGGGAAGTTCTATGTAATTGCCCTGGGCGTGGCGGATGCCCGGTGGTGGCTGGTGGGCGGCGTAGTCGCCGGCAGTGCTATCGGCCTGTTCTATTACCTGCGGGTGATGGTGACGCTGTATATGCCGGAGCCTGGGATGCGTCGGCGGGATGCGACCGAAGACTGGGGGAGCCGTGTTGGTGGCCTGACCCTGATAGTGGTAGCTGTGCTGATCCTCGTCATCGGGGTTTATCCGGCGCCGGTTATTGACTGGGTTGTTGGCTTTTCCGGGGTATTGTGACTGAGTTTATTCAGCTCTCTCTTGCCTGCTGCTTTAGAGGTGGTGCCGATCCGGGGCCGGGGTGCCAGAACGAAAAACTTCGTTTTCCTGACTGTTCTGGCACCCCGGCCCCGAATCGGCACATCTGATCGGGAAAAGTCGGAATTACCGAGAACTACCCGTCCGCTCGAATTCAGGGAGTGTTTGAGAGTCGTCAGCCGGCATCCGGATACGTCCGAGATCCCGGATGAATAAACAGCTGCAGGTGATGCTGACATCCGTCTCGTATCGAAAGGCGTTATCCACCAAGATCAGTAGAAAGGGCTCCGGGTACGCCTTCCGGAACAGTAAGGAAAACGAAGTTTTTCGTTCCGGAAGGCGTGCCCGGGGCACTTTCTGCCCCCGGAACCTTTCCACCCGAAAAGCAGCTGGCAGAGCCAATCAATGGGACCCCTAAGTAATTTTCATTGCTCACCGAAGGATCCCCGCTTGCCGACCGAGGCTATCCCGGTGCTTCCAGCGTTGACATTGTTTCGATCAGCGGCCTGGCCGCTGAAAGGGCAAGATTCGAGCTCCCGTCGACACAGAGGGCTCAAGGTGTAGCCGCTGCCCCTGAATGGCCAGGCGCAGGTCCAGAAACGAGTCATGCATCATGGCCTGGATATCCAGTAGGGCCTTCATTGGGCTGCCAGCCACCCGTCGCCGGGCGTCAATCACAAACTGGATACCACGCAGCCGGCGTCGACTGCACCCGGAACTTTGTCGGATACAGTCTTCAATCAACTCCGTGCGCAACACCTCAAATCCTTCCGGGTCACGTCGGGCCAGGTCCCTGAGTTCTTCAAACGTGGGCATGTCCATAAATTATCTCCTTCCATGGCTAAAGTAATAGACCAGAACAGTGAGCCAGTCACTGCCAGAAGGTGGCCTGGTCGATACACCTCGAGTACCGCTACTGGCCGCCGCGCGACAAATCATTGCCCGGCTAATCCGACAGCCAGAATGAAAGGTTCCGGGATGGCCTTCCGAAACAGTCAGAGAAACAACGTTTTTCGTTTCGGAAGGCCATCCCGGAACCTTTCCACCCCCTCCAGCTCTATGCTACAAAATCAGCAACACTGAAAAGCGAACCATCAATGAGCAGCGAACAAGAACAACTCCAATCCTCGCCGCTGGATGTCCTTATCATCGGAGCCGGCCTGTCCGGCATAGGCGCCGCCCGTGCGTTGACCGAAAAATGTCCAGGCAAGCGCTACCTGATTCTCGAACGCCGACAGGCGATCGGGGGAACCTGGGACCTGTTCCGGTATCCCGGCGTCCGCTCGGACTCCGACATGTACACGCTGAGCTACAGCTATAAACCCTGGACCCAACGCAAGGCCATCGCCGACGGCCCGGACATCAAACACTATATCGAGGAGCTTGCCGAAGAGTCCGGCGCCGTCAGGAACATCCGTTTTCAGCGCTGTGTGGTGTCTGCCAGCTGGTCAGGTAGCGATGGTCTCTGGGCCGTCAAGGCCATCGCCACCGATTCTGAGGGCAAGGAACACGAGGAGACCTACCGGGCGCGTTTCATTGCTTCCTGCTCCGGCTACTACAGCTATGATGAAGGCTACCGGCCGACGTTCCCGGGAGAAGAGACCTTCGAGGGACAGATCATCCACCCTCAGTTCTGGCCGGAGCATCTCGATTACCAGGACAAGCGTGTGGTGGTGATTGGTAGCGGCGCGACTGCTGTCACCCTGGTGCCAGCCCTGACACAGAAGGCACGCCATGTGACCATGCTGCAACGCTCACCCAGTTATGTGGTCACCCGCCCACAGAATGACGGGGTCGCCCTTACTCTGCAGAAATGGCTACCACTGCGACTTGCGCATCAATTCACCCGCTGGAAAAACGTGCTGCTGGGGTCGTTCTTCTATCACGTTGCACGAACCAGGCCTGAAATGTTCAGGCAGCGACTGCTGAACATGGTGCAGGACCAGGTTGGCAGCGACGTCGACATAAGACACTTTACACCCTCGTACAAACCCTGGGATCAGCGTATCTGCGCCGTGCCTGACGGTGACCTGTTCCATGACCTGAGAGCAGGGCGGGCCTCTGTGGTTACTGATAACATTGAACGGTTTACCCCCGGTGGCATCCTCCTCAGCTCCGGTGAAGAACTGGAAGCCGATATCATCATTACCGCTACCGGCCTGAAGCTCAATGCCCTGGGTGGCATGGCTCTGACGGTAGACGGCCAACCCGTGACTCCCGGTGATTGCATGTCCTACAAGGGCATGATGCTCAGCGATGTGCCGAACCTGATCATCACGTTCGGCTACACCAACGCCTCCTGGACACTCAAAGCTGAGCTGACCTCAAACTACACCTGTCGCCTGCTGCGTTACATGGATCGCAAAGGCTATCGGATGGCTGTCCCCCGGGGAGATCCCTCGGTAGGAGCCAGGCCGTTCCTCGACTTCACATCCGGCTATGTACTGCGGGCGACGGACATCCTGCCCAGGCAGGGCGACCGCGAGCCGTGGCAGGTTCACCAGAACTATCTGAAGGACAAGCTGGCGATACAGTACAGTCGTTTAGACGACGGTGTTATGGAGTTCCTGTGACATAAACCTCAGCACCGGCGTGTCCCAATCCCCTGGATTACCAGTTCTCGACGAGTTCGGCGTAGACCACCTGCAAGTTATCAATGTGTTTGCCTGAGCGCCCCTGGAAGCCCAGGAAGGCATTGCCTTCCGGCAAGCTAAAAGTGTGTGGCGGTGCGCGAGCCGGACGATTGACTGCCCCTTCCATCCCGACATCTGTCGGGTACCCGCCGTCTTACCCGAGCCGTAAAGTGACCGACTTTGGCCGTAAGAAAACTGGGGAGTGGTTGCATGAGGATGCTAGAGAGCGCGTCACGGTGGCTGGCGATGGCTGGTCTGGTAGTACTGCTGGGGGCCTGTGGAGGCGGCGGAGGCGGTGGTTCCGATGGGGCGAATAGCCCCGCGCCACCGGAATCAGACGATCCGACACCGCCGGAAGACGAGAACCATGCCCCAACCGCGTCTGTCCAGTTCCCGCTTTCGGGCAGCCTGACCACCGGAACCGATATCCCGGTCCGGGGCACTGCTACCGACCCGGATGGCGATGCCATCACAGCCGTCACCGTCCATGGCGTGCTGGCGGAGACAGACGACGGCTTCGCCACCTGGCAGGTGCCGAACGTGCCGTTGCAGGCTGGTACCAATACGCTGGAAGGCGTAGTCCAGGACGCGCGGGGTGGCGTAGGGCGTTTCAGCCTGACCCTGGAACAGGTCGAAAACCCCGGTCCCGCCCTGCACAGCCCTAAGGGCCTGGCTCTCGACACCGTCAGCGGCGAAGCGCGTTTGCTGGTCATAGATCAAGTCCTGGACGCTCTGTTCGCCCTGGACCTGAGCGACGGGCCAACCCTGGGGCATCGCACTATCCTCGGTCAGACAGGGGACGGCCATGGCACTAACTTTCTCGTACCGAGTCAGGTGGTGGTGGATACCGCCGAGAATCGCGCCCTGGTGCTGGATAGAGGCTCCATCCCAGGCACCGGCAAAGTGATTGCGGTAGATCTGGCGACCCTGGCGCGCACGGAGCTGGTATCCGGGTTCTCCTTTGCCTCGTCACTGGCGCTTGATACCACCAATAACCGGCTGCTGATCGGCGATTCCGGCACCGACCGGCTGCTGACTGTCGATCTGGATAACCTGGCGGCGGGCACCACCAACAATGTCAGTATCGCCTCCCCGGTATCCATCGACGTGGATCCGGCCAGCCCGGAGCGCGCCCTGGTGGTAGACACTGTCGTTGGCATCGAGGCTTTGTTCGAGGTCGACCTGGCAGGCAAAAGCAAACGCAGGGTGGCCACCTTTAACAACCCCAAGGCGGTGAGGTTTGATCCTGCAGGTGGTAGCGAACTGGCGGTGCTTGCCAGCAGGGAAAACGTTTTCAGTGATAATCTCTTCAGTGTCAACCTCGGCAACGGTAGCACGACCCTGCTCTCCGGCCTGGACGAGGAAGACACCGTGATCGGCACAGGCTCTCGCCTCACACAGATCAGCGATATGCTGTTTGACCCCAGAGACGCCAACCGTCTCTGGGTTGCCGACTCCAGCAGTAGAGCTGTGTTTGTAGTGAATCTGGGCAACGGCGACCGCCTCGCGCTGGGGAGTCGCCTGGGTAGCGGTCCGGACTTTTTGGCACCTGCTGCCGTGGCCCTGCTGCCCAATGCCGACGCCCGCCAGCCGATGGTGGTCGTGCTTGATGACATCCTGAACGATGGTAGCAGTGAGATCTACGGCGTGAACCTGGCCCCGGGCGACACCTTTGGCGACCGCGTCACACTCTCCGGCTTCGATGCGGACAACCCCAATCAAGTTCGCGGGCAAGGCCCTCGGTTACTCGACGCTCGAAACCTGGTGGCAGATACCGCCAACAACCGCTTGCTGGTCGCGGATGCTTCGGCGAATACAGTGGTAGCAGTAGATCCGGAAAGCGGGGACCGCTCCACCCTGTCCGGTGATGACGTGGGTGAGGGGCCGACATTCGACAACATCCGGGCGCTGGCCGTGGATGTCGCCAATAACCGGGTGCTGGTGGCCCAGCGTGGCAGCCTGGTCGCCGTGGATCTGGACAGTGGCGATCGCACCCTGATCTCGACCGGCAACGGCAGCGGGGAGACCGACATCGGCACCGGTCCGGCAATTCGGTCGCCCATATCCGTGGCTCTGGATGCCCGGAACAATCGCCTGCTGGTGCTATTGTTCGACATAAACGATGAGGAGCTGGGTGGTTTGATAAGCGTGGACCTGTCCAGCGGCGACCGTACGGTGATCTCGGATCCGGCTACCGGCAGTGGCAATATTCTCAGGATCCCGGTGTCTGTCGCCCTGGATGCGGCCAACAACCGCGCTCTGGTACTGGATAGCGCATTCGGATTCAGCATCGATCAGGTACCACCCAGCATCGTCGCCGTGGACCTGTCCAGCGGCGACCGCAGCGTGGTTTCCGGCCACGACCGGGGCCCGGATGGCGAATTCGACAGCGGCGATGACCAGCTGATCGGCGGCGGCAGCCCCTTCAACCCGACATCCACCCCGGCCGACGCCGCATTCGATGCCGAGGCGCGGATTCTGTATGTCACTGACCAGAGTACTGGCAGCCTGATCGCGGTGGATGTGGACAGCGGCAATCGGGCCCTGGTGTCGGGGTTCGGGTTCTGAATCATCAGTCGAGAATATACCCAAGCCGCCGTGCCTTCAGCACGGCCTGGGTCCGGTTAGCACAATCAAACCGAACCAGCAGGTCCGACACGTATTCCCTCACCGTGGCGGGGGAGATCGTGAGCTGGGCGGCAATCTCCTTGTTGGACAGGCCCAGGGCCATCAGCTCCAGGGTGGCCAGCTGACGGGGCGGCAGGGAGGGTGTGTGGTGGCCCTCCTGGCCGCCGATAATCACGGATTCCCCGGCCATGACGTCTCGCAGCGCGCGGACCATCACCGCCCGGGAACTCGTCTTGGCAATAAACCCGTCTGCCCCCAGTTGCAGCATCTGCTGGATGCTGGCCTGGTGGTCGATGGTGGAGACCACGACTACCGACAGTGCCGGATAGCAGGTCTTGATGTCCCTCAGTCCGTCAAGGCCGCGAGTGCCCGGCAACTGGATGTCCAGCAGCATCAGGGCAATGTCCGGGTGCCGGGAAAGGGCCTCCAGGGCCGCGGGGAAGTCTTCCGCCTCAATCACCTCCATGCCGGGTATGGCTTCCTCAAGCAACAGGCGCAATCCGTCTCGGTAGAGTTCGTGGTCCTCGGTGATCAGTACCTTGATGGTCATAGGGGTCGGTTCATCAGGTTGGGGCGGTATGGGGAACGTGAGAGGGGTCGTCTGCGATCCCGGTGGATCGGCACGCCGCTGTCGCCGGCTGCCGGCGCCCGGCGGTATTCAGCAACGCCCTCAATTGCACGGGCAGGGCGTGTGGGGAGAGGGCCGTCCACGATTCCGGCAGGGGTGTGCCTGGCTTACAGACACACGCGAGGGCGGTGCTTTGGGCGACCGACCGGGCCTGCTCCATCGACAATATCGACCTCTCCAGGCTGTCCTGATCGCACAGCAAAACGGTGATAGCAGCGTCCGATCCGAGGGCCTGGCCCAGGGAGTCGAACACCACCGGGGTCTGCTGCCACCGACGCAGGTAGCCTGAAACGGTCTCGACCAGTTCCCGATCCGTGAACGCCAACGCCACTACTGGCGCGGGTGCCTGCCGCAATGGTTTGGTGTCCGTCGCCCCTTCGTTCAGGAGCGGCACGGTCACCGAGAACCGGCTTCCACGACCGGGTGTTGATGCCAGGGAGAGCGGATGATCCAGAAGATCGGCGAGATGGCGGACGATGGACAGGCCAATGCCGGAGCCTTCCGCCACGGTGTCTCCTCCAGCCGATCGATGATAGATGTCGAAGATCTGCTCCCGTGCGTGGTCGGTGATACCGCACCCGGTGTCCAGTACCTGCAGAATCGCCGCCTGCCCCTGGCGCCGACAGCCTACAAGCACCTTGCCCTGATCCGTGTACTTGATGGCGTTGGAGAGCAAGTTGTGCAACAGTCGCTCCAGCAGCACCGGGTCACTGAAGACGGTCAGCGAGCAGTGGCAGACGCTCAGTTGGAGACCTTTCTCCCGTGCCAGCACCCGGTAGTCCTGCTCGAGTCTGGAGAATAGGTCTGAGAGCCTGACTGCCCTCGGCTCGGGACGGATCACGCCGGACTCCAGCTTGCCAAGGTCCATGATGGCCCGGAAGGACTCGTTCATCTGCCGGTGGGTATGCCGCAACCGGTGGAAGATTTTCTGGCCTTGCTGCCCCTGCACATAGGGCTTCAGGTACTCCAGGAACACACTCATCGAATGCAGGGGTTGCGCCAGGTCGTGGCTGCTCTGGGCGATAAAGCGGGATTTGGCCAGGCTGAGGAACTCCGCCTTGAGCTTTTCCCGGCGCAGTGCCCTCAACCTCAGGACCAGGGCCACCGCATGCAGCAACAGGTGCAGGATCTGGATGTAGACCACGTGGATCATCTTGTAGGAGGCGGTGATTTCGCCACTGCTACTTCCGGGCCCCTGGACTACCCAGGCCACCTGCAGGATGGACAGCACCATGGGAAACCAGCCCAGCAGGTAGATGAAATAGTAACTGCCCTCGGACCGGACCCGGCAAACCCCGGAACCGAGGACAACCACAGCCACAACAAGGTAGTTCAGGGCGGCCAGTCGCATATTGGCCTCAAATGAGAGAACCTGGCTGGCAACAGCCAGAATGGCGGTAACCACCATGGCTCCGGCAAAGGCGTAGTACCATCGCCCGGAGCCTCGCCGGATACCCAGGAAGCTGCCTGCGAACGCCAGTTGCGACAGCATGGTGGCAAACATCAGCGCCCAGAAGAACCCATTTTTCTCGTAGCTGGACTGCCACAACAGGGCCGGAAGGCTGCTGTGTTCCAGGTGATAGACCAGCATCAGCAGGGCAGACAGCGTAGCCCACCAGAAGGGTGTCTCCCAAGTGACCAGCCAGCAGGTCAGCCCCAGCAGGATGAAGCCCAGTATGATGCCCACCGCCGTCTTGTAGGCCAGGTCCTGCGTAATCTTCCAGCCCTGGTAATAATGGTCGCTCATCAGGCCGATGTAGGGCTGCCACGCCGCTTTGTAGGCGGTCAACTCCACTACCAGCCGGTAGTCCTGTCCCGGTTCGAGCTGGATCCTGACGGCGCGGCCAATGGTGTTGATGTCAGTGCCAGCCTGGTAGCCATTGTTACTGAAGGTTCTGATCACCTGCCCGTCTTCCCCCTGGACCAGGACCCTGGGGTCCAGAAATCCGAAGTTGCTGATATGCAGCATCCAGTCCCGATTGTCGGAACGATTTCGGAGATTGGTATAGAGCCAGTAGCGGCTGTACTCTCGGAAATTGGGAGTCAGGCCGAAGGTCTCGTCCTGCGGGGGCTGACCAAGCGCGTCCTCCAGCGCCAGGTTATCGGGCACGGGGACAAAACCGGATGAATGGTCAAGTGAAGCGAGGGAATAGCGGGTATCAGTGACGGAAAGTTCAAGCGGAGTCCATTGACTGTCTGTGGCAAGGATGTTGCCTGAGGATCGAGCCTGAGCCGAAGGGCCCGTCAACAGTAATACAATGACGCAGAGCACAACAATCGCGCTGATTGCCCGAGACGACTGGAGCAACACGGGTCCGTTCATGACTTCCAAAGTCCTTCTGGAAACGGTCTGGCTATCACTGGCACAGGTGGAAATTCGGGGTTCGCGGGGTGGTGGAGCCAGCCGGGACCGGTACGGTGGAGTTCCTGGAATGCTACGAGCGCCGAACGAGGCTTAACATGCAGGGATCCCGGAGGTAAGTCAACCTGGAGCAACTGAAACAATGACTACCAGCAGCCTCACAACCCGTTAAACAACATCCGCCCCGCCACCAGCAGCAATAACCCGCCAAAGCACCGTTTCAGCGTAGGTGCCGGAATCCTGTGACTCAGCGATACTCCCACCGGTGCCAGTAACACCGTAAAAACCGCAATCAGCGCCACCGCCGGCAGGTAGACATAGCCCAGTGACCAGTCTGCCGCGGACCGGCCCCAGCCGGAGATGATATAGCCCAGGGTGCCCACTACCGCCAGCGGAAAGCCGAGGGCACTGGAGGTAGCCACCGCCCGTTGCATAGGTACGTTAAAGAACACCATCAGCGGCACCATCACGTTGCCCCCGCCGATCCCGGCCAACCCGGACAGTACCCCACTGAACAGACCCAGGCCCGTGGTACCGGCCTTGCCCGGCATGGTCCGCGCCGGGTCCGGCACCCAGCGACTGAGCATGATCACGGATATCACCAGCAGGAACACCGCAATACCAGTCTCCAACACAATTGCAGGTAAACGCGCCGCGATAAAACCACTGAGGAAACTGCCCATCACCACCGTGGGCGCCCATAGCCTGAAGATGGTCCAGTCCACCGCCTGGCGCTTGATCTGGGCCCGGGCGGCCGAGATCGAGGTGAAGATAATGGTGCACAGGGACGTGGCTACCGCCGTGATCACGATGAATTCCGACGGAAAGTCCTGGGCCGAGAGTATCAGCACCAGGGCGGGCACGATAACGACACCGCCACCAATCCCGAGCATGCCGGCCAGTATCCCGGCGACGATACCCAGCAGGGTGCAGGCGATGATCATATCCATGGTATGTCCTTCTTTCGTTGGTTGGCGGGTGCGTTGCTGTGAAGATTACTGGCGGCTGGATGCTTGCGATGGGCGCAAGCACCTACTGTCACTGCCCCAGGGCGATACCTTCACCTCGGGGATCATGCATGGCTTCACGGCGGCCATCGGGGTATATCGCGATGGCTCCGGCGAGGCCGGTAAAGGGACTAAGCTCCGGTATCCATTCGATATCGTGCCCCCTTGCAGTCAACGACGCCGCCACCGCCGGCGCAATTGTCCGCTCCAGCTTCAGATTCTCACTACTACCAAAGAAACTGCGCCCCTGCAGAAAGCGGGGAGCCGACAGCGCCCGGTCCACAGGTTGGCGGTAATCCACCAGTTGCGCCGCCAGTACCAGCTGGGTCTGGGGCTGGCCGTCGCCACCCTGGGTACCGAAATAGAATTGCCGGCCATCGTCCGCCAGGTAGGCCGACGGGTTCAGGGTGTGGGCCGGCCGCTTGCCGGGAGCCCAGCCGTTGGCATGGGAGGGGTCCGGATTGAAGCCTGCGGCGCGATTGAGCCACAGGATTCCGGTATCGCCAATCATGCAACCGGAGCCGAAATCGTGGAAAAGGCTCTGCATCAGGCAGGCAGTGCGACCCTGGCTGTCGGTGGCGGCAAGCCAGACGGTGTCAGCGGGCCGGCCTTGCTCCTGCCAGGGCACGGCAATCTCAGGGTCAATGGCCGCATAATCGACAGCCGCCCGCGACCGGCTCAGCAGGCGCCGAATATCGAGGGTGCCGCCTGCGGGATCACAGAGGTCACGGTTACGCCGTCTGAGCTGCGCCTTGACGGCCTCAACCAGGTAGTGGAAATAGTCAGCGCCGCCGTTCTCCAGCGCCCCCATGTGGACAAAGTTAAGGGCATTCAGGGCACTGAGGGTATACAGCCCCTGGCTGGGAGGGGGGAAGTTGTACAGGGTTCCCTGCCGGTAGCGAATGCTCAGGGGCTCACTATGCCAGGCCTTCGTCGTGACAAGGTCATCCCGGGTCAGGCCATTGCCCAGCTTGCAGAATCCCTCCGCCAGGGCCGTCGCCAGTTCCCCTTCATAGAAATCCTCCATACCCGCCCTGGCCAGGTGCATCAGGGTGGTTGCCAGTTCCGGGCGTGTGACGGGTGTACCCGCGGTAAGGAGCTCGCCGGTTGTATCACAACACAGGGCACTGAGGTCCGGCAGATCATCGATCAGACCCCGGCGCTGCTGTTGCCAGAAAGCCTGGTTGCCGGCCACCTCATAGCCATCCCGGGCTAGGCTGATCGCTTCCTCCAGCAGGTCAGGCCAGGTCATGGTCGAACCCCAACGGTGTCGACTCCAGTCGTGGGCCAGGGACCAGGCCCGCAGGGCGCCCGCCGTGGTGGCTGTCGAAGCCGGACCACGCATGGTAATCGCCCCGGATTCGGGCAGGCGGCGGCCGGCCTGGCCCAGCCCCATCAGCATATCCACCTTCATGCCATTGCTCAGCAACCAGAGGGCGTCACCGCCGATACCACTCATATGGGGGCAGACCACCGACAGCACCGCGCCGGCTGCCATGGCTGCGTCAATAGCGGTGCCACCAGCCTGAAGTACAGCCTGCCCCGCTGTTGTGGCCCGGGGGTCGGGAGTGGTAATCACTCCCGTTAACGATTCAGCCTTCATGCCGAGGCCCCCCGGGTGGCGGTAAGGGGCTGGTGCTCCGCTACAAATTCCGCCGACATGGCGCTGACAGTCTGGACGTGAACGCGCATCAGACGGGCCACCCCATCGGCATCACCGGCGAGGATACCCTGGACAATCGCATCATGCTCTTCCCAGGACTTGCTGACCCGGTTGGCCAGTCGGAACTGGGCCCGTCGAAACGGCGCCAGCCGGGTGCGGGTAGCCTCGGCAAGCTGCCTTAACTGGGCGCTCTGGGCCCCTTCAAAGATAAGGTTATGGAACTCCTGGTTGTAACGGGCATAGGCATCGGCCGTACCGTCCCTTACCAGGTGGACCGAATCCTGATGCAGGGTCAGTAAACGTTGCCTCTGGCTACTGTTCATCCTCAGTGCCGCCAACCGCGCCAGGGCCGCTTCCAGCTCTGCCATGGCTTCGTACAGGTCACCAAGGGCGGCCGGTGACAGGGTCGCCACCATCACCCCACGGTTGGGCCGGTGCGTCACCAGGCCCATGGCCGCAAGGTGGCCGAACATTTCCCGGATCGGCGTACGGGAGACGCCGAAACGCTCGGCCAGGGCCCGGGCATCCAGCTTGGTACCGGGTGGCAGGCGACCACTTACGATGTCGTCTGCCAGGGTCTGGACCAATGTGTCCACTACGGTGCCCTTACGGACGGGAGCCGATTCGATTTTCTCGCCCCCGGAATGCTCTGCCCTGTTCAGGTTCAATGGCCAGCTTCCTTGTTCAGTCATTAGCGGCAGCCTGCGGCGGGTGGGGGATGGCCGCCAGCAGGGTTCGGGTATAGTCAGTCGCGGGGGCAGCCAGCAGCTGGCGAGCATTACCTTCTTCAACGATGGCGCCGTTCTGCATCACCATGATCCGGTCGCACAGTAGCCGCACCACATTGAGGTCGTGGGAGATAAACAGGTAGCTCATACCCAACCGGTGCTTCAGGTCTTCCAGCAGGTTGAGGACAATGGCCTGCACGGATACGTCGAGAGCGGCAGTAGGTTCATCGAGGATCAATAATCTGGGATCCAGGGCAATGGCCCGGGCGATCCCCACCCTGGCTTTCTGACCACCGGACAGCTGGTGGGGAAAACGGTCAAGCAGGTTAACCGGTAAACCCACCAGGGCCGCCAGTTCGAGGATGCGCGCCTCCCGCTGCTGCCGATTCATATGGCTTGCCAATCGTTGCAGGGGGTCCCCGATGGACTGGGCCGCACTCCAGCGGGGGTTAAGGCTGTCAGTGGGGTCCTGAAACACCATCTGCAGCTTGCCGCGCAGGGGGTGGGCGGCGAACTTCGCCGCCGGAATCGCGGCAATGTCTTCTCCCAGAAACTCAATGGCTCCCCCGGTCGTATCCAGCAGGCGCATGACCATGGCGGAGGTGGTCGACTTGCCACAGCCGCTCTCACCCACCAACCCGAGACTTTCCCCTTCGCGAATGGTAAAGGACAGGTCCTGAACCGCCAGGTGGCCGTTATCCGCACCGGGCTTTCCGAACTGTTTTTTCAGACCTTTGACGGTCAGTAGCGGCTCACCGACGTCGTGGGTTTCCGGAAGGGGCATCGCCGTCGCCCGCAAAGCGGCGGGCAACAGGTCCCTTACCTCAGAGTCGATTCGGGGGGTCGCCTGCAAAAGTTGACGGGTATAGGCCTCCCGGGCGCCATGGAACAGTTCGGCAGAACCATTGGCTTCTACAATCCTGCCCTTTTCCATCACCACCAGCCGATCACAGTAGGCAGCAGCCAGTCCCAGGTCATGGGTGATGAGAATGGTGGACATGTCGTATTCCCGGGTAAGGTCAACGATCAGGTCCATCACCGCCTTCTGTGTCGTCACGTCCAGCCCGGTGGTGGGTTCATCAGCGATCAGTAGCCGGGGCCGACAGGCCAGCGCGATCGCGATGACCACGCGCTGACACATGCCGCCTGAGAGTTCAAAGGGATAGGCATCGTAGCGCTGTTCCGGGTCGCGGATCTTCACGGCTCTGAGCATCTCGACGGCCTTTTCCCGTGCATTACCACGGGTTGCCTGACTGTGCTGAACAAGCACATCCGCCACCTGCTGGCCAATTCGGCGGATCGGGTTCAGGGCAGCGCGGGGGTTCTGGAAAACCATCGAGATCTCTCGCCCGCGAATGTCCCTCATGTCCCTTTCCCGTGCCTTGTGCAGGGCCATGCCGCCATAGGTGATGCGTCCACCGGCAATACGGCCGGCCCGGTCGAGGATACGCATGACGGCATAGGAGGTTACCGACTTGCCGGAACCGGATTCACCGACAATGCCGAGGGTTTCACCCTTGCCCACGACCAGGGAAATATCATCGATAGCCCGGACTGTGCCGTTACGGGTAGCGAAATCAACACTCAGGTGCTGAACATCCAGCAATGGAATGGTCATGGTGATTTCCTCAGGTGCGACGCTGGGGATCCACCAGATCCCGCAGACCGTCACCAATCAGGTTGAAGGTGAACACAGCCAGCATCAGGGCCAGGCCGGGGAAGATAACCAGCCACCATTCGCCGGAGATAATGAAGTTGGCGCCTTCGGCCACCATGATCCCCCACTCCGGAGACGGTGGCTGCACCCCCAGCCCGATAAACGACAGCCCGGCGGCATTGAGGATGGCCCATCCCATATTGAGTGAGATCTGCACCATCATCGGCGGCATGATGTTGGGGAAAATGTGGCCGAACAGCACCCGCAGCTCCGAGTTTCCGGACAGGCGGGCAGCCTGGACATAACCCACATTGCGACGAATGCTGACCTCCGCCCGGGCCATCCGGGCGTAGAAAGGCAGGTTAATGATGGCGGTGGCGTAGACGATGTTTTCCACCGTGTTGCCAGCCGCGGCAACAATGCCCATGGCCAGCACGAACAGCGGGAAGGCCATGATGGTGTCCACCAGGCGTCCGGTGATGCGGTCGGTCCAGCCTCCGAAGTAGCCGGCGAGTGACCCGATCACCGATCCCACCACGAAGGAAATGGCCACGGCAGACACAGAAATCAGCAGGTCCAGCCGGGTCGCCACCACCACCCGGGAGAATACATCCCGACCTAGGTGATCCGTACCGAACCAGTGCGCCAGGCTGGGAGGCTGAAGCGCAGCGCCCACACCGGTGGCAAGGGGGTCGTGGGGCACCAGGTAAGGCCCGAACAAGGCCGCCAGGATAATCAGGGCGAACAGGCCGAAAGCCAGGCCGGTGACCGGGTTCTCAGACATCACATACTTCAGGTGGCTCCAGTAACTGCTGCGGGGCCGGGTGGGAGCAGTGGCAGACGCAACGGTGGATCCGGGGGTCATGCTGGTCATGTCAGCTCTCCTCCCCCACTCGGGGATCAATCAGGGTGTAGATCACATCAATCAACAGGTTGAGCAGTACAAACAGCAACGCCATGGAGAGCACAAAACCCTGCACCGCCGCGTAGTCCGATACCACCAGTGCCTCCACCGCAAAGGAACCGATGCCCGGCCAGGCAAACACTTTCTCCACCAGTACGTTGGCCCCCAGCAGGAAGGAAAACACCATGCCAAGGGTGGTCACCACCGGCAGCAGGGCGTTGCGAAAGGCATAGGTGACCAGCACGCGGCGCCCGTTAAGGCCGGCCGCGCGGGCGGTGCGAACAAACTCGCTGCCCAGGGTCTGCAGCATCGCAGCACGGGTCATCCGGGCAATGGGAGCCAGGGTGAAGAGGGCCAGGGTGATCAGCGGCAGTGCCATCTGGGCAATCGCGGCACGGAAGGTTTCCCAATCACCGGCGATCAGTGTATCGATGGTGTAGAAGCCGGTTACCGTCTCTGGCGGCAGGTACATCATATCGATCCGGCCCATGGGCGCAGGTGCCCAGCCCAGCAGGTAATAGAAGATGTACATCAGGGCCAGGCCGGTAAAGAAGGTGGGCAGGGACACCCCGGCGGTGACCAGGAAGCGACACAGGTGGTCAACCCAGGTATTGGGCCGGGTAGCTGCCATCACCCCAAGGGGAACGGCGATCAGGAAGGACAGCAGCAGTGCTCCGAGGGTCAGCTCCAGCGACGCAGGGAGCCGGGTCGCCAGCTCCGCCACCACCGGCTGACCGGTGGAAATCGCCATGCCCAGGTTGCCGGTCAGCAGATCGGTCACATAGTTAACGAACTGCACCGGTAACGGCTGGTCCAGGCCCAGGTTGCGTCGCACCTGTTCAATGGACTCCGCATCTGCCATGGGTCCGGCAAAATACGCGGCCGGATCACCAGGCAGCGCCCGGGTCAGCAAAAAGCAAACCACCAGAATACCGATGACCGTTGGAATCGCTTCCAGCAGGCGCAAGCCAACCTTGCGGGCTTTGAGGGCCAGGGACATGGCGCTTTCTCCTTTTGTGACCAGGTCAGGCAGGTTTCAGGGAGCGAATATCCATCTGGCGATGGAACCAGAACTGGTAGCCGTTTGCGCCATTGGTCAGTGCCACGTTAAGCGTTGGCTGCCATAAGGGGATGCGGGGCACATCCTCCTGGGCCAGCTCGATCATCCGCTTGACGTTGGGTGCGTACTGCGGGTGGTCCATGGCCATGTCCAGGGTATCGTCCACCAGCTTCGCCATTTCGGCATTGTTGTAGTTGGATGAGTTAAAAAGGTTGCCCTTGATATAGGCCCAGTAGAAGTAATAGTCCGGGGTGTTGAGCCAGCCGCCGAAGTTCTCAAGATGCAGGGGAAGACGCTTCTCCACCAGGGCGATGGTTCGCCAGTTGGCACCGGGGATCTTTTCGATGGTGACCTCTATGCCGATCTGGGCCAGGCTCTGCTGTATCAACAGCGCAGCGGGTTCGGCCCAGTCTGCATGGGAAAGGTTGAACGACAGGGGTACGGTGAAACCGTCCTTGTACCCGGTTTCAGCCAGCAAGGCCCTGGCCTTGTCGAGATTGGTGGAGTAGGGCGAGCGACGGGGCCAGGCAATGTCGTCAACGGTTTTCGATCCGCCCCAGGTGGGGACACCCAGGCCGTAGGCCGCCTGTTCAAAGATCCGCTCATAGGGCACCGCCCAGGCAATGGCCTGGCGCACGCGCTTGTCCTTGAAGGGCTCGAAATCCAGGTTGGGGCACAGGCAATAAATGCAGTTCTCGATGGGCGAACTGACCACCTGGATGTCCGGACGACTGGCCAGTTCCTTCGCGTCCTTGTTGGGAATGTTGTGGGCCGCCGTAATACTGCCTCTTTCCAGGAGTGCTCGCCGGGTGGCCTGGGACGGTACCTCCCGCAGGATTACCCGCTGATAACCGGGCAGGGCGCCACCTTTCCAGTCCTCATTCCGCTCGTATACCAGTTGTTGGCCGGCATCCCAGCGGGCGACCTTGTACGCCCCCGAGCCGGCCGGGTTGCGGTGCAGGTACTCCGTGGCCCAGGGGTCTGCCTCGGTGGCATGGGCCCGGGCCACTTCCGAGTTGATCACCACCGGTATCGGCGTGGCCAGGTCCGGCAGCGCCAGCTTGGACGAGAACGGCAGGGTAATGCGGAAAGTATGTTCATCCACGACCTCGAACTGCTCCGGTGACTCCAGCCGCCCGGCTTTCATCTGAACGGTAGGAAACCCACCAAGGGACACGGAGCGGTCAAAGGACCATTTCACATCGTGGGCGGTAACCGGCTTGCCATCCCAGAAGGTGGCGCCCTTGCGCAGGAAGAAGGTCATGACGGTGCCATCCCCGCTGATCTCCCAGGACTCCGCCAGCTCTGGCTGCACGTTGTCGTAGTCGTAGCTCAGGGAGCCATCATCGAGGGTCTTGGTGCCAAAGGTCACCAGGCGGTCATAACAGTTGATGGCCACCTGGTAGCTGTCCCGGTTGGTACCACTGCGGTGAATATCCAGGCTGTTGATGGTGCCGCCAAATACCACTACGGCGGTTTCGCTGGTCGCAGCGCTGGCAGGCAATACCTTGAGGTATGGCAGCAGGCTGGCGCCCAGCCCCAGGCTTGCGGCTCCCTTCAGAAAGTGACGACGATCCATTTTGCATACTCCTCGGCAGGTTTGTTGCCAAATGTGTATGCAACCGAAAGGCCAATCCCCGGCCAAAGCGAACAGGAATTTTAATAAATTTTTATTTTACAAGAACTTATATTACGTCTGAAACAACGCCAACGGTGTTCATTAAAGGTAACAATGCAGGCCTGGACCTGTCTCCGGGTGGTACATGCACTGTTTGAGAGCGCTCTGCCCGATAGTGAAACCCGCTACACATCCACCGGATCGATGCAATGGAAACCAACATGGTATGATCCGGTCTGAACCAATGCCTGGCCCTGTCCACAGTCGGGTAAGGCGGACAAGACATCTCATTCCAGAACCAGGCCCGGGCCACCCATATGACAACAGCTCGCAAGGATATCCCCGACCACAAGCCCCGCCCCTGGGTGGACCTGCTGGTCAGTATCATCATTCCCTCGGTCATCCTGATGAAACTGAGTGGTGATGAATACCTGGGCAATACCTGGGCGCTGCTGATCGGTCTGGCGTTTCCACTGGGGTGGGGTCTGTTTGAACTTGTCCGGTATCGCAAGAAAAACTTCATTGCGGTGCTGGGGGTGATCAGCGTGGGGCTGACCGGGGGCATTGGTCTTATGGAGATTGATGCCCAGTGGCTGGCAGTCAAGGAAGCGGCCGTGCCCCTGGTGATCGGCCTGGCTGTACTGATATCCACCCGCACCAAATACCCGCTGGTGCGCACACTGCTTTACAACCCCAATGTACTCGATGTGGACAAGATCCAGCAGTCCCTGCAGGAAAGGGGCTGCGAAGCGGAGTTCGAGAACCGGCTGATGAAGGCCAGTTACTTCTTCGCCGGTACCTTCCTGTTCTCCGCAATCATGAATTACATTCTGGCCCGCTGGATCGTCACCAGCCCCTCTGGTACCCAGGCGTTCAATGAAGAGCTTGGCCGCATGACCCTGGTGAGCTATCCGATGATCGCCATTCCCTCCATGGTGATGATGATTGCCATCTTCTTCTACCTGTGGCGTACCATTCGCCGGCTCACCGGGCACACCCTGGAAGAGGTCATCTCTCCGGCCGCCAGCGGGCAGGGCAACAAGGGCAGTTGAGCTGCCCTCACTCGGGTGTGCCGCCATCTGGTAGTGAGACCCACCCATTTATACGAAAGTATGATTGTTAGCACTTACTATCGCTGAAAATCCGGTATAGCCTCGATTCCTGAAAAGCACTACCTCTGACAACCTCCCCCGATAGAAAAAATCAATCAGGTTTCTCATTGCGTATTTCGAACGCTCGCTCTAATTTCAGGGGGATGAAAGAACAAAAATTAAGCAATGAGTATCGCCGCTGGAAAAGAAACATCCGCTAAGAGGTATGTAGCGTAACAGTACAGACATAAAACGGTTGGACCCATGAACAAATACAATGAACTGGGCAAAACCGTGGCCAACTACGCCACCCTGAGTCCGGTGAGTTTTCTCAGGCGTTCGGCCACTGTCTATCCCCACAAGACTGCGGTCATCGACGATGACATGACCCTCAGCTACCAGCAACTGCTGGAGCGGAGCACCCGCCTGGCCAGCGCCCTGGCGGACGCCGGAATCGGCCACGACGATACCGTAGCGATGCTCTGCCCGAACAGCCACGAGATGCTGGAAGCCCACTACGGCGTACCCATGGCAGGGGCCGTACTCAATACCCTCAACATTCGGCTTGATGCCGCCACCCTGGGTTTTATCCTCAACCACGGCGAAGCCCGGGTGCTGATGTACGACACCGAGTTTGAACCGGTGGTACGGGAGACCCTGGCCTCTGTGGATCACCCGCCATTACTGATCGCCATTGAACGGGACGCCGGCCCTACCGACGGCCTTGCCGGCCAGGACTATGAAGCCCTGCTCGTCTCTGGCAACCCCGATGCCGCCTGGTCCGGCCCCCGTGATGAGTGGGACGCCATCAGCCTTAACTACACCTCCGGTACCACCGGTAACCCAAAAGGGGTGGTCTACCACCACCGGGGTGCCTACCTGGCTGCCATGAGCGATGCCATGGCCTTCAACATGAACGACCAGACCGTCTATCTGTGGACCCTCCCAATGTTCCACTGCAACGGCTGGGGTTATACCTGGGCCATCACCGCCGTTGGCGGTACCCATGTGTGCCTGCGCAAGGTGGATGCGGACGATATCTACCAGCGTATTGAACGCTACGGCGTTACCCATATGTGCGGTGCCCCCATCGTCCTCAACATGGTACTGACGGAACTTGGCCGTCAGGGCAGGCGGCTGTCATTCCCGGCCCAGTTCGCCCTTGGCGGTGCCGCACCCCCGAGTGCCGTGATCCGCAAGGCAGAGGAAATCGGCTTCGTGATTACCCACCTCTATGGCCTGACGGAATCCTACGGTCCGGCAAGTCTCTGCGTGCCGCAACCGGAATGGGCAGACCTGCCCCTGGAACAGAAAGCGGTGAAGATGTCCCGTCAGGGTGTGCAGACACTCTCTGTGGATGAAATCACCGTGCTGGACCGGGACACCGGGGAACCTGTACCCCACGATGGACAAACCCTGGGGGAGATCTGTATCCGGGGCAATACGGTGATGAAGGGCTACCTGAAGAATCCCGACGCCACCGAAAAGGCATTCAACCGCGGTTGGTTCAATTCCGGCGACCTGGCGGTGGTGCACCCGGACAACTATATAGAGATCCGGGACCGGGCCAAGGACATCATTATTTCCGGGGGAGAGAACATTTCCAGCCTGGAGGTGGAGGAAGCCCTCTACCTGCACCCGGACGTGTCGGAAGCAGCGGTGGTGGCCATGGCCGACGAGAAGTGGGGAGAGGTGCCCTGTGCCTTCGTCGCGCCGGTCAACGATGATGGCAGCCTCACCGAGGACGCCATCATCGCCCACTGCCGGGAGAAGCTGGCCCGGTTCAAGGTGCCCAAACGGGTAGTCATCGGTGAGCTGCCCAAGACCGCTACCGGCAAGATTCGCAAGAACCTGCTGCGGGAGCAGCTGGGAGACTGAGGCGGGGCCGTTGCCCCAAATTCATTCACAACTCGAACGACAACTGATTACAGGGAGGTCCTGGACAACCCGGGAACCTGGGCGACAGACATCGCGCAGACTCCCGGGGAAGGTATCCGGAAAGTCGCTTCCAGTGACAACAAAGACAACAACGAGGAGCAATCCCCTATGAAGACGTTCAATCCGAAAAATCTCATGGTATCCGCCATGACCGCCGCCACCCTCAGCCTTGGGGCAGGGGGCGTTATGGCTGACGATCATCCCATCCACTTCGGTGGTATCTACATCCTCTCCGGCAGCGCGGCCACCTATGGTGAGTTTGCGCAGGAGGGCATCAACCTCGCCATCGACGAAATTAACCAGAGCGGTGGCATCCTCGGAAGGCAAGTCGAAGTCACCTTCGAAGACAGTCAGGGCAAGGCGGCTACGGCTATCCAGGCTGCCCGCAAACTCGCCTACCAGGACAATGTCGATGCATTGCTGGGCCTGGACAGCTCCGGTGTCGCCCAGGGCATGGTGCCAACGGTGCCAGAGTTGCAGAAACCATTCATTATCACCCACGCCGCAACACCCGATGTCACCGGCAACCTCTGCAACGAGTTTACCTACCGTATCAGCGTCAACGTACCGCAAAACCAGAAGGCCGCGGCCCGCATTGCCGCAAAGACCGATGCCAAACGGTGGACCACCATTGGCCCGGATTACGCCTTTGGTCACCAGACCTGGGAATACTTCGGCAACTACCTGAAAGAGCTGAAGCCGGATGTCGAGCTGATGGAACAGACCGCCTTCCCGCGGTTCGGTGCCGAAGACTTTACTCCGTTCATCAATGGCATTATGGATGCGGATCCCGACGGGGTCATTATCTCGGTCTGGGGCGGCGACCTGGTTAACTTTGTGCGCCAGGCTACCAACCTGGGGTTCTTCGATCAGGGCTATGAGCTGATGTTCACGGTAGGCGCCGCCACCGAGGTGCTGGACGCCCTGGGCGACCGCATGCCGGAAGGCGTCTGGCTTTCTACCCGCTACTGGTATGACGCCTACGATAATGAGCTCAACCAGAAGTTCGTCAAGGCCTACATGGATCGCTACGACCATGCCCCTAGCTATAACGCACAGGGTGCCTACTCGGCCATCTACGCCTACAAGCAGGCGATGGAAGCCGCCGGAACCACCGACGGCCCGGCGGTTGCCAAGGCGCTGTCCGGCATGACCATGGAGGCAACGAATGGCACGGTGACCTTCCGCAAGGCCGACAACCAGGCCATGGTTTCTCCCACCTGGGGTAAAACCGGTCCGATGCATCCGGAACACGGTATCCGGACCCTGACCGATATCCAGGTCTTTGACGGCGAGGACATCTCAAGGGCACCTGAGGAGACCGGCTGCTCCCTGTAATGACAGCGACGCGCAACCGGTGGAGGGCCGGCTAGTTGCCGGCCCTCCAGTCTTCCATTTCTCCTTATAGAGGTGCCTATGTCTGGCCTGGGTCCCGCACTACTCAACAGCCTCGAGATGGGCCTGCTGCTGTTTGTGATCGCAGTGGGGCTGAACATCGTGTTCGGGGTGCTTAACATCATCAATTTCGCCCATGGTGCCCTGTATATGCTCGGTGCCTACCTGGCTTACACCCTGATGTCCCTGGCAGGATTATCCTTCTGGGTGGCGCTGATTATCGCGCCATTGGGTGTTGCGGTGATTGCCGTCGTTATTGACCGGCTTATGCTGAGATTTATTTACCACAGGGACGTAGCCGACAGCCTTCTGCTGACATTTGCCATTTTGCTGATCATTGCGGAAAGCATCCGCAGCATCTTTGGCTCCAATATCCAGGCGGTCTATCCGCCGGACGCCCTTCAGGGCACCGTGAGCCTTCTGGGTGGCTCCTACCCGGTGTACAGTCTGTTTGTGATTTTTTCGGGCCTGGTGATCCTGGCCGGGCTCTGGTACCTGTTCAACCGCACACGCGTTGGCAAGATCATGCGTGCCGCAGCCCTCGACCGCGACATGGCGGAAGCCCTGTGCATCAACACACGCATGGTGGTTACCGGGGTCTTCGCCTTCGGCGCCTGGCTGGCCGGTGTTGGCGGTGTGATTGCAGCCCCGATGCGTACCATTGACCCCGGCATGGGCGACAAGATCATCATCGAGTCCTTCATTGTGGTGGTCATTGGCGGCCTGGGCAGCTTCCCCGGCGCCTTGCTTGGCGCTCTGATCCTGGGCGCCATCTACGGCTTTGGTGGCCGTTATTTCCCTGAGTTCAACCTGCTGCTGCCGTTCCTGGGTATGGCCCTGGTGCTGCTGTTCAAACCCACCGGACTGATGGGCAAAGGAGCCAACGCATGAAGCAGAATATCCTCCTCGGGGTCCTGCTGGTGGCCATCGCACTGCTGATTGCGCTCCCCTGGTACGCTCCGTTCTTCTATATCTTTATCTTTACCGAGATTCTGATCCTCGGACTGTTTGCGGTGAGCTTCAACCTCATCTTCGGTTATACGGGGATGCTGAGTTTTGGCCACGCCGCCTACTTCGGCATGGGGGCCTATACCACCGCCATGCTGTTACTGCACCAGGACTGGCCTTTCGTCTATACACTCTTTGCTGCCATGGCCCTGTCCGGTCTCCTGGCCCTGGTTATCGGTTTTCTCTGTGTGCGGCTCAGCGAGGTTTACTTCGCTATGCTGACCCTGGCCTTTGGCATGATGGTGTTCACCATCGCACACTCCTGGCGGGATGTGACCAATGGCAGTGACGGCATTGCCGGCTTCCGCATCAAGGAGTTCGGCCTCGGACTGGATCTGACCATCGGTAACCCGGCGGTTTATTACCACGTCACATTGGTCGTGGTTGGTATTGCAGCGCTCATCCTGTACATCATCAGCCGTAGCTCCTTTGGCATGATCCTCAAGGCCATCCGGCAAAATCCCGAGCGGGTCTCCTTCTGTGGCCTGAACATCCGTAGCTATCGCCTAGCATCGTTCACCATCGGCGGCATCTTCGCCGGCCTGGCCGGTGCACTGATTGCACCCTTCCTGCGGGTCGCGAGTCCGGAGCTGATGCACTGGTCCATGTCCGCGGAGCCGGTGCTCATGTCCATCCTGGGCGGTACCGGATATTTCCTGGGTCCGTTTGTCGGCGCAGCCATGTTCGTGCTGCTGGAAACCTGGATCACCAGCTTCACCGAGTCCTGGATGCTGTTCCTGGGCATTGTGCTGGCGCTGATGGTGATGTTCTTCCGCAAGGGTGTTCTCGGCACCTTCCTGGACTGGTGGATGAATAAAAATGACTGATCCAATCCTCAAAATCAGCAATCTGACCAAGCGTTTCGGTGGCAATACCGCCGTTTCGGACATCAACCTGGAAATACAGCCGCAGGAAACCGTGGCGATTATCGGCCCCAACGGTGCCGGCAAGACGACCTTCTACAACATGGTCTCCGGGCGTATGACACCCACCGAGGGCAAGATCGAGCTTGAGGGGCAGGACATTACCGGCCTGCCTCCCCACAAGATCAGCCGGATGGGGGTTTCCCGGTCTTTCCAGATCAACAACATCTTTCCGGAAATGACCGTCCAGGAAAACGTGGAAGTTGCGGTCACCGCCTTTCACGGCCACAGCCGCAAGCTGTTCAACTTCGCCAGTCGTAACAAGGCCGTTCAGGAAGAGGCGAGGGAACTGCTGGCCAAGTTGCAAATCCTTGAACTGGCTGATCGCCGCGCCGAGGTCATCAGCTATGGTGACAAACGCCTGCTGGAGATCGCCGTGGTACTTGCCACCCGTCCACACCTGGTGTTGCTGGACGAGCCGACAGCGGGTATGACCCCGGATGAAACAAAGCGTACCACCTCACTGATCCGGCAACTGGCGGATACCGGCGAGTACACCTTTCTGATTACCGAGCATGATATGGACGTGGTGTTTGGTCTGGCAGACCGCATCCTGGTGATGCACCGGGGTGAGAACCTGTTCGTCGGAACGCCGGACGAGGTGAAAGCCCATCCGGAGGTACGTCGTGCCTATCTGGGCGAAGAAGAGGAAGAGGAGGCCAGCGCATGATTCTGGAAGTGAACGATATCCACACCTATTACGGAGAAAGCCTGGCACTGCAGGGACTCAGCTTTTCAGTCAATGAGGGCGAGACCGTCTGCCTCCTTGGCCGCAACGGCGCCGGCAAGAGCACCACGCTCAAGAGCATCATCGGCTTAACGCCCCCCCGCAAGGGGACCATCGTCTTTGATGGCCAGACTATTTCGGGTAAACCCGCCCACAAGATCGCCCGGATGGGTATTGGCTATGTTCCGGAGGACCGGCGTATTTTCCCCGGCCTTACCGTGAGGGAGAACCTTGAGGTTGCTGAGTATCGCCGCTCCGGGGAGACGCCAGCGTGGACCGTGGAGCGTGTCCTGGACGAGTACCCCATGCTGGCTGAACTGGTCAACCAGGATGGTGATACCCTCTCCGGTGGTCAACAACAGATGCTGACAGTAGCCCGGTCGTTGATGATCCAGCCCAGGGTATTACTGCTGGACGAGCCCAACGAAGGGTTGGCACCGGTTATTGTCCAGCAGATCGGCAGGCTCATCGATGAACTCAGCAAGACCACGACGATCGTGTTTACAGATCAGAGTGTCCATTTTGCATTGAAGCACGCCCAACGCGCGTTCATCCTGGAACGGGGTAAGGTCGTGCATGAGGCCACCAGCGATGATCTGCGCAATGATCACGAGACCCAGGAGCGTTATCTGTCAGTGGCATAAGGGTCGTGTCCCTGGCTTCGTTTGGCGGGCAGGGATCCAGGCCACATCCTGCGAAGGTCGACTCGGCATAAGCCCTGTGGCTGTCGTATACTGCTCACTTCGCAAGCGGGCGAGCACACCATGATTCAGGATTTTGAGACATTCAAGGCAGAACTGAGTCTCTCCAAAGAAGAGATTTGCAGGGAGCTGTACCAGGAAAATACGGACAAGATCCGTATCAAGAAAGAAACCACCGCCACAAGGAACCTGGCGCGGATTATTGATTCCACCTTGCGGCTGGCCAATTCCAAGGGCTTTCATGCTATGACCCTGCGCGACCTGTGTTCTGACTCAGGACTCAGCATGGGAGGGCTTTATGCCTATATCCGCAACAAGGATGACCTGATTCACCTCATCCAGAGTCATGGCTTCAAACTGACCCGACGTACGGTGCTACAGTACATAGCGGACATCCGGGATCCAGTGGAAAAACTCTCCCAGGCGATCCGCGCCCACGTCTTTCTCAGTGAACTGATCCGGCCCTGGTTCTACTTTTCCTATATGGAAGCTAAGAGCCTGCCGCCAGTGGAAAAACAGAATGCGGTTGCCACTGAAAGGGAGATCGAAACCATCTTCTGCAACATTATTTCGGAAGGAATCGAACAGGGCGTTTTCCGGCAGATCAACGCCCGCCTGCTGTCTTCCCTCATCAAGGCAATGATGCAGGATTGGTACCTGAAGCGTCGCAAGTACCGGGAGCAGGGTGTGTCTGTGGAAGACTTTGCCAATCAGATTCGTGACCTTCTACAAGCCTATTTGTTACCCGTTGCCAGCGGCAAGCTGGCCGTCTCCCATAAGGCCACCAGTTCCGCAACTTGATAGTTCTGGGGGTGGCGAGCCGCCCAATAAAAAGCCCCGGAAGGACAGGCCTTTCCGGGGCTTTTTTATGACGGTGTCATTTACACATCAAGGTTGGTAACCGCCAGGGCGTTGGTTTGTATGAAGTTACGCCGTGGCTCTACATCATCGCCCATCAAAGTCGAGAAGATCTGATCCGCAGCGATGGCATCTTCGATCGTCACCTTCATCATCCGACGGGTTTCCGGATCCATGGTGGTTTCCCACAGCTGCTCAGGGTTCATTTCACCAAGCCCCTTGTAGCGCTGAATATTCAGGCCACGCTGGGCTTCCTTCATCAGCCACTCAAGGGCGCCTTCGAAGCTCAATACCGCCTGTTTACGCTCACCCCGCTGAACATAGGCACCATCTTCGATCAGGCCGTCGAGGGTTTCCCCCAAACGTGCGATTGCCTTGTAGGAAGATGACTCAAAGAAGTCGTGGCTGAACACGTGGGTGTAAGGGATGCCATGTACGTAGATGGTCACCTTGGGCAGGAACAGGTTCCTTTCCGAATCCCTCTCTACCGAGAAGGTGTACTTGGTACCAGTACGGGTATCCAGGTCGAGGCCTTCACCGAGACGTCCAACCCAACGGGTAACCGCTTCTTCGGAGGACAGATCTTCCGGTGACAACGTCGTGTTATAGACCATCTGACGCAATACCATCTCCGGGTATGCCCGTGCCAGGCGGTCAATCATGGCCATTACCGCCTGATAGTCCTTGACCATGGTTTCCAGCGCGGAATCCTTGATCGCCGGTGCTTCCGGATTCACGAACAGCTGGGCGTTCTCCAGAGCCGTCTGGGTAAGGTATGCCTCTTTTGCCTTCTCATCCTTCAGGTACTGTTCCTGCTTACCCCGCTTGACCTTGTACAGGGGCGGCATAGCAATAAAGACGTGTCCCCGTTCGATAATTTCGCGCATCTGGCGAAACAGGAAAGTGAGCAGCAATGTACGGATGTGGGAGCCATCCACGTCGGCGTCGGTCATGATGATGATGGAGTGGTAGCGCAGCTTGTCGGGATCAAACTCCTCCCGGCCGATACCACAACCCAGCGCGGTAATCAGCGTCCCAACCTCGACAGATGACAACATCTTGTCAAACCGGGCCTTTTCCACGTTCAGGATCTTACCCTTGAGTGGCAGGATAGCCTGGGTGCGACGCTCACGGCCCTGCTTGGCTGAGCCACCCGCAGAGTCACCCTCCACAATGAACAATTCGGAGAGTGCGGGGTCTTTCTCCTGGCAGTCAGCCAGTTTTCCGGGAAGACCGGCAATGTCCAGGGCACCCTTGCGACGGGTCATGTCGCGGGCCTTTCGTGCAGCTTCCCTTGCCCGTGCCGCTTCGATCATCTTGTTCACAATCGCCTTGGCTTCGTTCGGCTGCTCCTGGAGGTAATCCGAAAAGCTCTGGTATAGCTCCTGTTCAACCGCGGTTTTCACCTCGGAAGAAACCAGCTTGTCCTTGGTCTGCGACGAGAACTTCGGATCAGGCACCTTCACACTGACAATCGCGGTAAGTCCTTCCCGGGCATCGTCACCAGAGGTGTTCACCTTGGCTTTCTTGCCCAGGCCTTCATGTTCGATGTAATTATTCAGTGAGCGGGTAAGCGCAGCACGGAACCCGGCGAGGTGAGTACCACCGTCACGCTGGGGAATATTGTTGGTAAACGAGTAGATATTTTCCTGGAAGGAGTCGTTCCACTGCATCGCTACTTCTACTGCGATGCCGTCTTCCCGTTCCCGGTCAAAATGGAATACACGGTTCAGAGGCGTCTTGTTCTGGTTGAGGTGTTCAACGAACGCCCGGAGGCCCCCTTCATATTCGAAAACTTCCTCCTTCCCACTCCGTTCGTCCTGTAGTCGGATGCGTACACCGGAATTCAGGAAGGCGAGTTCACGAAGGCGCTTCGCCAGGATGTCATAGTGGAATTCGATGCTGGTGAAAGTATCGGGGGAAGGGATGAAATGTACTTCAGTACCGCTACGATCCGTATCGCCAACAACGGACAAAGGCCCATTGGGCACCCCATGGGTATAGGTTTGCTCATGGACCTGGTTATCACGACGGATTGTGAGCTTCAGGGAAGAAGACAGGGCATTAACCACCGAGACGCCAACACCGTGCAGCCCACCGGAGACTTTGTAGGAGTTATCGTCGAACTTACCACCGGCATGGAGGACAGTCATGATGACTTCTGCCGCGGAAACCCCTTCCTCTTCATGGAGGTCGACTGGGATCCCGCGCCCGTTGTCCTTCACGGTTACCGACTCGTCTGCATGGATCACCACGCCGATCTCGGAACAGTGGCCTGCCAGCGCTTCGTCGATGGAGTTGTCCACCAGTTCAAACACCATATGGTGCAGGCCGGTGCCATCGTCCGTGTCGCCAATGTACATGCCAGGGCGTTTACGCACGGCATCCAGGCCCTTGAGAACCTTGATACTGGAGGAATTGTAGCTCTGTTCACTCATTCGGACGCTCCTGAAGCGCTGGTTTGTTCTTCCGTTAGCCGTCCATGTTCCACGTGGAACATCTTGTAGTCCGACGGCGGGACCTCCCATAGGAGGGAAGGGTCCGGTCTCTCGATTGCTGTCATGAAAACCTGACTACCCAGGCGATTGAGCCTTTCTGCCAGCAGGCGGCGATGGACCAGATCCAGCTCGGCATTAATATCGTCGAGCAGAAAGGTCACCTGTTTACCCCGGGTTGCCAATACCTCGCCCTGACTAAGCTTCATAAGAATAACCAGGGTTTTTTGTTGTCCGCGGGAAAACAGCTCGGCCACGGCATGACCGTGGTAGCGAAGCCTTATATCAGCGCGGTTAGGGCCATAAAGGGTATGACCAACCTTGCGTTCCTGCTCGCGATGTTCGATCAACGTGGTTGCGAGTCCCTTCTTTCGATCCCAGCCCGGACTGTATTCGACCTTCAGCGCTGCCGCCCACTCTCCATGAACCTGCTCAAGTACCGAGCGAAGGTGGGTCGCAAGCTCTGAGAATACTCTGAGACGAAGCTCATCAACCTGCTGTGCCAGCTCGACAAACTGGCGGTCCCAGACCTGCAGCTGGTGATCGTCTATTCTACCACTTCTGAGGATTTGATTCCGCTGTGATATGGTTCTCTGGCATTGCTGCCAAAGCGGAGCAAAAGAAGGTTCCACGTGGAACACCAACCAGTCCAGAAACTGACGTCGCTTGCCAGGCCCACCTGCAACGATGTCGAAAACCCCGGGATCAATGACGGAAACCGGAAACAGCGAAGCCAACACCGACAAGCTGTAGACATTCTCCCCGTCAACACGCAAACGGGTTTCCCGGGATTGAATATCCCTTGAAAACCCCAGCCTTGCCGATGTCGCCGTGTCGGCTCGACCGGGCTCCACCACCGCTGGCACACTGCGTTCCGAGACTGCCCCGAACACCACAAACCGCTGCTGGCCTTCACGGCAGACCACCTGGTGACGATTCTGACGGAAAGAACGCCCTAGCCCGAGATAGGCAATAGCTTCAAGCAAGCTGGTTTTGCCACTACCGTTCGCTCCGTAGATCAGATTGACCCAAGGGGAAAACTTGAACGGGCCTGGGGCAAGGTTACGGAAATTCTCAGTCTGGAGGGAAAGCAGGGCCATCAGTGCAGCATGGTCAGTCGATCGTCCATAAAGACGTCCATCTCCGGGGCAAGGATGTGTACGTAACGATCGAAATAGAGGAACTGTTTTAGCAACAAGGCGAACTCGCGGGGGAAATGTAGACCATGATCCTCACCAATCCGCACAACTTCCATAAGGATGTTGTTCACTTCATCATCGGCTTCGTTGACTTGCCAGTCAGTCGCGGACTCATCCGGAACCATACGATCCATATTCCGGTATAGCTGCTGCAGATCATGGGCGAGGGCATCGACGTTCACCGACTCCCGGGTAACCCCGATGCGTACCATGGCATCAGCCATACCCTCAAAATTGCCTGCCATTACAGCCGCAATAAAGTCTGAAACCGCCTGCCAGGTCTGAGGCCGGATTCGACCGACGATTCCGAAGTCGATAAAGCCAATACGACCATCGTCAAGCACCATAAGGTTGCCGGCATGTACGTCAGCATGGAAGAACTCGCATTGGGTCAGGCTGGCAAACCAGGTGTTCATCGCCGTAATCAGGGTTCTCTCCGGATCGTTGGTAACCCGGCGGATGGTATCGAGGTCGGTCAGCGGAACACCATGGAAACGCTCCATAGTCAGCACCCGGCGCGTGCTGTAGTCGTGGTAGACACGGGGAACCACGACATCCTCATTATGGGTGTTCTGCAGGAAATTTCGGAAGGTATCCAGGTTGCGGGCTTCCATGATGAAATCGCACTCTTCCATCATGGTCTGCTGGATCTCCTCGACAATACCGGACAGCGATGTCCACGAGAGGCGAGGCGCCAGGGTTTCCACTACCCGAGAAGACAGGTAAAGAAAATTCAGGTCAGTCAGCAGAACTGTCTCGACCCCCGGCTTTTGTACCTTGATAACCACTTCTTCGCCCGTCACCAGCGTCGCCGCATGGACCTGGGCTATGGACGCCGATGCCAGTGGTACCGGGTCAATCTCTCGGTAGACGTCCTCTAGCGGGCGCCCGAGTTCCTCCCGAACGATGCGTCGGATCGAACTGAAGGGGATACTCGGAGTTCGATCCAGACAGCCCTGAAATTCATCCACATATTCCCGGGGAAAGAACGTCGGAGAGCTGGCTATGAACTGGCCGAGCTTGATATAGGTCGCCCCCAGGGATTCGAAGGTCTCTCTCAACAGCCGTGGCGCAGGAGGTCGGTGACCACCTAGCCAGCCCAGCCCGGTGCGCCCGAGGACGGTCATGGTCTGACCAATTCGCAGAGCGCCCTTCAATCCCTGTGAAACTGATACTTTCGCCATCACCGACACCTCCTTTTATAAAGTGCGCTCGCGCGGCTGCTACAATCGCATCGGCATGACGACGTAAAGACTGCGGCTATCACTGTCCGACTCGATCAGTGCACTACTGTTTGGATTGGACAATGTGATCCGTACCTGATCATCATCCAGGGCATTCATGACATCCACAAGGTAGCCCACGTTAAACCCGATCTGAAGCGCTTCTCCCTGGTACTCAACCGAAAGCGCATCTTCCGCCTGTTCCTGGTCCGGGTTATTGGCGAACACTTCCAGTTTGTCCGGGGACAAATGCAGGCGAACACCACGGATATTCTCGTGGGACAGGATGCCCGCCCGTTGCAGGGTATTCTTGAGTGTCGAGCGGTCAGCCAGCACGACCTTGTCACCACCGCGGGGAATCACACGGTTATAGTCCGGGAACTTGCCCTCAATGAGCTTGGAGGTAAATGTATAGCTTCCTACCGTAACCCTCAGATGGTTATCTCCGATCACCAGGGTTGCCGGCGCCTCGACGTCATCCAGCAAACGGGCCAGTTCAAGAACACCCTTGCGGGGCACAATGACCTGTCGATCTTCGTCAACGCCGGTCGCCATATCGAAATGGGCCATCGCCAAGCGGTGTCCATCGGTCGCTACCGTGCGCAGGAATTCGGGAGAAACCTCCAGCAAAAGGCCGTTCAGGTAGTAACGAACGTCCTGCTGTGCCATGGCAAACGCAGTCGCTTCCAACATCCGGCCCAGCTCTTTCTGGGGAACATCCAGGCGTACACTGGCCTCCTCATCTTCAACGTTGGGAAAGTGCTGCGCCGGCAGGGTTGAAAGCGTAAAGTGACTGGCGCCACAACGAAGATGAAGGCGGTCACCCTCCAGGGCAAGCTCGATGGGAGCTTCATCTCCCAGGGCCCGACAGATATCCGACAGTTTCCTGGCCGGCACGGTAATCGCCCCGGGCTGGTCTACATGAACCGGCGTTACCCTGGCCACGAGCTCCACTTCCATATTGGTGCCTGTGAGGGTCAGGTGATTGTCCTCGGCAACCAACAGGACGTTGGAAAGCACTGGCATGGTCTGCTTGCGCTCCACGACACCGGCGATGGACTGGAGTGGCGTGAGCAGGGCTTCTCGGCTGATGGTCAGTTTCATGTCACTCAACGTTCCTGTGGCTGTATTCCGATCATTCACTCAACGTCAGCTGGTCAGCAGACGCATGAAATTCTGATAATCCTCCCGGATGCCCGGGTCACTTTCCCGCAGCTCAACAATCTTCTTGCAGGCATGCAGGACGGTGGTATGGTCGCGGCCACCAAAGGCATCGCCGATTTCCGGCAGACTGTGATTGGTGAGTTCCTTGGACAGCGCCATAGCCATCTGCCGGGGCCGGGTAACGGTACGGGTCCGGCGCTTGGACAACAGATCCGCCACCTTGATTTTGTAGTACTCCGCGACCGTGCGCTGGATATTGTCGATACTGACCTGCTTTTCGTGGAGCGCAAGCAGGTCCTTAAGGCTCTCCCGGATAAAGGGCGGCGTTATCTCCGATCCGGTAAAGTGGGCATTGGCAATCACCAGGCGCAGTGCCCCCTCAAGCTCCCGCACATTGGAGCGGATTTTCTGGGCGATAAAAAAGGCAGCCTCGCTGCTCAGTCGCACCTTGGCCTGCTCGGCCTTCTTCATAAGGATGGCCACACGGGTTTCCAGCTCCGGCGGTTCCACCATGACCGTCAGCCCCCACCCGAACCGGGACTTCAGGCGCTCTTCCATGTCCGTAATTTCCTTGGGAAACCGGTCACAGGTAACGATAACCTGCTGCCCACCTTCCAACAAGGCATTGAAGGTGTGGAAAAACTCCTCCTGGGAGCGCTCCTTGCGGGCAAAGAACTGGATATCATCAATCAGCAATGCATCAACCGAACGATAGTAGCGCTTGAACTCATTAATGGCGTTCAACTGCAACGCCTTGACCATGTCCGCGACGAAACGTTCGGAACGCAGGTACGCGACCTTGGCCCCTGGATTTCGACGAACGATCTCGTTTCCGATGGCGTGCATCAGGTGGGTTTTACCAAGGCCAACCCCACCGTAGAGAAACAGGGGGTTATAGGCACCACCAGGGTTTTCTGCCACCTGCATGGATGCCGCCCGGGCCAGTTGGTTCGACTTGCCTTCAACGAAGGTATCGAAGGTGAATCCTTCGTTGAGAAAAGACTGGTGTTTGATGTCTCCTTCCACCTGGACAGACGAACGTTTCGGACTGGACGACGGCACCGACGCAGCCACCCCTTTCTCTTCCTCGGTAACGGGACCGGAATTGTCCTCACCGACCGGAATTGAGCGAGGCACCTGACCCGTTCCGGACGTCACAGCCGCGCGGGCCTTGGCCGCAGTTACGCCGCCAACCCCCTCATTGCCTGGCCCCGACAGTTTCGAGGCGGAACCAACTTTCATGTTTACCCGGGGTGCCTGCCCCCCTTCCAGATCCTTGATCACCTCTTCTATACGACGCAGGTATTTCTGGTTGACCCAGTCCATCACGAATCGGTTAGGGGCAAAGAGCACCAGGTTGCCCTCATCCAGCTGCGGCTGAAGCGGTCTTAGCCAGGTATTGAACTGTTGTGCCGGAAACTCATCCCGGAGTACTTCAAGACATTGATGCCAGATACTCTGCGGCACGACCGCCTGCCTCCGATGCTGATGGATCAGAAATGGGATACGCCTGCGTTTCGACGAATCACGGGACCGGAAATTCTACCCCTCCACTGCCCTCAGGAAAAGCCCGAAACTTGCGACCATGAACACCCTGTGGAAAGTTTTCTCTTTTTTTATCAATTTTTTACAATCTTACACACACGGTTGTGTACAGAAAATCAGTTGCAAATACTTATCCACAGATACCTGTTCACCACCTGTCCGCAACCCTGTTCACCAACACGGGACGAATCCGGGATAAGATCGATTTTTCGGCATCGGACGACTTTTCCCCATTTCATACTGTCTTCATCCACAGCCTCCAAGCCCACCTACCTACAGTCTTACCCATAGTTCAGTTTGTTGATTTAGGGCCCTTTTCCTTACCTGTCCACAGAAAAGCTGGTGCCTAATAACAGTAATTACAGAAAAGATTTAAAAGAATCAGAAAGACCTATTTAAGTTATTACCGAATCCGCCAGGCATCCCCGGACTACCCTCCGGCTTCTCACTGCCAGAGCTCTGTCAAACCCCAACCGGAAAGCATTGAAATCCCCTGACGATTTGCTTAGAATGCCGCTCCTGTTTTGACTGTTCATTTTGCAGCCAATTACTGCAGATCAACCACCGATTTATGAGAGCGTAATCATGAAAAGAACGTTTCAACCGAGCGTCCTGAAGCGTAAGCGTGTTCACGGTTTCCGTGCCCGCATGGCCACAGCCAACGGCCGCAAGGTGATCTCACGTCGCCGCGCCAAAGGCCGCGCACGTCTGTCAGCCTGATCCGGATTTCAGTGTGGGGGATCACTCGTTTCCCAAGACGTCCCGTTTGCTTCGACCTGCAGATTATTCAGGCGTTTTCAACGACGTACAGGTGCGAGTACCCCACCGGCACTTCCTGATTCTGGCGTCCCCGAATTCCCTTGGGCGACCCAGACTCGGTCTGATTTTCTCGAAACGGAATCTCAGGCATGCTGTTCAGCGAAACCGGGTCAAACGCCTGGTCAGAGAAACCTTTCGTCATCGTGACGATCTGGGTTCCCTGGACATTGTCGTTCTCGGCCGCCAGAACCTGGCAGGTCAGGACAACCAGGTCCTGCACCGCGCACTGAACGACATCTGGCAAAAGCTGGCCAGGAAGTCACCTGGTAACGATACCGGTCTGAACCGGTCAGGATAGGCACTATGCGATCTCTCCTGGTCATCCCCATCCAAGTCTATCGTTACGCCATCAGTCCGATGATGGCCAGTCACTGCCGCCATATCCCCAGCTGTTCTACCTATGCACTCGAAGCTATCGAAACCCATGGCTCGTGGAAAGGTGCTCTGCTGACAGCACGCCGACTGTCACACTGTCATCCCTGGGGCACACACGGATATGACCCGGTGCCCGGTACAGACCGGTCCACCACACCAATAAAAGCCAACCCAACTGCAGACTAAGTTTATGGACATTCAGCGCATCGTATTATTTGCCGGTCTTGCCATTGTCAGCTACCTGATGGTTCTTGCCTGGAACGAGGATTACAACCAGCCTGCCGAGCCCGTCGCTGTCGAGGAGCAAACTGCCAACCTGCGCGATGCCGCCACCGATGATGAAATGTCCCTTCCTGACAGCAGTGGCTCAACAGACAGCGCCACCGTTGATGAATTCTCTGCTCCGGGTGACGCTACCACCGCAACTCCTTCGGACCTTTCTGCAAGTGACCGCGTGGTAACGGTGAGAACCGACGTGCTGGAACTGAAGATTGATCGTATTGGTGGCAATCTGGTGGAAGCGTCTCTGCTGGACTACGATCGAACCCTCGATAGTGCAGAGCCTCTTCGTGTACTTCAGACCTCGGATAACCGCACCTATTTCCTGGAAAGCGGGATGATTGGTCAAAATGGGTTCGACAGTCGCCGCAATGGTGAGCCTCCGGTCTATCAGGTCGACAACCGTGAAATCACCCTTGAGGATGGCCAGGATTCCCTCCAGGTTGATCTGAGGTACCAGACCGAACAAGGTATTGCCGTTATCAAGCGCTATAGCCTTTCCCGGAACAGCTATGAAATCGATGTGGAATACCTCATCGACAACCGTTCCGAGCAACCCTGGCAAGGCAACTTCACCGGCAAGATCGTGCGCGATGAAGCGCCCGACCCGACCGCACAGAACAGCATGGGCATCCGTGCCTTCCTGGGCCTGGTCATCAGCTCACCGGAAGATCCCTACGAGAAGTTTGATTTCTCCGACCTGGAAGATGATCGCATCAACCAGCCTGTGACCAATGGCTGGCTGGCGTTTTTGCAGCACTATTTCATTTCCGCCTGGATTCCGCCACGGGACCAGACGCACCAGTTCCAGACCACCCGTCGTGGTAACCTCAATGTGATGGGTTTTGTCAGCCCGGCCACTGTCATTGAACCCGGCGAGACCGGGCGTGCCGGCGCCCGTATCTACGTCGGTCCGAAAATTATCGAACGCCTGGAAGGCGTGGCGCCGAACCTGGACCGCACCGTCGACTTCGGCTTCCTGTTCTTTATTTCGCTGCCACTGTTCATCTTCATGGACTGGATCCACAGCCTGGTCGGCAACTGGGGTGTGTCCATCATCCTGCTTACTGTGGTGGTGAAGGCCGTCTTCTTCAAACTGTCTGCAACCAGTTACCGCTCAATGGCTCGTATGCGGGCGGTGGCACCACAGCTGACCCGTTTGCGTGAACTCTACGGCGATGACCGTCAGCGCATGTCCCAGGAAATGATGGCCCTGTACAAGAAGGAGAAAATCAATCCTCTTGGTGGCTGTTTACCCATCCTGGTGCAAATGCCGGTATTCATTGCCCTGTACTGGGTACTGTTCGAGAGTGTGCAGCTGCGCCATGCCCCGTTCATGTTGTGGATCCAGGATCTGTCCCAGATGGACCCCTATTTCATCCTGCCGATCCTGATGGGTGCGAGCATGATGTTGCAGATGCACCTGAACCCGACACCACCGGACCCCATGCAGGCCAAGATCATGAAGCTGATGCCGATTATCTTCACCGTGTTCTTCCTGTGGTTCCCGGCCGGTCTGGTACTGTACTGGCTCACCAACAACATTCTGTCCATTGCCCAGCAGTGGTACATTACTCGGAAGATCGAGTCAGAGATGGCGACACGAAAGGCCTGACAGGCCGGGTCTATGTCACCAACAAAGCGGGGCTCCTCAGGGAGCCCCGCTTTGTTTGTATCGGAGGAAAGCGTGCAAGGTATAACTGAAACCATCACAGCGATTGCCACGGCACCCGGCCAGGCGGGCGTCGGTATCGTGCGTGTCTCCGGCCCGGGCGTCAGGGCCATTGCTTCGTCAATTCTGGGCTTTGAACCAAAACCCCGGTACGCCCACTACGGTCCCTTCCTCGACAACAACGGCCAGCTGATCGATGAAGGGATTGGTCTGTTCTTCCCCAATCCGCACTCCTTCACCGGCGAGGATGTGCTGGAACTCCAGGGCCATGGCGGCACAGTCATCCTCGACCTGCTGCTCAGGCGGGTCTGTGAACTGGGGGCACGCCTGGCACGTCCCGGGGAATTTTCCGAACGGGCCTTTCTCAATGACAAGCTCGACCTGGCGCAGGCCGAAGCGATTGCGGACCTGATCGAGAGCAGTTCCGAGCAGGCAGCAAGGTCTGCCGTGCAATCGTTGCAGGGAGTCTTTTCCCGCCGGATCAACGAGCTTGTGGATTCGGTCACCCATCTACGCATTTATGTGGAAGCGGCGATCGATTTTCCTGAAGAGGAGATCGACTTCCTCGCTGACGGCAAGGTTGCGGCCGACCTGGAACAGATTCTGGCGGACCTTGAGAAGATCCTTGCGGAGGCCCACCAGGGCAGCCTGCTTCGTGACGGTATGAAAGTCGTCATCGCGGGACGCCCCAATGCCGGCAAGTCCAGCCTGCTCAATGCCCTTGCCGGCCGGGAAGCGGCCATCGTCACCGCCATTGAGGGTACAACCCGGGATGTTCTGAGGGAGCATATCCACATCGATGGTATGCCGCTGCATATCATTGATACCGCCGGCCTGCGTGATAGCCCGGACGAGGTGGAACAGATTGGCATTGCCCGGGCCTGGGAGGAAATCCGCCAGGCTGACCGTATCCTGTTAATGGTGGATGCAACCACCACGGCAGAAACCGAACCCCATGCCATCTGGCCGGACTTTATTGACCAGTTGCCAGATAGTGCACCGGTAACGGTCATCCGGAACAAAGTGGACCTTTCCGGGGAAACCGTGGGCATCTCCGCAGAACCCCATGAATCGGCGCCGGTTATCCGACTTGCGGCCAAGTCGGCGGAAGGGCTTGAGGTATTGCGGGATCACCTCAAGCAGTGCATGGGCTTTGCTACGACGACGGAAGGCGGCTTCCTCGCGCGGCGTCGTCACCTCGATGCCCTGGAACGGGCGCTTACCTCCCTCAGGACGGGACAGGAACAATTGCAGGGTTATGGTGCCGGTGAGCTGTTGGCGGAAGACCTCCGTACCGCCCAGGATGCCCTGGGTGAAATCACCGGGGCCATGACCTCGGACGACTTGCTGGGCAAGATCTTCAGTAGTTTTTGCATCGGCAAATAGCTCGTGACATGTGCCATTAAATAGCACGCATCGTCCCGGAATCTGACCTGTTAACCTTAATTAATAATTATTATCATTTGCTCCTGAAAATTGATCCAGACATCATTCAGGAGCCACCATGTTCACTCGACCTTCTCTTCTGGCAAGCGCTGTCGCGTTTGCTACCTCGGGTATCAGTCTGCAAGCTACCGCCCAGCCAATAGAACTTGATGAACTGGTGGTTTCGGCCTCTGGTTTCGAGCAGAAGGTCACCGATGCCCCTGCAAGTATCAGTGTCATCACTCAGGAGCAATTGAGTTCCCGGGCGTTCAGCAATATTGCGGAAGCGCTGGACGGCGTTGAAGGCGTCGACATTCGCCAGGGGACTGGAAAAACCGGTGGCCTGAACATCAGTATCCGGGGGCTGCCCAGCGAATATACCCTGATTCTGGTTGACGGCCGTCGTCAGAACACCGGCGGCAATGTTACTCCCAATGGTTTCGGTGAAACCGCCACCAGCTTTATACCACCCCTGTCTGCGATCGAACGGATTGAGGTAATCCGCGGCCCGATGTCGACCTTGTACGGCTCTGATGCCATGGGCGGTGTGATTAACATCATTACCAGGAATGTCGCTGATGAATGGACCGGCTCCGTTACCGTTCAGCAAACCCTGCAGGAAGATCGCGAATTCGGTAACGACACCACAACCGAGTTTTTCACCACCGGTCCTTTGGTCGAGGGCATGCTGGGACTGCAGGTTCGAGGCCGTGTTTATGATCGTGGTGAGTCAGATTTGCGGTTCGAGGACGGTAGCATTGTCAACCGACGGGGAGCTGCTCCCGTTGAAGGTCGTACTTATAGCATCGGCTCTCGTCTGACCCTGGCGCCGACCAGCAATCACGATCTGTATCTGGATTTTGAGCGTGGCCGTCAGGTGTATAACAACGATGACTGTCAGTTGGGAAATCTCGATGGGTATGAAGGTGGCAGTAACACGGCGGGCTGTCTGGATGTTGATCCGGACAAGATTAACGGCTACGACGATGAACTGCGTTTCTACCGCGATCAGGTAGCGCTCGGCCATACCGGTCGTTTCCAACTCGGTACGTTGACCAGCACCCTTACCCATAACAAGACTGAAACGCTGGGCCGGACCATTCCTGGTACCCGGGGTGATGCCTATGCCGCGCCATTCGATTACATGGTCGCAGGTGACGAACGTACCCTGGAATCCAGGGACCTGGTGCTGGACAGCAAGTTCGTCACCCCGCTGGGTGAGTCGCATATCGTTACCGTGGGTGGTCAGTACTGGGACGCGGAAGTGACCGACGGTATTGCCGGTGAAGACTTCGAGCGCACCTCCTGGGCCGTATTCCTGGAAGACGAATGGAGCCTGACCGACGACCTTTACCTGACTCTCGGTGCCCGGCACGAAAAATACGATGGTTTTGACGGCCAGGTCAGTCCGCGGGCCTACCTGGTATGGAACCCTCTGAGTCAGTGGACGTTCAAGGGCGGTGTCAGCCGTGGTTTCCGAGCGCCGTCGGTGAACGATCTGCACGATGGCATCTCCTCCGTCAGTGGTCAGGGAAGCACGATTGCATTCGGTAACCCGGATCTGGAGCCGGAAATTACCACTAACACCGAGTTGGGCGCGTACTACGACAACCTGGACGGTTTTAAGGCCAATGTGACGGTCTTCCATAACCGCTTTAAAGACAAAATCGATTCCGGGACTCCGATCCCCAACTGTTTTGCCGAAGACGATCCTGGTCTCCCCGGCTGCATCAGCTACGGTCCAGGCTTTACTCAGGAAGACTTCACACAACAGATCAACATAGGCAAAGCCGAAACCCGTGGAATCGAACTGGGTAGCAGCTGGCAATTTGCGCCCGAGTGGAGCGTGTCCGGTAACTACACATTCACTGATAGTGAACAGAAGAGCGGAGAGAACAAGGGCGCCCCCTTGACCAATACTCCGGAACACCTGGTGAATGCTGCCATTAACTGGCAGGCGACCCCCGCTCTGGATCTGTGGTTCAAGGGGGAATACCGCAGCAAGCGTGAGCGTTTTACCGACAAGTACGAGAACCTGTCCCCGGCAAACAAGCTGATCGACGATCAGGTTGGCGATCTGAAAGGCTATTCCGTATTCCACCTGGGGGGCTCCTACCAGGCAGCCGAGAATATTACGTTGAATGCAGCCATCTACAATCTGTTTGACAAGGACTTTACGGAAGGCGAGCGCTACCTCAACGGGAACGGGGAGGAGGCCTTCGTTTCCAGCTACATTCAGTCTGGCCGTTCGATTGACGGTACGATTGAAGACGGCCGCAGGCTATGGCTGTCAGCAACGGTGGGTTTCTGAGGGTTCCAGGCAACCTGAGACCAAAGATGCAGAGCAAAGGGGGCGGCCTTCGGGCTACCCCTTTTTTGTTTCAGTGTTCCATGTTTCCCCTCCATGCCCGGGCACGCTAGCATAGCTGGACATATCCCCCTACTGGAGTCCGTTCATGTTCCCAGCGGCGTTCATCCCTTTCCGTTCAAGTACCGTCCTTGGTTCAATTCGTCCCACGGTGGCGCTGTGCTTGCTGCTTGCCCTGACCGGTTGCAGTACCGTGTATTACAACACCATGGAAAAACTGGGCTTTGAGAAACGAGACATACTGGTGGACCGGGTCGAGAATGCCCGGGATTCGCAGGACGAGGCGCAGGAGACGTTCCGTTCATCCCTGGAACGGTTTCAGAGTGTGGTGGATACACCGGATACACCCCTGAAGGAGAAGTACGAGGAGGTTCGGGATGCCTATGGCGATAGCGAAGCAGCAGCCGAAGATGTACGCGACCGGATTGACTCCGTGGAAGACGTGGCTGGTGCCCTGTTTGAAGAGTGGGAGGATGAACTGGGTCGTTACGAAAGCCAGTCCCTGCGTCGTTCCAGCGAACAGAAACTTGTGGAAACCCGCCGCCACTACGATCAGTTGATGGCCCGGATGCACGATGCTGAAGACCGGATGGAGCCGGTGTTGCAGGCATTCGAGGATCAGATGCTGTTCCTCAAGCATAACCTCAATGCCCAGGCCATTGCTGCGCTGGAGAGTGAGCTCGGCCGGATCCGGCAAGATGTGGACTCCCTGATCCGGGAGATGGAAGACGCCATTGCCGAATCTGACGCGTTTATCCAGCGTTTTCGTGATCAGCAATAGTGGTAACTGACTAAAACGGTTCGATTAAGGGGCTTGGCAGCCCCTTTTTTGTGTTAAGTCAATTTTCCCGTCGATACGGGTTGAATCCCGTTCTGGAGAACCCGGGGCATTGCTACTATGTTTATGAAACCTTGGTAATGGTCCGGGAAGAGGGAGAGCTGCAATGAAACTATCCACCGCTATAATGCTGACCGCGGGACTCATGACCGGGGCCCAGGCTGCCCTGGCTAACAGTGAATTGAGAGACCGTGCGTCGACCATGTTCAGTGCCGTACCCAAATATCCACCTGTCATTGACGGCAACGAACTCACTGCTGCCAAGGTTGAGCTGGGCAAGATGCTGTTCTTTGAACCGCGCCTGTCCTCCAGCCACCTGATCAGCTGTAACACCTGTCATAACGTGGGTATGGGCGGCCATGACTACCTGCCGACCTCCATTGGTCACGGCTGGCAGAAAGGGCCACGTAACTCTCCCACCGTGTTTAATGCGGTGTTCAACAGTGCCCAGTTCTGGGACGGCCGTGCCGCTGATCTGGCTGAACAGGCCAAGGGCCCGGTTCAGGCCGGTGTGGAAATGAGCAGTACCCCGGAACGTGTGGTAGCAACGCTGTCATCAATGCCAGAGTATGTCGAGCGTTTCAAAGATGCCTTCCCGGGTGAGGAAAATCCGGTGACCTTTGACAATATGGCCACTGCCATTGAAGCATTTGAAGCTACGCTTATCACACCAGACGCAGAGTTTGACCAGTTCCTGAGGGGCAATGACAGCGCGCTCAACGAGGAAGAGCAGGAGGGTCTGGCCCTTTTCATGGACAAGGGCTGTGCCGCCTGTCATGGCGGGGTCAACTTCGGAGGTGAAGGTTACTACCCGTTCGGGCTTGTTACCCGCCCGGGTGCAGAAATCCTGCCGGAAGGGGACAAGGGTCGGTTCGCAGTCACCGAAACGGCCTCTGACGAATATGTTTTCCGTGCTGCGCCCTTGCGGAACATCGAGCTGACCGCCCCTTACTTCCATTCCGGCGCAGTCTGGAGCCTGGAAGAAGCGGTGGCCGTGATGGGGACTGCCCAGCTTGGTACGGAGTTGAGTGATGACGAAGTACAGTCCATCGTCGCGTTCCTGAAAACGCTGACCGGTGATATCCCGGAAGTCCGTTATCCGGAACTGCCGCCGAGCACTGACGAAACGCCGCGTCCGGCACCCATGTCGGCCCTTAATTAAAGGCAGTGAAAGAAACAGAAAGGGGAAGCCTGCGGGCTTCCCCTTTCTGCGTTTACGGGCGTGTGGTGGCCCGGGTATTCAGCAGGTTCGGCGCACGTCCTCGCGCACCGGCTGCAGCGCGCGGGTATTGGTGCGGTTCCCCAGGAAGTCCGGACGCGGCTTGTTGCCACAGAATGGCTCCACCAGCTGGTTCTCCACACTGTTGAACACGAAGAACAGGTTACTCCGCGGCCAGGGTGACATATTGGCGTTGGAGGCATGGAGCGTGTTGCACTCGAAAATGATCAGCGAGCCGGCAGGGCCGGTGGGTGCCTTGATGCCACGGGCATCTGCCATCTTCGCCAGGTCCCGGTCGTTGGGTACACCCAGTTCCTGTTTTTTCAGGGAATGCTGGTAGTTGTCCTCCGGAGTGCGACCGACGCAGGGGACGAACTTCTTGTGGGAGCCGGGGATCAGCATCAGGGGACCATTGAAGGGCGTGTTGTCGGTCAGGGCGATGGAGAAGCTGACCGCACGCATACGGGGCATGCCGTCCTCAGTGTGCCAGGTTTCGAAATCCGAGTGCCAGTCAAAGCCCTTGCCATGGAAACCTGGCTTGAAGTTGATCCGGGACTGGTGAATGTATGCCTCACTGCCCAGCAACTGGTGCACCATGTCCAGAATCTCGGGGTCCCGGGTTAGCCGATCAAAGCGCTCGGATAACTCGTGCACACCAAAAACAGACCGGATTTCCTGCTTGCCGGGTTCGGTGATGGTGCCTTCCGCACGCAGGATATCTGGGTCATTTTCGTAGTCCCGCAGGTCCTGGCGGAACCGGGCGACGGTTTCCTGGTCGAGGAAGTTCGGGAAGGCGAGAAAGCCGTCCCGCTCGTACCGGGCCAGGTCGGTTTCACTCAGGGGACCGTGGGTCCGGACGGCGCCGGTGCTGTGCACCACCGGGTCAAGGCGGTCAAATGACGGGGTTGGGCGTTCAAGGCGACTGGGGTATAGATCCTGAGAACGAGTTTCCATATTCGAACCTCCTTCCAGTAGGACTCGATGACTCAACTCACGCAATGAATACGATTAAAATCCTTTAAAAATAGAAAGTTGCAGATTTGCCGGGATGGCATTTGGTATCTATGGATGATGCTCCGCAGTTTCAAGGCCCGTTAGTCACGACAGAACCGGCAACCGGTGCGGGTCGTATGTCTTCGCAATCAGCCGGTTGGAGTGTAAAGGTTATGCAAACCCCTGTTTTTGCGACACGTAGTGGTGGTTTCGGTCACCGTATCTGGGTATTTTTGACGGTACTCATTCTTGCCGGTTGCGCCAGTCCGTCCATTGACGACTACAGCAATCGTGCACCTGAGCTGGTTCCGGATCAGTTTTTCCGGGGATCGCTGATCGCCCGGGGAGTGGTCAAGGACTTCTCGGGTGAAGTCATTCGTACCTTTGATGCGGACATCCAGGCCCGCTGGGACGACGCTGGCGTCGGTACCCTGGACGAAGTGTTCCGGTTCGACGACGGCGAGGTCGACACCCGGGTCTGGACCCTCACCCCGGAAGACGGTGGTTACCGTGCAGAGGCCGGGGACGTTGTGGAGCCGGGCTTCATGACCTGGCGCGGCAACGCCCTCAACATGAATTATGTCCTGCGGGTACCGTATGGGGACGGCACCATTGATGTACGCATGGATGACTGGATGTACCTGGTGACACCGGACACCCTGATCAATGAGACCGCCATGAGCAAGTGGGGCATACCGGTGGGAGAAGTCGTGCTGGTCATCAGGCGCACCGGTGATACGGATAACAACTGAAACTGATGTAAACAGGTAGTCGTTCCTATGTGGAAACAGTGGCTGACCGCCATCGTGCTGGTGGCAATTGCAGTGGGTGGCGCCTGGATCTGGCGCTCCATGGACTCCGGGACCGGTGCCGAAGAAAGTACCCAGTCCTCCGCCAGTGCGGTGAACGTGGTATCGCCGGAACGGGATATGGTCCGTGACCAGGTCAGCGCAGTGGGCAGCCTGCAGGCACTGGAGGCAGTGGAACTCACCACCGAAGTCAGCGGCCGCGTGGTGAAACATAACCTGGCGGCCGGCCAGCGTGTGGACAAGGGCGAGCTGCTGCTGCAACTCGATGATCGCCAGGCTACGGCGGACCTTCGTGTTATCGAATCACAGCTGGCCGACGCCCGTCGCCAGTTCGAGCGTGCCAACCGGCTACGTTCCAACAACAGTATTTCCCAGTCCCAGGTGGACGAGTTGCGTACCGCGGTGGACGTGGCCCTCGCCGAGCGGGAGGCTGCCCGTGTGCGCCTGGAGAACCACCGGATTGTCGCTCCCTTCAGTGGCGTGCTGGGTCTATCGGACCTGAGCGTGGGCGCCTATGTGACGCCCGGTACCGCCATCACTACGCTGGATGCAACGGATCAGATGGAGCTCACCTTCTCGGTACCGGAACGCTTCCTGGGGCAGGTGTCCCTGGGCCAGGTGGTCCGCGGTAACTCCCCGGCGTGGCCGGAGGAGATATTCCATGGCGAGCTCGTGGAGCTGGGCACCCGCATCAGTGAACTGAGCCGGTCCCTGCCAGTGCGGGCTCTGATTGATAACCCGGAAGGCCGGTTACGCCCCGGCCAGTTCATGTCCGCAAGCCTGACCCTGCGCGAGCGCGAAGCGTTGGTCATTCCGGAACAGGCGGTGCTGATTCGGGGTGACGACAAGTACGTGTTTCTCGCCGAAGACGGCGTAGCCCAGCGTACCCGGGTAACACTGGGCTCGCGCATGCCAGGACTGGTGGAAGTGGTCAGTGGTATCAGCGATAGTGACCGGGTGATTATTACCGGCCAGGATCGCCTCAGCAGCGGCGACCGGGTGGAAATCAAGGATGAAGGCAACGCCATACCGGATAACCGTTTCCAGGCCATGGAGTCCTGATCCATGGTGCTGTCCGATGTGTCCATCAAGCGACCGGTCTTTGCCACGGTACTCAGCCTGCTGATCGTGGTGTTCGGGGTTGCTGCCCTGCTGGATCTGCCGGTGCGGGAATACCCCGACATCGACCCTCCGATCGTCTCCATATCTACCGATTACACCGGCGCGGCTGCGGAAGTGGTGGATACCCAGATTACCCAGATCGTAGAAGGTGCGATCAGTGGCATCGAAGGCATTCGTTCAATCGAGTCCTCCACCGAACAGGGTGAATCCCGCACCAGTATTGAGTTCAACATCTCCCGGGATGTGGACATCGCCGCCAACGACGTACGTGATGCCGTATCCCGTATTGCGGATCAACTACCGGAAGAAGCCGACGCCCCGGTCGTCCAGAAGGCCGATTCCGATGCCCGGCCCATGATGTGGATAACCCTGCGCAGTCAAGTCTGGGACAGCGCCGAGCTGAGTGACTTCGCGGACCGGGTTTTGGTCGACCGCCTGTCAGTGCTTGATGGCGTGGCCGATGTGCGTATCGGGGGTGAACGCCGATATGCCATACGGGTATGGCTGGACAGGGACCGGCTCGCCGCGCGGAATATTACCGTGGCGGAGGTGGAGCGGGCCTTGCGGGCCAATAATGTGGAGTTACCGGCGGGGTCGGTGGACTCGTCCACCCGTAACTTTACGGTACGTGCCGAGGGACGCCTCAGTGACGTGGAACAGTTCCGTAACCTGGTCGTGCGCCGTGATAACAACGACCTGATACGGCTAGGTGAAGTGGCTAACGTGCAGATGGGCGTGGAGTCGGATGTCAGTCGCCTGCGGGCGAACGGTGAAACCGCCATAGGCATGGGCGTTATTCGCCAGTCCAAGGCCAATACCGTGGCCGTCTCCGATGCCGTGCGGAAAGAACTGGTGAATATCCGGGAAACCCTGCCGCCGGAGGTAACCATCGCCGAGAGCTACGACGAGTCCATTTTTATCCGGGCATCCATCCGGGAGGTCATCACCACCCTGGCCATTGCGGTGTCCCTGGTGATCCTGGTGATTTTCCTGTTCCTTCGTTCCTGGCGGGCCACGCTGATTCCCGCGGTGACCATACCGGTAGCCGTTATTGGCGCCTTTATCGGGCTGGGTTTCCTGGGCTTCTCCATCAACGTGCTCACCCTGCTGGCCATTATCCTGGCCATCGGCCTGGTGGTGGATGATGCCATCGTCATGCTGGAGAACATCCAGCGTCGCATCGACAACGGTGAGCCGCCATTACTGGCATCGTTCCGTGGCGCCAAGCAGGTGGCCTTTGCCATCATCGCAACCACGCTGACCCTGGTAGCGGTGTTTATCCCCATATCCTTCATGGGCGGCAACATCGGCCGCCTGTTTGCCGAGTTCGGTTTCACCCTGGCCGCAGCGGTGGTCTTCTCCAGCTTCGTCGCGCTGACCCTGGCCCCCATGCTTTGCTCCAAGTGGTTGCGGCACAGCCCGGAATCCGCTGAAGGCCATCGGCTGTGGGCGGCAAGCGAGAAGGCCCTCAACGGCCTGACAAACGGATATTCCCGGCTGCTGCGTTTTTCCCTGCGCCAGCCCGGGCTGATCATCGGCCTGGGCCTTGCCGGTCTGGTCGTGGCCGTTGTGGTTTTCCCGAAGCTGCCCCAGGAGCTGGCACCTATTGAGGATCGTGGTGTGATTATCATGCCGACCGACGCACCCCGGGGGTCGACGGTCGAGTACACTGACCACTACGTTCGCCAGGCGGAAGAGAGACTGCTGCCCTACCTGGACGAAGGCATTGCCAACCGGTTGCTGTCCATCGTCGGTTTCCGGGATGAAGAGGACAATGCTTTCATGATCATGGGCCTGGAGGAATGGGACCAGCGGGATGTAAAGCAGCAGCAGATCACCAGCGAGATCCGTAACAAGCTGTCCGATATTTCCGGGGTGCGGGTAATTGCGGTCAATCCGCCGGGTCTTGGCCAACGGGGGTTTAACCAGCCGGTAGAGTTCGTGGTAGCGGGGCCCGACTATGATGCAGTCCAGCAATGGAGTGAGGAAATCGTCAGCAAGGCGAAGGAAAACCCCCGGCTTCTCAACGTTGATACCGATTTCGAGCTGACCCGTCCGGAACTGCGAGTCACCATTGACCGTGAACGGGCAGCGGACCTGGATATCACCGTGGAGGATGTGGGCCTGACCCTGCAGACCATGCTGGCGTCACGCCAGGTGACGACCTACCTGGACCGGGGACAGGAATACGATGTGATCGTCCAGGCTACGGATGCGGACCGGGCGACACCGTCCGACCTGAGCCAGATTTTTATGCGGCCGAGGGAGGGTGGCGACCTCATCCCCCTGGCAGCCCTGGTAAATATGGAGGAGATCGGCGCCAACCCGGATCTGCGCCGGATTGATCGCTTGCCGGCGGTGGTCATCAGCGCCTCGTTGGCGGATGGCTACGACCTGGGCAGCGCCCTGAATTACCTGAACAACCTGGCAGCTGACAACCTGCCCCCGGAAGCCCGGATCAGTTACAAGGGGCTGAGCCAGGAGTTCCAGGAGTCCTCCAATGCTATCTACCTGACCTTTGGCCTGGCGTTCATCATCGTCTTCCTGGTGCTCGCGGCCCAGTTTGAAAGCTGGATTCACCCCCTGATCATCATGCTCACGGTACCCCTTGCGGTCACCGGCGCGTTGATGGCCCTGTACTGGTCAGGCATCAGCCTGAACATCTACAGCCAGATCGGCATCGTGATGCTGCTGGGCCTGATGGCCAAGAACGGGATTCTGATGGTGGAGTTCGCCAACCAGTTGCGGGATCAGGGCTATAACGTGCGGGATGCAATCCTGGAAGGCTCGATTCTGCGCTTCCGGCCAGTGCTGATGACCACCATATCCACGGTGTTTGGTGCGGTGCCCCTGGTGATCGCGACCGGCGCCGGTGCAGAGAGTCGCGCCGCTATTGGTATGGTGATCCTTGGTGGCCTGGTGTTTGCCACTACCCTGACCCTGTTCCTGATTCCCGTGCTGTATGACCTGCTTGCCCGGTTTGCCAAGTCGGCTAACGCGGTTGAGAGGGAGCTGGAGCAGGAGGAACAAGCGGAACGGTCTGGCGGTAATGGCGCCTTTTCAGCTGCCCAGAGCCCGGAACGGCCCATCGAATGACATCATGGCATATCTTGCTCATCTTCGGGCTGGATGTGCGGTACTTTGACGTGTCGGTGGGTTCTTGTCTCAATTAACCCGGAATTCTGTGGATAAAATCATGGATAATCTGGGAATGAACTTTTGATAAATTCAAATTTTATCTTTAAAAACAATAAATAAGAGGTTTAAAAGTTCCATTTTTGAGCTTGTCGTTCTGTGGATAACTCTCTTGAAAAGTTTTGTGAACAGTTTTTTTCAAGCCCATGAATTACCGGGATAATTAGGTAAATTCACGTACCTCAACCAAGCCGCCCTCTACAATCCCGTCCTGTCTGGTTAAAATTTACCCACTGACACTGCAAAGCCATTGCACTTGCAGGTATACTGCCCTGCTGATTTTTTCCCCGCTTTCGAGGTGATTCTGTGGATTTTCCGACCCGTTTCGACGTCATTGTCATTGGTGGTGGCCATGCCGGTACCGAGGCCGCCCTGGCCGCGGCCCGCATGGGCTCGCAGACACTGCTGCTGACCCATAACATCGAGACCCTGGGCCAGATGTCCTGCAACCCGGCCATTGGTGGCATCGGCAAGAGCCACCTGGTCAAGGAAATCGACGCCCTCGGCGGCGCCATGGCGAAGGCGACGGACCACGCCGGCATACAGTTCCGTGTACTTAACAGCCGCAAGGGTCCGGCGGTGCGTGCCACCCGCGCCCAGGCTGACCGGGTGCTGTACAAGGCGGCAATCCGTGAGATCCTGGAGAACCAGCCCAACCTGATGCTGTTCCAGCAGGCTGCCGATGACCTGGTGGTGGAAAACGACCGGGTGACCGGGGTGGTTACCAACACCGGCATTCGCTTCAATGCAAAAACCGTTGTGCTTACCACCGGTACCTTCCTGGGTGGCGTTATCCACATCGGCATGCAGAACCATGCCGGCGGTCGTGCCGGCGATGCGCCCGCCAATGCGCTGGCAAAACGTTTACGGGAGCTGCCCTTTAACGTCGGCCGCCTGAAAACCGGCACCCCGCCCCGCATTGACGCCCGCACGGTGGATTTCTCAGTGATGGACGAACAGTGGGGTGACAACCCGACGCCGGTGATGTCCTTTATGGGCTCCCGGGACCAGCATCCCCGTCAGGTATGCTGCTACGTCACCCGCACCACTGCCGAAACCCATGACATCATCCGCAGTGGCTTTGACCGCTCGCCCATGTTTGCCGGTGAGATCGAAGGCGTGGGTCCCCGGTACTGTCCCTCCATCGAGGACAAGGTGAATCGGTTTGCAGACAAGGACTCCCACCAGATCTTCGTGGAGCCGGAGGGGCTGAATACCCACGAGCTCTATCCCAACGGTATCTCCACCAGCCTGCCGTTTGATATCCAGATTGCGGCGGTGCGTTCGATCCCGGGTTTCGAGAACGCCCATATTACCCGTCCGGGTTATGCGATTGAGTATGATTACCTGAATCCCCAGGATCTGCGTCATACCCTGGAGACCAAGTTTATTGGCGGCCTGTTCTTCGCCGGCCAGATCAACGGCACCACCGGCTATGAAGAGGCTGGCGCCCAGGGCCTGCTCGCGGGTCTGAATGCTTCCCTCCAGGCCCAGGACAAGGAACCCTGGTATCCACGCCGGGACGAAGCCTATATCGGCGTACTGGTGGACGACCTGATCACCATGGGCACCTCCGAACCTTATCGCATGTTCACCAGCCGCGCGGAATACCGTCTGATCCTGCGCGAAGACAACGCCGACCTGCGACTGACCGAAGCCGGTTATCACCTGGGCCTGGTGGATGAGGCGCGCTGGTCGCGCTTCAATGAAAAACGGGAGGCCATCGCCATTGAGCGCCAGCGCCTGGAAACCACCCGTATCCATCCGGACACGGATCAGTCATCGATCGCTGACGGCTACCTGAAGCAGCCAATGAACCGGGACAATACCCTGGCGGAGCTGCTGCGTCGGCCGGAGATCAGCTATAGCGAGATCGCCGAGATCGGCGGTCAGCGTGCCGGCGCCGATGACGTTGAGCAGCAGGTGGAGATTGAGATCAAGTATGAAGGCTATATTTCCCGGCAGGAGGATGAGATCGAGCGCCTGCGTCGGAACGAGGAAACCCGCCTGCCGGATGACTTTGACTTTGATGCGGTGGGTGGCCTGTCTAACGAGATCCGCCAGAAGTTGAAAGACGTGCGCCCGGAAACCATCGCCCAGGCCTCCCGCATCCAGGGCGTAACCCCGGCCGCGGTCTCCCAGTTGCTGGTGCACCTGAAAAAGCGGGATCTGCTCCGCAAGCAGTCGGCCTGACGGAGGGCCGGCATGAGCGAAGCATTATGGCAGTGGCAATTGTCCGATGGACTGGCCGCCATGGAACTGGACTTGTCCACAGGCCAGCAACAACAACTGCTGGCCTTTCTGGCGCTGCTGAACAAATGGAACCGGGCGTATAATCTCACTGCTGTGCGGGAGCCCCGCCAGATGGTGCCCCGGCAATTGCTCGACAGCCTGACCCTGGTGCCCTTCCTCAGCGCGGACCGGGTACTGGACGTGGGCGCGGGCGGTGGCCTGCCGGGGATTCCCCTGGCGATTGCCTGCCCCGGGCGTCAGTTCACCCTGCTGGACAGTAACAGCAAGAAAACCCGCTTCCTCACCCAGTGCAAGCTGGAGCTTCGGCTGGATAACGTTGAAGTGATTCATGGTCGTGCCGAGGATTGCGAGCTATCGCAACGGTTCCGGCAAATTACCAGCCGGGCCTTTACCGCACTGCCCAACCTGGTGACCTGGTGCGCAGACCTGCTGGCGGGTGACGGCCAGTTCCTTGCCATGAAAGGTCAGTTCCCGGATGATGAAGTGTCTTCCCTGCCAGCAGGCTGGCAGCTGGCCGAACACCATCGCCTGGACTACCCGGGCTGCGATGGCGAGCGCCATTTGCTGGTGATCAGCCGGATATCGGCACCACAGGATTCCACAACAGGAGGCTAGCCATGGCTCGCGTTATCGCCGTGACCAACCAGAAAGGAGGGGTCGGCAAGACCACCACCTGCGTCAATCTGGCGGCCTCCCTGGCAGCCACCAAGCGCCGTGTACTGTTGGTGGACATGGACCCCCAGGGGAATGCCACCATGGGCAGTGGCGTGGACAAGAATGGTGTGCAGCTGTCCGGCTATGACGTACTGACGAAACGGGCCGGTGCTAGCGAGGTAATCGTGTCGGTGGAAAACGGCGGCTTCGACCTGCTGCCGGCCAATGGCGATCTCACGGCGGCGGAAGTGGAGCTGATGAACGAGATCGGCCGCGAACACCGGCTGCGGCTTTGTCTGAATACCATTCGTGAAAACTACGATTACATCCTGATCGACTGTCCGCCTTCCCTGAATCTGCTGACCGTGAATGCCCTGTCCGCTGCAGATACCGTGCTGATTCCCATGCAGTGCGAGTACTACGCCCTGGAGGGCCTGGCGGCCCTGATGAACACGATCGAGCAGATCCAGGAAACGGTGAACCCGGACCTGCAGATCGAGGGCATCCTTCGTACCATGTACGATCCCCGCAACAGCCTGACCCTCGACGTGTCTGGTCAGCTGTCGGAATACTTCGGCGACAAGGTCTACAAGGCCGTGATCCCCCGCAATGTCCGGCTGGCAGAAGCGCCAAGTTACGGACTGCCCGCCCTGAAGTATGACCGCGCCTCCAAGGGTGCGGTGGCATACCTGGCCCTGGCCGGTGAGATGGTTCGGCGCCATGGCAGCCGCAAGACGACGGGCAGCGTTGCGGTGTAACATAGGGCGCTTTGACGACCGACGAATTCTTCATTGTGGATAAATGACAACGACCATGGCGGCAAAGAAACGAGGATTGGGTGAACGGGGTCTCGGTGCCCTGCTGGCGAACTCCCGGGTGAACCTGGAAGAGGAACCCCGCAGCCACGATGGCGAACTGCGGGAGATTCCCATCGACCTGATCCAGCGTGGCCGCTACCAGCCCCGCCGTGATATGGACCCGGCTGCCCTGCAAGAGCTGGCGGACTCCATCCGGCAACAGGGTATCATGCAGCCGGTGGTGGTCCGCCCGGTCCAGGAAGGCCGCTATGAGCTGATTGCCGGCGAACGCCGCTGGCGTGCTGCCCAGCTTGCGGAACTGGACCGCATGCCCGCGATTGTCCGTGAAGTGCCGGACGAAGCTGCCATCGCCATGGCGCTGATCGAAAATATCCAGCGTGAAAACCTTAACCCCATCGAGGAAGCCTTTGCCCTGCAACGCCTCCAGGACGAGTTCGGGCTGACCCAGGCAGAGGTCGCAGAAGCGGTCGGCAAGTCACGCACCACCATTACCAACCTGTTGCGCCTGATTGGCCTGTCTGAAGACGTGCGTATCATGCTTGAGCATGGCGACCTGGAGATGGGGCATGGCCGCGCCATGCTGTCACTGCCACCGGAGCAGCAACTGCAGGTTGCCCGGCAGGTCGTCGCAAAGTCCCTGTCCGTTCGTCAGACGGAAGCGCTGGTGCGTCGGATACAGAGCGAAACACCCGGAAAGAAGCCCCGTAAGGGCGCCGTTGACCCCAACATCCGGGCGTTGCAGGATGACCTGGCCGAACGTCTCGGCGCCCGGGTCTCTATCGATCATGGCCAGCGAGGCAAGGGTAAACTGGTTATCGAATACAGTTCGCTCGATGAACTGGATGGAATCCTGGGCCACATCCGCTGATCGTCATTTTATTTTGCCGGCTTTGCACTTCCCTTTTTGAAACAGGTTTTCATATGGAATACCACATCTCGTGATAAGAAGTGGTATCAGGCACAAGTTGTGTAAATCGCGTCAGAAGGGCGCCTGAAGTGGCCAAAAAACCACCAGATTTTCGCACTGCCTGAGTTGAACAGCTTTCGGTTAACACATATAATTCCCGCGCTTGGAATAGCGGCAGGTTTTCAGTCATGGCAAAGTCCGGACATCGTCTTAACCGGGTGCCGCTGCTCCGCTGGCTGGTCATTGAAACGACAGCCATCGTTGTGATGGCCCTCTTGTGGGCCACTCAGGGTGTTCTGGCCGGTTATTCCGCCCTGGTTGGCGGTCTTATTTTTCTGGTGCCAAACACCTGGTTTGCCTACCAGGTTTACAAGGTTGAAGGGGCACGGAACATGTCCCGGATGGTAGGTAACCTGTTCAGGGCGGAGTCGATCAAGATCGCCCTTACCGCAGTCTTTTTTGCGGCCGTTTTCAACTTGATGGAGCCGATCCATGTGCCGGCTCTGTTATTCACTTTTGCTGTGATGGTTGTGATGGGCGCAGCCCTGCGCTGGTTCATGCGGCCAAAACCACAGCGATGACTGGACGAGAAGCAGTATGGCAGCTGATACCCCAGTAGATTATATAAAGCACCACCTCACCAACCTGACCTATGGCAAGTTGCCTGAAGGCTATGAGCGTGCGGACGGTTCCGTGGTCGAGGAGACCACCTGGACCATGGCCCGTACCGCCCAGGAAGCTGCAGACATGGGCTTCATGGCCGTGCATGTGGATACCATGGGCTGGTCTATCGCCATGGGCGTGCTGTTCCTCGGTCTGTTCCGCTTTGCCGCGAAGAAGGCCACATCCGGCCAGCCTGGCGGCCTCCAGAACATGGTTGAGATGACCGTCGAGTTTGTTCAGGGCATTGTCCGTGACGTCTTCCACGGCAACAATCCTCTGATTGCACCGCTGGCGCTGACCATGTTCGTGTGGATCCTGCTGATGAATACCCTCAAGCTGATCCCGGTCGACTACATTCCGACTATCGCCCATGCCATGGGGCTTGAATACTTCAAGATTGTTCCGACTACCGACCCCAATGGCACTTTCGGTATCTCCATCGGTGTGTTCCTGTTGATCCTGTTCTACAGCTTCAAGGTCAAGGGTCCGGGTGGCTTCCTCAAGGAACTGTCGTTCACGCCGTTTAATCACTGGGCGCTGGTGCCCTTCAACCTGGTGCTGGAACTGCTCGCGCTGATCATCAAGCCGGTCAGCCTCGCACTGCGGCTATTCGGTAACATGTACGCCGGTGAGGTTGTGTTCATCCTTATCGCTCTGCTACCACTGTGGATCCAGTGGACGCTGAACGTGCCCTGGGCGATCTTCCATATCCTGGTTGTTACCCTGCAGGCCTTTATCTTTACAACGCTGGCTGTGGTCTACCTCAGCGCAGCACACGAAGACCACTGATACATTTTCAATCAATAACCCTTAACCATCTGAGAAAACTGAGGAGCCTTCAATGGAAATGGTATTTATCGCAGCTGCACTGATCATCGGTCTGGGTGCCCTGGGCGCTGGTATCGGCTTTGGTCTGCTGGGCGGCAAACTGCTCGAGTCCACTGCACGTCAGCCGGAAATGGCTAACCAGCTGCAAACCAAGACCTTCATCATGGCCGGTCTGCTGGACGCGGTACCCATGATCGGCGTTGGTATCGCGATGTACCTGATCTTCGTTGTTGCTGGTTAATTTCGGCCGTCAAGGACGGGCGCCAGAGACCGGCGCCCGATTTTACGGACACCAGGACGCAACGAATAGCTAGAGGTATATTGCCGTGAATATAAACCTTACGTTGATAGGGCAATCGATTGCCTTCGCTATTTTCGTCTGGTTCTGCGTCAAGTACGTCTGGCCTCCGATTACCGAGGCCATGAACGCACGCCAGAAAAAAATAGCCGATGGTCTGTCTGCTGCAGACCGCGCTTCGCTGGACCTTGAGCTGGCTCAGGAAAAGGCCGCCCAGGAACTGCGCACCGCGAAGGAAGAAGCCGCTGCCCTGATCGAACAGGCCAACAAGCGGGCAAGCCAGATTGTCGAAGACTCCAAGAGCGAGGCTCGCACCGAGGGTCAGAAACTCATCGATCAGGCCCATGCTGAAATCGAGCAGGAACGTGTCAAGGCGCGTGATGCCCTGCGGGCTGAAGTGGCTGCCCTGGCCGTCGCCGGCGCCGAGAAGATCCTGGAAAAATCTGTCGATGCCAACGCACACAGCGAGATGCTGGACAAGCTCGCTGCCGAACTTTAAACGAGGTTCATCATGGCAGAACTGACAACGCTGGCACGCCCCTACGCCCGGGCAGCCTTCGAGACTGCGGAGAGCCAGGGTTCCCTGGCTCACTGGTCCGAGGTGCTGACACTGGCCGGACAGGTGGCTGCCAACAGCGACGTGAAAGAGCTTCTCGCGCATCCGGGTGTCGACCGGTCAACCAAGGCAGACATCATTCTCGAATTTGCCGGTACCGAGGTTTCCGAACCGGTCCGCAACTTCTTCGCCATTCTCGCTGAAAGAGGCCGTCTCGCGCTGCTTCCGCAAATATCCGAACTGTTCCGCAAGTTCCGTGCGGACCTGGAACGCACCGTCGAGATCGATGTCACCGCAGCCTTTGAGCTGACGGAAGAACAGCAACAGAAACTGGCCGAGGCCCTGTCGAAGAAACTCGAGCGGCAGGTAACGCTTTCCACCCAGGCAGACAAGGCCCTGATCGGCGGCGTCATCGTACGCACCGGCGACATGGTGATCGACGCCTCTGTACGTGGAAAGCTGGAAAAACTCGCCGACACACTGGGCGCCTGATTTCAGCACAAGGTTTGAGGACAAAGGCATGCAGCAACTGAATCCATCCGAGATCAGTGACATCATCAAGAAGAGAATCGAAAAGCTCGATATCTCTTCCGAAGCAAAGAATGAAGGCACCATTCTGTCGGTTTCCGACGGTATCGTGCTGATCCACGGTCTTGCCGACGTCATGTACGGTGAGATGATTGAATTCGCCAACGGCACCTTCGGCATGGCTCTGAACCTGGAGCGCGATTCCGTTGGTGCGGTTGTACTGGGTGACTACGAAGACCTGGCCGAGGGCCAGAAAGTCCGTTGTACCGGTCGTATCCTGGAAGTCCCGGTTGGCCCGCAACTGATGGGTCGCGTGGTTGACGGTCTGGGTAACCCGATCGACGGCAAGGGTGATCTGGGTACGTCCCTGACTTCCCCGGTCGAGAAAGTGGCGCCCGGCGTTATCGCCCGTCAGTCTGTTGACGAGCCGGTTCAGACTGGTCTCAAGGCCATCGACACCATGGTGCCGATCGGTCGCGGTCAGCGTGAGCTGATCATCGGTGACCGTCAGATTGGTAAGACCGCTGTCGCCATCGACGCGATCATCAACCAGAAGAACACTGGCATCAAGTGTATCTATGTGGCAGTGGGCCAGAAGCAGTCCTCCATTGCTGCCGTAGTGCGCAAGCTGGAAGAGCATGGCGCCATGGACCACACCATCGTGGTCGCCGCCGGTGCCGCCGATCCTGCATCCATGCAGTTCCTGGCTCCGTACTCCGGTACCTCCATGGGCGAGTACTTCCGTGACCGTGGTGAAGATGCCCTGATCATCTATGATGACTTGTCCAAGCAGGCTGTGGCCTATCGCCAGATCTCCCTGCTGCTGCGTCGTCCGCCGGGCCGTGAAGCCTACCCGGGTGACGTTTTCTATCTGCACTCCCGTCTGCTGGAGCGTGCGTCCCGTGTCAATGCGGACTACGTTGAGAAGCTGACCAACGGTGAAGTGAAAGGCCAGACCGGTTCCCTGACCGCACTGCCGATCATCGAGACCCAGGCTGGTGACGTTTCTGCGTTCGTTCCGACCAACGTGATCTCCATCACTGACGGTCAGATCTTCCTGGAAACCAACCTGTTCAACTCCGGTATCCGTCCGGCGATGAACGCCGGTATCTCCGTATCCCGGGTTGGTGGTTCCGCCCAGACCAAGATCATGAAGAAGCTCGGCGGTAACATCCGTCTGGCCCTGGCTCAGTACCGGGAACTGGCGGCTTTCGCCCAGTTTGCTTCTGACCTTGACGAAGCAACCCGTAAGCAGCTCGAGCACGGTCAGCGCGTTACCGAGCTGATGAAGCAGAACCAGTACAGCCCGATGACCGTTGCGGAAATGGGCACCGTACTGTTCGCAGCTAACGAAGGCTTCCTGGACGACGTCGATGTCGAGAAAGTGGTCAAGTTCGAAGCGCAGCTCCTGGACTGGATGCGTGCCGAACAGAAAGAACTGCTCGACAAGATCGGCGCTGAAGGGAACTACAACGACGATATTATCGCCGGCCTGAAAGCTGCTCTGGAGAAATTCAAGACCACTCAAAGCTGGTAAATCCCCTGGCCCGCCCCGTTGCGGGCCAAGTGGTTCACATGAGTGTCTAACTTGAAAAGGCAGTGACTTATGGCCGTCGGAAAAGAAATACGTAACCAGATCGGAAGCATCAAGAGCACGCAGAAGATCACCTCCGCCATGGAAATGGTGGCGGCGAGCAAGATGCGTAAGGCTCAGGAACGTATGCAGGCGACCCGCCCGTATGCGGAAAAGATGCGTCAGGTTATTGGGCATATCGCGCTGGCCAATCCGGAGTACCGTCACAGTTTCCTGATGGATCGTGAGGTTAACCGGGTCGGTTTCATCGTGATTTCCTCTGACCGGGGACTGTGTGGTGGCCTGAACAGTAACCTGTTCCGGCTGCTGGTCCGTGAAATGCGTGACTGGAAAAACAAGGGTGTTGAGTCCGACATCTGTGCAATCGGTCAGAAAGGCGCCTCGTTTTTCCGCAACTATGGCGGCAACGTTGTCGCGGCACTGACCCACCTGGGCGACACCCCCAGCGCGGAACAGCTTATCGGTAACGTCAAGGTAATGCTGGACGCGTTCGAGGAAGGTCGTATCGACCGGCTGTACGTGGTTCACAACGAGTTTGTGAACACCATGACCCAGCAGCCGAAGGTGGAGCAGCTGTTGCCCCTGCCGCCGAGCGAAGACGAAGAGATCAGAAGCCAGTGGGATTATCTCTATGAGCCTGCCGCGGCTCCAATCCTGGATGGCCTTCTGCCACGTTACATCGAGTCCCAGGTTTACCAGGGCGTGGTGGAAAATCTGGCCTGCGAACAGGCTGCCCGGATGATTGCCATGAAGAGCGCAACCGACAACGCCGGCAGCATTATTGATGAGCTCCAGTTGGCCTATAACAAGGCCCGTCAGGCAGCCATCACCCAGGAAATTTCGGAGATTGTGAGCGGCGCGGCTTCGGTCTGACCCGGATCACGATCCAACTGGCTTTAGTGACTATTGAGATAACGAGGAACCGAGCATGAGTAGCGGACACATCGTTCAGATCATTGGCGCGGTTATCGACGTGGAATTTCCGCGTGACTCCGTACCCAACGTGTATGACGCACTGCTGCTTGAAGGTGGCGAAACAACTCTGGAAGTCCAGCAGCAGCTGGGTGACGGCATTGTTCGTACCATCGCCATGGGCAGCACCGAAGGCCTCAAGCGTGGCCTGAAAGCAGAAAATACCGGCAAGCCGATTTCGGTGCCGGTTGGTACCCCCACTCTGGGCCGTATCATGGACGTTCTGGGCCGTCCCATCGACGAACAGGGCGAGATCGGCGAAGAAGAGCGCTGGGGAATCCATCGCAAGGCTCCGGGCTATGCCGACCAGGCGGCCTCCGCCGACCTGCTGGAAACCGGCATCAAGGTTATCGACCTGATCTGCCCGTTCGCCAAGGGTGGTAAGGTTGGCCTGTTCGGTGGTGCCGGCGTGGGCAAGACCGTAAACATGATGGAACTGATCAACAACATCGCGAAAGAGCACTCCGGTCTCTCCGTATTCGCGGGTGTTGGTGAGCGGACCCGGGAAGGTAACGACTTCTACTACGAAATGAAGGAGTCCAACGTTCTCGACAAGGTGGCCATGGTTTACGGCCAGATGAACGAGCCCCCCGGAAACCGTCTGCGGGTAGCCCTGACCGGCCTGACCATGGCCGAGAAGTTCCGTGACGAAGGCCGTGACGTACTGTTGTTCGTTGACAACATCTACCGTTACACCCTGGCTGGCACCGAGGTATCCGCACTGTTGGGCCGTATGCCTTCAGCGGTAGGTTACCAGCCGACCCTGGCCCAGGAGATGGGCGAGCTGCAGGAACGTATTACCTCCACCAAGACTGGCTCCATCACGTCCATCCAGGCGGTATACGTACCGGCGGATGACCTGACTGATCCGTCTCCTGCCACCACGTTCTCTCACCTGGACGCAACCGTGGTACTGAGCCGTGACATCGCCTCCAAGGGTATCTACCCGGCGATTGATCCGCTGGATTCCACCTCCCGCCAGCTGGATCCGCTGGTGATCGGTGAAGAGCACTACGAAGTCGCCCGTGGCGTGCAGACCAACCTGCAGCGTTACAAGGAACTGAAGGACATCATCGCCATCCTGGGTATGGATGAACTGTCAGAAGAAGACAAGCTGACCGTTGCCCGCGCCCGTAAGATTGAGCGTTTCCTGTCCCAGCCGTTCCACGTTGCTGAGGTATTTACCGGCTCTCCCGGCAAGTACGTTTCCCTGAAGGAAACCATCAGCAGCTTCAAGGGCATTCTCAATGGTGACTACGACGACCTGCCTGAGCAGGCCTTCTATATGTGCGGTACCATTGAGGAAGCGGTCGAGAAGGCGAAGGAACTGAAGTCCAAGGGTGACAAGTAAGTCACCCTCCCTTCGCTGACCGACCTGAGAGGCAACCGAGATGGCTATGACTGTACATTGTGACGTCGTAAGTGCCGAAGAAAAGATCTACTCCGGCCTGGTGGAAATGCTGATCGCCAATGGCACCGAGGGTGAGCTGGGTATCCAGCCCGGCCACGCACCGTTGCTGACTGCGCTGAAGCCCGGCCCTGTCCGCTTCTTCAAGCAGGGTGGTGAGGAAGAGATCATCTATGTCTCGGGTGGCTACCTGGAGGTTCAGCCCTCCGTTGTCACCCTGCTGGCTGACACCGCTGTCCGTGCCAAGGACGTGGATGAAGCCGCAGCGCTGGAAGCCCAGCGAGAGGCCGAGAAGGCACTGGCGAACAAGACTGGTGAGTTCGAGTACTCTCGCGCCGCTGCCGAACTGGCAGAGGCGGTTGCACAGCTCCGTACCCTGGAAAAGCTGCGCAAGAAAGTACGCTGATACCGTTCCTCTGGAACGGGCTCACCCGGGCCGCATCATCGTGGCGTACCGGCCGGATTTGAATCTGGCGGGTACTGTCATCGTGAGTGCGGCTTTTTTTGTTAGAGAATGACCCGATTACACAGAACTCAGGGACCAGCCATGACAGCCCCGCTCCACGTGATCATCCTGGCCGCCGGCCAGGGCTCCCGCATGAAATCCAGCCTCCCAAAGGTACTCCACAAGGTGGCCGGCAGGTCCATGTTGCACCATGTCATGGATACCGCCCGCACACTGGGCGCGGAAGGCATCCACGGTGTTATCGGCCATGGTGCAGATCAGGTAAAAGCGGTCACTCCGGCGACTGACGTCACCTGGGCGTTGCAGGAGCAGCAGCTGGGCACCGGCCATGCTGTGGCGCAGGCGTTGCCGGCGGTGCCCGATGGAGCCGTTGTGCTGGTCCTTTATGGCGATGTGCCGCTCATCAATCCGGAAACCCTGGTGGCCTTGGTGTCCCGGGTGAACCAGCAAAGCCTTGGGCTGCTCACTGTCGACCTGGCCAACCCGGATGGTTATGGCCGCATCCTGCGAAATGAGCAGGGGAAGGTGATCGCCATCGTTGAACAGAAAGATGCAACCGAATCCCAGAAAGCGATCTGTGAGGTGAATACTGGCATCCTGGCGGTGACCTCGGATCACCTGAAGCGCTGGTTGCCGCAACTGTCCAACAGTAATGCACAGGGCGAGTATTATCTGACCGATATTATCGCCATGGCGGCGGGGGAAGGCATGACCATCGAAGTGGCCCAGCCTTCCCACGAACAGGAAGTGCAGGGTGTGAATAACCGTCTGCAACTATCAGTGCTGGAGCGCTGGTATCAACGCTGTGAGGCGGAGCGCCTGATGACCGAAGGCGCCACTCTGGCCGATCCGGACCGGATCGACGTGCGGGGTAACCTGACCGTCGGCCAGGATGTGCTGATCGATGTGAACGTGGTGTTTGAGGGCGAGGTAACCCTTGGTAATAACGTGTCCATCGGCCCTAACTGCCTGATCCGGGACGCCCGGCTGGCTGATAACGTCACCGTGCACGCTAACTCCGTGATCGAAGGTGCGGACGTGGCCGAGCAGTGCCAGATCGGCCCCTTTGCCCGGTTGCGCCCGGGCACGCGCCTGGCCCGTACTGCGAAGGTGGGCAACTTTGTGGAAACCAAGAAGGCCGAGGTGGGCGAGGGTAGCAAGATCAATCACCTGAGCTACGTCGGCGACGCCACCCTTGGCCGTAATGTGAATGTGGGTGCAGGCACCATTACCTGTAATTATGATGGGGTGAACAAGTTCCAGACGGTGTTGGGAGATAACGTATTCGTGGGTTCCAACACCGCGCTTGTAGCACCGGTCTCGGTGGCAGCGGACGCGGTTATTGGCGCCGGTTCCACCATTACTACCGACGTAGCGGAAAAAGACCTGGCCGTGGCCCGAGGTCGACAACGGAATATCAAGGGCTGGAAGCGGCCTGAAAAGAAAGCCTGACCTGACTCAAGAGCGGAAGAATCTTATGTGCGGCATTGTTGGAGCAGTCTCGCAAAGGGACGTTGAAGGGATCCTGCTGGAAGGGCTGCGACGCCTTGAATATCGGGGTTACGACTCCGCCGGCCTGGCCACCCTGAACGGGGAAGGTAACATCCACCGGGCCCGTGAACTGGGCAAGGTGGCGGCGCTCGCAGAATCCATCGCTGCCCAGCCATCACCGGGCCCGATCGGCATTGCCCATACCCGCTGGGCGACCCATGGCGAGCCGTCACGTATCAATGCCCACCCCCATATGTCCGGGGAGCGCCTGGCGATTGTCCACAACGGCATCATCGAGAACTATCAGGAACTCCGGGAAGCGCTGCGGGCAGAGGGCTACGAGTTTACCTCCCAGACCGACACTGAAGTGGTTGCCCACCTGATCGAAAAGCAGTACCGCAACGAGCAGGACCTCTTCAAGGCCGTTCGTGCGGCGATCAGCCAACTACGCGGGGCCTTCGCCCTGGCAGTCCTCCATGCGGATGAACCGGACCACCTGGTGGTTTGCAGAGAGGGTAGCCCGCTGGTGATTGGTGTGGGTATTGGCGAAAATTTCATCGCTTCCGATCAGCTGGCACTGTTGCCGGTCACCGACCGTTTCATGTTCCTGGAGGAAGGGGACATTGCCGATGTGCGCCGGGATCGGATCGATATAGTCGATCGGAACGGTCAAACCGCCGAGCGGGAAGTGACCCGTTTCGAACATGGCCATGATGCGGCCGACAAGGGTGAGTACCGCCACTATATGCTGAAGGAAATCCACGAGCAGCCGGCGGTTATCAAAGCCACCATGGAAGGCCGTCTCACCGACAGCCACGTGCTCGAGCAGGCCCTGGGTACAGACGCCGGGAAACTGCTGGAAAATGTCCGTCACGTCCAGATCATCGCCTGTGGTACGAGTTACCACGCTGGCATGGTCGCGCGCTACTGGATCGAGGAGCTGGCGGGTGTTCCCTGTTCCGTGGAAGTGGCCTCTGAGTTCCGCTACCGCAAGCACGTGATCCAGCCGGACACCCTGTTCCTCTGCATCTCCCAGTCCGGCGAAACCGCCGACACCCTGGCCGCCCTGCGCCAGGCCAAGAAGGCGGGGTTCCGCGCCGCCCTGGCGATTTGTAACGTACCGGGCAGCTCACTGGTGCGGGAGTCGGACCTGGTGATCATGACCCAGGCTGGCCCGGAAATCGGCGTGGCCTCCACCAAGGCCTTTACCACCCAGCTGACTGCACTGCTGATCTTCACCCTGGCTCTGGCCCGGCACAATGGCCTGTCGGAGGAAAAGGAAGCCGAAATCGTCCAGGCCCTTAAACTGGTACCTGGCCAGGTAGCGGATGTACTCGCGCTGGATGACGCCATCGCCGAGCTCAGCGAAGCCTTCGTGGACAAGCACCACAGCCTGTTCCTGGGGCGTGGCTCCCAGTTCCCGGTGGCCCTGGAAGGCGCCCTGAAACTGAAGGAAATCTCCTACATCCACGCCGAGGCCTACCCGGCCGGCGAGCTCAAGCACGGCCCCCTGGCACTGGTTGACAGTGAAATGCCCGTGGTCACCGTTGCCCCCAATAACGACCTGGTGGAAAAGCTCAAATCCAACCTGGAGGAAGTCCGCGCCCGGGGTGGTGAGCTGTTCGTCTTCGCTGATCGCGAGGCCGACGTTAAGTCCGAAGACGGCATCCATGTCATGCAGATCCCCTCAGTGCACCCGATTACGGCACCCATCGTCTTCACCGTGCCGCTGCAGCTGCTGTCCTACCACGTGGCAGTACTGAAGGGCACCGATGTGGACCAGCCCAGGAACCTGGCGAAAAGCGTCACGGTCGAATGAGCTAACGCCTGTCTGCCGTAGATCCTGCATCTATGGCAGACAGGCCCCGACTCCTTGAATCCCTCTTCCCGGCCTGTAAAACCTGTCCTGAGTGCTGCAGTAGCTCAGGCAGCAGAGCAACTGATTCGTAATCAGTAGGTCGGGGGTTCGACTCCCCCCTTCAGCTCCAGCCGCCTGATCAGAAGGAGCAGGCGTTAACCGGCGGCTTCCCGCAACTCCCGCGCCGCAGCCACCATATTCTCCAGGGCCGGAATCACTTCTTCCCACTGCCGGGTTTTCAGGCCGCAGTCCGGGTTTACCCACAGGCGTTCTGCCGGCACCCGTTCCGCTGCCTTGCTCATCAGGCTGACGATCTGATCCCGGGACGGAATGTTCGGTGAATGGATGTCATAGACTCCCGGGCCGATTTCGTTCGGGTAGCGGAACGCCTCGAATACATCCAGCAGTTCCATGGCGGAGCGGGAGGTTTCGATGGTGATGACGTCCGCGTCCATGCGGGCGATATCTTCAATAATGTCGTTGAACTCCGAATAGCACATATGGGTGTGGATCTGGGTAGTGTCCTTCACGCCGTTGGCGGTGATGCGGAACGCATCGATAGCCCAGTCCAGGTAGTCCTGCCACTGTGACCGGCGCAGGGGCAGGCCTTCCCGCAGGGCGGCCTCGTCAATCTGGATGATGTTGACGCCGGCGGCCTCCAGGTCCAGCACTTCCTGGCGGATGGCCAGGGCCAGCTGGAAGGCGGTGTCACGCCGGGGCTGGTCGTCCCGCACAAAGGACCAGTTGAGGATGGTGACCGGGCCGGTAAGCATGCCTTTGAGGGGCTTGTCCGTAAGAGAGCGGGCGTAGGCAATCCACTCCACGGTCATGGGACCGGGGCGGTGGATATCACCATAGAGAATCGGCGGTTTTACACAGCGGGAACCATAGGACTGTACCCAGCCAAAACGGGTGAAAATGTAGCCCTCTAGTTGCTCACCAAAGTACTCCACCATATCGTTGCGCTCTGCCTCACCGTGGACCAGCACGTCCAGCCCCAGCTTTTCCTGTTCGCGGATGGCTCGCTCGATTTCTGTCTTCATGGTCGTGACATAGTGTTCCCGGCTGATTTCCTGCTTGCGGTACGCCAGCCGCGATTTGCGGATGTCCGTGGTCTGCGGGAAGGAGCCGATGGTGGTGGTGGGATAGCGGGGCAGCTTCAGATGTTGAGCCTGCTTGTTCGCCCGAATGGAGTAGGGGCTCTTGCGCTGGCCCAGCTCCGGCGTGATGGCCTGCACCTGCTGTCTGATGTCCGGATTATTGACCCTGCCTGATGCCCGCCGGCTGGCAATGGCCCGGGCGTTATCGGCCAGGGGTCCTGCCACAGCGTCAGTCCCCTCATTGAGGGCGCTTTTCAGCACACGGAGTTCGTCCAGTTTCTGGGTGGCGAAGGCCAGCCAGCTGCGGATCTCAGGATCCAGGTCGCTCTCCAGGGCCAGGTCCACGGGTACGTGGATCAGCGAGCAGGAGGGGGCCAGCCACAGGCGGTCACCGAGCTTGTCGTGGACCGGTGTCAGCCATTCCAAAAGACCGTTGAGGTCCGTCTTCCAGATATTGCGTCCGTCGATCACCCCCAGGGACAGCACCTTGTGGGGGGGCAGCCAGTCGACCACCGCCTGCACATCCTGTTTGCCCCGTACCGCGTCTATGTGGAGACCGGCCACTGGCAGGTTGCAGGCCTGCTGCAGGTTTTCCGCGAGGGTGCCGAAATAGGTGGTTAGTAGCAGTTTGCTGCGGCTTCCCTTGAGGGCGTGGTAGGCGGTTTCCAGGGCTGCTTTCCAGTCGGCGTCCAGTTCGGTGACCAGGACGGGCTCATCCACCTGAACCCAGTCCACCCCCAGGTCCGCCAGCTGATCCAGCAATTGCCCGTAGACCGGCAGCAGGCGCTCCAGCAGTTGCAGGCGGTCGTCGCCTTCCCGGGCCTTGCACAGCCACAGGTAGGTGACCGGACCGATGATTACCGGCTTGGGGGAAACACCGGCACTGCGCGCCTCGGCAATCTGGTCTAACAGCCTCTGGTTGTTGAGGGAGAATGCCGTGTCCTCGGACACTTCCGGGACGATGTAGTGATAGTTGGTGTCGAACCACTTGGTCATCTCACCGGCCGCAATGCCGCAACCGCAGTCCGCCGGTGACCGGCCCCGGGCCACGCGGAAGTAGTGGTCCAGTTCGCTGCCCTTAAGTCCCTGAACCCGCTCCGGTAGATGGCCCAGGGTGAAGCTCATGTCCAGGACATGGTCGTACAGGGAAAAGTCCCCCACCGGCGCGTAGTCCAGGTCGGCCTGGGTTTGCCAGTTCTGCTGCCGCAGGTGTTTCGCCGTGTTCAACAGGTCGTCCGCGGTGGTTTTCGGCTTCCAGTAGTCTTCCAGTGCGAATTTGAGTTCTCGCCGGGTGCCGATGCGGGGAAACCCGAGGTTGTGTGTCAGTGCCATGCTGGTGCTCCTGTTAATCAATAAGTGGCAGGAGCATAACCACTGAAGTTCATGACGAAAAATGGTTAAATGTCACCAATCCATGACATCGATTCATAAATAGCCATGATCGAACGAAGCCATCTGAAAATCCTGCGGGAAATCGACTGCCAGGGTTCCCTGACCGCTGCCGCCAGGGCATTGCACCTGACCCAGTCCGCCCTCAGTCACAAGATCACCCGGCTCGAGCAGCTACTGGGTACGCCCTTGTGGCAGAAGGAAGGTCGGGGCCTCAAGCTCACCCAGGCTGGTGATTACCTGTTGCAACAGGCCAACCGCCTGCTGCCCCAGCTGGAACGGGTGGATGAGCGCCTGTTGCAGTTTGCCCGGGGCGAGCGGGGGGCGCTTAACATTGGCATGGAATGCCACCCCTGTTACCAGTGGTTGCTGAAAGTGGTGGACCCCTTCCTGGCCCGGTGGCCAGGGGTGGATGTGGACGTCACCCAAAAATTCCAGTTCGGTGGCATGGCGGCGCTGTTCAACCACGACATTGACCTGCTGGTGACCCCGGATCCGATCGTTCGCGAAGGCATCCACTTCGAACCGGTCTTTCCCTACGAGCAGGTGCTTGTGGTCAGCCGTGACAGCGAGCTTGCCGGGCTGGAACGCGTCACCCCGCAGCAGGTGGCCGCCCAGACCCTTTATACCTACCCGGTGGCCATCGAGCGCCTGGATATCTTCCAGCAATTCCTTTTGCCTGCCAGTTGCCTGCCCAAAAAGCACAAGGTACTGGAAGCCACCGAGATGATGCTGCAGATGGTCGCCGCCGGCCGGGGTGTGACCACACTGCCTTTGTGGCTGGTGGAGGAGTACGCCGAAACCCTGCCCATTACTCCAATCCGGCTCGGTGACGAGGGCATCCACAAGCACATCCATCTGGGTGTCCGAACGGGAGATCTCGACGACCGCCACACCCGGGCGTTTATCGAAATGGCGGGTGAAACCTCGCTGGTGTGATCCTGATCCCTCTGTCGCTCAGCATGGTTGTTGTCGGTGGTTTCTCTGTATATAGTGTTTATGTTCTTGGCGTAATACCAGATATTGTGATTAATTGATGATCAGTCTGGTATTGGGAATCCGGTGAGAGTCCGGAACTGACGCGCAGCGGTATTGGGGAACGAGCGGGCACCACGACACTGGCAAGGAGGAACTCCAGCCGGGAAGTCGCCCGCAAGGCCGAACCGGAAGGTTTACGCCCCTGAGTCCGAAGACCGGCCAAGGACAGAGTGCTGTGCCTTCGCGTTTTAAAGGCGAGCGGACGGGTTCCAGTTTTTTGCCACGGAATCCACGGAAGAACACGGAAAAAAGCAAAAGACCAAGACGTTATTGGGCCACGAAATCCACGAAAGAACACGAAATTGAAAAAACCAGACCTGTCTGTTCAGTAATCGTTTTTTCGTGTTCTTTCGTGGGTTTAGTGGCTAAAAAATCTTTTCATCTTTTTTCCGTGTTCTTCCGTGGATTCCGTGGCTGACCAGCCCCTCCTGCAACGCGAAGCCAGTAACCCCCAACGCGTTGTAAAGGAGAGCACCCATGTCCACAGCCCTGGCCGAGGCACCCCCAGCCACTACGGAATCCCTCCAGGTCATCAAGCGCAACGGCACCCTGGTGAGTTTCGACCCCTCCAAAATCAGCGTCGCCGTCACCAAGGCCTTCCTTGCCGTCGAGGGCGACCAGGCCGCCGGCTCCGCCCATATCAACCATGCCGTCAAAGCCGTGACTGAGCAGGTGGTCCAGGCCATCAGTCGTCGCCTGAAGGCCGGTGGCAAGGTCCATATCGAGGACATCCAGGACCAGGTGGAGCTGGCCCTGATGCGTGGTGAAGAACAGAAAGTCGCCCGCGCCTACGTCCTCTACCGGGAGGAACACGCCCGCCAGCGGGCGCTGGACGAGCCAGTGGAAGCGCATCCGCACCTGACCGTGAAAAAGGCCGACGGTTCTTCAGCGCCCCTGGACCTGGGCCTGATGAAACTGCAGGTGGAACAGGCGGCTACGGGTCTGCAGGGCATCAATGGCGAATCCCTGGTGGAAGACGCCCTGCGCAATCTCTACGACGGTATCGAGGAAACCGGCGTACTTTCTGCGCTGGTCATGACAGCCCGTGGCCGTATCGAACAGGAGCCGGACTACAGTGCGGTCACCGCCCGTTTGCTGCTAGAACAGATCCGCCTGGAAACCGCCGGGGAGCTGAACCTGCCCACCACGTTCTCGCTGGCGGAGGTTTACCCACAGGCGCTGACTGCGTTTATTCACGAAGGCATCCGCTACGAACTGCTGGACGAAGCCCTCGCCGCCTTTGACCTTGAACGCCTGGGCGGCGCCCTGAAGCCGGATCGGGACCAGCAGTTCGGCTTCCTCGGCCTGCAGACCCTGTACGACCGCTACTTCCTGCACTGGAACCAGGCCCGCCTGGAGTTGCCCCAGGTGTTCTTTATGCGTGTCGCCATGGGCCTGGCCCTGCGGGAGGATGACCCCAACACCCGCGCCATCGAATTCTATGAGCTGCTGTCCAGCTTCGACTACATGGCCAGCACCCCCACGCTGTTCAACAGCGGCACCCGACATTCCCAGCTGTCCTCCTGCTACCTCACCACCGTACAGGATGACCTGGAGAGCATTTATGGCGCCATCCGGGATAACGCCATGCTCTCCAAGTGGGCTGGCGGCCTGGGCAACGACTGGACCCCGGTGCGCGCGCTGGGCTCCCACATCAAGGGCACCAACGGTCAGAGCCAGGGCGTGGTGCCGTTCCTGAAAGTGGTCAACGACACCGCCGTGGCGGTGAACCAGGGCGGTAAACGCAAGGGCGCCGTCTGCGCCTATCTGGAAAGCTGGCACCTGGATATCGAGGAATTCCTGGAGCTGCGCAAGAACACCGGTGACGAACGCCGCCGCACCCACGACATGAACACCGCCAACTGGGTACCGGACCTGCTCATTGAACGCATGCGAGAAGATGGCGACTGGACCCTGTTCTCCCCCAGCGATGTGAGCGACCTGCATGACCTATACGGCAACGCCTTCCGGGAACGCTACGAGCACTACGAAAAACTGGCAGAACAGGGGGAAATCACCCTGTACAAGACTGTCTCCGCCAAGCAGCTCTGGCGCAAGATGCTCACCGTGCTGTTCGAAACCGGCCATCCCTGGATCACGTTCAAGGACCCCTGCAACCTGCGTTCACCCCAGCAGCATAAAGGGGTCGTGCACAGCTCCAACCTGTGCACCGAAATCACCCTCAACACCAGCGAAGATGAAATCGCCGTGTGCAACCTGGGTTCCGTGAACCTGGCGGCCCATGTGCAGGATGGCGAGCTGGACGTACAACGGCTGGAGCGCACCGTCACCACCGCCGTACGCATGCTCGATAACGTCATCGAGATTAACTACTACGCGGTGCCCCAGGCGAAGAACTCCAACCTCAAACACCGCCCGGTGGGGCTGGGACTGATGGGCTTCCAGGACGCCCTCTACAAACTGGGCGTCCCCTATGCCAGCCCGGAAGCCGTGGCGTTCGCCGACGTGGCCATGGAGCAGCTCAGCTACTTCGCCATCCGTGCCTCCGCCACATTAGCCGGCGAACGGGGCGCCTACGAAAGCTACGAGGGTTCCCTGTGGGACCAGGGCATCCTGCCCATCGACTCCCTGGACCTGCTGAGAGCGAACCGTCGCGACGGCGACGTCTCGGTCAACACCGAAACCCGGCTGGACTGGACCCCCGTTCGGGAGCTCGTTGCCAGAAACGGCATGCGCAACAGCAACGTCATGGCCATCGCACCGACGGCTACCATCTCCAACATCGTCGGCGTCTCCCAGTCCATCGAACCGGCCTACCAGAACCTGTTCGTCAAATCGAACCTCTCCGGCGAGTTCACCGTGGTGAACCCTTCACTGGTCCGTGACCTCAAAGCTGAGGGCCTGTGGGACAATGTCATGGTCAACGACCTGAAGTACTTCGACGGCAGCGTGCAACAGATCGACCGCATACCGGCAGAACTCAAGGCCCGATACGCCACCGCCTTTGAGATCGATGCAAGATGGCTGGTGGAAGCCGCCGCCCGACGCCAGAAATGGCTCGACCAGGCCCAGAGCCTCAACCTCTATATGGCCGAGCCCAACGGCCGCAAACTCGATGACCTGTACCAGCTGGCCTGGGAGCGCGGCTTGAAAACCACCTATTACCTGCGCTCCCTGGGTGCCACCGGCGCTGAAAAAACAGCCCCGGTTGCCGCGCCACAGCCGCAGGTGTGCTCTATAGACGAACCTGACTGCGAGGCGTGCCAGTAGGCGGTTACCCACCATAGTGCGACCGGGATCTGGTCGGGTGCTTTTGGAGCAGCGCCATGGATGGCGCGGTGCAAGGTCGGCCCAGGGACGGGCCGTGAATTGCAGCGGAAAAAGCACCCGGCCAGGTCCCGGCCCCCAAAGTCCGGCCAACGAATCAGAGGATAGAAACGACATGCTGAACTGGGACGACCAACCAAGCACCGAGTCCACCAAAACTACAACCGAAGGCCCGGCCCCGGTCAACGTCGACGACAAACGCGTCATCAACGGCGAAACCGACATCAACCAGCTGGCGCCGTTCAAGTACCCCTGGGCCTGGGAGTACTTCATGAACGCCAACAAAAACCACTGGACCCCGCTGGACGTCAACATGGCCCAGGACGTCCACGACTACCACCACCGCCTGACCGCGCCGGAGAAGCACGTGTACGAAAACGTGCTGGCCTACCTCACCACCTCCGACATCCTCGCCATGCGCAACATCGGCCTGGCGGTGATGGAGAAAATGAGCGCCCCGGAACTGCAGATCTACCAGGCCCGCCAGGTGTACGAGGAAGCCATGCACACCTGGGCTTACCAGCACTGCATTGAAACCCTCAACCTGGACCAGAGTGAAATCTACAACCGCTACCGGGTGGTGCCGGAAATCAACGGCAAGATCCAGATGGCCAACCGCCGCCTGGATGCCGCCATGCGCTCCGACCTGAACCTGCGCAACCGGGACGACCTGCAGGAATTCATCATGAGCTACCTGTTCTTCGCCGCCGTGTTCGAAGGCACCTGGTTCTACAACGGCTTCAGCCCCATCTTCGCCCTGCAGCGCCGGGGCCTGATGCGGGGCACTGGCGAGCAACTGCAGTACATCCTGCGGGACGAAGCCATGCACTTCTCCTTCGGCCTGAAAGTGGTCAACCAGATCCTCGACGAGGAAAACATCACCCTCGATCCCAAGGCGGTGCAGGACATGTGGGATGAGTCGGAAGCGGCAGAGAAAGCCTATGCTGACTATATCCTGCGGGATCCCATCCTCGGCTATTCCGCCGAATACCACAGCGAGCAGTTCCGGTTTGTCGCCAACCGCCGGGCGAGAACCGTGGGCCTGGAAGAGCCGTTCCCCGGGGCGAAGAACGTCTCCCCCTGGCTGGACGAACAGGCCACCCTGCGCAAGGAGAAGAACTTCTTCGAGACCCGGGTGATCGAGTACCAGACCGGCGCGCAGCTGGAGTGGTAGGTCATTGGGCTGCGTCGCCAGGGCTTCAGGGAAACGGTCATTGGCAGTTACACTGTCGCTGAACCCGAAGCGTGAGACCCCATGCCCAGATCCTTCTATCGCCGCGGGCCGGACCACCGCGGCGGTGCCCCGGTGACCTTCCTGGATGTCCGGCGCCGATTTCAGTTCCGCACCGTCGAGATCGGCCGCTGGGTGACTGAGCCGGAAAAGCAGCGTAGTGCCGCCCTGTTCTACGACGCCCTGTGCGATCTGATGACTATACTGGGCGGCACCGAAACCCTGATCTCCCTGCGGGGCACCCTGGCCCTGCAGTACGGCATCGGCGGCCAGCCGGGCGTATCCGCTCACTACACCCCGGCCACCCGCAGCTTTGCCCTGGCCAAGAATGCCGGTCCCGGCAGTATCGCCCATGAGTGGTTCCACGCCTTTGATCACTACATTGCCGACAAGCTGTTTGAACAAGGCAGCAAAGGCGCTTTCGGCTCCACCCTATGGCTGACCCGGGACGATCCGGTTTCACACCCCCTCAACCAGCGCCTGCAGGCCTGTTACAAGGCCATTCTGCTGAACCCGGCCGGTACCGGACCCAGCGATCTGTTTCGCCAGTCCGCGAAAGCCGACAAGGCCGCCGGTGTCCTCTACTTCAGCAAGCCCGAAGAACTCTGTGCCCGGGCCTTCGAGGCATTTGTGCAGGACGCCGACTGCAAGAACGAATTCCTGGTCAAGGGTACCCGGGAAACCGACGAAGCCAGGATGGGGCTGTACCCGCGGGGTGAGCAGCGGGAGGCGATCAACTGCGCCTTTCAGAACTACTTTTTCAACCTTGGTCATGCACTGCAGCGGATCAAGGTCTGAGGAGCGGGATTGACACACACAGGCTGGTATATTGCATTCAGGTTGGGTGTCTGACGGCTATGCTATCAGGGATGGACCAGAGTCCGACCAGAGGTTCGTGTGACCCGCGAACCGTGCGCCCGGCTCCATGCATTTGCTGGTGAGAGGTAGAATAATTGGCCTACTACATAACAAAAGTCTTGGTAACTGCGGTTCTGGTTGTGCTGATCTCGGAGATATCAAAACGCAGTTCATTTATCGGGGCGGTTCTTGCATCCGTGCCTTTGACCTCTGTTCTGGCATTGCTTTGGTTATACATCGACACCGGGGATATCGACAGGGCCAGCGAACTTGCCAGCAGCGTATTCTGGCTGGTCATCCCATCTTTGGCATTATTTGTCGCTATGCCGTTACTCCTTAAGCAAGGTGTCAACTTCTACCTCAGCCTCGCGGTATCGATTGGCATTACCACAACCTGTTACTGGTTAATGATCATTGTTCTCCACCATTATGGCGTAGACCTTTGAACTATCGATCATTGCGTTTGGGGAGATATCCATGCGCTTGATCCTGGTCAGTCTGCTGCTCGCAACCCTGTTAACCGGCTGCGCCAACGTCTCACGTTTCGAGAAAGGACCGTTGGTGGCCCATGGTGAACAAATTGATGGCTCCGGCGAACCTCTTTATTACGTGGTAGGGATAGATCTGGGGAAAGCAGGGGATTCAAGGCCTTTGGAGGCTCTGCTGAGACTGTCACCGGACAGTCCACCGGTTTCCATTGGTGCTCTGCGACCGCAACAGGTTGCCCGTTACCTGCCACCCTTTGTACCGCCTCCACAGTGGCCTGACTCATGGAAGCAAAAATCCAGAGAGAACGATGCCTATACGGGGGGCGGATTCCACATCGTGTTCAGGGAGGGACGTCTGTTGTCGGTCGGGATCTGTTCCCATTGCGCCGGGGAAAGGGAGGAGCCAGTAGTTGGCACGCCGGATGGTCAGCATTGGTACGCCTTGCCGCTTACCCGGCAGCAGGTCATCGATGTATTTGGTCATCCGGACCGGGTACATAAAGTGAATGAGGTTCGATACTGAGTGAGGTGAAGATGTGTTGGAAGCAGAGCCAATGAAACCATCTCGTGTTACCGCAACCCGCCTGGTGCCATCGCTTGCCTGGCTGCTGGCCTTTGCCCTCTTTGCTCTGCTTTATATCTCCCTTCGGGACGTTTTCCCCCACGGCGTGGGGTGGTTTTTCAAGGTCATCCCTATTGCACTGCTCCTTCAGTTGGTGGTGGCAAAGGGCGCGGGGAGAACCCGTAACTTCCTGATTGCCGCGCTGGTGCTCTCGGGAACCGGGGACATTCTGCTCAGTCTGGACGGCCTGTTTATTCCCGGGCTGGGCGCCTTCCTGCTGGCTCAACTGACTTACACAGCGTTATTTCTCACACAGTTTCGCTGGCGGGTGGGTCGATTGCCCTGGGCGGCCGTGATCCTTGCCTACGCCCTGGCCTGCACCCTGTTTATCATTCCACAGACTGGTGACCTGCAGCTGGTAACTTTGGTTTATATGATTGCCATCAGCCTGATGGCGATCTCCGCCGGTTTCCGGGATGACAGTCAATTTCTCTGGGTGGCCCTGGGTGCGCTGATCTTCATGGTCAGCGATACCCTGATTGCCATCGACAAGTTTGTCTCGCCCTTTGCCGGATCGGGTGTCGCCATTATGGCCACCTACTATATTGCCCAGTTGCTGATTTGCGTTGGTGTGATCAGGCATGGCCGTGACCCAGGCGGTTAGATTTTTTTCCCCGTTGCTTCCTGCGATTAGTCGAAATGCTTACCCCTGATGCATATGATTGGCGTACATGAAGAAACCGCCGAGAGAACGATGACGAAAACAGCAGGGCCATCAAGCAGGAAGAGTTACACCTACCTGGGAACGGTTGATGACTCGGTGTTCCGCTACAAGTGGGATATCGACATTGACCTGAAATACCTGAACAACATGCTCCTGCGCAAGGCGGTCATGGGTGAGCGGATTGTGCTCAACGATGGCTATCTTCTCAACCTGCCTGCGGCCCGCGAGGCCCTGTTGAATCCCTCGAAATCACCCCTCAAGCTCCTGATCGAACAGAATTTTGTCCGCATTTTGCAGCGTAACGAGTCCCTGGCCGAGTTGCCGGAAGCCATGGCTTCCCAGGGTGTGGAGTCCTTTGAAGGTCTGCGCAAATCTGCCGAATGGAGCGACCTTGGCCCCATGCTCAAGCGTTGGGAGCCGGTATTGCAGCAATATCAGAATTTCCTGCCCTGGCCGAAAAAGGATATCAGCCATGGCTTCACCCTGATGATGCAGCGATTACAGGGGCACACGGTGCAGGGTCTGGGGCTGAACCATGTCAGTGATGACCTCTGGCGCCGGGTACTGGATACCTACCTGGAGCAATCAGAGCAATCCCATGCCGCAGCGAGAACACGGTGGGAAAACCTGGTGCTCGAACTGGCCGGACAGGAGCCGCAAGCAAAGTCCCTGGTGGACGAACTGATGGGCCTGGCGAACCAGGTTTACCACTACAATTTCGGCGTATGCCTTTCTGCGGTCAGGGACCCGGCCCAGGCAGGCAGTTCCCTGGACTCATCCACCATCGCGGTCGAAACCCGATACAGCCCGGCTTTCGCCGACCTGTTGCAGGTCGATTCCGTTATGGACACCGTAACGTTTGATGCGCCAACGCTGAAGCTGCCCAGGCGGGTTCCGGTGGACGCCAGGGATTTCTGGGAACAGCTGGTGCGGCCGGATACCGAGCTGGGCGAGAAACGGGCGGGTTTCGTCGACAGTTATGAGGCTTATCTCAATGGTGAAATCGACCGCAAGCAACTGGAAGATATTGCGGATGACTATTCCCGCAGGCTTCTTCGCAGTTGTGGAGAGGTGGAAACCCGGTCAAGGACCGCCCGACTGGGTCGCACTGCCATGAGCCTCGGTTTTGTCGGCGCCGGGACGTTACTGGGGGGACCGGTGTTTGCGTTGTTGTTATGGGTGGCTGAGAACGCCGCGGTCCCCACCGTGATGAAAGTACTGCGACGCAGGGGGCAGGAGGTTGAGCTGCCGGTTGCAGGGAGCAAATCCCGAACCCCGGAACCGGTAAACGCCGGTGGTGCTGGTACCCAGTTGGCGTCTGTTCAGCTGGACCCGGCGAAGGCGTCCGAGCTGGTCAGTCAGATCAGGGACTTTGGCTAGTGTGCCTTTATCGCCATTTCGTGTGCCGCTGAGAAGCTGGGTACTCCTGCTTGGGGGCAGGAACCTTTTCATGGAACTGTAGTTACCTGCCGGTCCGCGAGAACCATGGCCCGGACCGGTCAGAGGGCCCCGTCCCGCACACTTTCCATGACCACGAACGTGCTGGTCTGCAGCACGTGGGGCAGGGCCGAGATCTGCTCCCCCAGCACCTGCCGGTATTCGGCCATGTTGCGGGTGCGGACCTTTAGCAGGTAATCGAAGTTGCCGGCGATCATGTGGCACTGCTCAACGGCAGCAATGCCCCGCACCGCCTCGTTAAAGGCGGCCAGGGCCTTGCTGCTGGTGTCGTTGAGGGTCACCTGGGCAAAGGCGATATGGCTCATGCCCATACGGGTCTGGTTGAGCAGGGCGGTGTAGCCGGTGATATAGCCCTGCTCCTCCAGCCGACGCATGCGTACCTGGCAGGGGGTCTTGGACAGCCCCACCCGGGAGGCCAGCTCGGTGATGGTAATGCGGGCGTTTTTCTGCAGTTCCCGCATGATGGAATGATCGATACGGTCTGGCTCGGTCATAGGCTTTCGTTGTTGGTGGTTTAAAAACCGGTAGTGGATTACCTGCGTACCTCCCCATAGCGTTCTAGACTGAAATTTGTACAGGTTTGACGTCAGGCATTCCCGGATCAGTCACCTGGAAAACGGTTGGTTAAGGTCACTTTTCCTGTAATTTACAAAATCAAAGCCCATATTATAGTTCAATTCGGTATAAAACGGGCTTATTTACTAATGTATAGAATTAATACAGGAAAATGGCCTGCCCCCCTGTCGGTAGAATGCCTGCAAGAGAGACACATGACGATGAGGTTACCGCTATGAAACCGCAGCAGTCAGAGAAACCGACACTGGCCGAAAGCCGCCAGGCTGTCCGCAACTACTATCTCGCCGATGAATACAAGGTGATCCATGAATTGATTGCGGAGGCCGGCCTGACAGCGGAGGAGCGTCGTGCTATCTCCGACCGGGCCGCTGACCTGGTGCGGGATGTGCGTTCCAGCGCGCGCTCCACCATTATGGAAAAGTTCCTGGCGGAGTATGGCCTGACCACCAAGGAAGGGGTGGCCCTGATGTGCCTGGCAGAGGCCCTGCTGCGGGTGCCGGACAACATGACCATCCACGCCCTGATTGAGGACAAGATCACCTCCGGTAACTGGGGCGCCCATGTGGGCAAGGCGTCGTCCTCGTTTATCAACTCCACCACCGTGGCGTTGCTGATGACCAGTAACCTGCTGAAGGATTCCGAGCGCCAGAGCGTGGGGGACACCCTTCGGAAGATGGTCAAGCGTATGGGCGAGCCGGTGGTTCGTACCGTCGCCGGCCAGGCGATGAAGGAGATGGGCCGTCAGTTCGTATTGGGCCGGGACATCGAAGAGGCTCACAAGGAAGGCAAGGAGTACGTGGCCAAGGGCTACACCTATTCCTATGACATGCTGGGGGAGGCGGCGAGAACCGACGCCGATGCCCTGCGTTACTACGATGCCTACGAGAACGCCATCGACTATATCTCTCGGTTCTGCGATGGCGATGTGCGCAAGAACCCGGGTATTTCGGTCAAGTTGTCCGCACTGCTGGCGCGCTATGAGTATGGCCAGCGTGACCGGGTCATGAACGAGTTGATGCCCCGGGCCCTGAAACTGGCGAAGAAGGCCGCCGCTGCCAACATGGGCTTCAACATCGATGCCGAGGAACAGGACCGGCTTGACCTGTCGCTGGATGTGATCGAGGCGATCCTGTCCGACCCGGAACTGGCTGACTGGGAAGGCTTTGGGGTGGTTGTGCAGGCCTTCGGCAAGCGTGCGTCGAAAACCCTGGACTGGCTCTACGCGCTGGCAGAGAAGCTGGACCGTCGCATCATGGTGCGCCTGGTCAAGGGCGCCTACTGGGATGCGGAGATCAAGCGCGCCCAGGTGATGGGCCTGACCGACTTCCCGGTGTTCACCCGCAAGGCCTGCAGTGATGTCGCCTTCCTCGCCTGCGCCCATAAACTGGTGAACATGGCGGATCGCATCTATCCCCAGTTTGCCACCCACAATGCCCATTCGGTGTCCGCCATCCTGGAGATGGCCCGTACCGCTGGCCTGGACAACTACGAGTTCCAGCGCCTGCATGGCATGGGGGAGTCCCTGCATAACGAAGTCATGAAGAGCAGCGGCGTGCCCTGTCGCATCTATGCGCCGGTGGGTAAGCACAGCGACCTGCTGGCCTACCTGGTGCGGCGGCTGCTGGAGAACGGCGCCAACAGCTCCTTCGTCAACCAGATTGTTGATACCAGTATTACCCCGGAGGAGATTGCCCGTGACCCCATCGAGACCGTGGAGTCCCTGGGGGAGAACCTGTCCAGCAAGGCCATCGTCAAGCCGGCGAAGATATTCGGTGAGCAGCGTCGCAACTCCAAAGGCTGGGATATTACCGACCCGGTCACTATTGGCGAGATCAACCGCGGCCGCGACCGATACCGGGATTTCCAGTGGCAGGGTGGCCCGGTCACCCTGAACGGTCCGGCGGGTGGTGACAGCCAGGAGGTGCGTAACCCGGCAGATCCCGATGACCTGGTGGGCCAGATTACCTGGGCATCGGAGCAGGACATCGATGTCGCCATTGATGCCGCACAGCAGGCATTCGGGGACTGGTCGGCACAATCGGCGGCCGACCGCGCCGCCTGCGTTCGCCGGGTGGGTGATCTCTATGAAGAGAACGCCCACGAACTGTTTGCCCTCACCACCCGTGAGGCCGGCAAGTCGTTGCTAGATGCAGTCGCCGAGATCCGCGAGGCGGTGGACTTCGCCCAGTACTACGCCAACGAGGCGGAACGCTACGAAGGCAGTGGTGCCCCCCGGGGCGTTATGTGCTGTATCTCACCCTGGAACTTCCCGCTGGCGATTTTCACCGGGCAGATCCTGGCCAACCTGGCGGCGGGCAACACCGTGGTGGCCAAGCCGGCGGAGCAGACCTCATTGTTGGCCGTCCGTGCCGTAGAGTTGATGCATGAGGCAGGTATTCCCAGGGGAGCAATCCAGTTGCTGCCGGGCACTGGCAGCACGGTAGGTGCCGCCCTGACGGCCGATCCGCGTATTGCCGGTGTCTGCTTTACCGGCTCCACCGCCACGGCCCAGCGTATCAACCAGTCGATGACGGAGACCATGGCGCCGGACGCGCCGCTGGTGGCGGAAACCGGCGGCCTCAATGCCATGATTGTGGATTCCACGGCACTGCCCGAGCAGGTGGTCAGGGACGTGCTTGCCTCGTCCTTCCAGAGTGCCGGTCAGCGCTGTTCCGCCCTGCGTATGCTCTACGTGCAGAAGGACATCGCTGACCACTTGCTGGAGATGCTCTATGGTGCCATGGACGAACTGGGCATCGGCGACCCCTGGCAGCTGTCCACCGATGTGGGGCCTGTGATCGACGAAGACGCCCAGAAAAAGATCCAGGATCACTGTGATTACTTCGAGCAACAGGGCCGGTTGCTGAAAAAGGTTCCGGTGCCGGACAAGGGCCGGTTCGTGTCACCGGTGGTACTCAAGGTGAGCGGCATCGAGGAGATGGAGGAGGAGATCTTCGGCCCGGTGCTGCATGTGGCGACCTTCGAGGCGAAGGATATCGACAAGGTCGTCGATGCCGTCAATGCCAAGGGCTACGGCCTGACCTTCGGTATCCATAGCCGTGTGGACCATCGGGTGGACCAGATTTCCAAACGAATCCACGTGGGCAACACCTATGTGAACCGCAACCAGATCGGTGCCATTGTCGGCTCCCAGCCGTTTGGTGGCGAAGGGCTGTCCGGTACTGGCCCCAAGGCGGGTGGGCCGCAATACGTGCGTCGCTTCCTGCAGGCGGACGTCCGGCGGTGCCCGGCGCCGGAGGCTGGTGCCGTTGATGCCAGCGCCCTGACCGACTTGATAAAAGAGGCGGGCAAACCGGCGTTGAAAGCCCCCGCTGAGCGCATGGCGGCGCTGACGCCGATATTCGGTGAGGCACCGGCCCCACTGGACGCCGAGTCGGAGGAGTTGCCAGGTCCCACCGGCGAACTGAACTGCCTGTCCAACCATCCCCGCGGCCTGGTGCTGTGCCTGGGACCGGACCGGGAGAGTGCGCTGGAGCAGGCGGCCACCGCCCTGTCCCAGGGCAACCGCGTGGTGTTGATCGCGCCGGGGGTCGAGGACACCGTGAAGAAGGCGGCGGAGGCGGGCCTGCCCGTAGCCGGCCGTGACGGTCTGCTGGTGCCTGAGGCCCTGGCCACCGTCGATGGTTTCCACGGCGTGGCCACCTGCGCCGAGACGGATCTGCTCAGGCAGTACCGGCAGGCCCTGGCAAAGCGTGATGGGGCGTTGTTGCCGCTGATCACCGAGCACACCCTGGATCAGCGTTATGTGATCGAGCGGCACCTGTGCATCGACACGACCGCCGCCGGTGGTAACGCCAGCCTGATTGCCTCAGCGGAGTAACTCCGCAGCGGGAGCAAGGACGCTCCTCGCATTCCTCTGCATCCCGGATTAAAGTGGCAGATCGTTACCCGCTGCATCGTCCGGAGTTCCGGAAGCTTCATGGCCTATCTCAGCCTTTTCATTGCCGCATTTGCCGCTGCCACCTTCTTCCCGTTCCAGTCGGAAGCGCTGCTGGTAGGGCTGCTGGTGGCAGATACCTACTCGATAGTGGGTCTATTGCTGGTGGCCACCGTCGGCAACGTGCTGGGTTCGGTGGTGAACTGGTATCTGGGGCTGTATATCGAACGGTTCCGCTACCGGAAATGGTTTCCCTTCAAGCCTGCCAGCCTGGAAAAGGCCCAGGTGCACTACCACCGCTGGGGGCACTGGTCGCTGCTGATGAGCTGGGCGCCCTTTATCGGCGATCCGCTGACGCTGATCGCTGGTATCATGCGGGAGCCCTTCTGGCGGTTCGTGGCCATTGTTACCCTGGCCAAGGGCGGCCGTTACCTGATCACCGCCATGCTCACCTTTGGCTGGCTGAACAGCGGATCAGCGTGACGCCAGGAATCCCCGCCAGCCCCCCAGGTGGGTAATGTCCTCCGCTCCTTCCAGCCCGACGGGTTCGCAGATGAAACCGGGCACCCAGCGCCCGTCATTCAGCTCCACCTTGCCGATGCCCAACGGAGCCGGGATGCCCGCCACAAAGCTGCCGAAGCGGTCTGCCGGTACCCGCCAGATCTCCACGGGTATTGCGGTGCCTGCATTTTCATCGCGGATAAGGCCCGGACGCAGTGGCGGGCCGCCGGCCAGCCGATACATGCGGTAGGTGCTGGAGGTTTCGGTGGTTTCCACGAGCACGGCGTTACGGTCGGTAAGCTGGTGGTTCAGGGGCAGGCCGGACAGGTGTGCGCCGCAGACCAGCACATCGATGGTGCCTTCGGTGGCGTTAAGGGCCGGGCTGTCGAGCAAGTCAGTCAGCGCTCCGACAGTATCGGTGGCAAGTGGGTGCAAGCGACTGGCCAGGGCCAACAGGGCCTCGTCCTGGAAAGCCGGGGCAAACAGGGTGCAGCCCAGGGGCAGGCCGTTATCAAGGAAGCCGGACGGCACCGCGACGGCACTGTAGTCCAGCAGGTTCATGAAGTTGGTGTAGGTACCCAGGCGGCTGTTCAGGCTGATCGGGTCAGCGTCTACCTGTGCCCGGGTATAGATAGTGGGGGTGCTGGGTGTGACCATCACGTGTACCTGTTCCCAGACCCGGTCTGCCTGCTTTTTCAGTGACTGGAGCCGGTAGCGGGCGGCGAACGCGTCCCTGGCACTCCCCCGGGTGCCCTGACTGATAATGTTCCGGGTCACCGGCAGCAGTGCGTCTGGCTGGTCCTGGATCAGCGGGCTGGTGGCCAGGTACCGTTCCGCGACCCAGGGTCCTTCGTAGAGCAGTTTTGCGGCGTCCAGGAAGGGCTGGAAGTCCACTTCGACCGGTTTACCACCGAGGCGTTCAAGCTGCGCAACGGAACGGGCAAACAGGGCCCGGGCGCCGTTATTACCATCGAAGTCCAGCTGGTGGTCGAGGGGAACCCCGAAAAGGAACTCCCCTGCTATTGGCCTGCGGCCAATGGGTTGGGGGCGTTGCCACGGATCAGCGGAGTCGCTGGCCGAGGCTATGGAGAGCACGGTCTGTGCCTGCTCTGCCGAGCGCGCAAAGATCGAGACACAGTCCAGGCTCTGGCAGGCGGGTACGACGCCACGAACACTGAGCCGACCCAGGGTTGGCTTGAGACCGACCAGGTTGTTGAAGGCCGCCGGCACCCGGCCGGAACCGGCGGTGTCGGTGCCCAGGGCAAAGCTCACCAGGCCCAGGGCGGTGGCTACGGCGGAACCGGAAGAGGAGCCACCGGAGATATAGTCCGGGTCGAAACTGTTGCGGCAGGCCCCCCAGGGTTCCGGTGAGCGGGTACCCACCAACCCGGTGGCAAACTGGTCCAGGTTGGTCTTGCCGATGGGTATGGCGCCGGCATTGACCAGGGCTTCCACCACAAAGGCATGGCACTCCGGCTGGTAGCGAAAGGCTTCACAGGCAGCGGTGGTTGGCATCCCCGCCACATCGATGTTGTCCTTGACCGCAAAGGGGATGCCATACAGCGGAAGGTCACCGGGTTCCGACTGGCTCAGTCGCTCCAGGTAGGGTTCCAGTTCTTCCAGGCTGGCCAGGTGGATCCAGATGTTGCGGTCGCTGTATCCGGCGGCACGTTCCAGCACATGGGAAACGACGGCGGCGGGAGTCAGGTCACCGTTGCGGTAGGCCTGCAGCAGGGCCGGGATATCGAGTTTGATGGTGGTGGTCATCACGGGAGCCTCATGCAGAAAGGGCCCGTGCCGTTTCCGACACAGAGGTTTCGATGGATTCGTAGAGCTGCTGGTCGGTCTGGCCGATGGGCAGGTCGTAGGTGATGGTGGCGCCGAAGGCTTCCGGTTGTTGTGGGTCGTTGCGGACCTTGTCGAACACCAGCAGTCGGGTGCCAAGATAGAAGCCTTCGTGCAGGTCGTGGGTGACCATGAAGATGGTGGTGCCGGTCTCCCGCCAGAGCTTCAGTATCAGTTGGTGCATGTCCCGGCGGATGCCCGGGTCCAGGGCGCCGAAGGGCTCGTCCAGTAGCAGCACCCGGGGGCGCATGATGAACGACTGGGCAATGGCCAGTCGCTGTTGCATACCGCCGGAAAGTTCGTGGGGCCATTTGTTGGCGGCGTGGGCCAGGCCCACGGCCTCGATCATCTGATCCACCTTTGCCAGCGCTTCCCGCCGGGCCTTGCCGAACAGCTTGCCGAGAAACGGTTTCTGTTCCAGTTCCAGGCCCATCAGCACGTTCTGGCGCACGGTCAGGTGCGGAAACACCGAGTAACGCTGGAACACGATGCCCCGGTTGCGGTCCGGCTCGCCGGGGAAGGTGTCACCTTCGAGCTGAAGGTCTCCTCGGGTGGGCTGTTCCTGCCCGAGTAACATTTTCAGGAAGGTGGACTTGCCGCAGCCGGAGGCCCCCACCAGGGTGCAGAATTCCCCCTGCTCCACGGTCAGGTTGAGGTTTTCCAGCACCACGGTGTGGCCGTATTCCTTCCACAGTTTATTGACGGTGATAAAGCTCATCAGTGGCCTCCGGCGTTGTACCAGGGGAAAAGCCGGCGGTTGGCCAGCCGTAGCAACTGGTCGATGACGATGGCCAGCAGCGTAATCCACAGCACGTAGGGGATGATCACATCCATCGCCAGGTAGCGACGGACCAGGAATATGCGGTAGCCCAGGCCCTGCTCGGAGGCGATGGCCTCGGCGGCAATGAGAAACAGCCAGGCGGGGCCCAGACTCAGGCGAACGGCATCAATCAGTCGTGGCAGCACCTGGGGCAGGGCCATGCGGGTCACCACCTGCCAGCTGTTGGCCCCGAGGGTCTGTATCTTGATGAGCTGCTCCTGGGGTAGCTCTCGTACCCGTTGGGCGACGTCCCGCATCATGATGGGGGCGGTACCGATGACGATCAGCATCACCTTGGACAGCTCGCCCAGCCCAAACACGATGAACAGGATAGGCAGTATCGCCAGCGGGGGAATCATCGACAGGGCCGACACCAGTGGTGCCATGCCAGCCCTGACCACCGGCAGGATGCCGTTAAGTAGCCCCACAACCAGTGCCAGCGAGGCGGCAACGCCCACGCCAATCCCCAGCCGTTGCAGGCTGGCGGTGGTGTCCTGCCACATCAGGTACTCCCCGCTGCGGCGGTCTTCCTGGAACGCCATGCGGTTAACGGCACTGGTCATCTGTTCGAGGCCGGGCAACAGCTTGTCGTTGGGGTTATTTGCCAGCCGTTCCTGGGAGGCGGTGCCATACAGCAGTACGATCAGCACGAAGGGCAGTAACCCCAGAAACAGGGCGGTAGTCCGGGCAGGGTGGCGGTTGATCAATCGCATCAATAGGCTCCTTAAGCAACACGGCAACGGAATCGCTGTGGTTCTTCGATCTCCCGGGCTTTTGTCCCGCCGTGTAACCTCGCAGAGGTCGGTCACTCTCGGACCAGCCATTCAGGGCTATGCCCTGAACCGGAACCCTAGTCACCTATTAGTCAGCCTGTAATTCCGCATCCCTGAGTTGCGGGTGTTGCTGTGACTGGATCTGTGTGTCGTTATGGGGAGAAATTGCACGGCCCGTGCCAGACCGGAAATAAACTCTCAATTTATTGATTTATAAAGCTTCGGAGAGGTTTATCGCGAATGCCCGGTTATCGCTTCTGGTCTGGGCGCACTCATTTGGTGCAATGATTGCCCTGCGCTGCCCCCCGGGAGGGCGCTAACCGAAGGTACCCTGCCCCGATTCGGACAGCACTTCCGTCATGGCTCGAAACATCTGCACCATTACGGCCGGGTTACGCCCAGGTCCGCCTGCAATATGCCCCCAGTCTGACTCGATCACGTCCAACCTGGCACCGGGCATTAACGCCGCCTCCCGGCCGGCATCTTCCACGGTGAAATACAGGTCGGTGCGGCAGGGCAGAAGGCGTGCCGGCATGGTGATGCGGGACAACGCCCGGGGCAGGTTGTGACGATTGCCGGGGAACCGGCCAACGGATCCCCGCTGCCAGGCATCAAGGACTGACAGCAGATCATTGGCATCCTGGGCGAGATGGTCCTGTTCCCAGAACTGCAGCAGCGCTTCGACGGACTCGAACCCCAGTGCCTTGTACCCGCTGTTGCGGAAGAATGCCTGGGAGTAGGCCCAGCCGGCATAGACTCGGGCGAAGGCCCTGAGCCCGGCCTCCGGTGGGCGGTTGTAGCGGCCTTCCTGAAAGGACGGATCGGCTTTCAGGGCGGCCTTCACTCCCTCAAGGAACAGCCAGTTGTGGGGCGAACATTCTGCGGTGCAGCAGCTGGCCACCACTGCCCGCACCCGGTCCGGCCAGGCCGCAGCCCACTGCAGGGCCTGCATGCCCCCCATGGACCAGCCCGCTACCAGTGCCAGGGAGGCACCGCCGAACACATCATCCACCAGTCGTTTCTGCAGCGCGATATTGTCGTACAGGGTCAACCGGGGGAAGCCTGCGCCGCCCTGGTCACCGCGGGTGTTGGAAGGCGAGGAGGACTCGCCCGCGCCCAGCATGGCCGGGATCACAATGCAGTAGCGTTCCGGGTCCAAAGGGCTGTTGCCATCCAGCAGGGGGTAGTTTCCCGCGGCTGCACCACCGTAGTACGTGGGTAGCAGAACCAGGTTGTCTTTTGGTGCATTGAGGGTGCCGATCTGATGGTAGACCAGGCGGGCATCCCTGAGGGATCCGCCTTCAGACAGTTCCAGGTTCGATACCCTGAATTCTTTGATTTTCCAAGATGTTCTGTTCATTCCCGGATTCCTTTGGAAGCAATTCTGAAATCACGCCAATCGGTATACATACACACTGGCATGTAAGTTGAATGGAAAGTCCGTGCCAGATTCCAGCGGTGCCGGAGCCCCGGTGCCAGACCAACACAACGGACAACGGAACATCACCATGTCAGACACCATGACCACCCAGAACCTCAAACAGCAGCTGGCGGATGCCGGCGTGAAGTACGCGATTGCCAGCTATGTGGACATCCACGGCATCAGCAAGGGGAAATTTGTCCCCATCGCCCACCTGGGCCAGATGATGGAAGGCTCGGAGCTCTATACCGGCGCGGCGCTGGATGGGGTACCCCAGGACATCTCCGACGATGAAGTGGCGGCTATGCCGGACGCCGCGGGTGTCGCCATCTGCCCCTGGAACCGCCAGCTGGCCTGGTTCCCGGGCAACCTGTATCTCAACGGGGAGCCGTTCGAGGCCTGCTCCCGGAACATCTTCCGTCGCCAGCTCGATGCCGCCACAGATATGGGCTATCGCTTCAACCTGGGCATCGAGACCGAGTTCTTCCTGTTCCGGGATACCGAAGACGGGGGCTTTGCACCGGTGAGCGAACGGGATACCGCCGGCAAGCCGTGCTATGACCCCCGCACCATGATGGACAACCTGGCGATCATGGACGAGATCGTGGAGGCCATGAATGAACTGGGCTGGGATGTGTATTCCTTCGACCATGAAGATGCCAACGGCCAGTTCGAAACCGATTTCCGATACGCCGATGGCCTCACCATGGCGGACCGGTTCGTGTTCTTCCGCATGATGGCCAACGAGATTGCCCGCAAGCACGGCGCCTTTGCCAGCTTCATGCCCAAGCCCTTCGCCGACCGCACCGGCAGTGGTGCCCACTACAACATGTCACTGGCGGATCTGAAGACCGGGGAAAACCTGTTTGAAGCCAACGGTAACGATGCCCACGGCTGTGGCATCAGCAAGCTGGCCTACCAGTTCATTGCCGGTGTACTGAAGCACGCCGGCGCCATCAGCGCGGTGATTGCCCCGACGGTCAACAGTTACAAGCGCCTGGTACGCCAGGGCAGCATGTCCGGTTCCACCTGGGCGCCCGTCTTCCAGTGCTATGGTTCCAACAACCGCACCAACATGATCCGCATCCCCGGTGTTGGCGGCCGTATCGAGTGCCGGGCAGCGGATATTGCCTGTAACCCCTATCTGGGTAGCGCCCTGATGCTCGCGGCGGGTCTGGAAGGTATCCGTGAACAACTGGACCCCGGTGCCCCCCACCATGAGAACATGTACAACTACAGCGACGCCGAGATTACCGCCCAGGGCATCGAATACCTGCCGCGGAACCTGGGTGAGGCGGTGGAAGCCTTTGAGGCAGACCCCCTGTCAAAGGCGGTATTCGGCGAGGCCATGTTCAACAGCTTTGTACAGTACAAGCGGGGCGAGTGGGAAAGCTACCAGAACCATGTGTCGTCCTGGGAGGTGGAGCGTTATCTGAAGATGTTCTGACCAGCTAAAAAGTGATTCAGTCGAGAACCCCATCCCGGTTGATGGGGTTTTCCTTTATGGGCTAACCCTCAACCAGGTCAGACAGTACGACTGGCCGTCAGCAGGTTCCAGAATTTTCTCTGAAAGAAAGACATTTCCTGTTCCAGCGAAAACAGCTCCGGTAAGAACAGCCAGCTCTGGGTAATCCCCATCAGGTAGGTGTAACTCAGCAAACCCAGCTTTTCCGGGTCTTCGTCGGTGTCCAGCAGCCCTTTGCTGACTGCGCTGGCAATCAGCGACCGGAAGAGGGTGACGATGGACCGGGTCAGCTCCCGCTCCCGCGCCAGGGTCCGGCCCATGGCTTCGGTCAGTTCGGTCTTGTTGAGCAGGATCTCGAAGGATTGCCGGTACTTGCGGTCGTTCGCCAGCAACCACAGCCAGCGCTCGATGAAATGATCCATAGCGTCAATGGGGGTATTGGCCATGGCCCGGCATTCCGCCACCAGAGCTTCCAGCGGCTCCTGGGAATATGAGAGCACCGCTTCGTAGAGGTCATCCTTGGAATCGAAGTGCCAGTAGATCGGGCCGCGGCTGAAGCCGGCTTCCCGGGCGATCCGGCTCAGGGTGGTGAGTGAATAACCGTCGCGGCTGAACAGGGTCAGTGCGGCTTCCAGAACGGCCTGGCGGGTTTTTTCGGCGTCTTCCTTGGTACGGCGCATAAGGTCGAGTCAGATGAGGCTTGCGAAAGGCACGAACTGAATCGTGCCCTCCATGTTGTGGTCAGGCAAGCGTTAAAGCTCCCCGTCTGCCGCCATCTGCATGTAACGGTCATTGAACCGGAACTGCACGTTGCCCTCGTCGCCCATGACGGAACCATCCGGGAACTCGATACCCACGAAGTCGGGACTCATGGCGCCCTGGCCCAGCAGGCCCTTGTCGAAAGAGAACTGGCGAACGCTGTCCATCGCCTCGCGGGCTTCCTCGCTGTTGATGAATTCCACCGAGTTGGCTGGTTCCCAGAACATCCGCATGCCTGAGAGTTGAGCCTCATAACCGGCCCGGTCAGTACCGGAAATCTCGCCCAGCATGGCCCGCGCCTCGCGGCCCTCGTCACTGTCGGAGCGCAGGATGTCCATGGTCTCGAACCAGGCGCCCACCAGGGCCTTGCCCAGGTTCGGGTTGTCTTCGAGCGTCTCGGTGTTCACCAGGGTCAGATCCTTGATATGCCCGGGAATCTGGTGGGAATCAAACAGCTGGGTGGTACCGGGATAGTTGTTCACCTCCGCCAGCAGAGGATTCCAGGTGGCCACATGCCGGACATCATCCGTCTGGAAAGCGGACACCAGGTCGGCGTCGGAAATATTCACCACATTGATGTCCCGCTCTTCCAGCCCCACTGAATCCAGTGCCCGCACCAGCAGGTAGTGGGACACTGACAGCTCCACCAGGTGAACCGTCTCACCTTCCAGATCCTCGATGCTGGTTGCGTCCTTGGACACAAGGCCGTCGTTGCCATCCGAGAAATCCCCCACAATCAGTGCCGTGGTATCAATACCAGAAGCGGCGGGAATGGACAGTCCGTCCATACTGGTGGCGACCACGCCATCAAACTGGCCGGCGGTGTACTGGTTGATGGACTCGATATAATCGTTGACCTGGACGATATCCACCTCAATGTCGTACTTGTCCGCCCATTTTTTCATGATGCCGCTGTCCTCAGCATACTGCCAGGGTACCCAGCCGGCGTAGATGGTCCAGGCGATGCTGAAGGAATCCCTCTCCTGTGCCAGGGTACTGAAAGACAGGGAGCTGGCAAGGAGGCCCGCTCCCAGAACGGCGCTGATTTTCTGGGTCAGTTTACGTGTTTTCATGATGCTCTCCCCGGGCTTTGCCCGTTATTGAAAGACGTTTCGGATTCAGTTGCTGATCTCTTCCACAATCACCACGGGGGTGCCCGGCGATACCGCCTGGCCCGCATCGCGGCGGATTTCCACCACCCGCCCGCTGACCGGGCTGAGCAGTTCGATCTCCATCTTCATGGACTCCACCACCGCCACTGGTCGCTGGGCACTGATTTCGTCCCCTGGTTTCACCAGGCATTCCCAAAGGTTGCCGGCCACGTGGCTTTCCACCGCGTGCTGGCCGGCCGGCAGGTTGGTGGTGTCGTCTTCACCGGTGTCCTCAATGGGCGTTTCGGCGCTGAAGTTGATCTGGCCGGACTCGATCCAGCGTTGCAGCTCCTCATCGAAGGCCTGCTGGCGGTGGGCCGTGAAGTCGCGGATGTCGCCTTCGTTTTCAGCCAGGAAACCCTCGTAGTCCTTGAGGTTAAAGTGCGTTTCCTCGATACGGATGGGGTAGTCGCCATTGGGAAAGTCGCGGCGGATCTGCTTGAGTTCGTCGCTGCTCACTTCATAGAAGCGCACCTGGTCGAAGAAGCGCAGCAGCCAGGGCTTGCCGGGTTCGAAGTGCTCTGTGGTGCGGTAGCGGTTCCACATCTGCAGGGTGCGGCCGACGAACTGATAGCCACCGGGTCCTTCCATACCGTAGATGCACAGGTAGGCGCCGCCTATGCCCACGGAGTTCTCTGCGGTCCAGGTGCGGGCCGGGTTGTACTTGGTGGTGACCAGCCGGTGGCGAGGGTCCAGGGGAGTGGCTACAGGCGCACCCAGGTAAACATCCCCAAGGCCCATGACCAGGTAACTGGCGTTAAAAACGGTTTTCTTGACCTCGTCGATGTTGTCCAGCCCGTTGATGCGGCGGATAAACTCCAGGTTGCTGGGGCACCAGGGGGCGTCCTTGCGCACCGACTGCATGTACTTGGCGATGGCGGTATGACACGCCTCGTCGTCCCAGGACAGGGGCAGGTGCACGATGCGGGCAGGCACGTCCCATTCCGGTTGTTTCTCAAGGGCCTGCTCGGCGCTGATCAGCAGTTGCAGCAGTTCCTGTTGGCCCAGCCGCTGGCTGTCGTAGTGCACCTGCAGCGAACGGATGCCGGGTGTCAGCTCCAGTATGGCCGTATGGGCCTGCTCCCGCAGCCACAGCATCAGGGCGTGGGCGCGGAAGCGAAGCCGGATATCCAGCTCCATGGGGCCATATTCCACCAGCACATAGTTGTCGCCGGCGGCGCGATAGACCACGCCGGTTTCATGTTCGTCGGTGGAGAGCGTGGCGAGTATCGGGGTTTGCGGCCTGATTGGCGTAATACGCGCAGACGCGGCGGTCAGGGTGGCGATGGATTCGTCCAGGGCTTCCCGCAGGGCCACGGCCTGGTCCTGGCTGACCGGCACGAATTGCACCTTGTCACCGGCCTTGAGCTGGCCCAGCTTCCACAGGTCGGCGCTGATCACCGTGACCGGGCATACGAAGCCGCCCAGGCTGGGGCCATCCGGCCCCAGGATGACCGGCATATCACCGGTGAAGTCCACGGTACCCACCGCGTAGGCATTGTCGTGGATGTTGGACGGGTGCATGCCGGCTTCGCCGCCGTCACTGCGGGCCCATTCCGGTTTCGGGCCGATCAGGCGTACGCCGGTGCGACTGGAGTTGTAGTGAATCTCCCATTCGCTGTCGAAGAAGGTGTCGATGTCAGCCTGGGTGAAGTAATCCGGGGCTCCGTGGGGACCATAGGTCACGTGCAACTTCCAGGTCTTGCCCATGGTGGGTTGCAGGCCCTTGCCCAGCTTTGCCTTGTCCACTGGCGTGCACTGCGGCAGCTGGAGGACATCCCCGGCCCGCAAGGCCCGGCCACCGTGGCCACCGAACTGGCCAAGGGTAAAGGTGCTGCGGGAATCCAGGTAGGGCGGGCAGTCCAGCCCGCCCCGGAACAGCACGTAGGCCCGGGCGCCTTCGCCGGTGGTGGCCCCCAGTTTCAGGGTGGCCCCGGCGGGGATGTCCAGTACCTCCCAGAAAGGCACTGGCTCGCCATCCAGGCTGGCGTCCAGCGATGCGCCGGTCAGCACAATCTGGGTAGCCCGGTTGAATGCCAGTGTGGGGCCCTTCAATGTGATTTCCAGGCCGGCCGCACTTCCCTCGTTGCCCAGCAGGCGGTTGCCCAGGCGGAAGGAGTAGCTGTCGAACGGCCCGGATGGGGGTACCCCGATTTCCCAGTAGCCGATGCGCCCGGGGTAGTCCTGGATGGTGGTCATGGTGCCACCGCTGACCACATCTACGGTGGAGGGCCGGTAGTTGAACTCGTTCAGGGTGCGGGTGAACAGCCGGCCCTCCACGAACCGCTCATCCGCCAGTACCTGGCGCACGTAGGTGCGGTTGGTTTCGATGCCGTAGAGCTGGCTGTCGTCAAGGGCCTGCATCAAGCGTGTGCGGGCGCTTTCCCGGTCAGCCTCATGGACAATGACCTTGGCCAGCATGGGGTCATAGAGCGGCGAGACTTCGGTGCCCGGTTGAATCCAGGAATCGATACGCAGGCCGGCATCCTGTGGCCAGCTGACATTGGTAAGCAGTCCGGCGGAAGGCTGGAAATCCTTGTTGGGGTCTTCGGCATAGATCCGTGCCTGGATGGCATGGCCCTCTGGAGTCAGGCCGGCGGCCTGGTCGCTGAGGTTGGTCAGGGTGCCGGCGCCCAGTTCCACCATCCAGCGCACAATGTCCACGCCGTATACGGCCTCGGTCACGCCGTGCTCCACCTGTAAGCGGGTGTTCACTTCCAGGAAGTAGAACTCGGTGGTATCCGGGTCGTAGATGAATTCAACGGTACCGGCACTACGGTAGGCGATCTGTTCTCCAAGGGCGCGGGCGGTGGCATGCATGCGCTGGCGGACCTCAGCGGACAGCCCCGGCGCCGGGGCTTCCTCGATCACCTTCTGGTTGCGGCGCTGGGCGGAGCAGTCACGTTCCCCCAGGGCGGCCACCGTGCCCTGGCCATCGCCGAACAGCTGCACCTCGATATGGCGGGCGCGTTCCACGAACTTTTCCAGGAACACCCCGCTGTTGCTGAAGTTGTTCTGGCTCAGCCGCTGTACGGATTCGAAGCTCTTCGACAGGTCGTCATCACCGTAGCAGCGGGACATGCCGATACCACCCCCGCCGGCCGTGCTTTTCAGCATCACCGGGTAGCCGATGCGTCCGGCTTCCGCCAGGGCCTGGTCCAGTCCGGTCAGCAGACCGGTGCCGGGCAACAAGGGCACACCCGCCTCTTCCGCCAGCGCACGGGCGGTGTGCTTGAGGCCGAACTGTTCCATCTGCTCGGGGGTCGGCCCCAGGAAGACGATGCCTTCGGCCTCGCAGCGACGGGCAAAGCCGGCGTTCTCGCTGAGAAAGCCGTACCCGGGGTGCACGGCCTTTGCGCCGCTTTCTGCCATTATGTGGAACAGCTTGTCCTGGTCCAGGTAGGTCTCAGCGGCGGAACCCGCCCCCAGGGACCAGGCTTGGTCAGCCTGGCGAACGTGGAGGGAATCCGCATCCGCTTCGGCATAGACCGCGACCGACTGAATATCCATGGCTCGCAGGGTACGGATGATTCTGCATGCGATGGCACCCCGGTTGGCGATCAGGACCTTGTCGAAGCACGGCTTTGTCAGTTCCATACCAGCACCTCGATCGGAGTGGGGTTCCAGCCATTGCAGGGGTTGTTCAGCTGCGGGCAGTTGGAAATCATCACCAGCACGTCCATCTTTGCCTCCAGCTCCACGTACTTGCCGGCGTCGGAGATGCCGTCGGCGAAAGTCAGGCCGCCGTCGGCGGTCACCGGCACGTTCATGAAGAAGTTGATGTTGTGGGTGATGTCCCGCTTGCCCATGCCTAGCTCCTCATGCTCGGTGACGGCCACCAGCCAGCTGTCGCGGCAGGCGTGCATGCACTTTTTCTCCAGGGCATAGCGGGTGGTGTTGCTCTCCGCCGCGCAGGCACCGCCGAGGGTGTCGTGGCGGCCGCAGGTATCGGCGGTGATCTCCAGCATTACGTTGTTTTCCGAGGACATCAGCTTTGAACCGGCGGTGAGGTAGACGTTGCCCTGCTCGCGGATGGTGTCCACGGCGCTGTAGCGCTCGGTGGGGTTATCGGCGTTGTAGAACAGGGTATCGGCGGCCTGGTTGCCCTCCAGGTCAAGGATGCGAAGGGTTTCGCCGGCTTTCACCACTTTCAGGAAGTATTCGCCTGCCGGCACGGTTTCCCGGAAGGCGGCGTTGTCGGGGTTGAGCTTGCTTTCTCTGATCATCTCCGGCCTCCGGTTACTGGAACAGGTGGTACAGGGCGTTATTAGCGAAAGCCCGGGTGGCTTCCGGCGACGAGGTCTTGCAGGGATCGGCGTCGGTCACCGGGGCGGCCCGGAAAAGCTGGTAACGTAGCGGGTGGCTGGGATATTTCGGGGCCGGGTTGAGGGGATGCGGGCAGGTATGAAGCACCACGATGGTGTCCATCTCGAAGCGCAGATCCACGGTGGCGCCGGCGTGTGAGCGATCACTCACATAGCTCAGATTGCCCTCCCCATCCACCTGAACCTTGCTGAACCAGTTGAGGTTGGCGGTGAGGTCCTTCTTGCCCAGACCGTACTTGGCCAGTTCGTTAAGAAAGCTGGTGAGGCCGTTGCGGTGATAGTGATTGTGGGCCTGCTGATAGGTTTTCTTACCCCAGCGTTTTTCGACCAGGTGGGCGTTGCAGGTACCGGAGACGGTGTCGTGCCAGCCCAGGTCGTCACGAATGATGGAAGCGAAAACCCGTCCCATATCGGAGAGCAGCACATGACCCCTGGTGAGCAGGAAGGTGTGCTGGTTCTTGAGGGTATCCGGCATGTTGTAACGTTCGAGGGGATTCTCGGGGTTGTACATCAGCATGCCGACATTGGCACCGCCGGTTTCATCGATCAGTCGCAGGACATGGCCACGGCGCATGACAAAGGACCAGTGGGATCCGCCGGGAATCAGATCGTCGTAGAGGGGAGCTGCAGTTGCGAGCATCGCCTTTTCCTCCTGGTTCGGGTTGCAAAAAAACGAGAGGCGTCAGTCACTGAACGATCCTCCCGGGCTTTTGTCCCGCCGTGTAACCTTTGGAAAAGGTCGTCAACTCTCGGACCAGTCACCTGCCTGGCATCAGCAGATCGGAACCCTAGTTGACCTGTTTGTCAGATTGTCGCGCTTTGATATGTGGCTCAGTACCAACGTCTCGCTGCGTACCGTGACCCTATCAAGCTCCATGCCATGTGAAGCATGTTGTTGATAAATAAAGATTATCCTTGATATTGGTGAGATGTATGGCCCAGTTCGATAAACGGGATCGCACCGGGTTGGTGCGCCTGGTCCGTATGGGGGCAACGCAATGCACCAGGATAATCGCCCTTCTGCACATCCCTTCATGAATATCAAGCACATTTGCCAGCGCATCTGGTAATATGCGCGCGCCCGTTAAAAGACTCGCCCTATAGAAGTGATAGATAAATGCCATCGACTGTATTCGGCGGTTTCGCCGCCAATTTCCTGGGGAAGGCTCCCGTCTGGTACAAGCAGCTGATTCTGTTGTTCCTGGTGATCAACCCGATCGTGGTGGTCATGTTCGGGCCTGCGGTCGCTGGCTGGCTGCTGGTCGGGGAGTTCATTTTTACCCTGGCGATGGCGCTGAAATGCTACCCCCTCCTGCCTGGCGGCCTGCTGGCGGTGGAGGCCCTGCTGATCGGCATGACCACGCCGGAAGCGGTCTACCACGAGCTGCTGATCAACTTCCCGGTCATCCTGCTGCTGATGTTCATGGTGGCAGGCATCTATTTCATGAAGGAACTGTTGCTGGTCACCTTTACCCAGATACTGGTGGGGGTACGGTCCAAGTCAGCACTTTCATTACTTTTCTGTGCGGCCGCAGCCCTGTTGTCGGCCTTTCTGGACGCGTTGACGGTTACCGCAGTGATTATCAGTGTGGCTGTGGGCTTCTACTCGGTTTACCACAAGGTGGCCTCGGGCAAGGGTTACCAGCAGAAAGACCATAATGCCAACAGCGATGCTGAAGTGATCGAGCTCCATCGAAACGACCTCGAACACTTCCGCGGTTTTCTGCGCAGCCTGCTGATGCATGGTGCCATCGGTACGGCCCTCGGTGGCGTCGCTACCATGGTTGGTGAGCCCCAGAACCTGCTCATCGCCAAGACCGTAGGCTGGGACTTTGTGACCTTTTTCGAGCATATGGCGCCCGTCAGCCTGCCGGTCCTGGGTGCTGGTCTGTTTACCTGCTGGGCACTGGAAAAGGTGCGCTGGTTCGGTTACGGAACCCGTCTGCCGAGGGCTGTGCGCCGGGTGCTGGAAGAATTCGCGGATAACGAGAAGGCCAAGCGCACCAAGTCTGACCAGGCTGCCTTGTGGATCCAGGCATTCGCCGCCGGTGTACTGGTGGTGGGGCTGGCGTTCCACCTGGCGGAAGTTGGGTTGATTGGCCTGCTGGTGATTATCCTGATCACGTCCTTTACGGGGGTGACGGATGAGCACCAGATTGGCAAGGCATTCCAGGAGTCGTTGCCGTTTACTTCATTGCTGGTGGTGTTCTTTGCAGTGGTTGCGGTCATCCACGACCAGCATCTGTTCAAGCCGATTATCGAGTTTGTGCTCAGCCTGCCGGAGAGCCAGCAGCCGGGTATGTTCTTCATGGCTAATGGTCTGCTGTCGATGATCAGTGACAACGTCTTTGTGGCAACGGTCTATATCAGCGAGATCAAGCAGGCCCTGGAGGCCGGTGCCATCAGTAACGAGCACTTCCAGACACTGGCGGTGGCCATTAACACCGGGACCAACCTGCCCAGCGTAGCCACGCCCAATGGCCAGGCCGCTTTCCTGTTCCTGCTGACCTCTGCCATCGCCCCACTGGTGCGGTTGTCCTATGGCCGGATGGTCGTTATGGCCTTTCCCTACACCATCGTGATGGGGATCGTCGGGCTGCTATGTGTCATTTACCTGGTGTAACACAACCGTAACGTGGGGGATTGACCAGGCCCTCACCGCAGCCTATGTTGCTATAAGCAACAGCCCGTTTGCGGTTGCCGGTCGTAAAGGATAATCACCATGGCAAGGTTGCTATTGATGGTCTGGTTGCTGGTTCCACTTCTGGCGACAGGCGCGGGCGCTCCACTGACGGTCGGTTACGTGGATTTTCCCCCTTACCAGTTTCGCAACACCGACGGGCAGCCGGACGGCCGCTTTGTCGAACTCACCCGCAAGGTTGCCCGGGAGGCTGGTTACGAGCTGGAGTTTCTCTACCTGCCCACCGCCCGGGTGTATTACTACCTGGAAACCGGGGCCATCGATCTGTGGCAGGGGTTTTCCGACAATCCGGCCATGGGGGACAAGGTGCTCGAGAGTGACAGCAGGCCGCTGCGGGTAGCCTATGGTGTCTGGTACCTTTCCGGAACGCCCGAGCCGGGTCACTTCCAGGACCTGTTCGGCAAGACCCTTATCACCATTACCGGCTACAACTATGCCGGCCTCGCCAGCTACCTGAGCCAGACTGAGGTCATCCGGGCCATCAACACCAATAACCATGATTCTGCCCTCGACATGCTCGAACGCGGTCGCGGTGACTATCTGTTGGACTATCAGGAGCCGGTTCTCGACCTGCTGATGGCCAAGCCGGTTCGTGGTATCCGGTTCACCCCCATGTGGGTCCGTGACGCGGCGTGGCTGTTCTCAAGTGCCAGCGAGAACGCATTTCAATGGCGACAGGATTTTGATGAAGCCTGGGACCGGCTGGTCACTCGGGGCGAGGTGTTGCCCATTGAACGCGCTGGCCAGTCACGCAGGATGGAAGGCCTGCCACTGTAACCATACATCAGCGCCGGCCCAGACTGATATCGCCATACCAGGCCGTTGCCGCTCCCCCGGTATTGTCGGCGTCGGACATGATGGCAACGCCAACCAGCGGCGGCGGGTTGTCCCCAAAGGCTTCGCGGTAGTCAGCCACAATATCCCGTTCAATAGTGACCCACTGCCCCAGCTCTTCCTCGCCGGAATTCACGGCAATCATCATGGTGTCGTCCGTGAACGGGTTGGCGACGATGTCGCCTTGTGGCAGGCGATTTGCCCAAATGTAGTTCAGGGCCTTGCCGGGAAGTTCTTCCCCAAACAGGGCGCTGACCGTCTTGCGTTTTGCGCGCTCGAACCAGCCAGCCTTTTCCGGCTCGAACTCGAAAGCTACGTAGATCCGCGCCGGGTAGTCATCACCGGACTTGCGGCGGGCATCGCCCTTTTCCAGGGTATTGCCGACTTTCCAGCGCCAGCGCAGGATCAGTGAATCGCCCGGTTCCAGGGAAACCCGTGTGATCAGGCCGGAGGCACTGTTATCCGCCCGAGCCTGTACCACCTGTCCCTGGTCCGGGTCGGAGACCAGTTCATACTGGCTGTGGCGCCCGATACCCGGGAACTCCAGGGGTTCCCAGCCGTGCTCGGTGGTAAGCGCTGGCAGTTCCGAGAACGGGGGAATCGGGTTTGAGGGTTGTCCCCAGGCACTGGTATACACGGCCAGGAACAGAAGCACCGCTATCGGTTGCCAATAGTGTACGGTCATGGTCAAGGGCTCCGTCTGGTGTCGGTACAGGACATTTCAGGTATACCATCCTATTCTACGATCAGGCGTAGCCCCGCCGATGACAGCGGCGGCTATGGCTACTGAACCTGGTTGCAGGAAAACCCGTACCAAGGACTATCAGCATGGCATCCGATGACCACAACGGCGACTATGACCCGGACCTGGTGATGGAAACCATCCCGGATGTACGGGATGGTCTCACCCGCACCGAACGCATCATTCTCCACGTGCTGAACCAGGCGCAACAGGAGCGCAATGGCCGTAATGTGCCCACGGTCATGCTGTACGGGCGGGTGCTGGAATACGTCAATCTCAGCGAGGCCGAGCTGCATGTCTACCTGGATCGGCTTGGTGTAAAGGGCAAGGTGTAAGTCCCTGTCACTGCTATTGGTGTCTGTCCCGCTCCGGTGGCAAGATGGTTCACCACGCTGAATTCCTTCACGAAGCGGCAAGCGAGAGTATCACCATGACCGAGAATACCTACACACCCCCGAGAGTTTGGAAATGGGACAGCCAGGGCGGCGGTAAATTCACCAACATCAACCGCCCCATTGCCGGCCCCACCTACGACAAGGAACTGCCAGTGGGCAAGCACCCGCTCCAGCTCTACTCCCTGGCTACCCCCAATGGCGTGAAAGTGACTGTCATGCTGGAGGAGTTGCTGGAAAAGGGCTTCGAGGGTGCGGAATACGACGCCTGGCTGATTCGCATCATGGAGGGTGACCAGTTTTCCAGTGGGTTCGTGGATGTGAACCCCAACTCCAAGATTCCGGCCATGGTCGACCACAGTGTGGATCCTTCGCTACGGCTGTTCGAGTCTGGCTCCATCCTGCTCTACCTGGCGGAAAAGTTCGGCGCTTTCATACCGAAAGATATTCACGGTCGTACTGAAACCCTCAACTGGCTGTTCTGGCAGATGGGCAGCGCGCCGATCCTGGGCGGCGGGTTTGGCCACTTCTACGCCTATGCACCGGAAAAGTTCCAGTACCCCATTGATCGCTACACCATGGAGGTAAAGCGCCAGCTGGACGTCCTGGACCGGCAACTGGCGAAGCACGAGTTCGTGGCCGGCAATGAATACACCATCGCCGATATGGCCATCTGGCCCTGGTACGGCCAGCTGGTGACCGGCACTATCTACGAGGCCCAGGAGTTTATCGAGGCACACAGCTACACCAACGTGGTGCGCTGGAGCAAGCAGCTGCAGTCTCGCCCCGGCGTACAGCGCGGCCAGATGGTCAACCGGGCCTGGGGCGACCCCGCCGGCCAGTTGCTGGAACGCCATGACGCGAGCGACTTTGAGTTGCGTACGCAGGACAAGTTGGACGACGACAAGGGCTGACCCCGCCCGGGCACGGGCCCTTCCGTTCGTGTTTACAGTGTTTGCGGGGGCCGGATATGGATGTATCCGGCCTTCGCACGGCGGCGGTAGCCATACCAGGGAGTAGGTCCATGACCGGCAAGGGCAAATCAATCCTGTTTCTGATCAACCGCCTGCGGGAACGCCTCTGGTTCCGGCCGGCGGTGTTCAGTATCAGCTCCCTGGTGGCGGTGTTTGCTGCGGGCTGGGTCGACAGCTCTGGTCTGGGTGGCTGGCTGCCGGATATTGAACGGGATACCGTGGAAACGCTGCTGTCCATCCTCGCGGCCAGCATGCTGGTGATCGCCACCTTCGCTGTCGGTTCCATGGTATCCGCCTATACCGCTGCCACCAGCAGCGGGACACCCCGCAGTTTCAATTTGGTGTTGCGGGACGATATCTCCCAACTCGCACACTCCACCTTTATTGCCGCCTTTATCTTCAGTGTTATCGCCAGGGTCAGTCTTGAGGAGGGCTATTTTGAGGGTGATGGCTACTTTGTGATCTTCTCGGCCGCCTTGTTTGTGTTCGCCATGGTGGTCCTGGTGTTCGTTTACTGGGTGGACAGCATTGCCCGTCTGGGCTTGCTGGGGCCGGTGATTGACCGGGCTGAACGGGCAACCCGGGCGGTGCTCAAACAGAATCGCCGGCGCCCCTGGCTGGGCGGCGTGGCCGGGGAAGGACCTGTGCCGGAGGGCACACCGGTACTCACGAACACCGTGGGTTATGTTCAGGAAATCAATGTCGAGGACCTGCAGGCCTGGGCCAAGGAAAACCATGCGAGGGTCAGGGTCATCGCACTGCCGGGCAGTTTCCTGTCACCCAGGGCAGAAATGGCACGGGTGTGGTTTCCTGAGGCCACACCAGAGCGGATCGAAACGGACCAGCTGGCGGCGTGTTTCACCGTGGACCGTGACCGGGTATTCGATCAGGATCCGGGCTTTGGCTTCGTGGTGCTGTCTGAAATTGCCATGAAGGCGCTTTCTCCGGCAGTGAATGACCCAGGCACAGCCCGCAAGGTGCTGCAAACCATGTTGCGGCTGCTTGATGAATGGTGTCAGCCGGTTCCGGCTGGATCGGTGGAGACTCCGTTCGACCGGGTTGAGCTGCCTGCGGTGGATGTGGACAACCTGTTTGACGGCGCGTTCACCGGCATTGGTCGCGACGGCGCCGATACGGTTGAAGTTGCCTTAGCCTTGCAGCAAACCCTCTCGGTGCTCGCAGCCAGCCACGACCGTGATGTGGCGGAGGCAGCCTTGCGACACAGCGCCATGGCACTTGCCCGAGCGGAACAGACCCTGAGCCTCTCGCAGGACCTGGAGGCGGTACGCGCCGCCAGCCCGGGACACGGTCAAGCCTGAGCCACTGTTTTTGATGCTGGTTTTCAGGTGCCAGGTTTGCGCAGGGTCATAATGGCTCCCGCAGCAACCAGGTTCGCCGCGATACTGCCGATAATGGCCAGGGTATAGTTCTGGGTCAGGTCGTAGGCATAGCCTGCCGCGGTCGGTCCGACCAGGGTGCCCAGGGCCACGCTGGTATAGAGCACACCAATAATACTGCTTATGTGCCGGCCACCGAAATAATCCATCACCAGGGCGGGCATCAGGGCGACGAACCCCCCGTAGAAGGTACCGAAGGTCAGGCCGAAAATGGCCAGTGGTACCAGGGTGTCCGATACCAGCCAGATCAGCAGGGTTATCGCCATTCCGGCAAAGGCGAGGATCAGCGCCAGCTGACGGCCGATGCGGTCAGCCACATTGCCCAGCAGGAAGCGCCCCACCGTACTGCCCACGCCCACCATACCCAGCAGGAAGGCCCCCTGACCGGCCGACATTCCCTGATCAGTCGCGAAGGGCACCAGGTGTACAAACGGCACGAACAGTCCGAACGAAGCAATCAGTCCGGCAAAGTACAGCGTCAGGAAAGGTCGTGACCGCACCGCAACCCGGAGCTCGGTGCCCTCGGAGGCACCAGACGCAGCAGTTGGCAGCGCGGGACCCCCATCTGGAGCCAGGCCTTTACTGCGGGGATCGTTGACGAACAGCAGTGCCATGGTGATGCCTACCAGGGCAGAGAGTATGCCCAGCGAGATATAGGCCGTACGCCAGCCAACAGTGCCAATCAGCAGCGCGGCCAGTATGGGCATCAAAAGGGTGCCGAATCCAATACCGCTGACAGCGAGACCCGAGGCAAACCCGCGCCTGCGGGCGAACCAGCGCTGAACCGTTCCCACCGACGGCACATAGGAACATCCGACCCCGAGACCCACACCGAGACCGTAGGCCAGGTAGACGTGTAGCAGGTTGTCTGCAAAACCTGCCAGCACCAGCCCCGCCGATACAAAGACCATACCTGCAATGGCCATGGGCCTGGTACCGAACCGGTCTGCCAGTGGCCCGGTGACTACCCCAAGGCTGAAATACAGGAATCCTGCCAGTGAAAATACCAGTGAAACGGCGCCGCGGGAGGCGCTGAACTCCTGCTGCAGGGCATCCACAAAGGCGCTGAAACTGTAGGCGGCACCAAAACCCACAAAGGTGACCGCAAAGGCGGCGGCCACCACGAACCAGCCGTAGAACAGGGGCTTACGGCCAGGGGGTTCATCTTCCAGGGAATGGGCGTCAAAACCTGTCTTTTCGGTGGACATGGCAGAGTCACTTAATGGATAGCTTGTTGTTGTTTTTACCGGTTCATATTGGCCCCGGGCTGCAGTTTGTGCAAGCTGTCGATAAGGATCGTCCGCCTGTCACACTACTTTGGCACTGTGCTGCGCCCTGACGATAACCAACCCCACGAAAACCACTTCCATCTTGACATCAGCACGTTCCGAGTTTCTCGCTGGTTTAGTCTTGTTCATCAGACCCTGCCGGTACAACGACAGATATGGAGCCCGATCGCAGGTATTGACAGGCGTTCGCCTTTGTATGATAGTCATCATATTACGAACATCATATAAAGGGGATTGCTCATGAATACCGAAGGATATATTGCGCAGCGCTCATCCCGGAGAGAGGCCGGAGGGCCTTCCGCCGACAAGGTTTTCCAGCAGTTGATACAGCCTCGTCGGGTTCCGGCCACGGAGCCCGAGATGCACTTGCTGGCCGGGGCAACTCGCGTCAACACGGTATTCAGGGGGGACAGGGTGGCGATCTGGCGGTGGGGTCACAGGGGGCCCGCTGTGCTGATGGTTCATGGTTGGGACAGTCGGGCGAGTCACCTGGGCAGCTTCGTTGAAGCGCTGTTGGCAGCAGGCTACCAGGTTGTGGCATTTGACGGCCCAGGTCATGGGGACTCCGGCGGTCACCACAGCAATGTGGTGCTGCTGGGACAGGCGATACTGCAGGTGGTAGCGGCGGCGGGCCCGGTGCAGGCCGCGATTGGTCATTCCATGGGGTCGCCGGCCTTATTGTATGCGTTCGCCCACGGCCTGGAAGTTGGTGCCAGTGTTCATCTGGCCGGGCCCAGTTCTTTCAGGCGGGTCCTTGAACGCACCGCATCACAGACCGGGCTGGACGCCGGGGGGCAGCGGGCACTGATGACGCTGATGGAGGCCGAAACCGGTATTCCTGTTGAAGCAATGGAACTGTCGCACCTGGCCCGGGGCCTGCGACATCCCTCCCTGCTACTACACGACCCGGAGGATCGCGAGGTTCCCTACGAGGAAAGCCGCAAACTCGGGGCAGCCTGGCCGTTGTCGACCCTTCATGCGGTATCCGGAGTGGGTCATCGTCGCATCCTTGGCGACAGGTCTGTGGTGGGGCTCAGTGCGGATTTCCTGCGGCGGACCCTGCCTGTGAATGGCGCCAGTGTGCAGGAGACCAGATCATGACTGGCCCTGAGCACGACAAACCAATGCCCATGCTGGCTATCCAGCTGATCGCTGTGATGATGGCCGTTCTGGCCTATCGTATGATCAGCTCACCAACGGCGGGGCTGGTGGAGGTCACCAGGTAAGTTTTGACCGTTCACGGCGCAGTGTTCCGCCTGGTTAGCGAGGCAAACCAGGCGGGATGCTAACGGGGGCCCATTCGCCGTTTTTCTGCCCTCCGCATCCAGTACCAGGCGATGAACGCCACAATAGACACCGCAAGGATAATGATGGTTGCCAGGGCGTTGATTTTCGGCGACACACCCATCCGCACTGACGAGAACACCACCATGGGCAGTGTGGTGGCCCCCGGGCCGGAGACAAAGCTGGCGATGACCAGGTCGTCCAGGGACAGGGTGAAGGCCAGCAACCAGCCGGAGACCAGGGCCGGGGCGATCACCGGCAGGGTGATCACGAAGAAGGTCTTCAGCGGTGTGCAGCCCAGGTCCATGGCGGCTTCTTCCACCGAGCGGTCCACTTCCCGCAGGCGCGAGCTGACCACCACGGCCACATAGGCGCTGCAGAAGGTGGTGTGGGCAATCCAGATGGTGGCCATGCCCCGGTCCACCGGCCAGCCGATCAGCTGGGCCATGGCCACGAACAGCAGCAACAGCGATAGCCCGGTGATCACCTCCGGCATCACCAGCGGGGCGGTGATCATGCTGGACAGAAGGGTGCGTCCGCGCATACCCCGGAAGCGGGTCATCACGAAGGCGCACAGGGTGCCCAGGCACACGGCCATGCTGGCGGAGTAAAAGGCAATGCGCAGGCTCATCCACACCGCCGACAGGATCTGCTGGTCGCGGAACAGTTCGCCGTACCAGTGGGTGGAAAACCCGGCCCACACTGACACCAGCCGCGAGGCGTTGAACGAGTAAACGACCAGCACCATCATCGGCAGGTACAGGAACAGCAGGCCCAGCACCAGCATGGCTTTCGAGAAGCTGAGCTTACCCATGCTTTTCCATCTCCCGTGCCTGGAACCGGTGGAAGAACACGATGGGAATCAGCAGCAGGGCCAGCATAACGATGGCCAGCGCGGAGGCCACCGGCCAGTCGCGGTTGTTGAAGAACTCCTCCCACAGCACCTTGCCGATCATCAGGGTATCGGGCCCGCCCAGCAGCTCCGGAATCACGAACTCACCCACCGCCGGGATGAACACCAGCATGGCGCCGGCGATGATGCCGGCCTTCGAAAGCGGCAGGGTAATACGCCAGAAGGTGGTCAGGCTGCGACAGCCCAGGTCGGAGGCCGCCTCCAGCAGGCGCACATCCAGCTTCACCAGGTTGGTGTAGATGGGCAGCACCATGAACGGCAGGTAGGCGTACACAATGCCCAGTACCACCGCGAAGTTGGTGTTGAGCATACGCAGGGGCTCACTGATCACGCCGAGCCACAGCAACAGGCTGTTGAGCAGGCCCTGGTTACCGAGGATGCCCATCCAGGCATAGACCCGGATCAGGAACGAGGTCCAGGATGGCAGCATCACCATCAGCAGGAACACCAGTTGCCAGTGCCTTGGCGCCCGTGCCATGGCATAGGCCATGGGGTAGCCGATCAGCAGGCAGAACACGGTCGCCAGAAACGCGGTTTTCACCGAGCCCCAGTAGGCGGCGATGTACAGGCTGTCCGAGGCTAGGAACAGGTAGTTGCCCAGGTTGAGGACGATGGAAAAGGTATCGTCCACCCAGCGCACCACCGGCTCGTAGGGTGGAATGGCCATCACGGCGCTGGAGAAGCTGATTTTCAGCACCAGCGCAAAGGGCAGCAGGAAGAACAGCATCAGCCACAGGAAGGGGATGCCGAACACCACCCGGCGGTGGAACAGTACCGCTCGCACCCGCTCCATGACCGGGGTCGGAATCAGTTTCGGGATCACGGTCTCAGTTCCACAGCAATATCGGGCTGGAGGCTTCCCAGGACACGAAGACCTGATCCCCCCAGGTGGGCCGATCGCCGCGACGCTCCACATTGGCCATGGTGGCCTGTACCCGTTTACCACTGGCCAGCTTCACGTAATAGGAGGTGATGTCCCCCAGGTACGCGATGTTGTCCACGGTGCCCTGGCTCCAGTTGCTGTCGCCTTCGGGCCGGTCGGTGGTCAGGTAGATCTTCTCCGGGCGCAGGGCAACCAGGGTGTCGGTAGTTTCTGCCGGCGTGGTGACGCCCCGGTCGATGAATACCGGTGCGTCCAGCAACTCGCTGGTCAGCGTGATACTGTCCGCCTCGTCCGCCTGGATACTGGCCTCGAAGATATTCACCGAGCCGATAAACTCCGCCGTCATGCGGCTGTTGGGGCTTTCGTAGATATCAATGGGTGAGCCCACCTGGGCAATGCGGCCGTTGGCCATGATGGCAATGCGGCTGGCCATGGTCATGGCTTCTTCCTGGTCGTGGGTGACCATCAGGCAAGTGGCGCCAACCTTTTCCAGGATGTCTACCAGCTCGAGCTGCATCTCGGTGCGCAGTTTCTTGTCCAGTGCGCCCATGGGCTCGTCCAGCAACAGCAGTTTCGGGCGCTTGGCCAGCGAACGGGCCAGGGCCACCCGCTGCTGCTGCCCGCCGGAAAGCTGGTGGGGTTTGCGCGTGGCATAGGATTCCATCTTCACCAGCCGGAGCATGGCGGCTACCCGGTCGCCGATTTCGGCCTTTGGCAGCCGGTCCTGTTTCAGGCCCATGGCGATGTTCTGCGCCACCGTCATGTGGGGGAACAGGGCATAGGACTGGAACATCATGTTGGTAGGCCGCAGGTAGGGAGGCAGGTTGGTGATGTCCTGTCCATCCAGCACGATACGGCCGGCGTCGGGCTTTTCAAAGCCTGCCAGCATACGCAGCAAGGTTGACTTGCCAGAGCCGGAACCACCGAGCAGGGCGAAGATCTCGCCCCGGTGAATGTCCAGGCTGACGTTGTCCACCGCCAGCGTGCTGTCGAAGCTCTTGGAGATACCCTCGATGCTGAGTAACACCTCCACCTGGGCGGAGGTGTTGTTGCTCTCGGCCACCCTTAGCGTCCAGACTTCACGCTGGTCCAGGTGCGGGTCATCAGGCGCTGGGCGTCCTGGGGCCGGCCTTCCATCAGGTACAGCTTCTTCATCACCTCGTCGGTGGGGTAGATGCTGGTGTCGCTGAGGATCTCTTCATCGACAAACTCGTTGGCAGCGCTGTTGGGGTTGGCGTACCACACGTAGTTGGTGATGTCGGCGATGATTTCCGGACGCATCAGGAAGTTCATCAGCTTGTGGGCGTTCTCCACGTTGGGCGCACCAGCGGGGATGGTCATCATGTCAAACCACAGCACCGCGCCTTCTTTCGGGATGGTGTAGAGGATGACGTTGCCGTTGTTGGCTTCCTCGGCCCGGGCAGCGGCCTGCAGGATGTCGCCAGAGTAGCCGGCGGCCACGCACAGGTCACCATTGGCCAGGTCGGCAATGTAACGGGAGGAGTGGAAATAGGTGATGTTCGGGCGCACGGCCTTGATCACCTCGCCGCCCTTTTTGATGTCGTCGGCGTTGTTGCTGTTGGGGTCCAGGCCGACATAGGCCATGGCGGCCCGCACCATTTCCTCACCGGAATCCAGCATGGCAATGCCGCAGCCGCCGGCGGCCAGTTTGCCGGTCACTTCCGGGTCGAACACCAGGGCCCAGGAGTCGGTGGGAGCATCGTCACCCAGGATCTCCTGGATGCGGGCCTCGTTGTAGCCATAGCCATTGGTGCCCCACAGGTAGGGAATGGCGTACTGACTGCCCGGGTCGACCTTTTCCAGTTGCTTCATGAGGTCCGGATTCAGGTGGGTCATGTTCGGCAATTTGTCGTGGTCCAGGGGCACAAAGGCCTGTGCGGAAATCTGCTTGGCCACGTAATGGTTGGAGGGTACCACCAGGTCATAGCCGGAACGGCCGGACAGCAAGGCCGCTTCCAGGATTTCGTTACTGTCGTAGACGTCGTAGATGACCTTGACGCCGGTCTCTTCGGTGAACTTCGCCAGGGTTTCCTCGGCGATGTAGTCCGACCAGTTGTAGACACGAACCTCGCCAGACGCAAGGGCGACAGAGGAACCAAGGGATACAGCAATAGCGGCCGCCAGGGCCGCGGGCTTACACAACTTCAACATGGGTGTTGTCCCTCACTGAAAGGGATGAAAGCAACGCGTGCCAGGGAGGGATTCCCTGATGCACACAGTGTTGTGCAGGTCTGCTGAGGGTGGCCTTTTGGCAGCCGGGGAAGGCGCCGGAGACTCCTTTAAGGCTTGTCCTGGAAACGGCGGTGGAGAACCGTCCGTATTCGCGCGATATGTATCACGAGTTTTTGCGGGGCGCTATTAAAACTTACATGCCCGGTATGGTGATTTGTGCTTATTCGAACAAAGTCACTGCGGCGATGCCGTTACCTCCGCTTGCGGCGGGGCCGACCCTTTGCGCCAGCGTATACATGGCCCTTCGGCTACGGCATATGCGTATCTTGCAAAAACACCCGGAACACAGGATAAAGAACGGTGAGACACGTCTGTGCCGGCTATTCCGCGCAGGTTGAGTGCAAGTTCCGAAAGGCTTTCCTATGGGTTCTGGTTCTGCGAGCGTCGAGGCTTTCCTCAAGGCGCATCCCGAGCTGCAGTTCGTCGACCTGCTGATTCCGGATATTAATGGCATTGTCCGCGGCAAAAGGGTGGATCCGTCGACCCTGGGCAAGGTATTCGAGCGGGGCATTGCCCTGCCGGCTTCCATCTTTGCCCTCAATATTCAGGGCACCACCGTGGAGGAAACCGGCCTGGGCCTGGATATCGGCGAGGCCGACCGGATCTGCCTGCCCATCGATGCCACCCTCACCATGGAACCCTGGCAGAAGCGGCCCACCGCTCAGCTGCTGCTGACCATGTATGAGCTCGATCGGTTAACCCCTTTCTTCGCCGACCCCCGGGTTGTGTTGCAGAATATTGTTGAACGTTTCGCCGACCTTGGCCTGACCCCCGTCGCCGCCTATGAAATGGAGTTCTACCTGATTGACCAGGAGAACCTGGCGGGCCGGCCCCAACCACCCAAGTCTCCGATTTCCGGCAAGCGTCCGGCGGGTACCCAGGCCTACTCCATCGATGACCTCGACGAGTACGCCGAGCTGCTGGCGGATGTGCTGGATGCGGCCCATGAGCAGGAACTGCCCGCCGATGCCCTGGTGGCCGAGTCGGCTCCCGGCCAGTTCGAGGTGAACCTGCACTATGTCAACGACGCGGTACGGGCCTGCGACCACGCCACCCTGCTCAAGCGCCTGATCAAGAACGTGGCCTACGACCATGAGATGGACACCACCTTCATGGCCAAGCCCTACCACAACCAGGCCGGCAGCGGCATGCACCTGCACGTGAGCCTGGTGGACCGGGACGGGCACAATGTCTTTGCCGGCGATGCCGAGCAGCCCAACGACATACTGCGCTGGGCGGTAGGCGGGCTGGTGGCCACCATGAACGATGCCATGGCGCTGTTCTGCCCCAACATCAACTCCTACCGCCGGTTCAGTCCAGAGTACTACGTGCCCAGCGCGCCCACCTGGGGTGTGGACAACCGCACCGCCTCCCTGCGCCTGCCCGGTGGTGAACCGGAGGCGTTGCGTATCGAACACCGGGTGGCGGGCGCCGACGCCAACCCCTACCTGTTGATGGCCGCGGTGCTGGCAGGCATCCATTACGGCATCACCAACCGCATTGAGCCGCCGCCCATGACCGTGGGCAACGCCCATGAACAGCACGAAGCCAGCCTGGTGAACAACCTGCGGGATGCGCTGCGGGAGCTGGGTCAGTCGAAAGTCATGGAGGGCTATCTGGGCCGCGACTTCCTGGACGTGTTCGTGGCCTGCAAGGAGCATGAGTTGAACGAGTTCGAGATGACCATCTCCGACCTGGAGTACCTCTGGTACCTCCACACGGTCTGATCAAGCCGGTTCATTCACAAACAAAAACGGCACCATGAGGGTGCCGTTTTTGGGTGCCAGGCCGGCTCAGTCCAGGGCGATCCAGGTAGCCTTCAGCTCCGTGTACTTGTCAAAGGCATGCAGTGACTTGTCACGACCGTTGCCGGACTGCTTGAAGCCGCCAAACGGGGCGGTCATATCGCCACCGTCATAGTGGTTGATCCAGACGCTGCCGGCACGCAGGGCCCTGGCTACCTTGTGGGCAGTGTTGAGGTTGGACGTCCACACTGCGGCTGCGAGGCCGTAGATGGAATCGTTGGCAATGGTGAGGGCCTCATCGACACTGTTGAAACCGATCACCGACAGCACCGGCCCGAAGATCTCTTCCGAAGCGATACGCATTGGGTTAAGTACGCCGTCAAAGACCGTCGGTTCGACGAACAGGCCACCGGTGTCTTCCATGATTCGTTTGCCGCCCTGTACCAGTTTCGCTCCCTCTGCCTGCCCGATACTGATGTACCCAATAACACGGTCCAGCTGGGCCTGATCGACAATCGCGCCACAGGTGGTGGCCGGGTCCAGTGGATGGCCCGGGTGCCAGCTTTTCAGGGCGTCGCAGACCATGTGCACGAACTCATCGCGAATGCTCTCCTGAACCAGCAGCCGGCTGCCAGCGGTGCATACTTCGCCCTGGTTGAAGGCAATGGCACTGGCGGCTTCGGCAGCGGCCTTCTTCAGGTCCGGCGCATCGGCAAAGACGATGTTGGGGCTTTTGCCGCCGGCTTCCAGCCAAACCCGTTTCATATTGGACTGACCGGCATAGATCATCAGCTGTTTGGCGACGTTGGTGGAGCCGGTGAATACCAGGCAATCCACATCCATATGCAACGCCAGGGCCTTGCCCACGGTATGACCGAAGCCGGGCAGCACGTTGAATACGCCGGCGGGAATACCGGCTTCCTCCGCCAGTGCCGCCAGGCGGATGGCAGTCAGCGGGGATTTTTCCGAGGGCTTGAGGATCACCGAATTGCCGGTAGCCAGGGCCGGCGCGATCTTCCAGGACGCCATGATCATGGGGAAGTTCCAGGGCACGATGGCGGCCACCACGCCCACGGGCTCCCTGGAGATCATCCCGATCTGGTCATGGGGAGTGGCGGCCAGCTCGCCGTAGACCTTGTCGATGGCTTCGGCGGTCCAGCGAATGGCACGGGCCGTGGCGGGCACATCCACCGCCCGTGAATGGGCGATTGGTTTGCCCATGTCCAGGGTTTCCAGCAGCGCCAGTTCGTCGCCGTTGGCTTCGATCAGCTCCGCGAAACGAATCAGCACACGTTTGCGTTCCGTGGGCGCGAGCCGGCTCCAGCCACCCTGCTCGAAGGCCTGACGGGCGGCAATGACAGCCTGCTCCGCGTCGGCCTGGTCACAGCTGGCTACCTGAGCCAGCTGCCGGCCGTCTACCGGGCTGATGCAGGGGAAAGTTTCACCGCTAACCGCCCATTGGCTGGCACCGTTGATGTAGGCGCGGCCTTCAAACCTCAATTGGTCAGCGAGCTGTTGCCATTGTTGCCGGGTGACGGGTGTGGATGTGTCAGACATGGTAGCCTCACAGGCATTGGGAACGGGTGATATCTGGCGAACTATCGGGTTTCCTTACGGTGCCTGCTATAGGTAGAAGAACGTGTCTTCCCGCTTGCCCAGCGCTGGCATAGACTTGCGGCAATATCGTCCCTGATGGCGCTGATCCATGACCCACTTCCCTCCGGTTCCCTCCTATTACGCCGCTTCTGCCAATCCCGCGCCGCAACGCCCTTCGCTCAGGGGTAGCTGCGAGGCGGATGTCTGTGTGGTGGGTGCTGGTTATACCGGCCTGTCCACGGCATTGTTCCTGGCGGAAGCGGGCTTCAGGGTGGTGGTGCTGGAGGCAGCCACAGTGGCATGGGGCGCGTCCGGTCGTAACGGCGGCCAGATCGTTAACAGCTTCAGCCGCGACCTGGACACCATCGAGCGCCAGACTACTGCGGACCACCTGAAGCTGCTGGCCGGAATGGCGTTTGAAGGCGGCCAGATCATTCGTGAGCGGGTGCGTCATTACGATATCAACTGTGACCTGAAGGACGGGGGAATCTTCGCTGCCCTCAATCCACGTCAGCAAAAGCACCTGGAATCCCAGCAAGCCCTGTGGCGCCGGTTTGGCCATGACCAGCTGGAGCTGCTGGACCGGGACGGCATCCGCACCCGGGTGGGCACCGATCGCTATGTAGGCGGCGCCATCGATCACTCCGGTGGCCATATCCACCCGTTAAACCTGGCCTTGGGCGAGGCAGCCGCGCTGGAGTCGCTGGGCGGCGTCATCCACGAGCATTCCGAAGTGACCGAAATTCGCCACGGTCAGCCAGCCATCGTGCAAACCGCCAACGGGGAAGTGAGCGCCCGCTTCGTGGTACTGGCCGGCAACGCCTACCTTGGCGGCCTGGTGCCGGAACTGGGCGCCAAATCCATGCCCTGCGGCTCCCAGATCATCGCCACGGAACCCCTGGATGAGGCACTTGCCAGGAGCCTGCTACCCCACGATGACTGTGTGGAAGACTGCAACTACCTGCTGGACTACTTCCGGCTGTCTGGCGACAGACGGCTGATCTACGGTGGCGGCGTGGTCTACGGTGCCCGTGACCCGGCCAATATCGAGCGGCTGATCCGCCCCAATATGCTGAAGACCTTCCCTGAGCTGGCCCACGTCAAGGTGGACTACGGCTGGACCGGCAACTTCCTGCTGACCCTGTCACGACTGCCCCAGATGGGCCGCCTGCATGACAATGTGTTCTATTCCCAGGGCTGCTCCGGCCATGGTGTCACATTCACCCATGTGGCGGGCAAGGCCCTGGCGCTGGCCATCCAGGGCCAGGCGGATCGTTTTGATGCCTTCGCCAGTCTTCCCCATTACCCGTTCCCGGGGGGACGGCTGTTCCGGGTACCGTTCACCGCCATTGGTGCCTGGTACTATGCAATGCGGGACCGGTTGGGGGTGTAAGGGGGGCTGTGGGCAGATAAACCGGGCCCGGTGGTTTATCCTTGTCGCACATTCTGGCCCGGTCATGGCCGGGTCTTCCTGGAACCAAGGAGCCCCCGATGAGCAACCTTCCCCAACTGACTGATGCCCTGCTGACCCTCGAAGACCGTGTCGCGGTGCTGACCCTGAACCGTCATGATCTGCGCAACGCACTGACCGGTTCCAACCTGATTGACGATCTTGTCGCCACCGCCGACTGGGTGAACCATTGTGACGACGTCTCTGTGCTGGTCATTACCGGTGCGGGCTCGGCATTCAGCGCCGGTGGTAATGTCCGCGACATGGCGGAGCGGGGCGGTGACTTTGCTGGTGATGTGGCCGAATGCTCGGACCGGTACCGCAAGGGTATCCAGCGTATTCCCCTGGCCCTGCAGGCGGTGGAAGTGCCTATTATTGCTGCCGTTAATGGGCCGGCTATTGGTGCCGGCTTTGACCTGGCCAACATGGCCGACGTGCGCATTGCGTCCGAGAAGGCGAAGTTTGGCGAGACCTTCCTCAACCTGGGCATTATCCCCGGCGATGGCGGTGCCTGGTTCATGCAGCGCCTGATTGGCTACCAGCGTGCCTTCGAGTTGACCCTCACAGGCCGTGTGGTGGAAGCAAAAGAGGCCAAGGAGCTGGGTATCGCGCTGGAAGTGGTGCCTGCTGACGAGTTGATGCCCACGACCATGAAGATGGCTACTCGCATCGCCAGCCAGCCGCCGAAAGCTACCCGCCTGACCAAGCGCCTGATGAAAATGGCCCAGCGCATGGAGCTGAAGGACTTCCTGGACCTGTGTTCCGTCTTCCAGGGCATGTGCCACAACGAACCGGAACACCTGGACGCAGTGAACCGCATGCTGGAGTCCATGGCGAAGAAGTAAGTCACGGGCGGGACGTCCGGGTGGATTCTGGTAACCTGTCGTTTTACCAGACCTCCACAATAACAAGGACAACCCATGACTGAAGCGCTTTTTCAGCGAGACGGCGACCTGTATCTGCCAACGCCCGCCTGCGGCAGCCCCTGGAGCCCGGGGCAACTGCATGGTGGGCCGGTGGTCGGGCTGATGGCCCATGCTGTGGAACAGGCGTCGGACAATAATGATCTGCACCTGTCACGACTCACCGTGGACCTGCTGCGAGCTGTCCCCAACGCTCCATTGACGGTGACTACCCGCCTGGTGCGCGGCGGCAAACGGCTGCAGATCCTGGAGGCGTCGTTATTAGCCGGGGAGGCCGAGGTGACCCGGGCGAGTGCGCTGTTTCTCGAGAACCGACCGGTTACTGTACCGGAACAGGGGCAATTTCAACCAACAGAGCTGGAGCCTCCGTCCTGGCCAGTGGAGGCCAGCATTGCCGAAGCCGGTGGCTGGCAGAACCGTTATTCACCAGTGGGCCTGCATAGTACGGCCAAGGCCGTGGTTATCGAAGGCGTTGATGGCAGCGGTCAGGGCGTGGCCTGGCTGAAACTACCGCTGCCGCTGGTCCAGGGTGTGGAAACCAGTCCTACCGTTATGGCGGCCACACTCTGTGATTTCGGCAATGGTGTCGGTCAGTTGAACCTGTCCAGCGAGTTGGGCTGTATCAATACAGACGTCACCCTCTACCTTCATCGGAGCCCGGTGGGCGAATGGTTGGGGCTGGATGCCCGCAGCCGGATGCAGGACACCGGTGTTGGCCTGGTGGAAACGACGCTGTTTGATCGCCAGGGGCCGGTGGGCAAGATACTGCAGGCGATCATTACCATGAAGGCCCCCGGGTAGCTTCACTGGTCCACCAGCTCGGCCAGGGTTTCACCCATAAGCCGGTAGCCGCTCTCACCGGGATGATAGCCATCGGCCGCCAACAACCCGGAATCGGTGACGGCCGGGTAGCAGAGGTGAACAAAGGCTTCCGGCTGCGTCTGGGCAAGCGCCCGGTAGACACCATCCAGCTGCCGTGCCCGCCAGCCCATGACCTGCCGCAATGGCGATGGGAGGGCGGTGAAGCGGTGCATGGGCGGTACGCTGAGCAATCCCAGTGGTGAGTCGTAGCGATTGCGCAACTGCTCGCTCAGCGTCACCAATTGTTGCCGGAACCGGCTGCGGAGTGTCAGGGCTGTGGTGTCATTCACCCCCATGCTCAGCAGGACCAGGTCCGCCTCGGGCAGGGTGTCGATATCCAGCTGTGCCATCAGTTCGGCGAGGGTGGCGCCATTGATGCCGAAGGTATGCCACGCGGTAACACGACCGGTACGTTCATGCAGCCGTCTCGCAAGCTGACTGGCCAGCCCCTGGTTGTGGGTCTGCACACCAACCCCGGCGGCAGTGGATTCGCCGATCACCAGTATCCGTCGCTCCGGGATGCCTTCGCCGTACTGCCCGAAAGGCTCGCCGCCCGCCTCCGGCAGCCGCACGGTATTACGCCGCGCCTGTTTGCCCTGATAGATCAGTACGGGTGACAGGCCAGCAGTGGTCAGCCAGAAGGGCAGGTGCATTGTGGTGTCCCTGTGAGCGAATGATCGTGTTGCCCTGGAAGAATGCTATGGCTGCGACGTCAGATCAAGCGTGGGGAGTGTCGCTGTAGCTCGCAAAAGTGTCATCCATGGCCCGCGAGTGGGCCATGGATGACGCACCCCTGCCTACGCGGCGGCGATCTCCATCGGTTCAGGCTCACGCAGTGAACTTCAGGCCAGTTCGGCGACCGACGGTTCCCCGATGGTGGACTGCAGGTGGGTAACCAGCTCCAGCACCCGGCCCTCCGCTTCCGCCACTGAGTTGGCCAGCAACTCCCCACCGGCCTCCTGGTTCTCCACTGCGATACGGTGGATACGGTTAATGCCGATAAATTCCAGCACCGTGGTCAGTCCTGGCTCCAGGTGGTTCAGCTGGGCCAGTGCACCACCTGGCTCGAAGCCGGTACCACCCCTGGAAGAAAGGATCACTGCGTGTCGGGGGCGGTCAGCCAGAAGCGGAGTGAATGGGTCTTCCGGGCGGGTCGGGTCGTACTCCACGGTTCGTCCCATACGCACCACCAGGTCCACCCAGGCTTTGAGCGCAGCGGGCATACCGAAGTTATAAAGCGGTGCCCCGATTACCAGGATATCTGCCGCCATCAGTTCGTCGATAAGCTCGTTGCTTTCTGCCAGTGCACCGGACATCCAGGGTTGCTGGTGTTCCGGCGGGGTGAACGCGGCGGCAATCCAGTCCTGGTTGATAAAGGAAGGCGGCCTCAGGCCGATGTCCCGGTGGGTAATGGTGTCCTCCGGGCGGCGGGCACGCCATTCAGTGACGAAGTGGTGGGTCAGTGAGCGGCTGTGGGATCCATGTTCGTCTATGCCGGCCAGGCCTGGGCGGGCGCTGGCGTCCAGTTTCAGTATATGAGTCATGTCGGGCTCCATGTTCTAAATTGAATTCATCTGTAGTTGACAGCGAGTTCAGCTTATCGCCATGCTTTACAGGCCGACAAACGACGATTTTTTCTACTTACAGATGAGTTAAATTCATTCATGAGTGCCCGCCGACTCCCCTCCCTGTCCGCCCTGCGGGCCTTCGAGGCCGCAGCCCGCCATGAGAGTGCCAAGCAGGCCGCCCGGGAACTGTCGGTGACCGCTACCGCCATAAGCCACCAGGTCCGGGTCCTGGAAGAGGCATTGGGCATCGCTCTCTTCGTTCGTAAGCCCCGGCAACTGGAGCTGACACCGCAGGGGCGTGAACTGCAGGAGGCACTGGAAGCGGCCTTTGACAATATCGCTGGTGTGGTTGAGCGCCTGAAGTCCGTGCCCACCCGCCGGACGGTTACCCTCTCCACTACGCCGGCCATTGCCTCACGCTGGCTGCTGTCCTGGGTGTGCCTGTTGCGGGATTCCCATCCTGACATCGACCTTCGCATTCACGCCAGCCATGAGCCAGTACCCCTTGACGGAGTGACGGCAGACATGGCCATCCGCTACGGCGACGGCCGCTGGCCTGGTCTGGTGTCGGAGAAATTGATCGACAACACCTTTGTGCCAGCCTGCAGCCCGCACCTGAACCTCACAGAGGCGGCCGACCTGCCGCGCCACCCGCTGATCCACTTCCGGCCCCAGAACATCGTGGTTACCCCGCTGGACTGGGCCAGCTGGCAAAAGCAGGCGAAAGTGCCCGGGCTGGATGTCAGTGCCGGGTTGGTATTTTCCGACGAGACCCATGTTATCTCGGCCGCCATTGGTGGCCAGGGAGTGGCGTTGATTGGCCGCGAACTCATTGAGGATGAGTTGAAGGAGGGCCGGCTGGTGCAACCTTTTGGCCCTGAACTGCCAGGTAAACCCTTCCACCTCGTTTACCCGGAAAGCCGCCGTGATGACCTCACTATCCGCGCTGTCCGGGACTGGGTCATGACGGTGCCGGGAGGCCTGTGTCCGTAGACGCGGGGAGCCTATATGACCAAGCACTTGCTCAAAAAGTGAATGTGAACTAATTTTCAAGACCAGATCCCGCTTCGTGCGGGTCAGGGTTAATGAGGATTACGCGTCCTGCTGTGCGCTTTTCAGCAGCCATTCGGACTTGGTTCCCAGCTGACCAGCCTGCGGGATGCCGAGACGTTCCAGTCCCGCACGGAAGAGCATGAAAACTACGGAGGCGGCAAGGGGCCGCTTGCGAAGGCCGGAGTCAGGCGATGTCAAACAGTCAGAACGATACCACTGCGGTCGCCAGTGCGGCCTCGCTCACTATTGGTGGGCTTTTTTGCCACCAGGCACGCTATCACCCCCGACGTGTGGCCCTGCAGGACGCCGATGGCGAGTATACCTATGGGGAGGTCAACGAGCGTGTGAACCGCCTGGCCAACTGGCTGGCGGAGCGAGGGTTAAGACGTGGGGAGCGGGTAGCGGTCCTGTCCGAGAACCGTATCGAATACCTGGAAGCGATGCTGGCCGCGGCCAAGCTGGGCGCCATAGTCGCGGCTCAGAACTGGCGTCTGGCTGCAGGTGAGCTTGAGCACTGTATCCGGCTTACCGAGCCGCGAATAATGCTCGTCTCAGAGCGGCACACGCCGGTGCTTGCGGATGTGAACCACACCGTTCCCACCGTACTGCGCTTTGGCGAGGATTATGAGTCGGCGCTGGCAGGGGCGTCCATCGCAGAGCCAACGAATGCTGCCCAGGGGGAGGACGGCCTGCTGATCCTGTACACCAGCGGAACCACCGGGCTGCCCAAGGGTGCGCTGATCAGTCACCGTGCCGAGATTGCCCGCGGCCAGACGTTCTACATTGATCACGAGATCGAACGGGAGGATGCTTTCGTCGCCTGGGCGCCCCTGTTCCACATGGTGTCGACTGACCTGTCGTTGGCCGCGCTGTGCCGCGGCAGCAAGGTAATCGTGCAGGATGGTTACGATCCGGACGCACTGGCCGCCGTGGTCGGTCGGGAACGAATCGGCTGGCTGGTGCTGATGCCGGGCATGATCGAGTCTTTCATAGAGGCCATGGGACGTGGCGGTATACAGCCGTCGAGTGTGAAGTCCTGCGGCTGTATGGCTGACCTGGTGCCGCTGCACCAGATCGCCGAAGTCACCCGGCTTCTGGATGCACCTTACGTTAACAGTTTTGGCTCCACAGAGACCGGCTCGGGGCCGGCCACCGCCGGGCTCATCGCCCCGGGCACGGTCGCGAAAAACTTGTCCAAGGTACAGAGCTCTTA